>NZ_CP121467.1:1200000-1800000 GCF_029691405.1 Streptococcus sp. D7B5
GCAGGAGCATCAATTGTTTCAGAGGCAAAATCGTCACGTTTTACGAACTGAAATTTTTCTTTATCGATTGTTGACATTATTTGCCTCCTTTCTCTGTCAATTTAATACGTGGGTCAAGCATGGTCATCCAGATATCACCTACAAAGAGTGAGAAGATAGAAATACATGTGAAGATGAAGACAAGACCAACTACCATTGAGTTGTTTGATGCCTTAACAGAGTCAATCAACATTTTACCCATACCTGGGAAAGCGAAGACCGTTTCTGTCAATGTTGCACCACCGATAACTCCGATTACGGCACCAGGAATACCTGAAACCAAAGGAACCATGGCATTTTTAAAGATGTGTTTATTTGAAATTTCTTTTTCAGACAAACCTTTGGCACGAGCAAAACGTACGAAGTCCTGAGATTGCAAGTCGATCATGTAACGACGAATCCAGATAGCTGTACTTGGTGCACCCAGCAAACCTAGAATGACTGCTGGCAAGACATATGAACGCCAGTCCCCTGCTCCCAAGATAGGAAATGAATCTGGCAGACCGATAGATGATCCAATCAAGCGCACGATATAAACCAAGGCAATCGTTGGAAGGGCAAGCAAGAAGGTTAGAGCACCTGTCGAGAAGCTATCAATCCAAGTATTCTTGTGGCGAGCCATAGCAGATCCAAGTGGAATCGCAATCGCATACGAAATAATCAAACCAATCAAACCAGCAACCGCTGAGCTTGCAATCATTGATGGGTATTGGTAATTGCTTTCTGTAGCTGTATATGGATCATCCTTACCATAGTTGGCTACCTCACGCGCATCTGCTTGACTTGGAGATTTGTAGGTACGAGAGTAGATATCTACAGATGAAGTCTTTTTACCTGTAGGGAATTGAACTTCTGATGTCTTAGTTTGTCCCTGACCTTGTGTGATAACTTGAAGCACTGGTGTGTTTGCATAAGTTGGGTAAGAGTCACCCAAGTTAATGTTCACAAAGTTTTGGTGTACAAATGGAAATTGATTGTTGAAATACAAAAGGTATTTATGTTTTGTACCTGAGCCAACCAATGACCAACCGATAGCAGGGTCATTTTCAAAACGAAGATAGCGTTCCAAGTTTGGATTTTCAGGGTCCTGGATCTTGTTTGGATGATCAATATCAATCAAGTTGGCATAGAATTTGAAAACACGTTCAAAAATTGGAATTTCACGCGTAGCATAGAATTGACCACTTTCTGAGAACACACCGAGTGTCCAACCATTTCCTAGTTGGTTGATGTATTTTTCGTAGATTGCCTTATTGGTATCATTGGCATCCACTGTTACAGACGAATCCATCGTGCTCGCTCTTTCTTGCAACTCTTTGGTATCGTAGTACTCGATATAGCCCATCCGTTCATAAACGGTATTTTCATAATTATCCCGCTTGTCCGGCGTCGTTGCAATCTTGTTATAGTTGGTATCCTGCTTGAAAATCAATTTTCGAGGAACCATCGTATAGATAATTGTGTAGGTCAAGGTTGTCACCAAGAAAATAGACAACAATGAACGCAATACACGCATAAAAATATATTTCTTCATATCGTTTCCTTTTAAAATCCCAAAAGAACCTTCTCCTCATGGAGAGAAAGTTCTCTTGAGAGTTATTTATTTAACGTGATTAGCCAATTCTTTTTGAACTTTTTCGTTTGATTCTTTTTTCTCTTTGAGCCATTTTTCACGAGCTTGTTCATAGTCAGCTTTGGTTACAACCTTGTCTTGTAACTGAATATACTTGAAGTATACATCTGAGCCTTTGTCTCCAGATTGGCTATATGATGCAGAGAATGGCACAACACGAGAAATGAATGGTGCAGCACCAGTTGATGACATAGCTGGCAAGATGAGTGAGCTATCTGTCAACCAAGCTTGAGCAGCTGCGTATTTTTCATAACGAACATTCAAGTCGCTTGTTTCTTTAGCAGCTTCATCAACTAGCTTATCGTATTCTTTCAAACCAACTTGAGCTGCTGCAGCATTATCCGCACCTTCGTAACCCATGTATGTTTTTGTTTGTTCAGCATTCGTTGTCTTCAAGATATCAAGGTAAGTTGATGGATCTTCATAGTCAGGGTTCCATCCAACGGCACCTGAGAGATCCCAGTCTTCTGCTGCTGCATTCGCCGCATAGTAGGTAATATTAGTAAACTCATCTTTAGAAACTTGTTGGATATCGATGACTACATTGCCTTCTCCAAGCACTGTTTCAACGGATTGTTTGAAGGATTGAATACGTGCGATATAGTTTTTAGCTGTTTGGTCTACTGGAACATCCAAATGGATAGGGAATTTTACACCTTCTGCTTCCAATGCTGTTTTGGCTTTGGCAAATTCAGCTTTGGCTTTATCGGCGTTGAAGAGTCCATCTTGACCATCCGCAAAGTTTACATTCTTCCACTCATCACCGTAAGCAGCCATCTTTTCAGTTACCAAGTCACCGAAAGTTTTTTCACCTGCAGAGACAAAGTCAGGTTTTACAAAGAGGTTACGAACGGCACGAGGAGCACCTTCTTTACCATTTACTTGAGCTGAGTAAGACGTACGGTCAAAGGCAAAGTTCAAGGCTTGACGGAAGTCCTTGTTAAGGAGGGCTTTCTTAGTAGAAGTCTTCTCTTCATCAGTTGTCTTAGAAGTGTATTTGTAACCTTGGCGGTCAATATTCACACCCAAACCACCAATACCAGGTCCTGATGGGGTGTAGAAGATATTTTCCTTGTAGGTTTCTTCTACTTTAGAGTAGTTTGAACTTGTTGGGTAAAGACGGGCATAGCTATAAGCTCCACTTGTAAAGTTACGTTCAATTGACTCTTGGTCTGAACCATCATAGTAAGCAAGGGTTACTTTATCAATATGAACATTATCTTTATCCCAGTAGTTTTCATTCTTAGCGAACTCGATAGATGACTTAGCAGTCAAACCTTTCAGCAAGAATGGTCCATTGTAAAGCAATGATGTAGGGTCAGTCGCTTTAGCAAAGTCAGATCCTTTTGATTTTTCAAATTCTTCGTTCAATGGCCAGAAGATTGCGTAGGCCATCTTAGAGTTCCAGTATGGTTCTGGTTGGTTCAAAGTATACTCAAGAGTATAATCATCAACTGCCTTTACACCTACTGAAGAAAAGTCTTTTGTATTACCTGCTAAATAATCAGACAATCCTTTAACAGAATTTTCTGCTAGGTAAATTGCTTCTGATTTTTTATCAGCTGCGTGTTTCAAACCATTTACAAAGTCTTTGGCTGTCACTTCAGCATACTCTTCTCCGTCAGATGTGAACCATTTGACTCCTTTACGAATCTTGTAGGTATAAGTCAAACCGTCTTTTGAAACTGACCAGTCTTCTGCAACTGCAGGGACTAGATTCCCATACTTGTCGTTTGTGAAGAGTCCATCGATACCATTTGAAGTGGCAATCTTAGTACTTTGTTTCCCTGAAATGAGGTAATCCAAAGTTTCTGGGTCAGCTGAATAAACATAGCCATAATTTTTTGGCGCTGTTGAATCAGATGATTTTGAAGAACCGCAAGCAGCTAGTACTCCTGCTGCTAATAAAGCAACTCCTGCTGCAACAAATACTCTACTTTTTTTCATGTTTTTAACTCCTCTTGAAAAATTTAGGCTTATTGGAAATTATAACATATATTTTTTAAAAAGTAAACGAATTTTCAGAATATTTAGGCGCATTTCCTCAAAAAACTTCTATTTGTCAAAATTCTTGCATTCTTTGTTTGTTTCTGCAAGAAATACTTTCTAGTCCAACCCTCTTTAGAACGGGATTTTTACAAGCTTTTTCTCACTTCTTCGATCATCATCTGTTTTCCTAAATTGGATTTTAGAATAAGAAACTATTGACGAGAAATGATTTTCAAGGTATAATAATAAACGTTGAGGCGGTATAGCCAAGTGGTAAGGCACGGCTCTGCAAAAGCTTGATCGTCGGTTCAAATCCGTCTACCGCCTTTCAGTACCTGAATTAACAGGAATTAACCAAATGAAAAGCTCGTAAAACCGGGCTTTTTTATTATTCCTAATAAGTGGGATAACTGAACCTACCATCTAGATTTACAAAAAGCAGTGACTCAAGTCACTGCTTTATTCTGTTTCTTCTTCAGGTTCTAGTTCTGTGATTTGAACTTTTACCTTGGTAACACGTCCATTTTTCACCTTATCGTTGGTCAGGACGACTTGCTTGTTTTGACTGACCAGTTGGTAACTGATTTTCTCAGTGGTTGGAATCGTACCAACACCCGTCAAATAATAACCGGCGATGGTATCCACATCATCGCTTTCTAGTTCGACACCAAAGTAGTTATTGAAGTCGTTAAGATTCATGGTTCCCTGTGCAATATAGGTGTCCTCACCGATTTGATGGACTTCGATTTCTGCCCTATCGGTCTCGTCATCAATCTCACCGACAATCTCTTCTAAAAGATCTTCCAGAGTTACCAAACCAGCCATACCACCATATTCATCGAGCAAAATGGCCATTTGTCTTTGGGTATTTCGCAATTCTTTTAGCAAGTCATCCACAAAAATGGTTTCAGGAACAAAGAGTGGATCTTGTAAGATCTTCTTCCAGACAATATTTTCAAAGCCATCTGCATAGGCAGCGTTTAGCAAACGCTTGGTATGAATCAAACCAATCACATTGTCCTTATCCCCATCATAAACTGGGATACGGGAAAAGTTTTGTTTTAAAATACTTTGGATAATGGTTTGACTATCATCCTGAATATCCACCATAAAGGCATCTGTCCGAGGAACCATGACTTCTCTCGCCATCAGCTCATCTAGAGAGAAGATCCCTTGTAACATCTCGATTTCGTCTGCATCCAAAGTCTCCTCACTTTTGGTCAACATGTACTCAATTTCATCTCGAGTCATTTTTTCATCCGCATCATCAAAGGTCATTGGCGTTAAACGACTCAAGAGATTGGTTGAAGCAGATAACAACCAGACAAAGGGACTGACAATCTTCCCAAGCCCAATGATAATCGGAACAGAGCGAATGGCTAAGGCATCTTTTAGATTAAGGGCAATCCGTTTAGGATAGAGTTCACCAAAAACAATAGAGATGTAGGTCAAGAATGCCAAAGAGAGGAAACTTGCAATGGCATAAGTTGTTTCTCCATTCCCCATCCAAGAGGCAATTACTTGTCCAAGTGTATCTGCCAATTTTGCCCCTGACAAGATCGTGATCAAGGTGATACCGACTTGAATGGTTGATAAAAAGTGGTTAGGATTTTCAAGTACCTTTAACAAACGGACGTAACGTTTGTCTCCCTCTTCTGCTTTTTGCTCAACTCGGGAACGGTTTAGTGACACCATTGCCATTTCAGTGGCTGAGAAAAAAGCATTTAACAAGGTCAAGATAAATAACAATACAAACTGTAGCAACAAATTCTGACTGCTCGGGTCTTCCATAGTCCTTCTCCTAAAATAGTATCTTGTGTTTCATTATATCATAAAATCTCTCAGGATTCACATTATTTTTCATTTAAACAACAGCTCCCCTGCCTCTAAAAGACAAAGGAGCTGTTTTTATAGTATCTATTGTTTCTAGTCCGTCACTGTTACTTGCCCTGTTCGGTAATCAAGCTGGATTCCCTTTTGAACATTGGGGATTAGGACATTGAATTCCAATTCGCCATCTGAAGACTTGGCTTCGATTTGTGAAGCGGATGGAACTAGGTCCTCATTTGTCGCATAGTGGAGCGTCACGCGATAACGGACCCTCTTGTTTTGGTCCAAGGCTTTTCTGACCAAACTCTCATAGTAGTTCTGACCTGTCGAATCCTCAGCCTGCGCTTGGTTAGCCCAAGCTGTCTGAACTGCAATATTCTTGGGATTGCTGGTAGAGGCATCAAAACCATCCAAACCACCTATCAAAGCATAACCCAGCAGGTGTCCTCTATCAACTGCATGTGTATAGGACCCCTTTAGATTCTTGACCTGATGCCATCCTGGTGGCGTCCAAGAGGTGGAGCCATTTCCAGTCTCTTCACGATTTTTATACTGCCGAGTCGCTTTGGATAAGATGGCATTGGCAACCGTTGGAACTGTTTCTTTTCCCACTGTCTTTGTTTTATTATCCGCATAGGGTTTGCTAGAAACCTTGGCATCTAGATTGGTTTTATTGCCATTGACAATAAAGGCTCCTGCTCCATTCCACTCAAGCCCCCCCTTGATTTGGTTTTTGATTAACTCAGTTAAGACACTTTCAGCCAGCTCCTGACTGGGAGCTTCTGAAGCTTGTTTTTTCTGACTAACCTTGGTTCTAGGGGTGTTTGGCGCTGTCTGCATCTGCTTGATATAGTAGCTTCCAGCAGCCAAGAGTAAGAATATAAGTAACCCTATCAGAGCTTGTCTTGTTTTTTTATCCATTTTTCTCCTTATTTCTTTAGAAAAAGACTGGTCTCCCAGCCTAATTTCCTGTAAATTTGCTAATCAATTCCTGCCACTTTGCTGGAGACAAGATAGCCCATGGATCCTGTCCCTTTCCTAGGATACCATAGCCAACCATCAAGCCGATTCCTAAAGCCAGAAAGCCTAGCAATAGTACGATAAAAATCAACAGTAAACGACGGAGTACATAGCGTAAGTTTTTATTCTTCTTCATCATTTGCCTCGATTCGCTGAATCTTCGCTCCTAGCTGAGCCAATTTCTCATGGAAACGGTAGTAACCTCTATCAAGGTGGACTAATTTACCAACAACTGTCTCCCCTTGCGCTACTAAACCTGTCAGAATCAAGGCCGCACTGGCACGAAGGTCCGTTGATAGAACTTCTGCCCCCTGTAAAGCCTGTCCCCCAACAATACGAGCTGTGTCACGGATAATCTCTGAGTGCAAGCCCATACGGCGCATTTCCTCTAAGTGTTGGAAGCGATTCTCAAACACTGTTTCCACCATGGTGGATTCCCCTTTTGCGACTGTCATCAGAGCTGTAAATTGCGCCTGCATATCTGTTGGGAATCCTGGATGTGGTAAGGTTTTTACATGAACAGCCTTGAGATTTTCAAGTTGAGAACGAATACGAATGCCTTCTGATTCCTCTGTCACTTCAACGCCCATTTCAAGGAGTTTTGAAATCAAGGGGCGATTGTGTTCCCAGACTGCATCACGAACGAGGACATCTCCACCAGTCATAGCTGCCGCTACCATAAAGGTTCCTGCTTCGATACGATCCTGTACAACACTGTGAGTCGTACCATGGAGTTCCTCGACACCAGTTACTGTGATTGTTTCAGTACCAGCTCCCTTGACCTTGGCTCCCATTTCATTAAGAAGGATAGCGAGGTCAACAATTTCCGGCTCACGCGCAGCATTTTCAATGACCGTCACACCATCAGCTAGAGTCGCTGCCATCATCAGGTTTTGTGTTGCACCGACACTTGGAAAGTCCATGTAGATATGAGCGCCATGCAGGCGTTCTGCCTTGGCTTCGATGTAACCAGCTGTCTGGGTAATCTTAGCTCCCATAGCTTCCAAACCTTTGAGGTGGAGGTCGATGGGACGACTCCCGATGGTACATCCCCCTGGCATGGATACCTTGGCATGGCCTACACGAGCAAGGATTGGTCCCAAGACGACGATCGATGCACGCATCTTGCTGACATACTTGTATGGAGCTTCCTCCGTGATATCACCAGTCGCATCAACCTCGACAATATGTGCTTCCTCATCAAAGTCCACCTTGGCATTCAAACCACGAACTACTTGATTCATGGTGAAAACATCTGACAAGATTGGGACATTCTGCAAGACTGTCTTACCCTTGCTTGCTAGAATAGTCGCTGCCAACAAGGGCAAGACTGCATTCTTTGCTCCCTCGATCGTCACACTCCCGACCAGACGATTATCTCCGCCTTGAACCACAATTTTTTCCATAGTTGTTTCCTTTACTTTTGATTTTATAATAGTCCTCTAAGTGCTTCTTGCCACAGTTGGTACAAACTGATAAAGAATGAACTCAAGATGTAGCCCATCACAATACTAAAGAAGCCTACCAACAAACGAACTTTTTTTGTGTTAGTACCGGTCACTTTTAAAACCTTTTCCCATCTCACAAGATCCTTCAAAAGGTAAAAACTCAAATAAATAAAGAGTATATGACTACTTAGAGTGAATAATAATTGAACCATTTGACTATTATACCATCTTATCCGCTTGCGCGCTAGTTTTCAATTTTTCTACGAATTAGGGATTGTTTTTAAGGTAATCAATTGCATCCTGCAAAGTCTTAACGGGAACGATTTTCATCTCTGTTTTGATCGTTTTAGCAGCTTCTAGGGCTGTTTCATAGTTGCTTTTCGCATTGGGATCTGCTTTTTTTGCTTCCTCGGTGACTGGATTGTCAGGAGCAAAAAAGATGTTGGCTCCCTGACGAGAGGCTGCAACTACTTTTTTATCAATTCCACCGATGTCGCCAACATTTCCATCGCGATCAATAGTTCCCGTTCCCGCAACGATGCGGCCATTACGAAGTCCTGGATCTGCTATCTGGGTATAAATAGCGAGACTAAACATGAGACCGGCACTTGGGCCGCCGATACCAGCTGTTGAAAAGCGAATTGGAACGTCACTGGTCACTTCCGTACGGTCAATCAAACCAATTCCAATCCCGTTTTTTCCGTTTTCGAGAGTGATAATTTTACCTTCTGCAGACTTGACTTTTCCGTCTTCTTCATAGGTTACCTTGACCGTATCTCCTAATTGTTGAGAGTTGACATAGTCGACCAAGTCTTTTGAACTGTCAAATGTTTTGTCATTAACAGCCGTCACGGTATCTGCAATGTTCAGAATGCCCTTAAAAGTTGAATTGTCCGTCACGGTCAAGACATAAACTCCCAGATACTTGAGTTCAATATCTTTCCCAGCCGTCTTCAATCCTTGATACTTGGCCATGTTTTGAGAAGTTTGCATGTAGAACTGATTGATCCGCATAAACTCTGCATCAGTAGAGCCACCCGTAGTCTCCTTGGCACTTCTAATATCTGTGAAAGGCGTTAACCAAGCATAGACAAGATGCGATAGGGTTGCGTGTCGAATACCGACTGTTACAAACTGGTAAGCTCCTGCTTCTGTGTCTTCTGTTTCATTGACTTTCAAAACGCGACGAATATCTTCCGCTCCACCTGGAACTTCTATGTAGTATGGTAAAGGTACTACAAAGGCTAAAAACGTCAATATTAGTGCTAGGATGACATATAAGGGCCATCTAGTTTTTTTCTTCATGTTCTAATTCCTCCACAACACTATTTGGGACATATTGCTGAATCTCCTGACCAAACTTCAGAAGTTCTCTCACGGCCGAAGAGCTGATATAAAGATGCTCTGGGCGGCTATATAGGTAAATGGTTTCGATTTCTGGAGCCAGTTGATGATTGTAGTAATCAAAACTAGACTCATATTGCAAGTCGGTGGTATTTCGCAAGCCACGGACAAGGGTCTTAGCACCCAGTCTTTTTGCAACATCGACGACTAGTTGGTCATGAGAAGCCAGCACCTCTACATTATCTAAATGCGCCACCGCTTTTTCGACTGCTCGTTTACGGTTTTCAACAGGGAGAAAGCCTTGTTTGTGGGGATTGTAGAACACCCCGACATAGAGCTTATCAAAGAGTTTGCTGGCACGTTCAATGATATCCAGATGTCCATTTGTCATCGGATCAAATGAACCTGTAAATAATCCAATTTTATCTGACATAGACCGTCACCTTACTAATCCCATATATTTTTTCCTTCCAGATGCCTAAGCAGGCGATTTCTTCTGGAAGTTCTACAGACTTATCGGTTTCACAGACAACCATGACCTCTTCGGAGAAAAGGTTTCTTTCTGCCATTTTCTCGATATCTGCAACGATTTGTTCCTTGGCATAGGGAGGGTCTAAAAAAACCAGGTCAAAGGGACCATTCACTTGCTCCAAGGCCCGTTCAGCCTCCATCTTTAAGAGCTGAAATTTGGAAACTTCCTTGGTCATCTGGATATTTTCAGCGATGATAGCTTGTGCCTTTCGCTCCCGTTCCACTAAGACAGCACTGGACATCCCTCTTGACACAGCTTCAATAGACAGACCGCCACTGCCAGCATAGAGATCCAAGACACGACCACCCTCAAAATAGGGACCTATCATGTTAAAGATAGCTCCTCTCACCTTATCAGATGTCGGCCTCGTCGTCTTGCCTTCTAGCGTCTTGAGAGGACGCCCTCCATAGATTCCTGATACGATTTTCATACCGTTTATTATACCAAATTATGGGAAAAAAGAGAAAGAAAACCGAACCTTACGGTTCGATTTTCTACAAGATATTTTCATAAGTGTCGCGGACTTCTTGCGGCCAAACACTAGTCTGAACCTCTCCGATGTGTTTCTTACGAAGAAGGAACATGGCCATCCGAGACTGTCCAATCCCTCCACCGATTGTCAATGGGAAAAGGCCGTTGAGCAGGGCTTTATGCCATTCCAACTCCAGACGATCTTCGTCTCCTGTAAGGGCCACTTGGCGACGAAGGGTGTCTTCATCTACCCGAATCCCCATTGAGGAAAGCTCAAAGGCACAGCCAAGAGATTCGTTCCATACTAGGATATCTCCATTTAGTCCCTTGTAGCCATTCTCAGACTCTGTAGTCCAGTCATCGTAGTCAGGTGCACGGCCGTCATGAGGTTTTCCGTCAGGCAACTCTCCACCAATACCAATCAAGAAGACTGCACCAAACTCTTTACAGATCGCATTTTCACGCTCTTTCGGTGTTAAATCTGGATAGCGTTCCACCAACTCTTCTGTGTGAATGAAGGTGATTTGTTTTGGCAAGATGGATTCGATATCGTAGCGGGCTTCTACGGCTAGCTCTGTCAGACGAATAGCCTTGTAAATCTTCTCAACAGTTTCTTTGAGATAGGCGATATTGCGTTGACCATTTGGGATAACCTTCTCCCAGTCCCACTGGTCCACATAAACTGAGTGGGTCGCGTCGAGCGAATCTTCGTCTGGACGAAGGGCCTTCATGTGAACAAACAGACCTTCACCTTCACCGAAACCAAAACGGGCTAAGGTGTGGCGTTTCCATTTGGCCAGTGAGTGAACGACTTCATAGGTTTCATCTGGAATCTGCAAAACCTTGACAGATACTGGATTTTCGACACCTGACAGGTTGTCCTGCATCCCATCCCCGACCTTGCTCAAGATAGGACCTTGAACTTCAACAACTTCTAACTTATCTTTCAAATACTGGGTAAAAGTGTTTTTGACAAAGGAAATTTCTTCTTGTTGATGAATAAAACTTTTCTTCATAAACAGCTCCTCAAAAATTAGTTAAAAGCATTATACACCTATTTCCAAGAAAAGAAAAGAGTAAATAAGAAAAAGTCAGTGCTCTTTTGAACACTGACTCTGTCATTCATTAATCGTTTCGACCAAAGATACGTAAGATGCTAAGGAAGAGGTTGATAAAGTCTAGATAGATGCTGAGCGCCATTGAGATGACCCATCCTGTCGCTACTTGTCCTCGTGACTGCTCATAAACATAGCGAATCTTTTGGTTGTCCCAAGCAATCAAACCTGAGAAAACCAAGACCATGGCAATACTAATCATGTAGTCAAAGAAACTATTGGCTAAAAATAGATTCACAACCATGGCAATGATGAGACCAACAAGCGCTGCCATCAAAGCTCGGCCTATTCCACTCAAATCTTTCTTGGTGAAAATTCCGATTGCCGCCATGACAAAGAAGAGTAGGGCACTGGATACAAAGGCTGACAAAACTGTTCCCGGCGTATAGAAAGCTACGACAAAGCTAAGGGTAAAACCATTTAAAACAGAATAAACTAAAAATACTGGGAGAGCTGCTGGGCTATTTTTTGCAGCCATGCTACTTGCAACAAAGACTAGAGCAAGTTCTGCGAAAGTTGCAATCATCAACCAGAGACGGCCATGCATTAAAAAGTAGACCAATTGGGACTGAAAGACTGTCAACATCAAAGCTGACACGAGAGCTGATAGACCAATCCCAAGTCCCACAAAGGCATAAACCTTAGCGTAAAATTGATTGAGACCTGAACGTTCTTGAATAATCGTTTGATTCATTCTGATTCTCCTTTTTCTATAAATATGTCTTGATTATAACAAAGATTTTATAAATTAGCTGAAATAAAACATCAATATACCTGCTGCAACTGCCACGTTGAGACTTTCTGCTCGACCTTTCATGCCAATATGAACCAGCTGATCAGCACTCTCAGCCATGACAGAACTAATCCCCTGTCCTTCATTTCCCATGACTAAAGCAAAGTTCTCTAGTGAAGAAAGTTCACGATAATCCTTTGACTCTCTCGATAAGGTCGTTGCCAGAATGGGCAAATCGCTCTTCTTTGCCTCCTCTACAAAGGTGGCAAGAGGCAGACGATAGATAGGCAAATGAAAATGACTTCCTTGCATGGAACGCAGGGTCTTGAGACTGTATATATCTGCTGACTTGTCTGAAACAATAACCCCTGTAAAACCTGCCGCATCCGCCGTCCGAATCATGGTGCCCACATTACCAGGATCTTGAACATCCTCTAAAAATAGATACTTGCCCTGATGGAGATCAGGCAGTCCCACTTCTTCTTTTTGAATCACTGCAACAATGCCTTGAGGAGTTTGCGTATCTGCCAAATCTAGCAAAATCTCCTCTGAAACCCAAATAGTTTGAGGAAAAGCAACTAGCTGATCTCGGTAACTTTCTAGGGCAAAGACCTTTTCAATCGTCACTCCTGCTTGAACAGCTTCTTCGAATAAGTGCCAGCCTTCAATCAAATAAGCAGACTTTCGATATTTTTTTTGATGTAATTTCTTGGCATTTTTTACCACAGAATTGGCTTTTGAGGTTATAATAGTCATAGAAATATTATAACACAATCAAAGGGGTTTGGTATGCAAAAGGTTAGAATGATTGCCCAAGGCAGGGTGCAGGGTGTTGGTTTTCGTTGGGGTGTTGTTACTTTAGCTCTTGAAATCGGTGGCATCACTGGTCGTGTCTGGAATAACGACGATGGCACAGTGGAAATTCTTGCTCAGGCAGACTCCTCTGCCACTATGGCAAAATTTATCCAAGAAATCCGAAAAGGTCCGACACCTTTTTCAAAAGTTACCTATCTAGATGTACAAATGAGCAACTTTTCATCCTATTCGGACTTCAAAGTCGCAAATTAGGTCTCCAGAACTATTGTATATTTTACAAAAAAACAGTAGAATAGAAAGGTACAATTTTTAAAGAAGGAATGAAAACATTGAAATCTATTAAACGTTTTGCCCTCTCTGCTATGGGAGTGGCTATGCTACTCGTCTTGACAGGCTGTGTCCAAGTAGACAAAGCAACAGGACAACCTACAGGATTGATTTGGAATACCATCGGAGCACCTATGGCTGAAGCCATCAAATACTTCGCTACTGATAAAGGTCTAGGCTTTGGTGTGGCTATCATTATCGTAACCATTATCGTGCGCTTGATTATCTTGCCACTTGGTATCTACCAATCATGGAAGGCAACGCTTCACTCTGAAAAGATGAATGCCCTCAAACATGTCCTTGAGCCACATCAAACACGCCTTAAAGAGGCAACAACTCAAGAAGAAAAATTAGAAGCCCAACAAGCTCTCTTTGCAGCTCAGAAAGAACACGGCATCAGCATGTTCGGTGGTGTAGGATGTTTCCCTATCCTCATTCAAATGCCTTTCTTCTCTGCTATCTACTTTGCAGCCCAATACACTGATGGAGTAGCTAGCTCTACCTTCTTGGGTATCGATCTTGGTTCACCAAGTCTGCTCCTTGTCGCTTTCGCTGGTATCCTCTACTATCTCCAATCACTCCTCTCACTTCATGGAGTAGAAGACGAGATGCAAAGAGATCAACTAAAAAGAATGATTTACGTGAGTCCACTCATGATTGTCGTCTTCTCCCTCTTCGCACCAGCCAGTGTGACGCTTTACTGGGTTGTCGGTGGTTTCATGATGATTCTCCAACAGTTCATCGTTAACTATGTTGTTCGTCCAAAACTTCGCAAAAAAGTTCGTGAAGAATTTGCCAAAAATCCACCAAAAGCAAGTTCATTTTCAACTGGAGGCGGACGCAAAGATGTCACTCCAAACCAAGCAACTGCGATTATGACTAATAAGAAACATAAAAAACGCAATGCTGGTAAACAACATTCTAGAAAATAAGAAAAAAAGCTTAGCTGAAATGCTAGGCTTTTTATGCATCACAAAAGCCCGATGTCTCCATCGGGCTTCTTTTTTTATCCATGAACACGTTTCATGTAGTCTTGGTAACTTTCTGTATCCATCAATTCCTTGGCATTCTTGACACGATCTGCTGTTGGAGGTTTGACCCCTTCAAGCGAATAAGGAATTCCAAGTTCACGCCACTTGAACTCACCCATGGTGTGATAAGGCAAGATTTCAAACTTGTCAACATTTTTGAGGGTTTTAACGAATTTACCGAGTTCGATCAAGTCGTCATCTCTGTCTGTCAATCCCGGAACCAGCACGTGACGAATCCAAACAGGCTTCCCGATATCTGATAGGTACTGGGCACAGGCCAAGATGTTTTTATTAGTTTGGCTTGTAACAATCTTATGCTGTTCTTCGTTGATTTCCTTGATATCCAGGAGAACCAAGTCTGTCACTGCCATGAGTTTATTAAACTTTTCGAGATAACGTGGTTTATTACGGAACGGAAGGGCACAGGTATCCAAGGTACAGTGGATTCCTTTTTCCTTGGCCTTGGTAAAGAGGGCAATTAGGAAATCAATCTGTAAGAGGGCTTCTCCACCACTAACAGTGATTCCTCCCTTGTCTCCCCAGAAACCACGGTATCGAAGGGCTTCTGTCAAGACATCGTCTACTGTCCGTTCGCGTGATTTATTGGTCTCCATAGCCCATGTGTCGGGGTTATGACAGTACTGGCAACGCATGTGACAGCCCTGCAAAAAGACAATAAACCGAATCCCAGGGCCATCTACCGCCCCAAAACTCTCTGTCGAATGCACCATTCCTGTCACTTGTCCATAGTCAATTGTTTCTTCAGACATATCGTCACCTTCCTTGAAACCGTTTTATAGTTTTATTATATCACGAGTAAGGTGAAAAACAAGGTTTTTTGTCTATTTTTTAGAAAGCAATCTGTTTTTCACTTTCATTTTCAATTTCTTTTAATGATCCGATTCAAAATCAAAACCATACAAGGTTGCAAAATAGTCCTCAGGGCGCTCTGCACGGCGGATTTGGCGGGCTTTTCCTTCTTCGGTATAGAGGATTTCTGCCGAGCGTAGTTTGGCATTGTACTGGTAACCCATGGAGAATCCATGTGCACCTGTATCATGAATCACTAGCAAATCACCGATTTCTGTATGAGGTAGCTCGCGATTCACTGCAAATTTATCATTGTTTTCACAGAGTGAACCAACCACATCTACCACCTCAATAGGTCCATCTGGATGGGTCAGATTGGTGATATGGTGGTAGGCTCCATACATGGCTGGACGCATGAGGTTGACTGCTGATGCATCCACACCCAGATAGGTACGATAGGTTTTTTTCTTATGAGTGACTCTTGTGACGAGAGCTCCGTGAGGGGCTAACATAAAGCGGCCCAATTCGGTGAAAATCTTAACCTGACCAAGTCCTGCTGGTGTAAGAACTTCTTCATAAACCTTACGCACTCCTTCACCAATCACAGCGATGTCATTTGGCTCCTGGTCTGGGTGATAGTTGACACCAATACCGCCGGAAAGATTGATAAAGTCTAGCGAAATACCCAACTTTTCCTTAATTTCAACGGCTAATTCAAAAAGCTGACGCGCCAACTCTGGGTAGTAGAGATGGGTGACGGTATTGGATGCTAGGAAAGAGTGAATCCCAAATGTCTTGGCTCCTTTTTCCTTCAAAACCGCAAAGGCTTCAAAAAGCTGATCCTTGGTCATGCCAAACTTGGCTTCTCCAGGATTGTCCATAATATCTGTTCCCAGTTCAAAAACACCGCCAGGATTGTAACGACAAGAGATGATTTCTGGAATGCCTGCCGCTCGCTCCAGATGTTCAATATCTTCAAAGGCATCCAAGTTAATGGTCGCACCTAATTCACGCGCATAAGCGTACTCTTGGTCTGGGGTATTGTTAGAAGAGAACATGATTTCAGAACCGGGGAAATCCAGTTTATGGCTCATCAAGAGCTCCACGTAACTAGAACAGTCCACACCACAACCTTCCTCTTGGAGGATTTTCAAGATGGCTGGGGTTGGAGTGGCCTTGACGGCAAAATATTCTTTAAAGCCCTTATTCCAGGAAAAGGCCTGGTTGACTGCTCTTGCTTTTTCACGAATCCCCTTCTCATCATACAAGTGAAAGGGAGTCGGGAACTCTGCAACAATTGTTTCTAAATCTTCACGGCTGATAAATGGTGTTTTCATAGGCGTCCTTCTATTCTGTTTGCAAAGAAAGGCTGGGACAATCGTTCCAACCTTTAGTTCTATCTCTTATTTGTCTTCGTCAAAGATATTTCCAATCTCAACATCAATGGATTGGTTCTTAACATCAATATTGGTAACCTTCAAGAGTGACTTGTAATCAAACTGCTTTTCACGTTCTTCTTGGGCATTGTCTGCAAAGACTGCGACACCAGCTAGTTCAGAATCGAATTCACGCAAGAGACTAATCATCCCGTTGACAGTTCCGCCGCCTTTCAAGAAGTCATCCACAATCAAGACACGACTGCCTGCCTTGAGACTGCGTTTTGAAAGGAACATTTTCTCAATGCGGTCACCACTGGAACCTGAAACATAGTTGACGCTGACCGTTGAACCTTCGGTAATTTTCAAGTCACGACGCACAATGACAAATGGAACGTTGAGGACATTGGCAACTGCATTTGCGAGTGGCACACCTTTTGTTGCTACTGTCATAACGGCATCGATTTTTTGGTCCATAAAGCTCTTGGCAATGATACGCCCAATATTTTTCAAAATGGCAGGCGTACTAAGCAAATCAGACAGGTAAATGTAGCCACCTGGCAAGATACGGTCGCTTTCTGAAAGTTTGTCACGCAAGTCTGCGATCATTTCTTTGGCTTCATGACTCGAAATTGATGGTGTAAAGATAACGCCACCACCTGCTCCAGTCACAGTCTGAATATGGCCGATTTCGATTTCCTCAAAGGCACGCTTGATAATCACGATATCCTCTGAGATAGAGGATTTAGCAGATTCGTACTTTTCTGCAAAGGTGTTGAGACTGGTTAGTTTGTATGGATTATTAATCAAATAGTTGGAAATGACAACCATCCGATCACTTCTTCTTAATTTCATTTTTATTTACCATTCCATTTAATTTTGATATTTTATCCATTATACCATATTCACATAAAAAAACGAACATTATTGTGTAAAAAATGCTCGTTTTTCTTAATTTATTAATCTAAATCTGGTTTATAGAAGGAACGATTGTCCATGGCGAAGATTTTGTTGGTCATTTCTCCTTTATCCACCAAAGCAAGAGCTGTTGTCATCATCATCATGCTGGCATCGAGATTATCGATCATATGAATAATCTCTGCCTCCATAATGCGTGGACGGACAGGACTACCATACTCTAGGAGACCATGATGACTGAGAATGACATGGCGCAGTAGCACCACTTCTTCTCTAGTATCATCGATGCCCAGTTCCATGACTGTCTTAGTGATTTCGCTATCGATAAGGGCGATATGTCCAAGGAGATTGCCTCGTACTGTATACTCCGTCTGGTCTGGTCCCGTCAACTCAATAACCTTAGCCAAATCATGCAGCATAATCCCGGCATAGAGGAGGCTCTTGTTGAGCTGAGGATAGATCTCACTAATGGCATCTGCTAAGCGCACCATGGTTGCTGTATGATAGGCCAAACCCGTTTCAAAGGCGTGGTGGTTGGTCTTGGCAGCCGGATAGGAGTAGAATTCCTTATCATACTTGGTGTAGAGACTACGAACGATACGCTGCCAGACAGGATTTTCAATCTTGAAAATCATTTGCGACATGTAGTCACGGATTTCCTTGACATCAACTGGTGACTTGACCTTGAAGTCAGCTGGATCATTGGGTTCCCCAGGCTGAGGCAAGCGGAGAGTAATTTGATTGACTTGAGGAGTATTATTGTACACTTCTCGACGTCCCTGCATGTGGACCACCTTCCCAGCGGTAAAGGCCTCAACGTTATGAGGTTGGGCATCCCATAGTTTCCCCTCAATCTCGCCGCTATCGTCTTGGAAGGTAAAGGCTAGGTAGTTTTTCCCAGCACGCGTCTGTCTTAGGTCAGCTGACTTAATCAGGTAAAAACCTTCAAACAGCTCATCTTTTTTCATGTGACTAATCTTCATATTCTTCCTCATCTTCTTGGAAATGGAGTAGATCAAGCGCAGGCTCACCTTCTGATAACTCAATGTGACGGAGCGTCCGCTCGATAGCTGTGGTACGACGGTTTAATAATTCATCAATATTGCCAGAGGCATGTTGAAGATGTTTTTGTGCCTTAACCAAAATCCCCCCGAACTTGCCAAACTCAGTCTTAACGCTAGCAAGAGTCTTGCTGATATGATCTGCACTCTTTTGGATATTGAGAGTTTTGAAGCCAACTGATAGAGAGTTAAGCAGGGCTGATAGGGTACTTGGACCAGCAACAATAATCTGCTCCTCCCGTCTCAAATCATCAAAGAAGACAGGATTGCGGACGATTTCTGAGTAAAGTCCTTCTGTTGGAACAAACAAGACTCCAAAATTGGTCGTTCGAGGCGGCGCCAGATACTTGCTCTTGATATCCTTGGCAAAGCGCTTGACGCTAGCTAAAAGTGACTTACGACAACGTTCGATTTCGTCCTTATCGCCTGCTTCATAAGCTTCTTCTAAGCGGTAATAATCCGCCAGTGGAAACTTGGAGTCAATCGGTAAATAGACATATTCCTGGTCCCCCTGTCCAGGTAACTTGATGGCATACTCCACTCGCTCGCTAGAGTTCTCAACCGTTGCAAATTCTCGTTCGTACTGGGCTGGTGTCATGATGTCTTCGATGATTTGCCCCAGTTGCAATTCTCCTAGAATCCCTCGCGTCTTGGTCCCAGAGAGAACTTTGTTGAGTGCGCCAACATCGCGGGCAACTGTCTGCATTTCTCCCAGGCCACGATTGACAGACTCCAGTTGTTTGGAAACTGTCTCGAAGGAAGCCTGCAAGCGTGTCTGCAAGGTCTTTTCTAACTTTTCCTCGACAGTTTGACGCATTTGTTCCAAACGTTGCTCATTTGATTCCTGCAAAGCTTGGAGACGTTGGTCAGTCTTGTCTCTGGTTTGCAAGAGATTATCTGTCATTTCTTGACGGACTTGAGTCAAGCCTTGATGCAATTCCATTCGTACTTCCTGCAAGCGGTCGCTGACAGCCACTTCAAGATTTTTTTGGTCAAGCTGACTAGACTGTCTGGCTTGTTCAAAGCGGTAATCTAATTGATCTGAAAGATTGTCTGCCTGTTCCTCCAAACTCTTGACTAGATATTTGTCTTGCTTATCCTGCCTCTGCCAAATGAGAAAGAGCCCAAGAAGATTAGCAACTAGTAAAATAACAAGTAAAATCTCCATCCTATCTCCTGTCCTTGCTATGCAGTACGACTACATAGCCATCTGGGCAAGTCACCGAAACTTCCCTATCTATATATTCGTTAGAAGCGTACACTTTTTTAAAGAAAAAATTTTCCTCAGTCAATTCGTACTTGGCACCGATAATGGCCAACTGACTATCCCTCACGGGCATAAAGGCTAGATAGTCATAGTCTGAACGCGGTTCAAGCTGACTGGTCCCTTCTGGACAATAGCTAAGCAAGTTTTGCCCATCCTCAATCGCTATCTGGCGCATATAGGGTGCCAACTTGGGATTGCTAGGCAGAAAAACATTGGCCAGCATATGGTCAATCCGACCACCCAAAGCCCCAAAAATGGTCACTTGGGCTTGAGGATTTTTTTCAAAAATCGTTAAAAGTGCTAGTTCCAGATCCGTATCATCCTTTTCTGGCTGGGCTTGAACAAAATGTTGGGCACGTTTTTGAATCAACTGACGTTCGTCTGCAGTCACCGAATCAAAATCCCCAACTGCTAGAGCCAGAGGCAAGTCTTCTTCCAAGACCCAGAGCGAGCCGCGATCCACACCGACAAAGCAATCAAAATCCGTCCGATAATGGCCACGGTCTCCACCTGCAAAAACAGCAACCCTAGTCCAGTTGTTTTCTGAGCGTTTGCACTCGTTCATTGACATCTCCCTTAAAGACATAAGACCCTGCTACAAAAACGGTCGCACCAGCTTCTTTAGCTTGAGCAATGGTTTGATCATCAATCCCACCATCGACTTCGATCTCAAAATTCAAGCCTTTTTCCTCACGGAGGGTAACTAACTCACGAACCTTATCCATGGTTTCAGGCAGAAAAGCTTGTCCGCCAAAGCCAGGGTTAACCGTCATGACGAGGACTTGGTCCACTAGGTGAAGTACGTGTTTGATAGCTTCAACCGGTGTACCAGGGTTAACGACAACAGAAGGCTTGACACCTAGAGAACGAATCTTTTGAAGAGCACCATGGATATGAGGCGTTGCTTCGACATGAATGCTGATGATATCTGCACCTGCACGCGCAAAGTCCTCTAAATGGTGCTCAGGATTAGCCACCATCAAGTGGCAGTCAAAGACCATCTTGCTATGGGGACGAAGAGCTTCAACCACACCTGCACCAAAGCTGATCTGAGGTACAAAGTGACCATCCATGATATCGATATGGGCATATTCTGCCCCAGTTGCTTCTAGGTGTTTGATTTCACGTTCAAAGTTGGCATAATCTGCTGCCAGAATTGACGGAGCAATCTTGTATTGAGACATCGGTTTCTCCTTATTTTGGAATTTTTTTGCTGACTTTTTTATAGGTTTCTCTGCGATTTTCAATCTCACTGAGGAATTGCAGGTAATTGTCAAAACGGAAGCTGGCAATGATACCTTCCTCTACTGCTGGCTTGACGGCACAGGACGGCTCATGGGTATGGGTACAAGTACGGAATTTACAGCCCCGACTGACACTAGCAATCTCTGGAAAGGCCTGATTGAGGTCTTCAGCCGTTGACACTTCATAATCCAGTGATGAAAAGCCTGGTGTGTCCGCGATTTTACCCCCATTGAGATTGTAAAAACTAACAGCTCGAGTAGTATGGCGACCGCGACCCAGACTGTCTGAGATTTCTCCTGTTTCAAGATTGAGGTCTGGTGCGATTTTATTAAGGAGTGTTGATTTTCCAACACCTGTCTGCCCCATAAAGACCGTCACTTTTCCTGTCAACAAAGGCAGGAGTTCCTCCTTACTGGTCACAAAGTCATAACCAATGGCACGATAGGTTTGTTGATAAAAACTTAATTCTTCGCTATCTTCCAGCAAATCCATTTTGGAAATATAGACGATGGGATGAATGCCCTTGTGTTCCAGAAGAACCAAGAACCGATCCAGCAAATTGCTGTTAAAATCAGGTTCCTTGACGGACATGATCACCACAGCTTGGTCAATATTGACAATAGGCGGACGGACGAGACTGTTTTCCCGTTCATGAATCTTGAGGATATAACCTTCGGAATTTTCCTCTGCAGAAAAATCTACCCAATCCCCAACATAGGGCGTGTGGCCTTTTTTACGAAAATTCCCGCGCGCACGTGTCTGATAGACTTGGTCCTCACTCTCCACATAATAGAAGCCTGCCAAGGCTTTAATGATTTGTCCCTGCATCTTAGAGTCCTTGTCCTTTAAGCGCATCTGAAAGGCTAGCAAATTCTTCCAAGCTAAGTGCTTCCCCACGCACAGATGGAGACAAGCCTGCCTGATCCAAAGCCTTGGTCAACTTTTCCTTGACTTCATCAGTCTTGCCAAAGTAGCCTGTCAGGTTATTCCACAAGGTCTTGCGGCGATGAGTGAAACTAGCCTTGGAAACCTTAAAGAAGAAGTTCTCATCTTCCACTGCTACAGCAGGCTCTGGACGGCGCACCATTTTTAAAATGGCTGAGTCCACGTTTGGGGCTGGCACAAAGACCGTACGAGGCACGATGAAGGCAACCTTAGCTGTCATATAATACTGGACAGCAATCGACAAACTACCGTAAGCCTTGGTGTTGGGTTGGGCTGAGATGCGATCTGCCACTTCTTTTTGCATCATAACCACAAACTCGCTAAAAGGAATGCCACTTTCAATCAAGTGCATGAGAATAGGCGTCGTAATGTAGTAAGGCAAGTTGGCTACCACCTTAATGGGCAGGTCAGGATTTTTGAAATTCTGGATATGCTGGGCCAAGTCAACTTTGAGAATGTCCTCGTTGACTACGGTAACATTGTCAAAATCACGTAAAGTATCTGCCAAAATCGGTACCAAACGGTGGTCAATCTCAAAGGCCATAATCTCTGCCGCACGCTCAGCCAAAAACTCCGTCAAAGCACCAATTCCTGGCCCAATTTCAATGACATTAACCTGGTTATCAATTTCAGCCGTATCCACGATCTTTTGAAGAATATTGGTATCCGTCAGGAAATTTTGCCCGAAGGACTTTTTAAATGTAAAACCGTGACGCTCCAGCACTGCCTTGGTCACGCTATAATCTGCAATTCTCATCTATTCTCTTTTCTATAGTTACTACCTCTATTGTAACACATTCCCCTGGTATTTTGGGAGTGCTTAGCTATTATCATAACTTTCCATCACTTCTTCCACTTCGGCCAAGGTCACTCCAAACAGAGTTAAATATCTGAATTTCTTTCCACTATTGAAGCAGTCCATGAAATTTATTTTTCTCATCCTTTATGGATTGTCTCTTGAGAAAGTCAGGTGCTCAAGCAAAGAATAGAGTTTTTCTTGCTCCTCTTCTTCGTAAGCAGGTGCATTTGCTTTTACTTCCTTGCATTTCTCGTCATACAAAAATCCTTCATAGCGATCTTCTGTAGATAAAGCTGTATAAACTTTGGCCATTTCTTCAGGACTAATCGAAAGTTTTGACTTAATTTTATACAGATTTTTCATAAAAGCGCTGAGGTGATTGTAGCGACGCATATCTACTTTGACATTGGTCACACGGATTGCCTGAACCTTGATACCTTCCCAATGTTCTCGCATATAAAGTGACAACATCAACAAGGCCAGTTTATTTTGATAATAGGTCTTAGCAGGACTGTAATGTTTTTGACCAGATAAATTTTCAAAATCAAGTTTCATGAAAGGATAGAGTATCAGCCCTTGAGAAGAAATATTAATAATCCGACCACTCTCAGACTTTTCTAACAAACCTTTCAACAAGATAGAAAGCAAGAAAGGGGCGGCAACATTGGTCGCAAATTGCTTTTCTAAACCATCCTTAGTCAGGATGGGCTTTTTAACTGACAAATCAAAGTCAGCTGCATTGTTAATTAGAACGTCTAGAAAGTCTTCTTTTTGAATATACTGTTCCGCTGCTTCCCTGACACTCTTCATATCAGATAGATCAACCAAGATATAATCTACATGTGGATTTCCTGTCTGTCGACGAATTTCCTCACAAGCTTGCTCCGCAGCTTCTTCCCGTCTACAAAAGAGAGTTACCGACCAGCCTTTTTCAGCCAACTGTTTAGCAACCTGATAACCAATGCCACTATTGCCACCTGTAATAATCACTCTTTTCATTTCTGACTCCCTTGGACTGAATACTTAGCTATCACCTCTTCCACTTCTGCCAAGGTCACTCCAAACAACTCCAACCGCTTGAGCAGCTGTTTTCCATTGGAATAGCCGATGCGGAGCTGTTCGCCTAGATACTCTCGGCGCCTACGACTGTCTGCTCCCGCCAAGAAACCTAGGCGAATCAAGTCACCACGACTGATGTCAAACTCGTTCTCGTTTTCAAATTGCTCTGTCACCTGAGTCAGCGCTGTTTTTAGATCTTCATAGCTGGCGTGTTCGATTCCCAGAGAACGTCCCTTGGACTTAGATTCGGGAACAGCCTCATCTCGCTTGAGAAAGGCATGCTGTACTGTTGGAATGGCCGTCATAATCATGCGACGAATCCGCTCCCCATTAAAATCTGGATCTGTAAAGACAATGACTCCATGCAGTTCATGCAGGCGCTGAATCCGCTCTATATCCTGGTCATTTATTGCAGAACCTCGTGTTTCATAGGTCTCTACATCAAAGTAACGTTTGAGATTGGCCGTATCATCCCGTCCTTCGACTACGATGACTTGGGAAATTTTTTCTTTCATGATTGTTTTTCCAATCCAAAAATACGCTCTGCATTTGCAGTTGTTACTGCGGCTAACTCCTCAGTCGTCATCCCACGCAAATCCGCAATAAAGTCTATCACATAGCGAGTATAGGCTGTTTTGTTTTCACGGCCACGTTTAGGAACTGGTGCCAAGTAAGGGGCATCTGTCTCTACCAAAATCTTATCCAAAGGTAACTCTTTAGCTGCTTCCTGAACATCTGTCGCCTTCTTGAAAGTCACCACTCCTGAGAAGGAAATCGTCATACCAAGCTCGACAAACTTCTCAGCCCACTCCAGAGAACCTGAAAATGAATGCATGATGCCACCACGAGGGCCGACGCCCTCACTCTTGATAATCTTATAAGTATCTTCCAGCGCATCGCGGGTATGGACCACAAAAGGTAAATCCAAGTCCTTGGACAGCTGAATCTGACGGCGAAAAACCTGCTCCTGTACTTCCTTAGATGCTGTCATCCAGTGATAGTCCAGACCAATCTCCCCCAAGGCAACAACTTTTGGATGTTTTAGTTTTTCCAGCAAGTAAGCTTCGACCTCATCTGTGTATGTCCCTGCTTCAGTCGGATGCCAGCCAATAGTTGCGTAGAGTTGCTCATACCCATCTGCCAACTCTAGGGCCCGTTCAATGGTTGGCTTGTCAAAACCAACAATATTCATCCGCGTCACACCCATCTCAGCAGCCAAGGCGATTTCTTCTGCCTCACGGCCTGTAAATTCTTCCACATTTAAATGTGTGTGCGTATCAAAAATCATCTCTTCTAACCTCATTTTCTTCCATTATTATACCAAAAATAGCATCCCTCGGCTTGTAAAAATATTCTAATACCAATCATTCTCCCTTGACTGCTCTTTTTCAAAGCAGTATAATAACACTTATTGAAATTTTCAGCAAAGGAAAAGAAAATGTTTAGAAAATTAAAATATACCTTTATCGGTCGACCACTCAAGTCTCTCACAGACGGCGAAGGGGGATTGTTGGGAAAAATGCAGGCACTTGCAATGTTATCCAGTGATGCCCTGTCTTCTATTGCCTATGGGCCCGAACAAGTCATTCTCGTATTAGTCAGTCTGTCTCCTCTCGCTATTTGGTGGAGCCTCCCTATTGGTATTTTTGTCCTCTTACTGCTCGCTAGTTTGACCATTTCTTATCGTCAGATCATTCATGCCTATCCTCAAGGTGGAGGAGCTTATATGGTCACTCGGGAAAATCTTTCCCCTGAACTGGGCTTGATTGCAGGAGGCAGTCTCCTTGTTGACTATATGCTGACAGTAGCCGTATCCGTTGCGTCTGGAGCTGATGCTATTACAGCAGCCATCCCTGCCCTCCATCCCTATAATCTTCATATCTCTATTTTCCTAGTCTGCCTGCTCATGCTCTTGAATTTAAGAGGATTGAAAGAATCTGCCAGCTCTCTGATGATTCCCGTCTACCTCTTTATCTTCAGTACCGTCTTTCTCTTGCTTTATGGGTTCTTTCAACTATTTACAGGTTCCCTAAACTATCAGGCGACTTCAACCATTGGGCAAACCGTTCCGAGCCTTTCCATCGTTCTCCTATTAAGAGCCTTTACCAGTGGCTCTGCCTCTCTGACAGGGGTTGAGGCTATTTCAAATGCGGTACCATTTTTCAAAACTCCGAAAGAAAAGAATGCTGCTCAGACCTTGACCATCATGTCCCTCATTTTAGGATTCCTTTTTGCAGGCATTACCTTCCTAAACTACTGGATGGGCATCACTCCTCAAAATGGAGAAACCATCCTCTCGCAAATGGCCAAGGGCATTCTTGGTGATTCATTCTTTGGTCATGCTAGCTACTATCTCTTCCAGTTCTCGACAGCCTTAATTCTAGCTGTAGCTGCAAATACTGGCTTTTCAGCCTTCCCTATGCTGGCATACAATATGGCTAAAAACAAGTACATGCCCCATCTCTTTATGGAAAAAGGGGATCGCCTTGGCTACTCCAACGGTATCTTAACTCTGGCCTTTGGAGCTATGATCCTTCTTCTCATTTTTAATGGGAATACTGAACGCTTGATTCCTCTTTATACTATCGGGGTCTTCGTTCCCTTTGCCCTTTCTCAGACTGGGATGATTCGTCATTGGAAAAAGGAAAAAGGAGCAAACTTCTTAAAACCTGCCTTTGCTAATATCCTTGGGGCCATCATTTGTTATGCTATTGTCCTCATTTTACTCCTCTTCAGACTGGGTGATATCTGGCCTTTCTTTCCAATTATCCTAGTTTTAACTTTCCTCTTTTTGTCCATTCACAGCCATTACCAAAAAGTGGCAAAACAGCTACGACTCTACGAAGGAATTGAAAAACGTACCTACGATGGCAATCTGGTTCTTGTCCTAGTAGGAAATGTTACTCGAGTAAGTGTCGGAGCCATTAACTACGCTCAAAGTATCGGTGACGAAGTGTTAGCCATGCACATTTCTACTAAAGAAACGGCAGAAAAAGACCAAGAAATTCTTCAGGAATTTGCCGATTACTTCCCAAATATCACTCTGAAGAATATCAATACTAGCTACCGCGACATCATCACCCCTAGCGTTAAGTATGTCAAACGAATCGCCCAAGAAGCTAAGCAAAAAAACTACACTGTTACAGTCCTTGTCCCACAGTTTATCCCTAACAAGCCTTGGCAAAATATCCTGCACAATCAAATGAGCCTCAAACTAAAATACGCTCTCAGATGGCACGAAGACGTCGTTGTCGCTAGCTACTCTTATCACTTAAAAGAATAAACAAAAACTCAAAATCAGTAACTTATTTCTGGTTTTGAGTTTTTTTGTATGTGACCTTTAAATGAGCCCTCCATGAGTTTCATCTGAAATGACCGATTTCGTGGACAATGCACTCTTTGAAATCAAAAGAAAAGCCAGTAGACTCGAGTTCCTACTGACTTCTTTGTTGAATTCGTTTGGATTAAGCAGCCAAAACTTTGCGTCCTTTACGACGACGAGCTGCCAATACGCGACGACCGTTTTTAGTTGACATACGGTTACGGAATCCGTGTTTGCGCGCACGACGAAGTTTACTTGGTTGATAAGTACGTTTCACGATGAATACCTCCTCATAGATTTTGTATTCGTTTAGCCGGCTATAAAGTGATCAGTTACTAAACATACTTTACTATTCTATCTGATTCTTACCTATTTGTCAATAGCTCTAAGTAAATGTTTCCTGCTTTTCCCTATGAAAGCCTTATCTACGATACTGACTCAAGAAACGTGTCATCTTTTCTTGGATTTGCGCCAATTCGTCCACACGAGGAAGGTAAACGATACGGAAATGGTCTGGTTCCTTCCAGTTAAAACCACGACCATGAACCAAGAGAACCTTTTCCTGCTTCAAGAAATCAAGAACGAACTGTTCATCATCATCGATGCGGTACATATTGCGGTCAATTTTAGGGAAGATATAAAGACCTGCCTTCGGCTTGACCGCAGACAAACCTGGGATATCTTGAATAGCATTGTAAATGAAGTTTCTTTGCTCATAGATCCGTCCACCAGGAAGGAGCAATTCATCCACTGACTGGTGCCCACCTAGTGAAGTTTGTACGACTTGCTGGGCCAAAACGTTAGAGCAAAGACGCATATTGGACAGCATATTGAGACCTTCGATATAGCCCTTGACATGGTGCTTAGGACCAGACAAGACCATCCATCCTACACGGAAACCAGCGATACGGTGAGATTTTGACAAACCATTCATGCTGACACAGAAAACATCTGGTGCCAAGCTTGCCACAGGCGTATGCACATGCCCATCCATCACCATGCGATCATAAATTTCATCCGCAAAAATGATCAAATCGTTTTGACGGGCAATCTCAATAATCTCCAACAAGAGTTCCTTAGGATAAAGGGCTCCAGTTGGGTTGTTCGGATTGATAAGGACGATTGCCTTGGTATTGGAAGTAATTTTTGACTTAATATCGTCAATATCAGGGTACCACTCTGCAGCTTCATCACAGATATAGTGAACAGCATTTCCCCCAGCTAGGCTGACAGCGGCTGTCCAGAGAGGATAGTCTGGCATAGGCACCAAGACCTCATCGCCATTATCCAAAAGTCCTTGCATGGACATAACAATCAGCTCACTGACACCATTTCCAAGGTAGATATCATCAATGTCTACATTAGGGAATTTCTTCAGTTGGCAATACTGCATGATGGCCTTGCGGGCTGAGAAAATCCCTTTGGAGTCAGAATATCCTTCACTATCACGCGCATTCATAATCAAGTCATGAATGACCTCATCTGGCGCTGTAAAGCCAAATTCTGCTGGATTCCCTGTATTCAGACGTAAAATCTTTTCTCCGTTTGCTCGCATCCGCATAGCTTCTTCCAAAACAGGGCCACGGATATCATAAGCAACATGCTCTAACTTACTAGACTTGTTATATTCTTTCATCTTGTTTCCTCAATTCATCGAGATAGTAACATTATACCACTAGAAAGGGATTGCGACAAGTTTCCTGAAATGAGCAAGCAAAGAAAAAAACTCACAACGACTAAGTTCTCACCATCTAAACAACTAGAATACAGAAGTATTTTCTCACATACCAAAAGACATACCTAGAAAGATCAGCGCTAAAAAGGAATCATACAAAAGATTAAACATGAGAAAGAGCCCCCACGTGACCAGATAGTCCAAGCGACCACTTCTCTTTGCAATCACAAATAAAATGATGTGGTAGACTAAGTGAACGAGAAGAAAACCAACAAATCCTGGATAGAGAACGGGCACGACTCTTTCCAGCTGCCAAAGCATCACTACTTCACCTACAAGTGACGCAAGGATAATTCCATGATAAAAAAACTTATTTTTTTAGAAGCTTGAACAAAATCTTTCATACTTTCTCATCCCCTCGCTGTCTTTCCTACTAGCTCGTTTTCTTTTATTTTAACATATCTCCACCAAATTGAATCTCCAATAATATTTATTTAAATATGATTTTTACTTTACTTCTTTAGTGAAAAGGGTTACAATAACAGTAAGAAAATTTCAGGAGGTTTCATTATGGCACAACGTTACCAAAATGTTATGGTCGCAATTGATGGTTCTAAAGAAGCGGATTTGGCTTTCGTCAAAGGTGTTTACACTGCTCTACGCAACGAATCCAAGCTCACCATTGCCCATGTTATCGACACACGCGCTCTTCAAAGCGTGTCTACCTTTGATGCTGAAGTTTACGAAGAACTCCAAGTCGATGCTGAAAGTCTGATGAAGGAGTACGAAAAGCGCGCAAGAGATGCTGGTGTGACCGATATTCACATCGTCATCGAAATGGGAAATCCAAAAACTCTCCTTGCCCGCACTATTCCAGACGCAGAAAATGTTGACCTGATTCTCGTTGGTGCAACAGGGCTTAATGCCTTTGAACGCCTCTTGGTTGGCTCTTCATCTGAGTATATTCTTCGCCATGCAAAAGTCGATTTACTGGTCGTGAGAGAAAGTGAAAAAACATTGTAATCATTAAAAAAGGGAGCCTCTGGCTCCTTTTTGTTTGTCCTGATTGGGTCACAAAAAGGCTTTAAACAATTGTTTAAAGCCTCTATCTTATTTAGAAAGTAGTCAATCTCAAAAGATTGAATTATTTGTAACTGTATGCCCAGTAGTATACACCGTTTCCATCAACTACTGCTGCTACAGCTCCTTCAGTGACATTTGGATCGAGAAGCAAGTCTCTCAAACCACTGTTTGCCCATTTCTTAACGACAACAGCTGCATCTTCATCACGACGTCCAACAAAGCCTGAGCTATCGTATTGACGTGAGATTTCATTTACTTTTGGAAGTGCTTGATTTTGATAAATGTCTTCAGACCAAGTCAATTCTTTCAATCCTTGAGCTTTACGAGTCTCATTGATTTTAGCGAAAGCTTCTTTCGCTTTTGAAACATAGTCATAGTTTGTATCGTTTGTTGCTTCAACACGGTAAACAAACTTCACATAACCAAATTCTACATCACTGTATTTCTTGTCTTCGACACCACTCTTGAGATTTGCAATCAAGACATAGTCCTTAGCGTATGGGTTTTCTTTAGTCTTCTCAAAGATTTCTGGATCTTCGATTTCCCACTCAACTTTAGCATCCCAACCAGAGTTATCAAGGAACTTAGGATTCATTTTTTCGATAACATAGTTTTTGAACTCTTCAACATTCTTGAATGGCAATGCTTGACCTGCTTTAGCAGTTGTTACCAAGTTAGTTGAGTAAAGTTTCACGCTTGAGTTCTTGTCACTGTACATGTACTCGTCATCAGCAGTGTTTTCGTGAAGTTTTGGATCACGAGCTGGATCGTTTGGATCAGTCATCCCTTGAAGTTTCCATTTTCCTCCAAGCCACTTCCAGTATGCTGAGTAACCTGTACGCTCTGAGTTAGATGGTACATAGTAGTAATGTGCACTACCGTCGAAGTAGTAGTTTTTATCATTCTTGAGGACTTCATCACCTGGTTTACCTGGTGGGTAAACCAATTTTGGAGTGTGTCCATTTGGTGCCCAAGCCAAGTGTTCCAATCCTTCAGCTGGTTTTTCAACATAATCAGGGATTTGGTTTTCACTTGGTTCATCAGTCGTTACTAAACCTGGCGTTGTTGGGATAGCTGGAGTTGCTGGTGTTGCTGGTTTTGGTTCTACTGGCGTTTCTGTTGATGGCTTGAATGGATCAAATTCACTATCAGCACCATTAATTGGTGGATTTTCTGGTAGGTCAACACTTGGAGTTGCTGGTTGTGCTGGTTGTGCTGGTTGTGGCTCAGTTGGTGTTGTCGGCTCTTCAGGTTTATCACTAGGTGCTGGTGTTGGAGTCTCTGGTTCTGCTGGTGTTGGAGCAGGAACTTCAGGTTGACTTGGTTGTGCTGGCTCAACCGGAGTTGTTGGTTGTTCTGGTTTTGGTTCAGCAGGTGTTGCCGGTTGTGCTAGTGTTGTATCAGCAGAATCTTTCACCAATACCCACTTACCATTTTGGTAGTAGTAATAATCACCATTGTCCAATACATAGTAATGGTACCCATTTTCGTAACGATAGTGAGGATCGTTTTCCAAGTTGTTAGTAGATGAGTTGTTATTACTATTGTTTGTCAAAGGTTTCCACTGACCGTTACGATAAATACGGAAGCTACCATCGTTCATACGGTAGTAGTGATTGCCATTCCAGTAAATATAGTTTTCATCGCTAGCAAGGTTGTTGTAATTATTCCAATAGTTATAACCATAGTAGTTGCTACTGTTGCCATAGCCATAGTAGTTATTCCAATTATTGTAACCGTAGTTGTAACTTGGGTAATAGCTACCATATCCATAGTTATAGCTTGGGTAGTAGCTATTGTAGCCATAGTTATAGCTTGGGTAATAACTATTGTAGCTGTAACTTCTTACAGTATAGTTTGATGTACGGCTACGATTTGCAGTAGTACGGTTAGAAGTACGATTGCTTGAACGACGGCTAGTTCTTGTATAGTAGCTATTATTTCCATTCCAATTGTAAGCAGCGTGAGCTTCACTTGGTGCAAAAGTTGGAAGCATTGTTACAGCTGTTAAAACAGAAGCTGTCAAATAGGTATATTTTTTCTTCATTTCAACCTCTTAATTCTTTAATTTTTAAACTTGAAAATTAAAATAATAAAAATTTGGAAAGCAATTGTGCACAATTTTATAACTAAACCTCAAAGCTAGAGTGAACTCCTCACATCAACTTGTTAACAGGCCTGAAATAAACAAGTTGACTTTCTGCCTTAAAAAAGAGCATATTGTAGTAGCATGAGGATTTTATATTTATTCGCTTTCTGAATTTATTCTAACACATAAACTTTCAAATATCAAATAATTTGACTTGTCTTTTTTTGATGTTTTTTAAAAGAAAAGCTAGATATATCAGTAATATATCTAGCTTTTTAACTATTCTTTGTAAGAAATATAATTTCCTGTTGCTTTATTTTCACTATCTTTTCATTTTTTTCTTTTCTTTTTCTAGTATAAATATGCTAATAATAATTAGTGATATATATAAAATTGTTCGGTTTTTCAGCTCAAAAAATCCCCGAATTTTTCATCCAGGGAAAAGAATTTTCTCTTATTTTTTATTTTTTCTTTCTTTATGTCGCTCATAAGCTTTAAACTGACGTTGTAGTTCCTGTCGAATGGCAGGTTCTGGAGCATATTTTTCTTCCCAGTCTTCTGGTTTTAAAATCTTGTGTGTAACTGGATCAAAATGAGCTTTCCCATCAGGGAAAACCTTCCCCATATTTGCTTCATGGACAATATCAAAAATGCGTTCTGGGTCTACTCCCATCAAAACAAAACTACCGTATGTAAAATACAGTGTGTCAATCAAAGCATCCACTTGACCGACCAAATTTTGCTTAGCAGGTGTCTTTTTCGCCACTTTCTCTGCCGCCTTATCAAGTGCCTCACGCATGCTTGCAAGGGAGTCTTGGAATTCTTCCTCCGAAGAACTTGCTGCGCGAACAAACTCTACTAATTCTTCAATTTTAAAATCTGCGCGGTGGGTTGCACCTTCAGCATCCCATGCCTGTGGCTCTTCTTGAGTTCGTTCATCCATCATGTGGTGGAAGGTCTTGACCTTATTAAAGTGGTAGTCTCGACTGACAAACACTTTTTCTGAAGCCAAAACACCAAAGTGCTCGAGCGCCTTGTGGATACCATCTTGTTGATTACTTGCCGTAATATGCTTAGCAACTTCTTTAACACTGCTACTGCCATTCCCCATAGCAACCGACATACCAACACCCGCCAACATTTCCAGATCGTTGTCTGAATCACCAAAGGCCATGACTTGGTTGAGATCAAAGCCATATTCTTTCCCGACTCGGCGAATGCCTTCTAATTTGGAATTTCCTTGGTTGATGATATCTGCTGCAAAAGGATTGCTTCGAGTTAATTTCAAGTCGTCAAAATCACTTGCTGCCTTCTCAGATTCTTCTGGCGTCATCAGCATCAAAACTTGATAAATGGGTTGATTAATCAAGTTAAGCAGGTCGTCTTCCTTTTGAGGAACTGCCTTGCTAACCATTCGATTAAAGGAACGGCTAACGGTTCTTGTCAGAACAGTCGGAATAAAACGACTAACCAGTTGGGAAAAGGAGCCGAGACCAAATGACATAATTTTCGAACCAACAACGGCGTGCTCGGTTCCAAGAGCGATTTCTTTACGCTCCTTTTTAGCGTAAGCAATCAGTTGACGCAGGCTTGACTTAGCAATCGGACTCGCAAAGAGCACCTTTTCTTTATTAAAAATGTATTGGCCATTGTAGGTCACCGCAAAGTCTAGGTCCAAGTCTTCCATCAATTCCTTGACAAAAAACGGCCCTCGTCCTGTCGCTACTCCAACAAGCACTCCTTGCTCTTTGACAATCTTAATCGCGTCCTTAGTGGATTTCAAAACACTCTTGCGATCGTTGACTAGCGTTCCATCGATATCAAAAAAAACAGCCTTGACTTCCATCCTGTCCCATTCTCCCCTTTTGTGTTACAATGATTATACCACATTTCAGAAAGAGTGACTAAATCATGCCTAAGAAAATCCTTGTTTTACATACAGGTGGGACTATTTCCATGCAAGCAGATGCCACTGGTGCCGTTGTAACTAGCCAGGACAATCCCATGAACCATGTTTCCAATCCGCTTGAAGGGATTGAGGTTCATGCCCTAGACTTTTTTAATCTGCCAAGCCCTCATATCAAACCCAAGCATATGCTTGCACTCTATCATAAGATTAAAGAGGAAGCTGATAACTACGATGGAGTTGTCATCACACATGGTACAGATACCTTAGAAGAAACAGCCTACTTCCTTGATACCATGAAAATCCCGCCCATCCCCATCGTTCTAACCGGGGCCATGCGTAGTTCAAACGAACTTGGTAGCGACGGTGTTTATAACTATCTGAGCGCTTTACGAGTTGCCAGCGATGATAAAGCAGCCGACAAGGGTGTGCTGGTCGTCATGAACGACGAGATTCATGCAGCAAAGTATGTTACCAAAACTCATACGACCAACGTCAGCACCTTTCAAACCCCAACACATGGACCACTTGGCCTCATCATGAAGCAAGAAATCCTCTACTTTAAAACGGCTGAACCTCGTGTCCGCTTTGATCTTGAGCATATTCAAGGTCTAGTTCCCATCATCTCAGCCTATGCCGGTATGACAGACGAGCTGATCGATATGTTAGACTTGGAACAGCTGGATGGCTTAGTCATTCAGGCTTTTGGAGCAGGCAATGTTCCCAAAGAAACAGCTCAAAAGTTGGAAAATCTCCTCCAAAAAGGAATCCCAGTCGCCTTGGTCTCACGTTGTTTTAATGGCATTGCTGAACCTGTTTATGCCTACCAAGGTGGGGGGGTTCAATTGCAAGAGTCTGGCGTTCTCTTTGTCAAAGAACTCAACGCTCAAAAAGCTCGCCTCAAATTATTAATTGCCCTTAATGCTGGATTAAAAGGACAAGCCTTAAAAGACTATATGGAAGGCTAATCCTCTTCTCTAGAAAGCAAATCAGGAAATCTCACGATTTCCTGATTTTTTCTATTTACGTTTTCGTGTAGAGCGGCGTTCTGTCAAACCATGAGGTAAGAGAACTTCACGTTCTTCCAATTCTTCCTTATGCATAATCTTAGTCAACATACGCATGCTGATAGCACCTAAGTCATAAAGAGGTTGGGCAATAGTAGTCAAGTTTGGACGAGTGAATCGTGCAATCTGAGAGTCATCTGTCGTAATGATTTCAAACTCTTCTGGTACAGACACACCGTGGTCAGCCAAACCATTTAGGACACCTGCTGCCAATTCATCGCCTGTTACAACTGCGGCTGTAGCTTGTGATGAAATCAAGCGTTCTGCCAAGGCATAACCATCATCATAGCTGTATTTTGATTCAAAGACCAATCCCTCGCTATAAGAATGTCCAGCTTTTTTCAAGGCTTCCTTGTAACCAATCAAACGAACCTTGCCATTGATATCATCGACGAGTGGTCCACTCACAAAAGCAATTTTCTCGTTTTCTTTGAGAAGGTAGCTCACGGCATCAATCGTTGCTTGTTTGTAGTCAATATTCACACTTGGAAGTTGGTGTTCTACATCCACAGTACCGGCAAGAACAACCGGTGTCCGTGAACGAGAGAATTCTGAACGAATCTTTTCAGTCAAGTGATAGCCCATAAAGATAATCCCATCGACTTGTTTTGAAAAGAGAGTGTTAACCACTGAAACTTCCTTTTCATCATCCTCATCACTATTTGCTAGGACAATGTTATACTTGTACATTTCAGCAATGTCGTCAATCCCCTTAGCAAGTGTTGAGAAATAACCATTGGTAATGTTAGGAATCACAACTCCGACTGTCGTTGTTTTCTTGCTAGCCAAACCACGTGCTACCGCATTTGGACGATAGTCCAAGCGATCAATCACTTCTAGGACTTTTTTTCGAGTGTTCTCTTTAACATTCTTGTTGCCATTAACGACACGGCTAACTGTTGCCATTGAAACTCCTGCTTCACGGGCGACGTCATAAATCGTTACTGTATCATCTGTGTTCATTCCGTTTCCTTTCTATAATGAAAATTTCGCTTTCACGCATCTACTTACTCCATTTTATCACTTATTGTAAACACTTTCAAGTATTTTTTAGAGAAACTTTGAAAAAATTTCACAGTTTATTCCCATTTTGAAAAAGCAATTACGATTTCTTGATTTTTAAGACATTTTGCTGTATGATAAGGAAAATAAAAGGGGGATGAAAACATGGCTTTTACAAATACACAGAGACGTTCCGCTAGTTTTGGTGTCGTGACCAGCCTACCTGACGATGTCATTGACTCTTTATGGTATATTATCGATCATTTCCTAAAAAATGTCTTTGAATTAGAAGAAGAGCTTGAGTTTCAACTGCTCAACAATAAGGGGACCATCACCTTCCATTTTTCTAGCCAGCACCTTCCGACTAGCATCGATTTTGATTTCAATCATCCTTTCGATCCGCTTTACCCTCCTAGGGTCCTTATTTTAGACTTGGACGGCAGAGAAACCATCCTCCTTCCAGAAGAAAATGACCTATTTTAAAAACTCTAGCTTCTTGGCACAAACTGCTGAGGAACTAGAGTTTTCTTTTTCTAATAAATAGAGCGACTGACAACTAGACCATTTGGTTTTGTATACTCTAAGTCAAGGTAATCCTGATAAGTCCCTGGCACAATGAAACCTTGGGGACTCAATATATCAGTCCCAGCTTTTCCCACGATAGAGTCTGCCAGCAAAACACAATTGGTACTGAGAACAAAGTAGGTCTTAAACTCGGATGAACTGAATTTATAGAGGGTCGCATCTGCTTCTTGTTTCAGTTGGTAGGAGTAGGTATGCTTTACCTCGCCCTCTCTTCTTTTCATCAACTGTGAACTTGGTTCCCAAGGAATTAACAGGTCTTCTATCTCCTCTAGACGAGCTTGGATGGCTGCTTTCTGTTGGTCCGTCAAACTCAGACCATAAGCAAACAAGGTCTTCTGACTTTCCCTCTTACAGAGCTCGATGTATTTTTCCCGATTGGCCTTAAACAAAACACCATCTCCAACCATGCCGAACAAACGCTCCGAGTGGGGATCATACGAACCATAGGAAATAACCTTCCCTTGATAACAAATATCCACATGTCCCATAGCGAGGAAGAAGGATGTTTCTGAGGTATGAATAAAAATTTCTAGATCAACTACCTGATCGTTTTTTCTTTCTGAATGAACTTCCCCTTCTTGACTTTCATGATTTGACAGCCACTCATTCAATTTGCGCAAGGTGCTGATAGGGATCAAAGCCGTCACAAAGATCGGCAAAGTCATTCGCATTCGTCGTTTTAGCTTGGGATTGTTTTCTATCCTTTCAAAAAAGAAACCGTCCCGGAGGCTACTGGCTCCTAGCATGAGCAAGTAAAACCCAAGCAAGAGCAATTCAAAATTCGCTGCATCGTGAAAAGGAGAGATGCTATAAAGACCGAATCCTATCATCCATACAGCATCGAAGAGATGATGGAGCCGAGGATGAATGGCATTTTTTTGATAGAGAGACCAAGTCACAAGGCTAATGATGCCCGTAAACAGCTGATAGCTCGCAATGATAAAAACCAGGAGATAGAGGGCGAGGTCTTGCAAGATGATAGAGTCAAATACAAGAGCCGCAACCACCAGCTTGCCCAAGGTTACAAAGATATTTTCCCGACGTTTTTTATCCTGAAACCAGCGAGTCAACAAGTGCCAAACTGCTGACAAGGAAAAATAGCCCATCAGCAACTGGTATCCCATTCGCGGAATAACTTGTCCAAATCGAATCAAGAGAAGCCCTAAAACAATAGCAAGTAGTCCCTCCCCGATACTCTTCCACTTGCTATAGGTCTCGGAAAGTTTAGGCATTTCCTTGCTCCAACTGGTCAACCAAGTATCGAATTGGTTGTTTTAAGATTGGATGGATAAAATGGGGAGCTATTTCCGCTAACGGTTCAAGGACAAAGAGGCGCTCTGCTATATAAGGATGAGGCAAGATGAGGTCGTCTGTATAAATGACCTGATCCTCCACAAAAAGCAGGTCCAAATCAATCAAACGCGGTCCCCAATGCACCTCTCGAACCCGTCCCATCTCGGACTCAATTGCTAACAAGGTCTCTAATAAGACTGATGCTGGAAGCCAGGTTTCTACTTCAATCACCTGATTGGCAAAGCTATCTTGTTCCACACCACCCCAAGGCTCCGTCGTCAAAACACTGGATTCTTTGAGAATATGGATGCCGCGAGCTCGCAGTTTGTCGATAGCTTGTTCCAAGTTGGCTTCCTTATCGCCCATATTGCTTCCTAGGGCGATAAAGGCACGTTGCTTGCGACGGTGGATGGTTACCGAGCAGGTATCAAGTGGCAAGTGGACTGGAGCCCAAGGTTTTTTGAGTTCCAGTTCAATTTCTTGGACCAGAGGATAGGTCTCAAAGGTACGCTCTACTAGTTTGTAGGCTACCGTTTCAATCAAATCCTCAGTGCTTTCCTGAAACCAAGTCGTCCACTGCTGACACAATTCTCCGTAATGGACAGAAGCTGTTAAATCCAAGTCTGTCGCCGCCTTGGTCATATCATAGGATAAGCTTGCGGAAATAACAAACTTCTGCCCCAATTCCTTCTCACTAGGGAAAAGACCATGATAGGCAAAAATTTCCAAATCTTTAATCTGCAGTTGATCCATAACTAGTCCTTTCTAGAAAAATCCGCCCAAAGCGGATTCTTTTTATACTCAATGAAAATCAAAGTGCAAACTAGGAAGCTAGCCGCAGGCTGCTCAAAACACTGTTTTGAGGTTGCAGATAGAAGCTGACGTGGTTTGAATTTGATTTTCGAAGGGTATTATAGTCCCATTAAACGATAAGCCTGGTCTCGGAGGTCTTTATCTGTTTCAAATAGACCACGAGCGACTGTTGTCAAAGTCGCAGTACCTGGTTTTCTGACACCACGCATGCTCATACACATATGCTCGGCCTCAATGACAACAAAGGCTCCCTTAGCCCCCAGATAGTCCATCAAGGCATCGGCCACTTCGATATTCAGCCGTTCTTGAATCTGTGGTTTTTTAGAATAAACTTCAACCGTACGGGCTAGCTTAGACAGGCCTGCCACCCGACCATCTGGAATATAGGCAATGTGCGCCCTCCCATAAAAGGGCAAAAAGTGGTGCTCACACATAGTGTGGAAAAAGATATCCTTCTCCACTACCATATTATCATCAATAATCTCAAAGGATTTTGACAGGTGTTCCTCAGCAGTTTGGCCAAGACCTGAAAAAATCTCTTGGTACATACGGGCTACACGAGCAGGTGTTTCCTGCAAGCCCTCGCGGTTAGCGTCCTCACCAACAGCCTCAATAATCATTTTTACAGCCGTTTCAATCTTTTGTGTATCCATTCTCGTTCTTCCTCTCCATCAGATAGGCTCTCACTTGGCTCAAGAAATACAAGGAACCTGTGACAATCCTAACTGTTTGTTTCTCTTCATTTTTATCTGTCAATTTCTGCTCTAGAAAATCCTGCCAACTTTGGTAATTGAGATTTCTAGACTTGGCTGTCTCTTTCAGCACACTTTCATCCGTCGCCCGACTATCATCAAAATGTGTCAGGGTAAGCTCGGTATCTGGCATTTCCCCTAGCAAGTCCAGCATATCATCCAAGGCCTTGGTTTTGATGCAGGTAAAGAGGATTTCCTTATGATAATCCGCAAAGCGTTCTTGTAAGGTTGCTAGTAAAGCCTTGATAGCATGGGGATTATGGGCCCCATCCAAAAGCAGCAAGGGGTCGCTAGACACGACCTCCAAACGCCCTGGCCATCTGGTCTCTTTCAAAGCTTGAGCAACCAAGTCATTACTTGCTAATTCTCGCCCAGTCTCCTGACAATAAGTGTCTAAGAGAGCAAGCGCCATCCCCGCATTCTCTATCTGGTGTAAACCAAGCAGACCTGTTTGAAAGCGACCTTGTCTGACAGAACTGGTATAATCAAAGATTTCGCCTGTCACCACGCTTTCTTGATGACGAACCTGATAATCTTTTCCATAGGCAAGTCTAGGCGCATTTTTAGCTTCTGCAATAGAGTCTATCACAGTCAAGGCTTCAGGAACAATATGACCTGTCACCAAGGGAATACCTTGTTTGATAATACCAGCCTTCTGCTCTGCTATAGCTTCCAAGGTGTCACCAAGTAGGGCTACATGATCCAGTCCAATGGTCGTAATTCCTGTTAAAATCGGCTGGCAGACATTGGTACTATCCAAAAGACCACCCATGCCCACTTCCATGATGGCCACATCTACTTGCTCTGAGGCAAAGTAATCATAAGCTAGAGCTGTGATAATCTCAAACTCGGTTGTTCCCTGCAAATTGTCAGCAGATTCCCCTTCAAGCAAAGACTGATAGTCTGCCATGAGGGCTTCTAGCCTAGCCTCGGGAATAGATTCCCCATTGATGCTAATCTGATCCGTATAATGAATGAGATAGGGCGAGCTGAACACACCAACTCTTAGACCTAGCTTTTCCAGCATCTTTTTCAAAAAAGCAATGGTAGACCCCTTACCATTGGTCCCGCCGATATGGATGACCTTAAGTTTGAGATGGGGATTGCCTCGCAGAGCTAGGAGTTCCACCATTCGTTCCAAACCAAAATGCGGTTGGTCCGTCCGGTAGTGGGCAATCCACTGATTGTTTTGAATTTCGTTCATCTTATTTATATTGTTTTAAATCTAGATTTTCTGCATCATCTGCCAAACGAATGGCTGACGCAATTTCAACCGCCATCCTGTGACTGGCTACATCGTGCACGCGCACCACTTCCACACCCTGTCTCGCAGCGATACTGGTTACATGAGCCGAAGCTGTGTCCCGATTGCGGAAACCAAGTTCGGTCTCAGGATTAACTTCAAAGCCATTTTCTTCTAGGATATTAATGACAAACCGCTTGCGCGAAACTCCAAGAAAGATCGGATAGCCTTTCTGATGGAGTTTATCCAGATCCCGTAGAAGAAGCAGATTTTCTTTCTTAGTCAGACCAAAGCCAATTCCTGGATCCAGCAAAATGTTTTCTCTTGCTATCCCAGCTTGGTTCGCTCTCGCTAGAGCACGTTCAAAGAAAGCCTCCATCAAGTCTTCGATTGGCATTTTTTCAAAGTCAGCTAACTCTTCCTCTGTAAAAGCTTGCCCAAAACCAAAATGAGGAAATATGAGCGAACTAGGGTGCTGAGGTCGAGCCATGACTGGATTAAACATGATAACCACTTTCGCTCCAGCCTTAGCAACCACATCCGCCATTTTCTCATCTCCCATGAGACCAGTGATATCATTGACCAGATTGGCACCAGCAGCCAAAGCAGTCTCTGCCACCTGACTTTTCCAAGTATCGATGGAAATGAGAACATCACTTTCCTCACGGATAGCTTTAATCACTGGAACAACACGCTGGATTTCCTCTTCTATCCCAACATAGCTACTGCCCGGCCGAGTTGCCGGCCGAGTTGATTCTCCACCGATATCTAGCATGCTCGCTCCTTCTGCTATCAATTTACGAGCCTGCTGGAGTGCCTGCTCAAGAGCAAAAAACTGACCACCATCTGAAAAGGAATCTGGCGTCACATTGATAATTCCACAAATAGCTGTTTTTGCATGATTAGCTTTACTTGACATATCGGTCACTCCCTCAAGGTTTTTCACCATATTATCTTTCTATTTTACCATAAAAAGAAAAAGATGAACACGCTAGTATTCATCTTTTCCAAGCGGCTAATGGTTTAGAATGATAGACCTAGATTTCTACTAATCAATACCAATAAGGCCAACAAACAAAATGCAATACCATTGAGAATCATATGAAGCAAAATGGACATCTCCAAACGCTCAGTCTTATAGGCTGTCCAAGTCAAAACCGTTGACATTCCTCCATAAATAATCACAGAAGGTAGATTGGTTGGCATATGAAGCAAGGCAAAGACGATTGCACCAACAATAAAACCTAGTTTTTCTTTTCCGCGGAAGATCTTTTTTGGAATAATCCCACGACACAAAATTTCTTCACAAATCGGCGCAATCAAGACTAGTAGGAAGAAAGTTGAAATCAAGGAACTATTCTGAACCAAACCATTCAGTATTGATTGGTTACTGGTTGTTGCCTCATTTGTTAGTCGAAGCAGTAGTGAACCCAAGAGATTTGTCGCAAAAATCACCAGATAACTCAGTACCAAGCGAGCCAAGTCTTTTGCCTTAAAAAAGGATAGATTAAAAGTAGCAAGTTGTGTTTTTCGTGCACCAATAATGAATACAATCAAAACGACTATGGATAGAGCACCTACTAAGAGCCCTGACTGTAAAATCGGAAACTGTTTGTTTGCTAAAAACAAAGCAAGTCCTATGGGAAATTGAGATAGAACAAAAGCTACCAAAAGGATGATCACCCATTTCCCTCTGTTTAAAACCTCTTGCCAAATCGTCTTATCTTTCATGATGTACCTCCTTATAAGAAAAAGGGGAGACTCCCCTTTTTCTATTATACCATTTATAGCGCCATACTGATATAGTTAAGGATAAACAAGGCATCCAAAATCCAAATCATCACGTGCACATCCTTGGCTTGACCTTTGACAACTTTTGTCAAGGTATATGTCAAGAAACCAACAGCAATCCCTTGTGTGATAGAGTAGCTGAATCCCATAAAGATAGATGTGAAGAAGGCAGGAACCGCTTCAGCCATATCATCCCAAGGGATATTTTTCAAGTTAGAAAGCATCATGATTCCGACGATGATCAAAATTGGTGCTGTTGCAGCTGTCGGAACAATCGCTAGAAGTGGGCTAAAGAAGCTAGATAGAGCAAAACAGATCGCAACCACTAGGGCTGTCAAACCAGTACGTCCACCAGCACCGATACCCGCCGCAGACTCAACATAGGTCGTAACGTTTGAAGTACCTGCAATGGCACCTACCGAAGTTGCCACCAAGTCAGAGTATAGAGCCTTGTCCAATTTAGCGGACTCATGGTTTTCCCCACTTGTCGCAACAATACCAACTTTTTCACCAGTACCGATAAGAGTACCGATTGTATCAAAAATATCCGTTAGTGAGAAGGCAAGAATAGCCATCAAGGTTTCTGGTAAACGCGAAGTGTTTGAAATCAAAGATCCTAAACCTTCTGAACCAAGAGCAGCACCAAACAAAGTTCCTAAATCATTAACCGCTGCTGAAAGATTGTTGCTAGCAAAGTCAATCCCTGATAATTTGACAACACCAACAGCAATGGCAAGCACAGTCGTTGTTAAAATAGAAAGAATAATTCCACCTTTGATGCCTTTAACAACAAAGAAGATGGTAATAGCCAAACCAGCAAGAGCCACCAATACTGCTGGAGTATTGAAGTCTACCAATCCTGGAACAGCTGCTGAGTTTGCAGTAAGTGCAGCTTGAGCCTTGTCCGCTCCTTCACCTGCTACCGTATAAGTACCTGGATCGATTGAGAATTTCAAGAGACCAGCATTCTTAATTCCAACATAGGCAAGGAAAACACCAATACCAGCCGAAATAGCTGAACGAAGTGTTGTTGGAATAGATTCGATGATCATTTTACGAACATTTGTCAGGGTAATAATCAGTGAAATAATTCCACAAATGAAGACCATACCAAGAGCTTCTTTCCAAGTATAGCCCATCCCAAATACAACTGTAAATGTGAAGAAGGCATTTAGTCCCATACCTGGTGCTTGTGCGTAGGGCAAATTAGCATAGAAAGCCATCATCAAGGTACCGACTACAGAACCGATAATCGTTGCCAAGAACACACCTTGAACAGGCATACCCGTTTGGGAAAGCATTTGAGGGTTTACAAAGAGAATATAACTCATTGCAAAGAATGTTGTTAAACCAGCAAGCACCTCTGTACGGACATCTGTCCCGTGCTCTTTTAGTTTAAATAGTTTGTCCATCTTTAATCTCCTTTTGTTTTTTACGAACAATATCAGTATTATATCATTTATCATTCACCTTTTCAATATGTTTGTTTGATTTATTTAATAAATCAAAGCAACTGTAGTTTTTGTTCTTGTCTGCTTTTCTTCCTTCTTTTTGATATAATAGAAGACATCTTATCTGGAAACGACTAGGAAGGTTTATATGACTAAAAAAATTATCGCAGTCGATTTGGACGGAACCCTGCTGAATAGTGAAAGCAAGCTCTCCGATTTCACCAAAGAGACAATCAAAAAAATTTCAGAAAAAGGACACCATGTCATCATCACGACAGGTCGTCCGTATCGTATGGCAAAAGACTTCTACCGTGAGCTAGAATTGCATACTCCCATGATTAACTTTAACGGCTCCCTTACCCATCTACCAGGACAGGCTTGGGCGCATGAAAAGTGCTTGACCTTGGACAAAAAATACCTCCTAGACATGGTCAAGCGCACGGAGGACATCCAGGCTGATTTTATTGCAGGAGAATATCGAAAAAAATTCTATATCACGACTCCGAATGAAGAGATTGCGGATCCTAAACTATTTGGCGTAGAGAACTTCCGGCCGGAAAATCAATTCAAACCCGAACGAGTAACCAAAGATCCCAACTGCATTCTCTTGCAAACAAGGGCTGAAGACAAATACGCTTTAGCGAATGAAATGAATCGTTTTTATCAGCACCAACTAGCTATCAATACATGGGGCGGTCCCCTCAACATCCTCGAGTGTACTCCCAAGGGTGTAAACAAGGCCTTTGCTCTAGAGTACTTGCTCAATGTGATGAATCGTGATAAAAAAGACTTAATCGCCTTTGGTGATGAGCATAATGACACTGAAATGTTGGCATTTGCAGGCAAGGGATATGCTATGAAAAACGCCAATCCTGCTCTTCTTCCATATGCAGACGAACAACTTCCTCTGTCCAACGAAGAAGACGGAGTGGCCCACGCTTTACAAAATTTATTCTTATAAAAGGAAAGATTGCGACCCTGCAATCTTTCCTTTTTGTTTTCATTCCGTTTTCACAAAAACACCTCGTTTTCTGTATTTTTATATTAAATTTTCTATTACCATTTTCATTTATCTCTCAAAATTATTGATATATTAATATTTTTAAAAAGTCATTCTATGAAAACTTTTACATCTTTTTAGAAAAAGTAGTTGATTTTTATATGAAAACGGTTTATACTTAAAGTTAGGCTTAAAGTTTTCTTAAACATACAGTCAAACATTTTATAAGGAGGAATGACAATAATGAGTATCGGAATCATTATTGCGAGCCACGGCGAATTTGCTGCGGGTATTCATCAGTCAGGATCTATGATCTTTGGTGAACAAGAAAAGGTTCAAGTTGTAACCTTTATGCCAAATGAAGGTCCAGATGACCTTTACGCTAAATTCAACAACGCTGTGGCTGCATTTGACGCAGAAGATGAGGTTCTAGTATTGGCTGACCTTTGGAGTGGATCTCCATTCAACCAAGCTAGCCGCGTAATGGGAGAAAATCCAGAACGTAAGTTTGCCATCATCACAGGACTGAACTTGCCGATGTTGATCCAAGCCTACACAGAGCGCCTTATGGACGCGAATGCAGGTGTGGATAAAGTCGCTGCGAATATCATTAAAGAAGCCAAAGATGGCATCAAGGCTCTTCCAGAAGAGCTTAACCCAGTTGAGGAAGTTGCAACTGCTGCAGCTGCTCCAGTTTCACAAGCTGCTATTCCAGAAGGAACAGTTATCGGTGACGGTAAACTGAAAATCAACCTTGCTCGTCTAGACACTCGTCTCCTTCACGGTCAGGTTGCCACTGCTTGGACTCCAGATTCAAAAGCAGATCGTATCATCGTTGCTTCAGACAACGTTGCAAACGACGAGTTGCGTAAAGAATTGATCAAACAAGCAGCTCCTAATGGAGTAAAAGCCAACGTTGTCCCAATCCAGAAATTGATCGACGTTGCAAAAGACCCACGTTTCGGAGAAACTCATGCCCTTATCTTGTTTGAAACTCCACAAGATGCACTTCGTGCTATCGAAGGTGGCGTGCCAATCAAGACCCTTAACGTTGGTTCTATGGCTCACTCAACAGGTAAAACAATGATTAACAACGTTTTGTCTATGGACAAAGAAGACGTTGTAACCTTTGAAAAATTGCGTGACCTCGGTGTTGAATTTGACGTACGTAAAGTACCAAACGACACGAAAAAAGATTTGTTTGACTTGATTAAGAAAGCAAATGTTCAATAATGTTAATCTGTTTCTATCATTTTTGAAAACAGGATTAAATACTTTATTAAAACTAAATAGAAAAGGAATAAAACCATGTCAGATATTTCAATCATTTCTGCTATCTTGGTTGTAGTTGTTGCCTTCCTTGCAGGTCTTGAAGGTATCCTCGACCAATTCCAATTCCATCAACCAATCGTCGCATGTACCCTTATCGGACTTGCAACTGGTAACCTCGAAGCAGGTGTTATGCTTGGTGGATCTCTTCAAATGATCGCCCTTGGTTGGGCAAACATCGGAGCTGCCGTAGCTCCTGACGCTGCTCTTGCATCTGTTGCTGCAGCAATCATCTTGATCAAAGGTGGTAACTTTACTACTGAAGGTATCGCCGTTGCAACAGCAACAGCTATTCCTCTTGCCGTAGCTGGACTTTTCTTGACTATGATTGTTCGTACAATCTCAGTTGCCTTGGTTCACACTGCTGACGCTGCTGCTAAAGAAGGAAATATTGCGGCTGTTGAACGTGCTCACTTTGTTGCACTTCTTCTTCAAGGTCTTCGTATTGCAATCCCTGCTGCCTTCCTTATCGCTATCCCTGCTTCTGCCGTTCAAGATGCTCTTGGTTTGATGCCAGACTGGTTGAACGGTGGTATGGCTGTCGGTGGTGCTATGGTCGTTGCCGTTGGTTACGCTATGGTTATCAACATGATGGCAACTCGTGAAGTATGGCCATTCTTCGCTATCGGTTTTGCTCTTGCAGCAATTTCTCAATTGACTTTGATTGCCCTTGGTGTCATCGGTGTTGCGCTTGCCTTCATCTACCTCAACCTTTCTAAACAAGGTGGAAACGGTGGCGGAGGAGCTGCAACTTCTAACGATCCAATCGGTGATATCCTAGAAGACTACTAGAAAGGGGAACAATCATGGCTGAAAAAATTCAATTATCAAAATCAGATCGCCAAAAAGTTTGGTGGCGTTCACAATTCCTTCAAGGTTCATGGAACTACGAACGTATGCAAAACTTGGGTTGGGCTTACTCTTTGATCCCAGCTATCAAGAAACTTTACACTAAAAAAGAAGACCAAGCAGCTGCTCTTGAGCGTCACCTTGAATTCTTCAACACTCACCCATACGTAGCTGCTCCAATCATGGGGGTTACTCTTGCACTTGAAGAAGAACGCGCTAACGGTACTGAAATCGATGACGCTGCTATCCAAGGTGTTAAGATTGGTATGATGGGACCTCTTGCTGGTATCGGTGACCCAGTCTTCTGGTTTACAGTTCGTCCTATCCTTGGTGCTCTTGGTGCTTCACTTGCTGCAACTGGTAATATCGTTGGACCACTTCTCTTCTTCTTTGGATGGAATGCAATCCGTATGTCTTTCCTTTGGTACACACAAGAGTTTGGTTACAAGGCTGGATCTGAAATCACTAAAGACATGTCAGGTGGTATCTTGAAAGACATCACTAAAGGAGCTTCAATCCTTGGTATGTTCATCCTTGCCGTTCTTGTACAACGTTGGGTATCCATCAACTTCACTATCAACCTTCCAGGTAAACAACTGTCAGAAGGTGCCTACATCAACTTCCCAGAAGGTGCTGTTACAGGTGGAGAATTGAAGGGAATCCTCGGCCAAGCACTTAGTGGTATGAGCTTGGATAGCGTTCAACCACAAACACTTCAAGGTCAGTTGGACTCATTGATTCCAGGATTGATGGGACTTCTCCTTACTTTCCTTTGCATGTGGTTGCTTAAGAAAAAAGTATCACCAATCGCAATCATCCTTGCTCTCTTTGCAGTAGGTATCGCAGCTCGTTTCTTCGGTATCATGTAATCCAAGCTATCGAGAATATAGATAAAAAAAGAATCAGGTTTATTACCTGATTCTTTTTGTGTATCAATTTTTTCTTCTAGTCAGATAATGCAAGCCTCCAATCACCACTGCTAGGATGGCTACATAGACGACTTGGATGGTTTCTAAAGGCACATACGCTCCTTGCAGGATAAAGGTATTGGCAAGCACTCCAACAAGGGCTGCAAGGCTCAAAAGTACGAGCAAGACTAGTTTGTATCGATTAAATGGCAGACTGACCTTGGCAACTAGACACAGACCATTGAACAAAGCAAGTAGGAAGCAAATAAATTTGACCTGACCTGGGACAGTGATAAGGAAGTTCGTCAAGAGTACACTAGCGACTAGAATGCCACCACCAATCGCAGCATTGGTCAAAATATCTCGCATAAAATGTGTGCTGACCTTTTCTTTATTGGACTCAAAAGTTAGGAAGAAAGATGGAATCCCAATCGTAATGGCTGAAATGATTGTAAACTGAATGGGGATAAAGGCAAATTCCAAACCAAAGATCACACTCAAAATGGCAAAAACGATGGAGAAGAAGGTCTTTGTTAGAAAAAGAGAGGCTACCTTTTGGATGTTGTTGATGACACGGCGTCCTTCCATCAAGATATCATAAAATACTGCAAAGTCATCTGTGAGAAAAACAATATTGGATACACTTTTGGCTGCGCTAGTAGCACCATTCATAGCAAAACTGATGTCTGCTTTTTTGAGAGCTAGAACATCGTTGACTCCATCACCGCTCATGGCAACTGTTTTACCAGCATTTTGCAAAATAGATACCATCTTTTGCTTCTGTTCAGGTGTCACCCGACCAAAGATATCGTGTTCCAAGACCACTCTTTCAAAGTCATCATCGCTCACCTTGGTCATGTCAATCGCCCGCGCTTCTTCCTTAAAACCTGCCTTACGAGCCACCCCATATACAGCCACATGATTATCACCACTGATAATCTTCACTTCAACACCTTGAGATTCGAAATAGTCAAAGGTTTCCTTGGTATTGTCCTTAATCTCATCTGACAAAACGACGTGCCCTAGTAGTTCCATATTGGCTGGACTCATGATGTGGTCCTTACTATGGGCAAGTGTCAAGATTCGAAAACCTTGCTGTTTCAGATGCTCATAGTAGGCATCCATCGGCTGGGTAAAGCCTAGAAATTCATAAGCACCGAAGAAATAGGTCCCACCCTCTTTTACTTGGACAAAGGAATACTTGTTTTTACTTGAAAAGGCACCGACTTCTTGAACTTCCCACTTTTTCTCACAGGTTAAGTAAGTCTTCAGAGCTCGCGAGGTTGCATTTTCATCCTCAAAATAAGCTAGATAAGAAGATAGTTTCTCCGCTAGCTTATCATCTATTTCTTGGACCTTCATACTACCAGTCGTGATGGTTCCTGTCTTATCAAAACAAAGAACATCTACACGCGCCAAGGTCTCTACACAGTATAGTTCCTGCACCAGAACCTTCTTTTTAGCCAACTTCATGGCTGCTACCGCTAGGGAGACGCTAACCAAGAGAATCAAGCCCTCTGGAATCATGCCGACCAAGGCACCTGAACTTCCCAAGACAATTTCAACATAAGACCGTCCTAGACTAAAACCTCTGACATAGAGCAGAATGGCAACTGGCACCAGCAAGATCGAGACGATTTTTAAAATCTTATCCATGTAATCGCGTAGTTGAGAAGGGTATTTTTTGAATTCCTTGCTGGATTTTGCGAGTTTGTTGATATAACTATCGGGTCCGACCGCCGTTGCCGTAACCAGACAAGTACCGCTGACGACATTGCTTCCGCTCATCAGCTGGTCACCAACCGTTTTAAAGACCGAATCACTCTCACCAGTCAGCAAAGACTCATCCACTTCAATATTTCCTTCAAGCACTTCTGCATCGACAGGCACCTGATCACCCAGATTGAGATACAGGTACTCACCCAGAACGATGTCCTCTGGATCAATCTCAATCGTTTGACCATCTCGATTGACCTTGTACTTACTTTTACCAAGCAAACTTAGCTTTTCTAAGGCATTTTTTGAACGCACTTCTTGGAAAATCCCGATGGCTGTATTGATAGCAATCACACCTAAAAAGAGCATATTTTCAAATCGCAAGGTTGTGGCTACCAGAACTGCCAGAGCCAAGTTCATGGCATTAAAGAAGGTAAAGATATTTGAAACGACGATTTCCTTGGTTGTTTTATAAGGTTTAATGTCACTGATATTTCGTTGACGATCCTTGATGTCTTGGCTACTTAAATACTTCATTTCTACTCCGATATCCTTTTGTACTACTATAATAACACATATCCTTTCCTCTGTCACTTAAAGACTCAAACTAAGAAAGACTTACTTGTCAAGCATCATCTATCCCCACTTTAAGAAGAACTTAAAAAGAGGCTAGGATTCCCCTAACCTCTTTTCTATAGCTTTATTCTGCCAAGGCACCCATTGGATCCCATGGTGCAAGTACGATTGGTTCTGCTTCATAGGCAGCTTGTTCTTCTGCTGTCAGCAATTCTTTACGGACAACGATTTGATAGGTGTATTCATCCATCCAAGCGTCTGAGGCGACGAAGTAACCATCTGTACCGACCTTGTCTCCCCATGAGTTTTCAACCTTCCACTTGGTTGACTTACCATTTTCGTCCAAGTCCACACCTGTCAAGACCATGGCGTGGGTCATCAAGCTTTCGCTGTAGTCCAAACGTCCAGCTTTGTCTTGAGTGAGTTGAATGTCCATGCTTGATTCAAAATCATAAACATCTGTTGCAAGAATTCCAGCTTTGCGGTTGCTGAGCTGGCCGACATCTGAACCAAACCAAACAGTTTCTCCTGTTTGCATTTGGACAATCGCCAATTCTTTCAAGCGCTCCATTGGAACGTTGATGTAGCGAACTGCACGGCTACCAACCACATTCCCCAACATCTCAACTGTGTAAGATTTGCCGTAAGGCTTGTCAGCAGTTGGTGCGTTGATAACAGAAACATAATCTTCTAGAGGAAGATTGACATATTTCTTGTAAAATTCCTGTGGTGTGATTCCTTTTTCACTTTGGTAATTGTCATCCTTATCACGATAAGCAAAGTCAAATTTACGTGGTGGAAGTCCTAGTGACATAGCAAGGAAGTTAAAGATTTCTTGCAAGAGGTCTTCTTTCTTAGCTTGAACAGTCACTTGGTCTGCACCAGAAGCGAGCAAGTCACGTAAGATTTGGGCATCTTGGCGAAGCAATTTATTAAGGATGGCATTGAGCTCACGGCTGCTGCTAGATGAAACAGACTCAGGATAAATAGACTTGGGAACGACACCGTATTTCTCAAAGAGGGACACGACCATATCCCACTGACCGCCGTCTTGTTGGGGTGTTTGGAGTAGGAAGCTAACCTTGCGGCTCGTCAATTCTTGGTCTGCAGTCGCAATCACTTGCTCCAAGAACCAGTTTGATTTCTCATACTTGTCCCAGAAGAAGGTGTGGGCTTGTGACAGTTCAAAGTTTTCGAGCTTGTATTGAGAGATAAGTTTGTGGCGGAAGGTGTTGAGAGCTGCAAACATCCAGCAACGACCAGAGGCTTTTTGGTTAGTAACCTTGTCCTTGGTCAAATCAAGCGAGAAAACAGGTGTGTTGTCAACATGGCTTTGACGACGTTCTAGGGCTGCAAAAATTCCGTTATGGCTTGCAGCATTTTCGATAGCTTGGTATTTTACATTTGCTTCATAGTTAGCAAATAAATTATCCGTAAATGATTCTTGAATCGCGTTCATAGATTCCTCCTTTTATTCTACTGTCTATTATAACTCTTTTCACAAAGGAAGCAACTGAAAAACATAAAAGGCAAGGACATTCTCCTCACCTTTTCTAACATAATCCAAACTAAGCAATACTAGCAAAGAGCTCCTCTAACTCCTCCTTGGTCAGGCGACGCCATTCTCCTTGTTCTAAGTTCTCATCCAAGACTAAAGTTCCCATCGTCAAACGTTGTAGGTCCACCACTTCCTTGCCACAGTAGGCTACCATGCGTTTGACCTGATGAAACTTCCCTTCAGCAATGGTCACCCGAACCTGGCTCTCATCCTTATCTGAATCCACCGACAAAATCTCCAGTTTTGCCGGCTGGCAGGTAAAGTCCTTAAGTGGAATACCCTTGCCAAATGTTTCCACATCTTCTTGGGTCATGATTCCCTTGACTTGAGCCAAGTAAGTTTTATCCACATGACGCTTGGGCGATAGAAGGGCATGAGCCAGCTGACCATCATTGGTCAAGAGCAAAAGACCATGCGTATCGATATCCAAACGTCCTACTGGAAAAACTTCCTTGGTCCGAGCAATATCATCCAACAAGTCCAACACTGTTCTGTGTTTAGAATCCTCAGTCGCTGAAATGACTCCTTGGGGCTTGTTCATCATGTAGTAGACAAACTCCTCGTACTCTAGCACTTGACCATCAAAGCGAATTTCGTCTTTTTCTTCATTTATTTGCAATTTTGCTGATTTTTCTTTCTTGCCATTGACCGTCACGCGTCCAGCCTTGAGCAAGTTTTTGACCTCCGTCCGACTTCCCACAGCGCATGCAACTAAAAATTTATCTAATCTCATAAAACTATTATATCATACTCAAAAGGAGGCTGGTACAATGACCAACCTCCTTTTCTTTTCATACTCTTCAAAAATCTCTTCAAACCGCGTCAACTTCCATCTGCAACCTCAAAACAGTGTTTTGAGCTGACTTCGTCAGTTCTATCTATAACCGCAAAGCAGTGCTTTGAGCAGCCTGCGGCTAGTTTCCTAGTTTACTCTTTGATTTTCATTGAGTATCAGATTTAAGAAATTAACTTCCTCGTCTCCAGAAAATAGCTAAGACAACCATAGCACCTAAAACAGCTGGAACAATAGCTATCCCCGCTAGATTTGGACCCCAAGTTCCAAAGAGCAGGTGCCCCAAAGAAGCACCAATCCAGCCGAGAAACATTTTCCCAAAGCATCCCATGCTTTCTCCGCGATTGGTTAAAGCACCTGCCAAGAGTCCTACTAGGAGACCAACAAACATACTTCCAAGCATAGCTTCTCCTTAAATTGCCCAGTCTCCATTGCGGAAGAGTGGTACGCGTGTTCCATCCTCACGGATACCATCGATATCCATTTGATTCGAACCAATCATAAAGTCCACGTGAACATCTGAACGGTTCAGTCCCGCAGCTTCAAGCTCTTCTTCGCTCATCTCCGCTCCACCAACAACGCTGGTCGCATAGGCTGCACCGATAGCCAAGTGGTTTGAAGCATTCTCATCGAAAAGCGTGTTAAAGAAGGTAATGCCTGACTGAGAAATTGGACTTGGATCTGGTACCAAGGCACATTCACCCAAGGCACGCGCACCCGCATTTTCAAAGACAAGGTCCTTCATGACCTGATCACCCTTTTCAGCAGTAATGTCTACGATTTGACCATCCTTGAAAGTTACTTTAATGCCTTCGATGATATTTCCGTTGTAGCTAAGTGGTTTTGTAGAGGTTACATAGCCCTCTGCACGACGGAAGTCAGGAGCCGTAAAGACTTCTTCTGTCGGCATATTTGGTAAGAATTCTTCGCCCTGTGCATTGATAGCGCCAGCTGATTCCCAAACGTGATTCTTAGGCAAGCCAAGTGTCAAATCTGTCCCTGGCGCTGTGTAGTGAAGGGCTGAGAATTGTTCTTTATTGAGCATTTCTGCCTTGCTCTTAAGGATAGCAGCATGCTCTTCCCAAGCTTTAACAGGATCTTCTTCGTAGACACGGCAAGTTTTGAAGATCTGATCCCAAAGGAGGTCCACTGCTTCTTCATCGCTCGCAGCATTTGGAAAAACCTTCTTAGCCCACTCAAGCCCTGCTGCAGCTGCTACAGTCCAGCTAACCTTGTTGGATTGCGTTGCGATACGCATTGGCTTCATCGCAAGTCCCATAGCTTTGGCAGAAGCTGAAAGCTTGTCAGCATCCACTCCGTTCAAGGCACCTGGGTCAGAAGAACGGACACCGAGACGGCTAGCCTTGTTTTCCAAGAGGTAGTTCATCTCAGCAATCTTGTATTCTGGCACATTGTTCAGACGCTCTATCGGCGCGTGGAGGAATTTCTCACGGTTGATGATATCATCTGTCCACTGAACAATAACCTCATGAGCACCCAAGGCATAAGCTTCTTTCACGATCAAATGCGCCAACTCACGTTGCTCCACATCGATAGAAAGAGCCAAGGTGTGACCAGGTTGCACGTTAATTCCATTCGCAACCAACAATTTCGCATATTTTTCTAGATTTTCTTTAAAATTTGGTAAAACCATTCTATTCTTCCTTTTCTTTTGTTATTTTTCCTTCAAAGCAGAAAATAATCCTGCTAAAGCAATGGCACCAGACAAGAGCGCTGTCGATAGAATAATTGTTTCATCTGCCAGCTCTAGCTGATAGTCAAAAATCTTTTCAGCAGGTTTATCTTCCGCAAAAATTCTTAGTTTCATCAAATGTCCCCCATTACTAGTATATCACATATATTAGCATTTTAAAAAACAAGCTCATTAAAGCTTGTTTTTATTTAACTATCACAAAAGTCGTGTACATATCTTTCCACTTCTTTTTCCATAAATTGAATCTCACAAATACCCCATTTATCATTCTTTACCGTTACATCTGCCATCATCTGTAATTTTAAACTCTGGCGATTGAAAATTCCTTCCCACTGTTTATATTTTGCACTTGGAACTAAATTTCCAAACTTCGAATTTTGACTATCTGTAATGATACAGAGATTCCCAAAGGAGTGCAAAAATTTATCATCAATTTTTTCAACTCTTTCATCACTATTTGGATGTTGTGGAAACCAATGCTCTATAGAACGACGATATGTAAATTTGAAATCTTCAAACTTAACATCGTATGCTTTCTTTAATTCTTCACGATTTTTCCATAAAACATAATCTACAAAGTTAAAAGCATAAACAGGAATTGCACCATATTTCTTAATTCTTCTATCCTCAGTAAACAGTCTTTCTTCTGCATACGTCACTGCCATTTTTTCAAGAAATTCTTTAAAATGAGCACCAAATTCTTGATCATTTAGTTCTTCAATATGTCTGAAGAGAAATTGAAAAATCTCATATAACCAACGACTATCACGATTAGCAGTAAAGGTCACAGCAAACATAGATTGAAGGAGGATAATGTTTTTGTTAATTTCCGAATCTGAAAATGTATTCTTAGTAAAGCGTTCTTCAACTATGTAATGCTCTTTCGCTTTTCCATTAGGTTGATATTCATAATAAGTTCCCTTCTGCAAAAACCATTCATCCTTATTTCTGCTTGAAGAATCCATATTTGAATTTCTAACGATGTAATTATCAAAAATATGTTTTATTTTAAGAAGAAATTCACTGAATTCAATAATCCAAGTCTTATTTTTATTTTTTATATCAAATAGGGCTAAAAGTTTCTTGTCGTCTAACTGAACCTCATTGGTATCCTTACCTTCCCAAATTGCCAATACATGGAGTAGGAAGGTTGGAAAATCGATAACTTGGGTATAATCACCAAAATCTTTTTCTACTTCTATATTTTTTTCATTTATCTTTTTTCCTAATATATCTGATAACTTTCTTCTTTCATTTTGATAAAAATCAATATCATCATAAATATTATGAAATGAGTAATTTGTAAAATGCCATCCAAAAATACGTTCGCGTTCTTGAAAATCATCTGCTCTCTTCCGTCGCATCTTAAATTGACTTGATACCGGCTTATCAAATTCCGCACAGGCATCCCAAATTCTTGCAAATTTTTGTGCCATTTCTTGATCTGCACCAAACTTGGCCATCATTTGCGCCTTAAGGATCTCATGAGCCTCTAGTTGTTCTCCACGAGAGTTGAAACGTTCGAAATAAAGATTTAAGTCTAAATCTTCAGAAAGTATACTCCGAAAAATAATAACTTTATCAAAAAGATAATCAACGAAAGACTGAGGATTAAGGTGACGCTCCTCTAGCACTTTTTTCAATGCGTCTTTAGCATGTCCGTAACCTCTAGTTAATTCATTTTCATCGTCCTCAGAGATTTTTTCCTTAGTAAATAGTTTTTGAATATTCTCATTTGATTTCTTCCTAGCTGGAAAGGTAAGATTGACAGCTTTCAATAGATCAAAACCAAACTCATGCTTCAAAGCTAAGGCAATCAAATTAAGGGCTGTTGTCCGTTGTTGCCCATCTATGATTTTGAAAATGTCATTCTCTTTATTAACGACTAATGTTCCAATATAGTAATTGTCTCTATTTTCTTGAAAAGCATCTGCTACGTCGTTCAATAACTGCTCAATTTCATCATAAGTCCAGGCAAAATTTCTCTGATAAAGAGGAATAGCATAGGTATCTTCATTTAACAGACGATTAACAGATAAGCTTATATGCGTTTCTACCATTTATCTTTTTCCTCTTCTATAATCTTGTCCACAGTATAATTTTCAAATAACTCTCTATCTATCTTTATCATGAAATCATTCGGAGTGACGGCATGAGATAAAAGTTGAAATAGCTTTTGAACCTCTTTTTGTCTAAACCTTCCACCAGCAGCATAGTTCCCAACCGTCGCATCATATATGGCTTTAGATTTAACTCGAGGGTAGTAAGACCAAATAAACAAGGTCTCTACTATCTCCTTTGATAGCTCCTCTTTTCCAAATCTATCTGCGAAAAGCGAGCAAATATTTAGGAATATATTGTGACACTTGAGATAGCGACCCTTTGAGCTATTGTAAATGTTTAACATACCTTCTGGGTAAGCTAAATTTTGTTCTTCTTCCTCTAACTCATTAGAGACTCCAAACTTTTTATTTAAAAAATTTTTATGAACTTTAATAGTTTCATGAGAAGATTCAATATACTCAAAAAATTTACTTCCATCAATTATTGGCATAGTAATTGACATAGGGAGTTTTTCAATATGACGATACAATTCTAGGTATGGAAAGTTCTGATTCAAATCAACGCCTTTAAAGTCGTCAATAAAATCCTCTGTAAAACGGAGATAAGAGCCATAACGCTTGTTTGTTAATCCTGTCTCTCCTCGCGACCAACGTCTCATACGAAAAAGATGTTTATCAAACAACTCTTTGAGACTTAACTCTTTATCCTCTACAAATTGCTCCCACTTTTCAACAATTCTTTCATCTTCGGAATCTTGCTTGCGAAGATGATAGGCCTTGAGCAAATCATGAGGTTCTAAAGATTTTCCACGATTATTCTGAGAATCAAATAGCTGAAAGGCCTCTGATAATCGTTCTTGGGGCATAGTAATCACAGAGACAGCACAATTCTCTAATAAAAAGTTGCAAATGTCTTTTGCCTCATTTTCGCCAACTAATTGAGTTAAATTTTTCCACTCATTATAATTTTCACTCGCATGATAGCAAGATAGCTCTCCAAATTCTTCAGCACTCAACAGTTGATTAGCACCCTTATAATTCTCTAAGTCATCTAACGAATGAAGAAACAAAGAAATTGAAATTAGCCGTTGCTGTCCATCGACAATATCTAAGTGTCCATCATTCTTATGCAGGATAACGGAACCAATCTGATATTCCTTTTTCCCCATAGCATCTCGTAAATCATAAAAAAGATTACGGATATGTTTTCTGTTCCATTTATATGGTCTTTGATAAGAAGGAATCCGCAAATTCCCTTTTTTCAATAGTTCTCCAACCTTTTTAGAAGTAAATTGAATAGTCATTTTATCCTCATTTATATTTATCTATCATTTCTTGAACCGTTCGCTTCATATCCTCTACTAAAATCCGAGGAGACAAAACAGTAACTGCTTCCCCTTGTCCCAGTAACCAGCGTTTAAGACCCGGTGTATACTGACTTTTAAACTTAAAATGAGTCCAGGAACCATTTTTCCCAACTATTTTTGCATTTGGAAATTGATCCATCACAATAGTAGGATCATACAAATACCCAATCTCAATACTGATTTTCTTCCCGATAAAAGCATCAACTCTCTCGTTACGAATATCACCATCTCTAAATTTATCTCGATAAGAAATAGAGGGTTTCTCTATACCACTAAGAGACCATGATTGGATACGGTCTACTCTTAAAGTAATATAAGTAGCGTGTTTTAACTGATAAACAACCAGATAAAAATAATGACTATCATAGTAAAGAGATACAGGCAAAACCGTCTGCTTCTTAGAAGACTCCGAATAAGGTTTTTGATAGATAATGTCTAAGACCTGTTCATGTAGAATAGACTCCGATAAATTCCAAATTTTCTCTATTCTATCTTGCTGATCCGTTAAGGGAGCATAATTAAGCTTTTCACTACCAATGATTTGCTCAATTTCTTTCTGGTCATCACGAGGAATTAAAATCAGTAAATTTTTTAGTAAGCTATCAATTTCTGGCCGATTCAATGCTCGATTTTCCAATAAAATCTTTGAAATAACAAGTATATCCTTTTTATTAAAAACTGACTTACTTGATAGGCTATACTTATTCGTTTTACGACTATAAAGCAGGTCTCCATTAAAATCGGGATGACTGGATAAAATATCACGAAGGAGCGAAAAATCTCTCTGTATCGTCTTTTCACTAACCTCAAATTCCTGGGCTAATTGCTTTTTTCCTAACGGAGTCCCAAACTGTAAGCGTAAAAAGATTGTTAGTAATCTCTCTTGATCATTCATTTGCAATTTCCTTCTACATATTATTCAAACAATATTATTTCCAGTACATTTTTATCACTTCTATAGTCTAACTAGCACTTTATATTCAAAACGATTAAAGCAAAATAAACTAGCCCTTAGATGATTTCAACTGTACCACTATGCCAGATTCGAAGAACTCAACTACGGATTCAGCCATATTTTTTAAGTCTTCGGGTAAGCAGTCTGAATATACAATGAAGAGTTTGCTTCTTTTCTTATTCTCTTTGAATTGCTGCATCCAGTATTCCTGTACCCTTTGATCAGCCTCTCCCAAGAATTGAACTCCATCCAGAAAAATCAAATCATACTCTGTATACTCCATTTGCATTTTTATCCATTGACTATGTTTAGAAAAAATCAAATTATCTCTCACTCGATAATATGCAAGTGATGCTATTGGAGTAGCAGGTTTTATTTTAGTTAACGTATAAAACAAATGCCATCTGTCAGTCTCTGAAATACCGCAAATGTAAATACATTGAGAATCTTCTTTTAAGTCTATTTGTGGAAATCCGGTCCAATCACTCCCATCATCTTTCAAGCCTTTTTCAAAATTATAAATTTCCTCTTCAATTGACACATTAGAATTTAAAATTTCTTGATTCACCATATTATACTCTCTTTTCTTTTATTTTTAAGAGAATTATAACAAATCAAGTGGACATTTTTTGTCCACTTGATCAAAATAAGCAATTTTTTAAAACAAATCATCAAACAAACTCAACTGGTTGTCCTCTGGCATATTGCCGAGAATCCCCATTTCATCCATCTTTTCAACCAAGGTTGATGAAAGTCCACCACGCTTGCGCAGTTCTGTCTTAGAGAGGAACTCACCCTCTTCACGCGCACGCACCAACTGCTTAGCAACGTTCTCTCCCAGACCATCCATTGCTACAAATGGTGGGATAAGAGTGTCTCCGTCAATGATGAATTCAGTCGCATCACTACGATAGAGGTCTAACTTGCCAAACTTAAAGCCACGTTCCCACATCTCATTGACAATCTCAAGAGTGGTATAGAGGTCAATTTCCACATTAGAGGCTTCATTGTTCTTCCGTTTTTCAGCGATTTCTTCCATTCTGCGCTTGATGGCGTCCAAGCCCGCACCCATGGTCTTGATATCAAAAGCCTTAGCGCGGATTGAAAAGTAAGCACAGTAGTAATAAATGGGATGGTGAACCTTGAAGTAGGCTACGCGCAAGGCCATCATAACGTAGGCTGCCGCATGGGCTTTAGGGAACATATACTTGATTTTTCCACAGGACTCGATATACCACTCTGGCACCTTATTGGCCTTCATGGCTTCGATATAGCCATTTCGCTCCTCTTCTGAAATCTTCAACCACAAGCCCTTACGTACCCGTTCCATGATGGTAAAGGCCATCTTAGGCTCGAGACCCGCATGCATGAGGTAAACCATGATGTCGTCCCGACAACCGATAACAGTCGATAGGTCCGCAATTCCTTGCTTGATCAAATCCTGGGCATTTCCCAACCACACATCGGTACCGTGGGATAATCCAGACAACTGAAGCAATTCCGCAAAGGTCGTCGGATGCGTTTCGTCTACCATCCCACGTACAAAGTTTGTTCCAAACTCTGGGATTCCCAGCATGCCCGTCGGCGTTCCGATTTGCTCAGGTGTTACCCCTAGTACATCAGTTCCAGAAAAGAGGGCCATGACACCTTCATCATCCATAGGAATTTCATTAGGGTCAATACCAGACAAGTCCTGCAATTTTCGAATCATGGTCGGATCATCATGCCCCAGTACATCGAGTTTGAGGACATTCTCATCGATATCATGGAAGTTAAAGTGAGTCGTCTGCCATTCAGCCGTCACGTCATCCGCTGGATACTGAACAGGCGTAAAGTCGTAGACATCCATGTAGTTCGGAATAACAACGATTCCTCCTGGGTGTTGTCCTGTAGTCCGCTTGACACCGGCAGCACCTTGGGCAAGACGTTCCACCTCTGCATCACGATAAAACTTCCCATAGTCTCTCTCATAGCCCTTGACAAATCCATAAGCAGTCTTAGCAGCAACTGTACCAACCGTTCCTGCACGGAAGGCATATTCTTCACCAAAGATATCACGTACATCCAAGTGGGCGCTAGGCTGGTCTTCTCCCGAGAAGTTCAAGTCAATATCGGGAACCTTGTCCCCATCAAAACCAAGGAAGGTCTCGAAAGGAATATCCTGTCCATTTTTGCTGAGTTTATGACCACACTTTGGACAGTCCTTATTAGGCATATCAAACCCTGAACCGTAAGAACCATCCGTGATAAACTCGCTGTACTGACACTGACCACAGACGTAGTGTGGAGAGAGAGGATTAACCTCCGTAATCCCAATCATAGTCGCAACAAAACTGGACCCAACAGACCCACGAGAACCAACCAAGTAGCCCCGTTCATTGGAACGTTGCACCAGCATCTGCGAAGCCAGATAAATCACGGCAAATCCATTCCCCAGAATGGAAGTTAATTCTTTTTCAATCCGCAAATCAACGATATCTGGCAGCGGATTTCCATAAATCTCAAAGGCTTTTTTGTAGGTCAGCTCGGCGACCGTTTCTTCCGCCTTGTCAATGAAAGGTGTGTACAAGTCACCCTTAACAACCTCAACAGGTTCAAAGATTTCTGCCAAGACATTAGTGTTTTCAATAACTAGTTTGCGTGCTAAATCTTCACCCAAGAAGGCAAATTCATCCAACATCTCATTGGTCGTTCGAAAATGAGCCTTTGGAAGAGGAGCTGGTTGGGCATGTTCCCCATGACCAATGGTTCGGTTAATCATAGCCCCTTGTCCCAAACTACGGACGATAATTTCACGGTAAATCTCTTCTTCTGGTTCGATATAGTGGACATTTCCCGTAGCCAGAACAGGCTTGCCAAGACGATCTCCAACCTCTATCAAGCTCTTGATAATGGTCTGAAGTTCCTCCATATCCTTGACCTGCTCTTTGGCAATCAATGGCGCATAGATAGCTGGTGGCATGACCTCGATAAAGTCATAATACTTGGCCACCTCAACCGCCGCATCCACACCTTGGGATACAACCGCGTCAAAAACTTCACCCTCCGAGCAAGCCGACCCCAAAATCAAGCCCTCCCGATGGGCATCTAGAACCGTTCTCGGAATCCGTGGCACTCCTTCAAAGTACTTGGTGTTAGACAAAGAAACCAACTTAAAGATATTTTTCAACCCTACTTGATTCTTAACATAAATTGTCGCATGTTTAATCCGAGCTTTTTTATAAGAGTCTGGACTAATCAAATCAATGTTCAGTCTAGCCAAATCAGTCACACCATGTTTTTCTGCTACCTCTTTGATAAAGATGAAAAGCAAACGACCCGTAGCTTCCGCATCGTAGTTGGCCATGTGGTGGTGTTCAAGTGCTACACCAAAACGCTTAGTCAAAGGCCCCAAACCATGACGTTTATACTCAGGATAGAGATTTCTAGCAAACTCCAGCGTATCGATGACTGGCTGGCTAATTTTAGGAAGACCATGACGATCATAGTTAGCATTCATAAAGCCAACATCAAAGGTAGCATTGTGGGCGACTAAGACTGTATCCTTGCAAAATTCTTGGAATTCTTGCAAAACTTGTTCCAGTGGTTTGGCATTTTTAACATGGTCATCTGTAATTCCAGTCAACTCAGTAGTAAAAGCGGACAAGGGATGCCCAGGATTGATAAATTCATCAAATTCGGCAATAACATTCCCCTTGTACATCTTAGAGGCCGCAACCTGAATCAAATCATTATAGATAGCTGAAAGTCCCGTCGTTTCCACGTCAAAAACTACATAGGTCGCTTCTGACAAGTCCATCTCCACTTCGTTATAAACGATTGGAACACGATCCTCCACGATATTGGCTTCCATTCCATAGATCAGCTGGATTCCAGCTTTCTTGGCCGCCTTATAGCCGTGTGGGAAAGATTGAACATTTCCATGGTCCGTGATGGCAACCGCCTTGTGTCCCCACTTAGCAGCTATCGCAACGATCTCCTCTACTTCTGGTAGAGCATCCATAGTCGACATATTAGTATGAGCATGAAACTCAACCCGACGCTCACCTTCTGGCATCAAATCCTTCCGCTCATAGTGAACAACTTCCTGCACATCCTGGACGTTCATGGTCAAATCACGTGTGAAGTTATTCATCTCCACATTACCACGAACTCGGAGCCAAGAATTCTTCTTAATGATGTCAAACTTCTGAGCTTCTTCTTCATTCTTAACCCATTTTTGCATTGAAAAACTTGAAGTGTAGTCTGTCATTTTAAAGTTGATCAAAACGCGACCAGTTCTGGTCACTTTATGTTCCACATCAAAAACGACCCCTTCAAAGACCAGACGATTTTCCTCAGTCGTCACGTCAATCATCTGGGTAACTTCAGCCTTATCTAGTTTAGGCTTGGCCATAGCCTTTTTAGCCTGAAAATCAAAGGCTGGCTTCTCTTCTACTGGAGGAGGAGCCATTTGTTCCAATTGCTCCATAGCTCGAAGCGCTTCCTCATTGGCAGCCTGAACGATTTGTTCATTCTCCGTATGGAAGGCTTCCTCCTGCTCTTGTGTAAGAGCATCATTCTTTTCTATTTGGCATACAAAAGCTGGAAAACCAAACTTTTCGAGTTGCTTTGCCAAATTAGGAAGATGATTCTTCTTAAAGTGCTCCTTATCAATCGCCTCTGAACCTTCAATAATGAGTTGATTTCCTTCCGCACGAACATTTAAATTCTGGTAAAGAGATTTAAACCCCTGACTTGCACATGGACCTTCAGAAAAAGCCTCTCTATAGTAGGCATGCAAGAGTTCATTAGAGAATTCTTGAGAAAGAGTCTTGATTTCAAAAACAGCTCGATTCCCTGTCTTAGAAAATTCTTCACAAAGCCCTTTCTTTAACTCCAAAAAGATTTCAATCGGTAAAATATTAGAAAATACAAAATGAAATTCCCAAATCTTACTAATTTTATGAACCACAACACGCTCAATTCTGGCATCAACAAGAGCAGGATCCCGTCTCAATTGATCAGAGATTCCTAGTTGATTCATTAAAATTTCAAACTTACTTGCCATTCATTTTCCTCACATTATTCTCTTACTATTTTACCATAATTAAAGAAAATATATGACTAGTACCATTCCTTAAGCACTGCTAGTTTACACAAATTTGTTCCGTAAATAAAAAAAAGATACCTTTAAGTATCCTCGTAATCAATCGGGAAGACAGGATTCGAACCTGCGACACCTTGGTCCCAAACCAAGTACTCTACCAAGCTGAGCTACTTCCCGCGTTAAATAAAAAAATGCACCCTAGAGGAGTCGAACCTCTAACCGCCTGATTCGTAGTCAGGTACTCTATCCAGTTGAGCTAAGGGTGCTCATCATTATATGCCGAGGACCGGAATCGAACCGGTACGATCGTTACCAATCGCAGGATTTTAAGTCCTGTGCGTCTGCCAGTTCCGCCACCCCGGCCTCTCTAAGCGAACGACGGGATTCGAACCCGCGACCCCCACCTTGGCAAGGTGGTGTTCTACCACTGAACTACGTTCGCATCGACCTCTTATTCTATATAAAAAAATGCCGGCTACATGACTTGAACACGCGACCCTCTGATTACAAATCAGATGCTCTACCAACTGAGCTAAGCCGGCTACTTTCTATTATGCGGGTTAAGGGACTTGAACCCCCACGCCGTTAAGCGCCAGATCCTAAATCTGGTGCGTCTGCCAATTCCGCCAAACCCGCAAATATGACCCGTACTGGGCTCGAACCAGTGACCCATTGATTAAAAGTCAATTGCTCTACCAACTGAGCTAACGAGTCTAAAATAACTTCCGTTATCTTAAACGGTCCCGACGGGAATCGAACCCGCGATCTTCGCCGTGACAGGGCGACGTGATAACCGCTACACTACGGGACCTATGGGAGTTAACGGGATCGAACCGCTGACCCTCTGCTTGTAAGGCAGATGCTCTCCCAGCTGAGCTAAACTCCCAAAGGGCGGAGTCTAGCTCATCCAACGGTAAGAAACTTTGTTTCTCTCATCCGCCGATTGTAATTTCGATTTCCTCTCAATTACAACTAAGCTAAACTCCCTCGAGCTAAGCGACTTCCATATCTCACAGGGGGCAACCCCCAACTACTTCCGGCGTTCTAGGGCTTAACTACTGTGTTCGGCATGGGTACAGGTGTATCTCCTAGGCTATCGTCACTTAACTCTGAGTAATACCTACTCAAAATTGAATATCTATCAAATACCAAGAAAACCTCACACTTCGTATTCTCAGTTACTTTGGATAAGTCCTCGAGCTATTAGTATTAGTCCGCTACATGTGTCGCCACACTTCCACTTCTAACCTATCTACCTGATCATCTCTCAGGGCTCTTACTGATATAAAATCATGGGAAATCTCATCTTGAGGTGGGTTTCACACTTAGATGCTTTCAGCGTTTATCCCTTCCCTACATAGCTACCCAGCGATGCCTTTGGCAAGACAACTGGTACACCAGCGGTAAGTCCACTCTGGTCCTCTCGTACTAGGAGCAGATCCTCTCAAATTTCCTACGCCCGCGACGGATAGGGACCGAACTGTCTCACGACGTTCTGAACCCAGCTCGCGTGCCGCTTTAATGGGCGAACAGCCCAACCCTTGGGACCGACTACAGCCCCAGGATGCGACGAGCCGACATCGAGGTGCCAAACCTCCCCGTCGATGTGAACTCTTGGGGGAGATAAGCCTGTTATCCCCAGGGTAGCTTTTATCCGTTGAGCGATGGCCCTTCCATACGGAACCACCGGATCACTAAGCCCGACTTTCGTCCCTGCTCGAGTTGTAGCTCTCGCAGTCAAGCTCCCTTATACCTTTACACTCTGCGAATGATTTCCAACCATTCTGAGGGAACCTTTGGGCGCCTCCGTTACCTTTTAGGAGGCGACCGCCCCAGTCAAACTGCCCGTCAGACACTGTCTCCGATAGGGATAACCTATCCGGGTTAGAGTGGCCATAACACAAGGGTAGTATCCCAACAACGTCTCCTTCGAAACTGGCGTCCCGATCTCATAGACTCCTACCTATCCTGTACATGTGGTACAGACACTCAATATCAAACTGCAGTAAAGCTCCATGGGGTCTTTCCGTCCTGTCGCGGGTAACCTGCATCTTCACAGGTACTAAAATTTCACCGAGTCTCTCGTTGAGACAGTGCCCAAATCATTACGCCTTTCGTGCGGGTCGGAACTTACCCGACAAGGAATTTCGCTACCTTAGGACCGTTATAGTTACGGCCGCCGTTTACTGGGGCTTCAATTCATACCTTCGGATTACTCCTAAGCACTCCTCTTAACCTTCCAGCACCGGGCAGGCGTCACCCCCTATACATCATCTTACGATTTAGCAGAGAGCTGTGTTTTTGATAAACAGTTGCTTGGGCCTATTCACTGCGGCTGACCTAAAGTCAGCACCCCTTCTCCCGAAGTTACGGGGTCATTTTGCCGAGTTCCTTAACGAGAGTTCTCTCGCTCACCTGAGGCTACTCGCCTCGACTACCTGTGTCGGTTTGCGGTACGGGTAGAGTATGTTTAAACGCTAGAAGCTTTTCTTGGCAGTGTGACGTCACTAACTTCGCTACTAAACTTCGCTCCCCATCACAGCTCAATGTTATAGATATAAGCATTTGACTCATATCACACCTCACTGCTTAGACAGACACTTCCATTCGTCTGCTTTAGTTAGCCTACTGCGTCCCTCCATCACTACATACTCTAGTACAGGAATATCAACCTGTTGTCCATCGGATACACCTTTCGGTCTCTCCTTAGGTCCCGACTAACCCAGGGCGGACGAGCCTTCCCCTGGAAACCTTAGTCTTACGGTGGACAGGATTCTCACCTGTCTTTCGCTACTCATACCGGCATTCTCACTTCTATGCGTTCCAGCACTCCTCACGGTATACCTTCTTCACACATAGAACGCTCTCCTACCATACCTATAAAGGTATCCACAGCTTCGGTAAATTGTTTTAGCCCCGGTACATTTTCGGCGCAGGGTCACTCGACTAGTGAGCTATTACGCACTCTTTGAATGAATAGCTGCTTCTAAGCTAACATCCTAGTTGTCTGTGCAACCCCACATCCTTTTCCACTTAACAATTATTTTGGGACCTTAGCTGGTGGTCTGGGCTGTTTCCCTTTCGACTACGGATCTTAGCACTCGCAGTCTGACTGCCGACCATAATTCATTGGCATTCGGAGTTTATCTGAGATTGGTAATCCGGGATGGACCCCTCACCCAAACAGTGCTCTACCTCCAAGAATCTTGATGTCGACGCTAGCCCTAAAGCTATTTCGGAGAGAACCAGCTATCTCCAAGTTCGTTTGGAATTTCTCCGCTACCCACAAGTCATCCAAGCACTTTTCAACGTGCCCTGGTTCGGTCCTCCAGTGCGTCTTACCGCACCTTCAACCTGCTCATGGGTAGGTCACATGGTTTCGGGTCTACGACATGATACTAAGGCGCCCTATTCAGACTCGGTTTCCCTGCGGCTCCGTCTCTTCAACTTAACCTCGCATCATATCGTAACTCGCCGGTTCATTCTACAAAAGGCACGCTCTCACCCATTAACGGGCTCGAACTTGTTGTAGGCACACGGTTTCAGGTTCTATTTCACTCCCCTCCCGGGGTGCTTTTCACCTTTCCCTCACGGTACTGGTTCACTATCGGTCACTAGGGAGTATTTAGGGTTGGGAGATGGTCCTCCCAGATTCCGACGGGATTTCTCGTGTCCCGCCGTACTCAGGATACTGCTAGGTACAAAGACTATTTTAAATACGAGGCTATTACTCTCTTTGGCTGATCTTCCCAAATCATTCTTCTATAATCTTTGAGTCCATATTGCAGTCCTACAACCCCGAAGAGTAAACTCTTCGGTTTGCCCTCCTGCCGTTTCGCTCGCCGCTACTAAGGCAATCGCTTTTGCTTTCTCTTCCTGCAGCTACTTAGATGTTTCAGTTCACTGCGTCTTCCTCCTCACATCCTTAACAGATGCGGGTAACAGGTAGTACCTGTTGGGTTCCCCCATTCGGAAATCCCTGGATCATCGCTTACTTACAGCTACCCAAGGCATATCGTCGTTTGTCACGTCCTTCTTCGGCTCCTAGTGCCAAGGCATCCACCGTGCGCCCTTATTAACTTAACCTTATTTTTTGACCTTTCAGTCATAAACTCTTTTAATACTACAGCGTTTCGGTTTATTTTCTTGTTACTATTTGATATAGATATTCAATTTTCAATGTGCATTACTTGGTGATCTCTCACCAATGGAGCCTAGCGGGATCGAACCGCTGACCTCCTGCGTGCAAAGCAGGCGCTCTCCCAGCTGAGCTAAGGCCCCACAAGACCTCTCAAGACTAAACAAGACCAATGTGCAGTTCCTTATCCTTAGAAAGGAGGTGATCCAGCCGCACCTTCCGATACGGCTACCTTGTTACGACTTCACCCCAATCATCTATCCCACCTTAGGCGGCTGGCTCCAAATGGTTACCTCACCGACTTCGGGTGTTACAAACTCTCGTGGTGTGACGGGCGGTGTGTACAAGGCCCGGGAACGTATTCACCGCGGCGTGCTGATCCGCGATTACTAGCGATTCCGACTTCATGTAGGCGAGTTGCAGCCTACAATCCGAACTGAGACTGGCTTTAAGAGATTAGCTTGCCGTCACCGGCTTGCGACTCGTTGTACCAGCCATTGTAGCACGTGTGTAGCCCAGGTCATAAGGGGCATGATGATTTGACGTCATCCCCACCTTCCTCCGGTTTATTACCGGCAGTCTCGCTAGAGTGCCCAACTGAATGATGGCAACTAACAATAGGGGTTGCGCTCGTTGCGGGACTTAACCCAACATCTCACGACACGAGCTGACGACAACCATGCACCACCTGTCACCTCTGTCCCGAAGGAAAACTCTATCTCTAGAGCGGTCAGAGGGATGTCAAGACCTGGTAAGGTTCTTCGCGTTGCTTCGAATTAAACCACATGCTCCACCGCTTGTGCGGGCCCCCGTCAATTCCTTTGAGTTTCAACCTTGCGGTCGTACTCCCCAGGCGGAGTGCTTAATGCGTTAGCTGCGGCACTAAACCCCGGAAAGGGTCTAACACCTAGCACTCATCGTTTACGGCGTGGACTACCAGGGTATCTAATCCTGTTTGCTCCCCACGCTTTCGAGCCTCAGCGTCAGTTACAAGCCAGAGAGCCGCTTTCGCCACCGGTGTTCCTCCATATATCTACGCATTTCACCGCTACACATGGAATTCCACTCTCCCCTCTTGCACTCAAGTTAAACAGTTTCCAAAGCGTACTATGGTTAAGCCACAGCCTTTAACTTCAGACTTATCTAACCGCCTGCGCTCGCTTTACGCCCAATAAATCCGGACAACGCTCGGGACCTACGTATTACCGCGGCTGCTGGCACGTAGTTAGCCGTCCCTTTCTGGTAAGATACCGTCACAGTGTGAACTTTCCACTCTCACACTCGTTCTTCTCTTACAACAGAGCTTTACGATCCGAAAACCTTCTTCACTCACGCGGCGTTGCTCGGTCAGACTTCCGTCCATTGCCGAAGATTCCCTACTGCTGCCTCCCGTAGGAGTCTGGGCCGTGTCTCAGTCCCAGTGTGGCCGATCACCCTCTCAGGTCGGCTATGTATCGTTGCCTTGGTGAGCCGTTACCTCACCAACTAGCTAATACAACGCAGGTCCATCTGGTAGTGATGCAATTGCACCTTTTAAGTAAATGTCATGCAACATCTACTCTTATGCGGTATTAGCTATCGTTTCCAATAGTTATCCCCCGCTACCAGGCAGGTTACCTACGCGTTACTCACCCGTTCGCAACTCATCCAGAGAAGCAAGCTCCTCCTTCAGCGTTCTACTTGCATGTATTAGGCACGCCGCCAGCGTTCGTCCTGAGCCAGGATCAAACTCTCATTAAAAGTTTGAGTTCTCACTCATTTCTGTCACTGACAGATTTATTGTTTTTCATTGTTCAGTACTATAACATCAGTTATAGTGCCCTGCACATTGGTTCGTCTTGTTCAGTTTTCAAAGGTCTTTGTCTCTCACTTCTCTCATGAGCGACAACTATATTAGTATATCACAGCTAGCTCTCTCTGTCAACAAGTTTTTTAAACTTTTTTCTAAGTTTTTTCTAACCACAATATACCATAGTCCGTACGGGATTCGAACCCGTGTTACCGCCGTGAAAAGGCGGTGTCTTAACCCCTTGACCAACGGACCTTGAGCTTTTCAACTCTTTCTATTATACCTACTTTTCCGCCTTTGTCAAGGACTTTTTTCCTCTTTATCGAAATTCTGAAAAGATAAGGGAAAGTTCTCTCAGGAGAGCTTTACGTCCTCTAAAGACTTCTCCTCCCATTAGACGGTCTATTAATTCTTGTTTTTCCATACTCTGCTTTGATTTGTAATTCTTTAGAAGTTCGTGAAAGAGATAATAATCGTCCAGCCTGAGTCCTTTCTCTCCTAGACGATGGCTAATCTCACTCACCTCTTCATAGGGTTCTTTGTCAAAACGGCGCTTGTGGCTTTCCTGTTTACGGATGTAATCTAGGATACGATTTCTAAACTTTGTTTTAAAGCAGACATAAAGTCGATGGCGCTCCCCCTCTAGTAACTCTGGGTTGCAACTCACCAGCTCATACAGACATAACATGCCTTCCTGATCCCAGTCCTCTTTCTCCCACAGATGCAAATGATAATCTTTGCGACACTTATGGACGATTCCCTTGCTTTCTTCATATAAGTCTTTTAGATTCATAGACCTCTCCTTTCTGCATTTAGTTTAGCAAAATGCGCGAGTCCATGGGTCTACTTCCTCTGTTTTATACTTCTTCCTCCCTCAACGGCACATAAAAAGAGAGGCAAAGCCTCTCTGGGGTTATAATTCTGCAATTTGGTTGAGATTCACTTCTGCAATCGTATCATTACCAAACATAGAGATAATCATCTTCACTTTGTTGTTATCAATTTCAGTAATTTTACCTGTGTAGTCTGCAAAAGCGCCATCAATGATGCGGACTGTCTGGCCAACTTCAACATCAATATCGAACTCTTGAACAGTTTGTCCCATTGAAACCAGAATATCACGGATTTCTTGTTCCAAAAGTGGAGTTGGTTTTGATCTGTTACCGTGTGAGCCGACGAATCCTGTTACGTTAGGTGTGTTTCGAACGACGAACCATGCTTCATCGGTCATGACCATTTCTACAAGGACATAACCTGGAAAGCGATTCTCTTCAACTTCCTTTTTCTTTCCATTTTTCTCAACTTGCACGGTTTGTGTTGGAATCTCAACACGTAGAATATTATCCAACATGTTATATGTTTGCGCACGTTGCAATAGATTTTCTTTTACCTTATTTTCATAGCCAGAATAAGTTTGTAGAACAAACCATCCCTTGTCAAAACTATCCATGATATTTCCTTTCATACATATGATAGAAGAAAGTTAGCAGAACTTCTCCACTTTTCTTCTAAAAAATGTTAATAAATCGAATCAAACCTGATACAATCAACTGGTCAAAAATGTAAATGATGACCACAAAGAAGGCTGTGTATTCCATAATAGAGCGAAAATCTCTCCAGCTTTCTTTGCGAGTTGGCCAAGTTGTTTCTTTAAGAAGTTTAAAAATATCCTTAATAAAGCCCATCGTTCTCTCCTATCTCGTTTCTCTATGTGTCGTATATTTTCCACAATGTTTACAAAATTTATTTACTTCTAGTCGTGTTGGCTTGGGGTTCCCACTAATTTTGATTGAATAATTCCTTGAACCACAAACTGCACAAGCTAGGCTTGCTTTTTTTAGTGCCATAACGCCTCCATCTTATCTATTATAACAAGAAACCTAGGCTTTGACAAGCCTCTTAACGAAATAGATTAAGGATTGAGTCCCATATTGTCTGGGCTTTTTCTTTTATTTTAGCTTCTGAAATCGCACGACCTGCTTCATCTACAAGATTTTGTGCACGACTACGAATATCTCCTATTGGGTCCTCAGACTGGTTTGTCTCATTTTCAACAACCTGCTTTTTCGTATTTTCTGGTTCAATACCATTTTGTTTATAAGCATTCTCAACTGTAAAAGTGCTACCTGTAGTGTAAGGTAAAATGGTATTAGCCATACTTCTAAAGACATGGGCTGCTCCATTGGAGGTCGAACCTGCTAGATAATGGTTCTCATCTGTTGTTGGGAAACCGAGCCAGTGGCTGATTACCACATCCGGAGTATAGCCGATCACCCACTGGTCACTTGTATATTCTGGGTTGAAAACAGCTTCAGTCGTACCTGTTTTACCAGCCATAACATAATCTGCCGGTGACGAACTAATTCCTGTACCATTGGTAAATGTTCCTAGCATCATGCTGGTCATTTTATCGGCTACCGACTTATCAATCACTCGTTTTTGGGAGTTTTTATGACTCTTGATGATCTGGCCGCTGGCATTTTCAATACGAGTGATGAAATGTGCTTCAGGCATCAAACCTCCATTAGCAAAGGCTGCATAGGCTTGCGCCATCTGGAGAGGATTCGTTTCCACACCTCCACCAAGAGCAACTCCAAGAACTCGGTCAACTTTTTCCATATTCAGACCAAATCTCTCCCCAGCGTCAAAAGCTTTGTCAATACCTAATTCATTTACAGTCGCAACAGCTGGCAGGTTGAGTGATTCCGCCAAGGCCTGATACATAGGTACTTCTGGAGATGTCTTAATACCCGCATAGTTATCTACTTGATAACTGTTGTACTGCATCGTATGATTATCCAGTTGCTTGTTCAAGGCCCATCCTGCTTCTACTGCGGGTGTATAAACGACTAAAGGTTTAATGGTTGAGCCTGGGCTACGCTTAGACTGAGTGGCATAGTTGAAATTGCGAAAGCCTGGTTTGTCATCACCAGCTACACGACCAACAACTCCACGCACTCCACCTGTTTTAGGCTCTAGAGCAACACTACCTGATTCGGCATGCGTTCCGTCTTCTGCTATTGGAAATAGCGCAGTGTTTTCATAAATAACCTGCATGTTTGCTTGGTAGTTTTGGTCAAGCTCTGTGTAGATTCGATAGCCATTGTTGACAATCTCTTCTTCTGTGAGATTGTACTTGGAAACCGCTTCGTTGACAACAGCATCAAAATAGGACGGGTAACGATAATCCGAAACTTTGCCTTCATACTTATCTTGCAGTTGAGAAGCCATATCTACTCCAGCCGCTTCGGTTTCTTGATTTTTATCAATATAGCCCGCTGCAACCATATTTTGCAAAACAGTATCCCTACGGTTGGTCGAAGTTTCAACAGAATTTAATGGATTATACAATTCTGGTCCCTTGAGCATCCCTGCTAGAGTGGCCGCCTGATCAAGCGTTAGCTGTGAAGCTGATACACCGAAATATTTCTTACTTGCATCTTCAACACCCCATACCCCATTTCCAAAGTAGGCGTTATTGAGGTACATAGTAAGGATTTGCTCCTTGCTGTATTTCTTTGTCAACTCTAAGGCAAGGAAAAACTCCTTGGCCTTCCGTTCAACGGTTTGGTCCTGAGAAAGATAGGCATTTTTCGCCAACTGTTGAGTGATGGTAGACCCCCCTCCAGAACGACCCGCTGTAAGGATGGCTAGAAAGAAACGACCGTAGTTAATCCCATCATTTTTATAAAAGGAACGGTCCTCTGTCGCGACGACAGCATTCTGCAAGTCTTTACTGATATCTGTCAGTTCAACATAGGTTCCCTTTTGACCTGATAGGGCGCCTGCCTCTTTTTCTTCGCGGTCAAAAATCAGAGTTCGTGTTTTCAAGGCATTTTGCAAATCATTAACATTGGTAGATTTGGCTATGGCAAATAGGTAGGTTCCTACTAGCAAACCTGCACTTAACCCTAAAATGATGACGATTTTTGTCAGATGGTAACGACGCCAAAATTTCCGAATCGGACCTACATGGCCTAGTTTTTTTCTATCGCTCCGAGAACGACGCATACTAGTAGAATCAGACTCTGCTGATTCACTCGTTTCTTTTTTAAAGAGAGAAAGAAACTTCTCAAATAATTTATCTAATTTCATGCGTTTATTTTATCATCTTCACCATAGGAACTCAAGAATTTAGCTATTCCCTATCCAAATAGGGCTTTTTTTGTTACAATATCTGTATGCAATTCACATTTACATTACCCGAATCCTTGCCTCAAATGACGGTCAAACAATTCCTAGAGGAACAACTCCTCATCCCTAGAAAGATCCGCCATTTCTTGAGAACAAAAAAGAACATCTTAATTAACCACAAAGAAGTTCACTGGAACGAGATGGTCAAACCAGGAGACGTTTGCCAGTTGACTTTTGACGAGGAAGATTATCCCAAAAAAGAAATCCTTTGGGGAAATCCAGACCTCGTTCAAGAGGTTTATCAAGACCAACATCTCATTATCGTTAACAAGCCAGAGGGAATGAAAACTCATGGAAATCAACCTGATGAAATTGCCCTTCTCAACCATGTCTCTGCCTACATTGGTCAAACCTGCTATGTCGTTCATCGCCTGGATATGGAAACAAGCGGTTTAGTGCTTTTTGCTAAAAATCCTTTTATCCTACCCATTCTCAATCGTTTGTTGGAGAAGAAGGAAATTGCTCGCGAGTACTGGGCACTCGTAAAGGGGCAAGTGGGGAACAAAGAACTTATCTTCCGAGATAAAATTGGTCGTGATCGACACGATCGCAGAAAACGAGTGGTAGATCCCAAAAAGGGGCAACATGCCGAAACCCAGGTAAGCCGACTAAAGCAATTTCCAAATCAGACTACCCTTGTCCGTTGCAAACTAAAGACCGGTCGAACGCATCAAATCCGTGTTCACCTTTCTCACCATAAGCACCCTATCCTAGGCGATCCTCTCTATAATAGTAAATCAAAGACAAATCGGCTTATGCTCCACGCCTTTCGACTTTCCTTTACCCATCCACTCACCTTAGAACAATTGAGTTTTACTGCCCTCTCGGATACTTTCGAAACAGAATTAAAACAAAATGGATGACACTATCATCCATTTTGTTTTATCTAAAAATAGAAAAAGCAAGACCGGAAGGCCTTGCTTTTATCGACTCAAGAATTATTTAGCGATTTTTGCAAAGTATTCAAGAGTACGTACAAGTTGTGCAGTGTATGACATTTCGTTGTCGTACCATGATACAACTTTAACCAATTGTTTACCATCAACGTCAAGAACTTTAGTTTGAGTTGCGTCAAACAATGAACCGTAAGACATACCTACGATATCTGAAGATACGATTGGATCTTCTGTGTAACCGTATGATTCGTTTGAAGCTGCTTTCATAGCTGCGTTTACTTCATCAACAGTAACGTTCTTTTCAAGAACTGCTACCAATTCAGTAACTGATCCAGTTGGAGTTGGAACGCGTTGTGCAGATCCGTCAAGTTTACCGTTCAATTCTGGGATTACAAGACCGATAGCTTTAGCAGCACCAGTTGAGTTAGGAACGATGTTTGCAGCACCAGCGCGAGCACGGCGAAGGTCACCACCACGGTGTGGTCCGTCAAGGATCATTTGGTCACCAGTGTAAGCATGGATAGTAGTCATCAATCCTTCTACAACACCGAAGTTGTCTTGAAGAGCTTTAGCCATTGGAGCCAAGCAGTTTGTAGTACATGAAGCACCTGAGATAACTGTTTCAGTACCGTCAAGAACATCGTGGTTAGTGTTAAATACAACTGTTTTAACGTCGTTTCCACCAGGAGCAGTGATAACAACTTTCTTAGCTCCACCTTTAAGGTGTTTTTCAGCTGCATCTTTCTTAGCAAAGAAACCAGTTGCTTCAAGAACGATTTCTACACCGTCAGTAGCCCAGTCGATTTGTTCTGGATCACGTTCAGCAGAAACTTTAACGAATTTACCGTTAACTTCGAATCCACCTTCTTTAACTTCTACAGTACCGTCGAAACGACCTTGAGTTGTGTCGTATTTCAACAAGTGTGCAAGCATAACTGGATCTGTAAGGTCGTTGATGCGAGTAACTTCAACACCTTCTACGTTTTGGATACGGCGGAAAGCAAGACGACCGATACGGCCGAAACCGTTAATACCAACTTTAACTACCATTAGTGATTTCCTCCTTATGAAAATCATGAAAATTTTATTGTGAAAAGAGTAACTTGAATCACTACAAATCACCTTTCAACAAACCTATTATATAACTATTTGAGTTTAATTGCAAGTACGGGCGTTGATTTTCTCTCCCCCTTTTCTACTTTTTCTCCCCCTTTTTATTCATCCATTTTTTTATTTTCAAAGCATATCTCTAGAATCTTTTATAATATCTGTATATTCTCTTTATTTCAAGGTGAAACTCCAATTTCAACTCTTTCAGAGTTTACAAAAAAGAGACAGGATATTTCCTGCCTCTAGGCTGATAAACGATTATTTACGACGTCCTGGTCGTTCTGCATAACCATAGTAAGCATCTGCCATGATTTCTTCCATGTCAGCTACCATTGGCAAGCGAGGGTTAGCAGGTGAACATTGGTCTTCATAAGCAAGTAAGGCAATTTCATGCAAGCTGTCTTTCCAAGCTTTTTCATCGATTCCAAAGCCTTTGAAGTTCATTGTGATTCCAACTGCTTCACCAAGATCGTAAACTGCTTTGGCATAAGCTTCAACCGCTTCTTCTGGAGTTGAGTGAGGCAATCCAAGCATTCTAGCAATATCTTGGAATTTTTCGTCAGCTTTCCAGTAGTTATACTTAGGCCATGTAGTCGTCTTAGATGGGCGAGTACCATTGTAACGGATAACGTATGGAAGCAAGATTGCGTTTGTACGTCCGTGAACAGTATGGTGAACCGCACCGATCTTGTGGGCCATTGAGTGGCTCATACCAAGGAAGGCATTGGCAAAGGCCATACCAGCCATTGTAGATGCATTGTGCATTTTTTCGCGAGCTTCTGGATCAGCTGTCTTAACAGATTTTTCCAACCATTCAAAGACAAGTTTGATTGTTTGAAGGGCGATACCGTCTGTATAGTCGTTAGCGAAGTTTGAAGTGTATGCTTCAGTCGCGTGAGTCAAGACGTCCATACCTGTATCCGCAGCGATGAAGTCTGGAACTGACTCAACCAAAGCAGGGTCAACAATCGCAATAGTTGGTGTCAATGAGTAGTCAGCCAATGGGTATTTACGATTGTTTTTCTTATCAGAGATAACGGCAAATGGTGTTACTTCTGAACCTGTACCTGAAGTTGTTGGAATACCTATGTATTTCGCTTTTTTACCAAGTGATGGGAAGCGGAAGGCACGTTTACGGATGTCCATGAATTTTTGAACCAAGTCACGGAAGTCGATTTGTGGTTGTTCGTAGAAGAGCCACATTACTTTCGCTGCATCCATTGGAGAACCACCACCAAGAGCGATGATTGTGTCTGGTTCAAATGCTCTCATTACTTCAGTACCACGTTCTACAGTTGTGATATCTGGGTCTGGTTCAACGTCTGAGAAGACTTGGACAGTTACACGGTTGCTGCGTTTGTTCAATTGGTCAATAATGCGTTGAACAAAACCAAGTTTTTCGATCGATTTGTCTGTAACAATCATAACGCGTTCAATATCTTCACATGTTTGAAGGTATTGGATAGAATTGCGTTCGAAGTAAATTTTTGAAGGAACTTTAAACCACTGCATATTATTTCTACGTTTCCCTACTTTCTTGATGTTTAGAAGGTTGATCGCACTCACGTTATCACCGACTGAGTTGTGTCCATATGAACCACATCCAAGTGTCAATGATGGAATGAAGGCATTGTATACGTCACCGATACCACCGAAAGTAGATGGAGAGTTCCAGATAATACGCATAGCTTTGATTTCTGTACCAAAGCGTTTAGCAAGCTCTTCGTCTTTTGTATGGATAGCTGCTGAGTGACCAAGTCCGTTAAACTCAACCATTTGACGAGCTTTTGTAAGACCATCTTCTGTGTCTTCAGCTTTTAGGACAGCAATAACTGGTGACAATTTCTCACGAGTCAATGGTTCTTTCGGTCCTACTTCTGCACATTCTGCAGCCAAGATGTTTGTTCCTTCTGGAACGCTAAATCCTGCTTGTTCAGCAATCCATGCTGCTGGTTTACCAACGATGTTTGCATTTAGTTTAGCACCTGCACAGTTTTTGCTATTAGCTTTTACACCGAAACAGAATTCTTCAAGAAGGGCTTTTTCTTTTTTGTTTACAAAGTAAGTGTGATATGATTTGAATTCTTCTACAAATTCGTCATATACTTCTTTATCAATGATAACGGCTTGTTCTGATGCACAGACCATCCCATTATCAAATGACTTAGACATAACAATATCATGAGCAGCTTGACGAAGGTCAGCAGATTTTTCTACATAGGCAGGAACGTTTCCGGCACCTACCCCAAGAGCTGGTTTTCCACATGAGTATGCAGCTTTAACCATGGCATTACCACCAGTTGCAAGGATAGTTGCAACACCTTCGTGGTTCATAAGCGCTCCAGTTGCTTCCATAGATGGTTCTGTAATCCATTGAACACAGTTTTCAGGTGCTCCAGCCGCAATAGCTGCATCACGAACGATTTGTGCTGCGTGAGCTGATGATTCTTGAGCAGATGGGTGGAAGGCAAAAACGATTGGGTTACGTGTTTTCAAAGCAATCAAGGATTTGAAAATCGCTGTTGAAGTTGGGTTTGTTGTCGGAGTGACACCACAGATTACACCGACAGGCTCCGCAATCTTTGTCAAACCTGTAATTGGATCATCTTCGATAACTCCAACTGTTTTAACTCCACGCATATTGTTCACTACGTGCTCACAGGCAAATAGATTCTTTGTTGCCTTGTCTTCAAATACTCCACGACCAGTTTCTTCAACTGCATGTTGTGCAAGGATACCGTGCGCGTCAAGTGCTGCAACCGAAGCTTTTGCCACGATGTAGTCAACTTGCTCTTGGTTCAACTTGCGCATTTCATCAAGCGCAACCAAGGCTTTTTTCACGAGACCATCGACATGCTTTTCAGCAGCAAGTTGTTTTTCCTCTGGTGTTACTGTTTTTTTATCAGCCATATTATCCTCCATAGCCTTTAAGGATTTTATCCTTTGTTAATTTTTTCACAAATTTATTATAACTCTTTTTTTATGCTTTGTAAACAGTTTCATGAGCATTTCACAAAGAAATTTTCTAAGATTGTGATTTTTTTCTCAATATGGCTACGCAACAGAGTTTTGCTTAGACGATTGTGAAATTATGGAGAAAATTTTTTTATTTCACAAAGTTTTTCTAGTTGAGAGTTAGTTATCGAATTCAAAAGTAGAAAGCGTTTTCTTTTTAGATTTTGAAAATAGTCTCCTAACTTGGAGACTACTGTTTTTGTTGAAAAACGCCTTGTTTAAAGGTTCCTTCATAAACAACTTCTTGCTCTGTCGTCAACTTCCCTTGACCTTCAGCCTGACCGTTTACAAAATCACCTTCGTATTTCCAGCCATCTTTTGATTGGAAAGTTCCTTTCCCGTTAAAGGCTCCATTATTGAAATCACCTGTATATTGGTCTCCGTTTTCAAAGGTCAGGGTCCCTTGACCATTCATTTTCCCTCGTACCAAGGTGCCATCATAAACAAGAGCTCCACCATCAAGTGTCAGGACACCCTTTTTAGGCGTATTTAGCAGAAATACCGAAAGAGCACAGAGTACCATTACGACAACTGCAATGAGTTCTAACCTAGGACGAGTTAGGTAAACTCTACACTTCTCATAAAATTGTTTAAGCTTTTCCATTGTCAGTCTCATTTTCTAATCGATCTAGCCAGCGTTGACATCCACTTGTAATACGAGCATAGGTTTCCTCAAAATCTCCTGTATACCAAGGATCTGGGACACTTTCAGCCGCAAAAGAGTAGATCTTGTACTGTAGTTCCTGAGGACACATGTGACGCAGATCTGAAACGTTTGAAGCATCCATTCCGATAACGTAATCAAACGATTCAAAGTCTTCTCTGCCAATCTGAAGCGATGTTTTATCTTTGTCATACGGGATCTGATACTGCTGGAAAATCGCCTGCGTTCCCTTATGAATCGGATTACCATGTTCCCAAGACGAAGTTGCACGACTCTCAACTTGATAATCACTCGTCATGGACTTCATCACAAACTCTGCCATGGGGCTACGGCAAATATTTCCTAAGCACACAAATACTATTTTTTTCATCCCTTTTCCTCTCATCTCATAGAAAAACGGGAGTGACAGGTCCCGTTTTATTCTTCGATTGCTCCGCCTTCGTCAACAACTGTTCCTTCTGGTGTCACAGCTTCTTTGAGTGGCAAAACGGTCTTGATAGCAGCCAATTCAAAAGTCAAGTAGACCCCATCTACATCCAGTACGATTGTTCCTTTTTCAGTATCTACTTCATCCACTGTTCCGTAAAGTCCACCAATTGTAATGACTTCATAGCCTTTTTGAAGCTTGTTCAAGCTTTCCATACGCTTTTGTGCTTGTTTCTTTTGAGAACGTTGCATAAAGAACATCAAGGCCATCATCCCTACAAGCATGATTAAAAAAGTAATATTTGGATCCATTGTTTTCTCCTTTGTATTTTACATAGGACTACTATATCAAATTTCAGCTACTTTTACAAGGTTGTGCCTTGTTTTATGGCAATAAAAAAATCAGAGTTTTTACTCTGATTTTTCTGCGATTATTTCAAGTTTTGAACGACTTTGACTAGATTTTCAACTGTAAATCCGTACTCTGCCAATACTTTTGGTGCTGGGGCAGATGCTCCAAAGGTATCAATACCGAGAACTGCACCATCAAGACCAACATATTTGTACCAGTTTTGAGTTGCACCCATTTCGACTGCAACACGACGGCGGACTGCATTTGGAAGGATTTCTTCCTTGTAAGCTGCATCTTGTGCGTCAAAGACATCTGTAGATGGCATGCTGACTACACGGACTTTTGCGCCTTGACTAGCCAATTCTTTGGCAGCTGCGACAGCGAGATTCACCTCTGAACCTGTTGCAATCAATATCGTATCAAAGTCAGCTGCATTTTCATAGACAACATAGGCACCTTTCGCAACTTTGTCAAAGTCTGTTCCCTCTTCAACAGTCAAGTTTTGACGTGTCAAGACAAGGGCAGTTGGTGTTTTTTCGCTTGTCACAGCAAGGTACCAAGCCGCTTGAGTTTCACGCGCATCTGCTGGGCGGAAAACATTGAGATTTGGCATAGCACGCAGACCTGCTAAGTGTTCAACTGGTTCGTGAGTTGGACCATCTTCACCAACTGCGATCGAATCGTGGGTAAAGACATAAGTCACAGGAAGTCCTTGCAAGGCTGACAAACGGACAGCTGCTTTCACATAGTCAGAGAAGACAAAGAAAGTACCACCGTATACACGAAGTCCACCATGAAGAGCCATCCCGTTCAAGATCGTTCCCATTGCAAATTCACGAACACCAAACTGAATGTTGCGGTTCAAGCGATTAGCGTCGTCTTGAAGTCCGTCCGTTTTGATATAAGTCATGTTTGAGTGAGCAAGGTCAGCTGATCCACCTAGGAAGGTTGGTAGCTTAGCTGCTACAACATTCAAGGCATCCTGACTCGAGTTACGAGTTGCTTGAGAAAATCCATTTTCTAAGGCTGGGAAGTCTGCTGGAGTCACCTCAACTGGGTCACGGCCGTCAATAATGGCTTCTACTTCTGCAGCCAGTTCTGGATGAGCCTCTTTATAGTCAGCAACTAATTTAGTCCAAGCTTGATAAGCTGATGCGCCACGATCTGCAACATTTTCTTTGAAATCAGCATAAACTTCAGCTGGAATTTCAAATGGTTCGTAGTCCCAACCAAGGGCTTGACGAGTTGCGGCAGTTTCATCTGCTCCAAGAGGAGCACCATGTACAGCATTAGTTCCTTGTTTGTTTGGAGAACCGTATCCAATAACAGTCTTCACTTCAATCAAAGATGGTTTTCCTGAAGCTTTAGCTGTTTCGATAGCAGCATGAATAGCCTCAAGGTCTGTTCCATCTTCAACCAAGGCTGTGTGCCAACCGTAGGCATTGTAACGGTCACGAACACTTTCTGTGAAGGAATCTTTTGTCTCACCATCCAAGTTAATGTCATTTGAATCATAAAGAACAACCAACTTGTCGAGCTTTTGCAAACCTGCGTATGAAGCTGCCTCGCTTGAAACACCTTCCATTAAATCTCCGTCGCCACAGATCACATAAGTATAGTGGTCAAAGATATTGAAGCCTTCGCGGTTATACTTCGCTGCAAGGAAACGTTCTGCTTGGGCAAAACCAGTAGCAGTAGAAATCCCTTGTCCTAGAGGACCAGTTGTAGCGTCAACCCCTGCAGTATGGCCAAATTCTGGGTGACCTGGTGTTTTTGAACCCCATTGGCGGAAGTTCTTGACTTCATCCATGCTAACATCTTCAAAACCAGAAAGGTGAAGAAGGGCATAAAGAAGCATTGAACCATGTCCTGCTGAAAGAATAAAGCGATCGCGGTTGATCCAGTTTGGTTGAGCTGGATTGATACGAAGTTGCTTTGTAAAGAGGCTATAGGCCATAGGAGCAGCCCCCATAACCACCCCTGGGTGACCTGAGTTTGCTTTGTTGATGGCGTCAATACCTAGAAAACGAATTGCATTAACAGATAGATTTGACATAGAATTTCCTTTCTCTTTGAGGTGATTAATGAATCACACATCCTATTTTACTATTATATGAAAAAATGCATAGAATAGCAATAAAACAATTTGCGTTCATCTAACACATTTGATTTGTCTATCCCCTCGTCACTTCATAGTACGGGAGCAAGCGCGTATAAGCGTCTTCTAGCTTCTCCAATATCGCTTCTACTGACTGATTTTCAATGAAGGAAACATCTGACTTGACTAAGACTTTACGAACTTCCTGATTTCTCAGCTTCTCTCGTAAAGTACGACGATTTTCTTCATTAGCCTCCATCTTATGACTTTCCCCATTTGAGTAGACTAGATAATAAATTTCTTCTACCGCTGGAAGCTCTAAAACCTTGACTTGCTTGTCTAAGGTCTGTTCATCTTTCTTGCGCTCGATGAAACTAACTTCTAAGGAAATCCCAAAATCTGAACCTTCCCCATACAAACGCAGCGCCAACATAGGTTCTGCCACTTGTCCGTCTCTCTGTAGATAGGCCCAGAAATGTGGCCGCAAGCGTTGTGCTTGGTTCATCCACTGACTAGTCTGTTGCAGTTTCCATTCTGGATGACTTGCTTGAAAAGTTTTAGCCAGTTCTGTAAAAGACTTTCGAGCCTCTTGACCTTTTTGCCGCAAGTCCAACATCTTTTCTCTTTCATCACCAGCTTTATCAGGATTACGGTACTGGACTCCTGCAAATGATAGGTATTCTCTAACTACTTTCAGCATATCTGAATCTTTCCTTTCCTAGCAAAAAATCAGGACGAACCTGATTTTGCTTTGCTTATTCTGCATCTACGACAACATAGCGATTTGGCTCGTCACCTTCAGAGTAACTCGTCACGCCATCCATGCGCGAAATAATGCGATGGATAATCTTGCGTTCGCTATTTGACATTGGATCTGTTTGTTGGCTACGTCCTTCTTCTAAAACGCGAGTCGCCAATTTTTGAGCATAGGTTTGCAAGACTTCTGCACGGTGTTCAACATAATCATTTACATTAATTGTGATGTAGAACGTTCTCGAATAGCGATTGTAAAGGTAATTTTGCGCTAACAGTTGAAGAGCCTTCAAAACTTTTCCGTGATAGCCAATAATACGACCTGGTTCATTGGTGTCAATTTGAAGATTAATGGTGCGGCGATTGTAGTCACTTGAAATCGTCCCTTCAACATCCATATCATCTACAATGGTTTGAACGTAGTTAGCTACTTCAGTTGCCACTTGTTCGATGTCATAACTTGGTTCTACTTTCAAGCCTAAATCTTCTAAAGATTGGCTTGTTGCTTCCTGCGTTTCAGTTTCTTTTTCTGGAGCAGAGTCCACTTCCTCGGTAGTATCCTCTGGTTCCAAATCATTTAAAATTGAAATATGGCCTGTTTCTTCCAAAATCGTGCTGGCGTGCTTTTCATTTTTCAAGATTTCAGCCTTGACCTCTTCAGAGACACCTTGACCTTCTTCTTCAATTTTCTTAATTGCTTCAACTACATGCCCCAAATCAACAGTTGCTTCACTTACTGTTTTCACGGGTTCATTTTTTTCATTGACTTCTTTTGGAACCCCTTTAATGGCCTGCTGATTGGCTTTGATCACTGTCGTTTCACTAATCGCTTCGATATCAACTTGAGCCGGCTTCTTACCAAACAAGCCTAAGAATCCTTTTTTCTCTTTCGAAACGACCTTGATGTGGGCCTTCATTCTTGGGATGTCTAATTCTTTCAATCCTTTTTGGATTGCTTCTTCAACCGTTGAACCTGTAAATAATACCATTATCAGATTCCTCCTTATTTTTTCTTTTTCTGTGCTTTTTTCAAGGCTCTTCTCTTCTTGCCTTCTAAATCTTTTTCTGCTTGCGCCACTGCTTCTCTTTCAGCAATAATCTTGAAAGGATTGTTCAAGAAATAGGTTTGCAAAACTTGATAAGCATTGGATACCGCCCAGTACAAGGCGACTCCACTAGGCGCAGAGATGGCAAAGATAAAGATCAGTACCGGCATCCCGTACATCATCCCTGTCGTAGCTCCACTTTTTTCAGACAAAGCTTTATTCGATAACCAGCTACTCAAGAAGGTAAAGACTGCCGCCAAAATCGGAAGGACAAAACTTGTATCTACTCCTCCCAAATTAATCCATAAAAAGTGACCTGTTTTCAAAAAGTCTACTCGACTCAAGGCTTGAAAGAGCGCCAAGAGAACCGGCATTTGTATTAAAATCGGCCAGAGAGAGGATGAATGTTTGATTCCTAACTCTTTATAAACTTTGCGCATCTCCTGGTCTAGCTTGGTTCTGCTTTCCATATCACGACCCGGATATTGCTCTCGCAAAGCCTTGATGCGCGGTTGAGCCTCTTGCATTTTTCTAGAGGCAACCATCTGTGTCTGAAAGACCGGCAATAAAATCGTCCGGATCAAAATCGTGAAGAGGATAATCCCCACTCCGATACTAATGTCAAAGGACAAAAAGCGGATAATTTCAGCAAAAAAATAGACGAATTTGCTCCAAAAGTCTGTCGAATCTGCTGTTATATCGCTAGCTGTACCATTTGTTGCACAGGCTGTCATGATAAACAAGGACAAGCCCAACAAACTAGTCAACTGTAGTTTCTTTTTCACTCCCATTTCCTTCCTGGTAAATCTTTGATAACTTTAATACGTGGAGTAGGTTTTTCTCCATCTCTACATATTCCAAGGTTTCCACCCCTTTTCGAGCAATCACAACAAAATCGACATGATCTACCAGACTCCCCTTTGCATTTTGTATGATATGTCGGATTCGTCTCTTAATTTGATTTCTGGTAACTGCATTTCCCAGCTTTTTGCTGACAGACAGTCCTACTCGAAAATGGTTTTGCTGGTTTTCCAATTGGTAGACAACAAATTTTCGATTGGCAAAACTTGTTCCGTCCTTGAAAATCGCCTTAAAATCTTTCTCTCTTTTTACACGAAAGCTTTTCTTCAAAACTCAACTCCATCTATTAAATTACTACTATTATACCATATTTTTTGAAAAAGCCAATAACAGCAAGGTTTTAGACATTTTCTACATAAAAAAAGCTGGAAAATCTCTTTCCCAACTTCTTTTTACAATCAAATTTTACGTGTATTTACTTATTTTTTCAAGCGCTCAACATCGCGTGCAATCACCAATTCTTCATCTGTTGGAATAACCAAGACACGGATTTTCGTTGCGTCAGTTGAGATGTCTCCCGTTACGCCAAAGACGTTCTTTTCTGGATCCACATCACAACCAAACCAAGAGATACCTGAAATGACATCCTCACGAACCAAAGCAGCATTTTCACCGATTCCTGCTGTGAAGATAATAGCATCTGCCCCATTTAGGACTGCAAGGTATTGACCGATATGTTTTTGGATACGATCGACATACATTTCATAAGCCAAAGTCGCATCATGGTCTCCTGCTTCCATGGCAGCAATCACATCACGCATATCGCTTGACTGGCCAGAAACTCCCATGAGCCCTGATTCACGATTGAGAACGCGACTAATATCGTCAGGGGTATTGAAATCCTCTGTATATTGCATGAGATAAGGGATGATAGCAGGGTCAATATCTCCTGTACGAGTTCCCATCATCACTCCTCCAAGTGGCGTGAATCCCATAGAAGTATCTACAGACTTCCCGCCCTTAACAGCTGTGATAGAAGCCCCGTTACCAATATGGCAGGTAATCAATTTCAAATCTTCTAGAGGACGGCCCAAAAGTTTCGCTGCTTCTCCTGCGACAAACTGGTGGCTTGTCCCGTGGGCACCATATTTACGAACCTTGTTGTCTGTGTAGTATTTAGTTGGTAGAGGGTAGCGATAAGCCTTTTCTGGCATGGTTGTGTGGAATGAGGTATCAAATACGACAACACTGGTAATATCTGGCAGCAATTCCTTAAATGCGCGAATTCCAGCTGCGTTAGCTGGATTGTGAAGGGGAGCCAAGAGTCCCAATTCCTCAACTTTTTCTAACACATCTCCCTCAACAACTGTTGATTCCTTGAAATATTCACCACCTGCAACGACGCGATGGCCGACACCTGTAATTTCGTCGTACCCTTTGATAATGTCAAAACGAATCAAGTCATCCAATAAAATTTTAACGGCTTGTGTATGGTCTTCAATATCAAGAATTTGTTGCTCCGAACGACCGTCAAATTTTACTGTTGAAATGGAATCTTTCAATCCAATACGTTCAATCAAGCCTTTAGCCAAAACTTTTTCCTCAGGCATTTGATAAAGTTGCCATTTCAAGCTTGAGCTTCCTGCATTGATTGCAATTGTTTTTGTCATAAGATGATACCTCTTTTTAAGCGTTTTCATCTATTATAACAAAATCTCTTTTATATTTCAGTACCTTTGCTCCAATTTTGAAAATTTTCTTTAAAGGTCAACAAAACTGACGGATCTTGCAAGCTAGTAAGAGGGTAGACAAAGGGTTCTATTTCCTTGTCTCTTTTCTTCTGTAAGACAAAAATACTTTTAGCTTGGCTTGCAGTTGAGAAAATATCCTCTGGCAGAGCGATGATAGCAGCCAGACTCACTTCGTCTTTGAGCCACCCTTTTAATAAGTCACTTTGAGGGCTGGTCAATAAATCACTCGGAGCTAGAAAAATAGCATAGCCATTTGACTTAAGGTACTTGAGGCCTTGTTCCATCAGCAAATGGTGGGCATAGGTATGCTCTTGACTAGAAGCCACTTGATAGCGAGAAGCGATGGCATCGTCTGGGTAATAGCCTACAGGCAAGTCGCTGATGACCACGTCGCTTTCTTTAAGCATTTGCGGACGAACGGCATCTCCTTGAACAAAACCAGCCTGTAAACCAATCACATCTGACATACTTGCTGCCAAATCAATCAGCAAGTCATCCACTTCAATTCCCAAGTAATCTACTTTTTTAGCAAGAGAAGTCAAGAAAGTAGCCCCCAAAATCCCCATACCAGAACCTATTTCGAGGATGCTAATTTCCTCTTGTTCAAACAACTCTTCTACAACAAGTACCAAGAGGAGGGCAATGGCATCTGGTGTAAACTGGTGATTGGCCTGTAAAGGCTCCGTTTGTCCTGCCTTCATCAAGAGAAACTGGTAGGTCTTGAGCCACTCTTCCTTGCGAAGTGCTAAGCGCTTAAGGGCTTGATTGTTCTCCTTGACCTGCTTTTGCTCAGTCTCGCCATCTAGATAAATGCTGTTTTGCTCTACCAAGGCATCATAAAAGTTAGTCGCCAAATCACTTTGGATGATTTGGACATTCTCTAGTAAATACGTATAAGCTTGTTCTATTTTTTCAAAATCCATATTCCTATCTTATCAAAATTCCCCTATTTTTTCCATTCAGCATCAAAAATGCGTGTTTTTGTATGAATAAACGCAAATTGGAGGCAGTTATACAAAAAATAGAGGGAAATTTTAAAAATTGCAGATCTAGAATTTGATAAAGATGTTTTTGGATTTAAGAAAGAGGCGGATAGAACATGTTAAGGATTGCATTTTTTAACAAAATATATTAAAATATAAAGGAACGTGCAAAAAAACTGAACCACGTTAAAAGCTGATAGAGAGAGAAAAATGAAAAAAATTACAACTATTCTTTTTGTTGGTTTAGCTTCGATTGCTTTGGTTGCTTGTTCATCAAAAACTGAGAAAAAAGAAGCTTCAAAAGCTTCTGAAGCAAAAACTGAACAAACTTCTTCATCAACTACTACAGAAGACCAAAATGTTTCTTCTGAGTTTAAGGCTGCTTTAAAGAAAGCTAAGTCTTATTCTAAAACAGCTCATCTTTCAAAAGAAGGTATGGTTAATCAGTTGACAGAATTTGAAAAATTCCCTGAAGATGCTGTTCAATATGCAGTTGAAAATGCTGGTATTGATTGGAAAAAAGAGGCAGTTGAAAAAGCTAAGTCTTATTCCAAAACAGCTCATCTTTCAAAAGAAGGTATGGTTAATCAGTTGACAGAATTTGAAAAATTTACTGAAGAAGAAGCTAAATATGCAGTTGAAAATGCTGGTATTGACTGGAAAAAAGAAGCAGTTGAAAAAGCTAAAAGTTATCAAAAAACTGCTGGCTTATCAAATGAAGCATTAAAAAATCAGTTAACAGAATTTGAAAAATTTACTGATGAAGAAGCTCAGTATGCAGTAGAACATTTAGAATAAAAAGCAGGACTAAAAGTATGAACTGCACCCCAAAAGTTAGACAGAAAAAATCTAACTTTTGGGGTGTTTTATTATGAAATTAAGTTATGAAGATAAAGTTCAAATCTATGAACTAAGAAAACAAGGAATCAGCTTCAAGCGACTGTCAGATAAATATGGAATGAACCTTTCAAATCTTAAGCACTTAGTCCGATTGATTGATCGTTACGGAATAGAAATCGTCAAAAAAGGGAAGAATCATTATTATTCTCCAGAACTAAAACAAGAAATGATAGATAAAGTTCTGCTGGAAGGTTGTTCACATAGAAGTGTTAGTCTTGATTATGCTCTTCCAAGTAGTGGATTACTTTCGAATTGGCTGGCACAATACAAAAAAACGGGTATACTATTGTTGAGAAAACAAGAGGGATACCAGCTAAAATGGGACGTAAACGAAAGAAAACTTGGGAAGAAATGACAGAATTAGAGCGATTTCAGGAGGAGAATGAACGCTTACGGACTGAGGTGGCCTACCTAAAAAGTTAAAAGAGTTTGAGGAAAGGGACGAAGCCTTAGAGTGAGAAAGGCAGAGACAGTTAGAGAAATGGTTTCAGGAGGATTTCGACTAGATTTACTTCTTGAAGCGGCTGGATGGGGTTGATAAGGATCAATAACTTAAAACCGAAATTCAGGTCATTTATACCGAACATAAGGGAAATTATGGTTATCGTCGGATTCACTTAGAACTAAGAAATCGTGGTTATGCGGTCAATCATAAGAAGGTTCAACGACTGATGAAAATCCTTGATTTAGCAACTCGAATTCGTCGAAAACGAAAGTATTCTTCCTACCAAGGAGAGATTGGCAAGAAAGCAGAGAATCTCATTCAACGCCAGTTTGAAGCATCGAGGCCAATGGAAAAATGCTGTACAGATGTGACAGAGTTTGCCATTCCAAATAGCACACAGAAATTGTATTTATCGCCCGTTTTAGATGGCTTTAACAGCGAAATTATCGCCTATAATCTTTCTACTTCACCAAACTTAGAACAAGTGGTGAAAAATATGTTGGAACAGGCCTTCACAGAGGAGCATTACGAAAATACAATTCTCCATAGCAATCAAGGCTGGCAATACCAACACGATTCTTATAATCGGTTTCTAGAGAGTAAAGGAATTCAGCCATCTATGTCGCGCAAGGGTAACAGCCCATACAATGGGATGATGGAGCCCTTCTTTGGTATTTTGAAATCCGAAATGTTATACGGCTATGAGAAGCAATTTAGGTCTTTAGAAGACCTTGAACAAGCTATTGTGGACTACATTGATTACTACAACAACAAACGAATCAAAGCCAAACTAAAAGGACTTAGCCCTGTGCGGTACAGAACTAAATCATTTCAATAATTATTTGTCCAACTTTTAGGGGTCAGTACATAGTGAGCAAGTGATTTTTGGGCTACAGTTAAAAAGAGTTCTGCGTAATTTCCGAGGAAAAGACCTTCAGCACTATAGAGAATCTGACTGCCAATGCTCGAAAAACCAAACTGGGCGAGCTTGGTTTCCAGTTCAGCTAAATCAAAACCATGGTGGTTGGTATCTGTCTTGACAAAATCAGCGATGAAAACTTGTCCATTCTCCCTAAGATGATAGTGAAACATGGCAAGAGTCGCATCTAGATCAGGCATATGATGAAGAACTCGACTGACAACAATTATGTCAAATTGCTGTTCCAAGGGATTTGCCAGTAAATCCTGCTCCAAGAGTTGAAGATTCCTGATTTCTTGTCCCTTTGCTTTCAAACGGGCTTGCTCCAGCATTTTCTCCGAGATGTCCACAAGGGTAACCGACTTGGCCTGCTTGGCCAGGGGCAAAGCTAATAGACCCGTCCCACCACCAAAGTCCAATATTTCCTTGTCTGATAGAAGAGCAATCTGTTTTTCAACTACTTGACAAACCAAATTTGCAAGAAAGATATTTTTGGGCGAATCAAAAGTTTCTGCTTTGTGATTAAAATCGTGTTTCATGCTTTTAGTTTAGCACAAAGAAGTTGAATTGACTAGGATTTGTCTTTCTTTTCAGGCTTTTCTTCTGATTTTTTCTTCCCTGCTTGATTGCTTGAATCAGTCGCTACCTCTTCCTTTTTATCCGTTTTCTTTTCTTGGATTTTCATCGGAGGAAAGAGAAATTCATAGTTGCCCTTATTCATACGAACACTTGTTGTAAAACCTGTTTTCGTATTTTGATATCTGACTTTTCCTAAGTTAAAGACTCGTTCTCCACTTTCTTGCTCAGCCTTATCCTTACTTCGCTTGGCCATGGCAAAAGCGATCAACTTTTCTTTGTTTAGGGCAAAGTCTTTGTGATGGGCGACTTGCCGATTTAAATAAAACTGCAACAACAGACTAAAGATGGCTGCCATGGTGACTGCATATAAGAGAACGCCTGCCTTAACTTTTTGCTTTTTCCACACGATAGATGAACTCCCTTTCTAAGCCCTTTTGAAATTGGAAACGAAAGCGAACCAATTGATTTTCCTCTGTAATCTGTGCTGATTTGAGTCCATAAACCATAGGTTGGTAGCCCCGTCCGCTGGTATCGGTCTTCCGAAAATCATCCGATTTAGACTTCCCTATAGAGATATCCTTACCATCTTGTTTCATGTAGAGGCGATTGCCTTCTACCTTTTCAAACTGCGAACGCTCTAACTCTACCTCCAGTTGATCCACAAACAAGAGCCACTCCTTTTGCTCGCTTTGCTTCTGGTAACGAACTTCTGAAATGAGGAGCTGACTCATAGCCTGGAAGAGGAGCAAGCCTCCGCTAATGACGATAAGGGCAATCAGAGATTCTAAAAGAGTGAACGCTCTTACCTTACTGCTCTTTAAGGTCGAGTAACTTCTCTGAACCATGATAGACCTCCACTCCTTTTTCACTAGAAAACACCTGAATCTCCACTCCGTTTATGTTTACCTGATTTTGACCTGTCTGCAGAGCCATCTTCGCCACACGCAAGACTTCTTCCTTTTGCAAGATTTCTGCCTCTTCTTGTCTATTTTTCTGAATTTGTCCCAAAAGAAGGGTCGCAATACTGGCAAAAACGGCTAGAGCAACCACCGCTTCCAGTAAAATCACTGCCTTAATTTTTAGTTTCCTTAATGCGTTTAATTTTTCCATTTCCTAGATATAATTGATAGCGAATCGCTCCTTTGTTAGTCTGAAATTCAACCTTAGCCAGGGACGAATTGCCCCCAGCTCGGTCAAATATAATGCTTTGTCCTGATGGTGCCTGAATTCCTTTAGGAACTGTCAACTTTTGACTGCCATTACTGATCGTCTGTCCATCTAAGTTCAAGCTGGTCTTTTGCTGACTGGCTAGACTGCGTTTTTGTGTTTCCCGATAGAGTTCTTCAAACTCCATAAAGAAAATCTGCTCCTCTACCGCTGCAAAAGTGGACTGGACAGAACCGGACAAGCCCAAAGCAAGGATACTCACAAGTCCCAAAACTAAGAGACTTTCAAGCATAGTAAAGGCCTTAATCTGCAACAGTTTGACTGGTTTTTTGTTTTGCATGGTAGTCTTTGTAAGCTTTAGCTTGCTCAGCTGTGATACGACCGTCCGCTTGTAATTTGCTGAGGCTGGCATCATCATTTTTATCCAAACGATAAAGTTCTGCCTGGCTTTCCACGACCTTGACAACAGCAGCTTTTCCTTTATCATCTACGGCATCCTTTTGCTTGGTCAAATTGGGTACAAAGAGCAAGAGAAGAACGCTGATGATGAGCAAGACCACTAACATTTCTACCAAAGTGAAAGCTTTAACCTTGGCTTTTTTTAAATTTGTCATGAGTTTTTTCATTTTAAAAATTTACCTCCATATTTTGATACATGGGCATAAGCATTGCCGCATAAAGTAAAACGATAATCAGGGCCACAAAGATAAAAACCAGTGGCTGCACCAGATTCATGGTGCGGTTGACTCGGGTAAAAAAGGCTTCCCAAGTTTTTTCAGCATAGATTTCCAACTCACTCCCCAGCTTGGACTTGACTTCCCCATACTCGATGATGAGACTCAACTCCTTTTTAAAGAAAGGATAGGTCGCTATGGTTTGAGAAAATTCGCGGCCATTTTGCAGGGCTTGAGCCAAATCTTGACCGATTTCGTTAAAGAGCTGTGAGCCTTGTTCCTGCATGATCTGAAAAATCTGCATCAGCTCCATCCCCTGCGAAATCATATTGCCCCATTCACGCGCATAATAAGCTGTCAGATAAGTCTGGACAAAGATTCCTAGAAAGGGAATCCGCGCTAACATCGAGAAGACCCGCATCTTGGAACTTCTTTTGTAAAAAGTGAGAGCTAAAAGCAAAGATAGAGAGCAAACCAACACTAGTCCCAGAAATATTTGTGGCAGATTGCCGATGATTTGAGTGGCGATATTGCTACTGTCCAGTTGAGGAAGTAGATAGTTTCTCAACCCCAGCATGATTAGCAGGAGAAATCCCAGCAAAATCAGAGGATAGGTCGCCACTTCGATTAACTTTTTCTTGACCTTGGACAAATTATCCAGATATTCTTCTATCTTCCCCAGACTCAGGTGAAGATTTCCATGCACTTCAGCTAGGGATAATTGGGTCACAATAGCACTTGAAAAGCCCAAGCTGTCCATCATCTCTGAGAAAGATTTCCCCTGAGCCAAGCCTTGGTGCATCTGGGCCACATAGTCCTTTTCTAGCAGGGCACTTCTTCCCAAGAAAGAAATAATATCCACCAAATGAAAGCCACTGGAGAAGAGATTGTTAAACAGGGTGATGATTTTCTTCTGCTTAGCTGTAGCTAATTTTTTCCGTTTCGGCCTGAAGACTTGTGATATGTCCATCTTTAAGAAGCTGGTCAATCTGTTCATTCCACCTGGTTGGCTGGTGTTCTTGATAGTCTTTGTTTGCAAAGTCAACGATTCCTCCTCCCCCGATTAATCTCTGGTAGCAGACTCCTTGCAGAACAACTGCTAATTCCTCCTCCGTCACCCCCAACTCCAGAAGGCGTTCATAAACACCTCGGATACTCTTAGCATGAATGGTTGAAAAGACTGTCGCCCCTGTCAAACTGGCTCTGACCACTGCACGCGCTGTCTCGCTGTCACGAATTTCACCGATAATCAAGAGGTCCGGACGATGCCGGAGAGACAGTTTGATCAGATTTTCATAGGTCAAGCCAATCGCTTCATTCAACTGCAACTGGAGCATGTCTTCCTGCTTGATTTCGACAGGATCTTCGATGGACATAACCTGTTGCCCCATAAACAGAGACTTGGCTAATTCGTGCATCAAGGTCGTCTTGCCACTTCCAACTGGACCCGCAAAAAGGTAGAGGCCCCGTTGCCGGTACTGCTCACCCAGTTCATTCATATCCTGAAACCAGAAATGCAGGTCCTGCTCTTCGTCGTGCAACAAACGAATGACCAAACTCTCATGTCCCCGATAATCTCCTACGGTAGACAAACGCAGAGAAGACACCTTCTCCCCATGCTGATAGTCGCAAGAGCCCAGCTGACTACGTCTCTTCTCCCCTACATTCATACCCGCTACAAACTTAAAATGACTAATCACAGCAGCTAAAACATCAAACTCATAGGAGTCAACGAGACACCGCGCGTCTCCAACCCGCATGTGAAGCTCATAGGACTTTTCCTTGGGAATGAAATAGATATCCTGAGCCTTCTTTGCTTTCGCAGTAGCAATAATTTTCTGTGCAATTTCTTGTACCATACCGCCCTCCTTATCTAACTATTCGCAAAAAATTGAAAAAAATAAAAAGCAACTTTTAAAAGTTACTTTTTATCTCCATTTCATGCGGCAAGAACGATGCTTTTCTTGACCTGTTTGTTTTTCGTAGCCTGGACGTAGCTTTTCATCGGGGATGACTTGCTCATCCTGTAAAAGTGCCAAAGAATGGTACTGCTGCAAATACTCATCGCACTCATCACACCAGCGTTTATCAGCAGGATCCCAAAAGATAGTCATCAAATCACTCCGACTCTTATAAAGAGGATTCTTCTTTTCCAGCTCAAACCAGCATGATTTATAATATTTTAGAGCATCATAATACTTGTCAAAAGATTGACTCATGATGACATCTTCTTCCCAACCTTCTATGAACCACCACGGTTCAAAATCCCCATACATTTCTATAACACGATACATTCTTACTACTTCCTTTGTATCGTATATTATATCTAATTTTTTAATACAAGAAAAGGATTTTGCTTGTTTCCCCCATTAGCAATTTCTTTAATCCTATTATTTTCATCTGATAATAAAAATAGGAGTCCTTTATTGACCCCTATTTTTTATCTTCTTAGGCTTGATAACGTTTCACACCATCTAGGTAGGTTGCTACCAATTCCAAATCTTTATCTAGTACGATAAAGTCAGCGTCATAACCTTCACGGATTTGACCACAGACATCATCGATGTGAACAGATTTTGCTGGGTTGAGGCTGGCCATCATGACTGCTTCATGCGGATTCGCAATGCCCCATTCGACCACATTTTTCAAACCATCTTTGAGTTTGAGGATTGAACCTGCCAAATTGCCTGTCGATTTGAGGCGAGCAGTTCCATTAGCAACAACTACTGGGAATTCTCCCAACATGTAGTCGCCGTCTTCCAATCCACCCGCTGTCATACAGTCTGTGATAAGGGCGATATTTTCAGTTCCTTTTTGCTTGAGCAAAATATCACAGGCCTTTGGATCTACGTGGTGACCGTCACAGATCAACTCTGCGTAAGTATGTGGCAATTCATACATGGCTCCCACCATACCGAGCTCACGGTGAGTCAACCCACGCATCCCATTGTAGGCATGTACCCAAACACTCGCTCCAGCATCGACTGCTTTTTTAGCTTCATCAAAAGTCGCATTGGAGTGTCCAAGAGCAACGGTCACTCCTTCACCCGTAACTGTACGAACAAAGTCTTCTACACCTTCACGTTCTGGCGCAAGGGCAATTTTATTGAGCAGGCCATTTGCTGCTTTTTGCCAAGCACGAAACTCATCCATACGGGGGTCTTTCATATAAGCAGGGTTTTGGGCTCCCTTGTATTTCTCTGTGAAATAAGGTCCTTCAAAATAGATCCCACGAATCTTGGCTCCACTTGCTTCCTGGTAACGAGCGCCGATATTTTCAGTTACCGCAAGCAACTGCTCGTAAGAGGAAGTCAAGGTCGTTGGCAAGAAGCTGGTAACACCCGTGCTAAGTAGACCTTCACTCATGGTATGAAGGGTTCCTTCGATGTTATTGTCCATGACATCCACACCGCCAAATCCATGAATGTGGGTATCCACAAGTCCTGGGGCAATGCTATAACCTGTATAGTCAATCACCTCAGCTCCTTCAGGAATCTGTTCTACATGTTTGCCAAACTTGCCATCCACAAGTTCCAAGTAACCGCCACGACGAACTCCGTGTGGGTAGAAAAACTGATCCGCTTTAATATAATTAGGCATAATGATAACCTCCTTGATAGATTGATTCTAGAATTTATTATGTCAATTACATTATAAACCTTTCTTTTTCATTTGTAAATGGTATAGACCTATTTTCTAGAGATATTTTAAAAGAGCTGGATTTTTCCAACTCTTTAATTTTATTTTGATTTTACAGGCAGTTCTTGAGCAGCCTTTACAGCAGCTGCAATCGTCTCTGCGTAAAGTTTAGCACCTTCTTCAATCATGTTGCTATCATTTCCAAAGTGGACTTGGTCGGTTCCAGCCCAGATTTCAGGATGTTCCTTAGCAACCTTATTCCAGTCAGCGATGCTCACGTAAGGATTCTTTTCAGCTAATTCCCGTGCATAAGCCGCATACTGCTCCACTGATGTGTAAGTGTCCTTGCTCTTGTCTCCCTCATAAGGTGTCACCAGTATCAGATGGTGTCCTTTCGGTAGATTGTTCACGATGCTGTCCAAATCATTCTTGTAACCTTCAGGATTGTTGACTCCCGTTGCAATGACGACTGTTTTTAGCAGCGCCTTGTTCTGACTGTTATTGAGCATGATGTCATTGGCTTGCTTGGTCGTTCGACTAACCTGGGCATTGATATTCGCTTCAGGAAGTGCCTCTTGTAAGGCTGTATTGGCACGCAAGGCTACCGAATCTCCTATTAGGCTTGTTCCCTCAGAAATTCCTAGACGACTCAGTTCAGCTTGTTCAGCAAGAGTCTTTGTTTGTCCTATATTGGTCTGGGCTTGTTTGAAACCATTGACCATCAAGTCTGTCTCAAAAGCTCCAACTTGAGGAGCCACAGCTATGATAATCAAGGTAATCAAGGTAAGAATGCCAGCAGCACCAGCACTAATTGGTTTAATATGAGGTAATCGACTAATCTTCCGTATTAAAGGATTGGATTTACCGGCAATCAACGGCTCAATAATATAGAAGGATAGGATAGCAAAGAAATAAGAAAAGATGATCGTCAGAATAACAGCAGGCAGATTACTCATCAAGTGAGAAAAGATAATATAAAAAGGCCAGTGGAAGAGATAAACCGCATAGCTGGTATCCGCTAAAAATGTAATGATCCGAGGTTCTTGTATCTCAGGCGTTTTCTCATGCAAGACACGCGCAGCAAAAATCATGGTCACTGCCGCTAAACTTGCTAGCAAGAAACCAAATAAGTACGCAAACAGGTAGGTGAACTTGACAAAGAAAGTCAAGAGCATTAACACCAAGAGACCTGCAGCAAATACCAGTAGATTCTGACGAATATCCCACATCCGATCAAACTGCTTGACTAAATCGCTCGTCTGACGAACCCCCACAACCGTCGCCAAAATGCTTCCTAAAAAGAAGGGATAGACATGGGTCAAACTTGAAAAGTAGACAGATGAATAGGAACTCGCCATTAGACTACCAATAAACATGGAGAAAAAGCTAATGATAAAAGCTCCAGCAGAAAGGAGAAAGACCATCCCTCTCAATTGACTACTAGATTTTGAACGTTTCGATAAGAACCAAACCGCTAAGCCCCAAAGGATATAGTAGTGAACCTCAACAGCTAGGCTCCAGTTGTGAACAAAGAGATGCGGAATGAACTGGGATTCATAACTACCCCCTGTTAACATTTCGTAGAAGTTGGTCATAAAACCGAGAACTCCAGCTATCTGGCCACCAATTCCAGCAACATAGTCTTGACGAACCAAGAAAGTAAAAGGCATGGTCACCAAAACCATCAGCACCACAGGTGGCACGATGCGGTAAAACCGTCTCTTAAAAAAGCCCAGTAAGTCAATCTGGCGTGCCTTCCCAAATTCTTCTAAAAGGAGGGAGGTGATCAAAAATCCTGAAAAAGTGAAAAAGACATCTACCCCAAAGAAGCCTCCAGGAAAGATCGTTTGAAAGAAGTGGTACAAAAGCACCAAAAGTAAACCTGTAATCCTAATCAAGGAAAACCATTTAATACGCATACGAGTCTATTCTCCATTAAATTAGGAAGCAAAACACCGCCTAATTTCCATTCCATTATACTCCCTATTCTATCAAAAAAATAGGAAAAATCCTAAGAGAAAACTTAGGATTTTGGCATTCTAATTTTACACTTTAGAAATTGCGCCCTGACTTGTTGTAGCCATATTTTTCCACAAAATACTCACGGAATTCCAATAGATTATCATCCATGATGGCTTGACGCACTTGCTTCATCAGATTGAGCAAGAAGTAGAGATTGTGGTAGCTAGTCAAGCGGATACCAAAGGTTTCGTCAGCCTTGAGCAGGTGACGAAGGTAGGCGCGTGTGTAGTTCTTGCATGTGTAGCAATCACACTCAGGATCCAGTGGCGTAAAGTCTTCAGCGAATTGTGCATTTTTGACAACCAAACGACCTTGGCTGGTCATACAAGTTCCGTTACGAGCGATACGAGTCGGCAAGACACAGTCAAACATATCCACACCACGAATCACCCCATCAATCAAGCTATCCGGCGCTCCCACACCCATCAAATAGCGAGGTTTATTTTCAGGCAGCAGTTGAGTTGTAAAGTCCAAGACTGCATTCATTTCTTCATGGGTCTCTCCTACTGCCAAACCACCGATAGAGTAACCAGGGAAGTCCATGCTAACAAGGTCGTGAGCTGACTGACGGCGAAGGTCTTCAAATCCTGCCCCCTGTACAATTCCAAACAAACCTTGGTCATGTGGACGACGGTGAGCCTTCAAGCCACGTTCGGCCCAACGGCTAGTACGCTCGATGGATTTCTTAACGTAGTCGTAAGGTTGGTAAAACTGAGGACATTCATCAAAAGACATCATGATGTCTGAGCCTAAATTGTTCTGAATAGAGATGGCCTTTTCTGGCGATAGGAACATCTTGGAACCATTGAGATGGTTTTTAAAGGTTACTCCTTCTTCGGTGATATTTCGGCTATCTGCTAGGGAATAAACCTGGAAGCCACCACTATCTGTCAAAATTGGTTGGTCCCAGTTCATAAATTTGTGGAGACCACCTGCGCGTGCGATGAGTTCATCTCCAGGGCGAAGCCAGAGATGATAGGTATTAGAGAGGATAATCCCTGATCCCATCTCCTTCAACTCCTCTGGTGACTGGGTCTTGACAGTAGCTTGGGTCCCAACTGGCATAAACATAGGTGTCGGGAAGGTACCGTGCGGGGTGATGATTTCTCCCAGACGAGCTCCCGTGTGTTTCTCTTTCTTAATCAAACGGTATTTGATTGGTGAATCTGACATTTTTTACCTCCGAAGCTGGGAAAAACAGTCCCAGTTCATACTTTGTGCCCAAAGGCATACTGTATGATTTTATCAAAAAAACTAGGAACTGTCACGAACTATGGTATAATGAGAGAATGAAATACCCAAAAATTGATTTAAAAACCATTCGTCTGCAGACGAGGCAGTTTCAGGCTGAAAATCCCCGCCTCTTTCTCGTCTATCTCTTACCTAGCATACTGGTCATCTTATCAGGCTTTCTCAACCCCTTGGCTCGTCTCCAAGAAAGTGTTTTAGAGCAATCCTTTTTCAGCATGCTGGCACAAGTGCTCCAAGCCTATCTCTTCCCACTAGTGGTTTCTTTTTTGAGCACAATTTTTCTAGCAGGTGCTGCTTTTGCGACACTCCGACTCCTCAAGGATCCTGATACAGAACTCTCAGTAAAATCAAGCCTGGCCCTCTTTGCTGAAGAGCGCTTCTCGCAAACCTTCCTCACTCTGCTCCTCAAACGTTTCTACCTCTTTTTATGGAGCATTCCAAACTTAGTAGGCGTTTATTTTCTCTTTTATAGCAATCTCTTAGCTCGGAGATTTGTCGCCCTACATCCTGAATTTCCAAAATTAGACCTCTCATCCCTTGAAACAGAGCAGTTCCTTATGACCTTTGGCCTCTACTTTTTCGCGAGTCTCATCTTGATGATTGTAGGGAACATCCTCTACGTTCCACAATATTATGCCTACTCGCAGGTAGAATTCCTCCTCTGCGATACTCTGGATTTAGGACAGGCTAAACCCCGTCAAATCCTGAAAACCAGCCGTTTCTTGATGAAGGGTTACAAATTCCAGCGCTTTGTCCTCGACCTACAACTACTCCCTTGGTACTTCCTCAACTGGCTCACTTTTGGAATTGCTAGTTTTTCAATCCTTCCCTATATCCAAAACAATCATATCTTCTTTTACAGAGCCCTACTAGCCCGTAAACGTCGAAATGGATAAGAGTCTACAAAAACCAGCGTCGTTCAGGACGCTGGTTTTCTTATTTCAAAAGTAACATACTCAGCAGAGTCAAAATAGCAGGCCCACCTTGCTTCAGAATAATCTTCCCATTCCCCTGAAACTATCACACAAAAAAAGAAGCGGGAACTCAATTAGTTCCCAACTTCCATTTTAATGATTAGTTCATTGATACGTGAACGTGGTCATAGTGGTTTTCGGTCACACTACCACGATCCGGCATTGGATTCCACGTGTAGGCTGGTCCATATTTACTATCGTATGGAGCGTAGAAACGTTGTTTCCAGATGATATAGTTGATACCACGGCTAGCCATATTTTTGACTGCATATTCCGCGATTTGATCACCAAGTGCTGAACTCACTGGAACCATGAAGTCGATGGCCAAACCTTTACCATGGTCCCCACTGTCACCAGGACGGTAGCCACTAAAGGATGTAATCCCAAACAAGTTGGCTACTTCTTCTTTAAAGGCTGCAGTTTGTGGTTGAAGACCAGCATTCTCAGACTTAGCTACAGCAAGTCCTGCATAGTCAGGAGCTGCTGGAGCTGAATATGTTCTTGAAGGAGTTTGGCTTTGCTCTGCTTGATAAGTCGAAGTTGCAGTGTCAGAAGTTGCTGTTGATGCTGCTGTTTCTTCTGTTGCACTTGTTCCTGTTGTATCAGCAGGCGTTTCAGTTGCCGGCGCAGCTGCTACTGGTGCTTCTGCTGGAGTTGTTGCTGCCGTTTCTTCGGTAGCTGGAGTCGCCACTTGTGGAGCTTCTTCAACTGGGCGAGTTGTTTCTGCTACTGGTGCTTCCGCTGGAGTCGTTTCAGCTGTTTCTTCAGCTACAGGTGTTTCTGTAGATGGTGTCTCTTCAGCAACTGTCCCTGTCTCAGAAACTTCTGAACTTGGCGCTACTTCTGCTGGTTTTTCATTCTCTGTTGCAGTTGGAGTTTCCTCAATTGGTTGAGAAAGGTCTTCTACTTGAACTGTTTGTTCATCGACGGTTACTTGGTTGGTCGTCAAATCAGCTGTCGCAGTCGTCACTTCTTCACTAGAATCTGCTTGAGGTGTCTGGATTTCAACTTCCGTCACCTCTTCTGCCTCATTGACAGTTGTAGTGAGGACAGTATCTGGGAAAATCAAGTCCATATTGGTGATTTTGTTCAAATTAGCAAGAACGGTTACATCAACTCCCAAAGCTTCTGCAATCGTGCTCAGGGTATCACCATACTGAACTGTATAGCTGTTTTTGTTCTCGTTTTTCGTCACGTCATTTTGGATTTGCTCAACGGTACGTGCTGTCCATGCAATTTCTTCCGCTTGAGTTGCCAATGCTGGCGCAAAAGACAAGGCTACTGTTGAGGCTAAGATAATTCTTTTCTTCATTCGTTCACATTCCTTTCAAATGAGTACCTGTCTATCATAACACAAAAAAAGCAGAAAAAAAGCCCTCTCGGGCCTATTTAACAGAACTGACCATTCCTTGTAACAAACTCGATCAGTTGAAATAGTTTGTTAGGTTTCTGTCACAAAACTGACACACTCTTCTCGTTACTTATCCTCAAAAATATAAGGAATATCTGCTAGTGCTTGAATCTTCTGATTCCCTTCATAAAATGACTCTAAAAAGTTAATGCTTTGAAGACCACTATTCTGGGCAAATTCCACATCCAAAGTCCGATCCCCTATATAATAGGTGTTATCAGGATCCAACTGATACTTGTCTAGCAGATATGTCGCCGCCTCTGGACCGGGCTTGCGTGCAAAACCACTCTGATTAGTTAAAATCTCTGTGAAATAAAATTCCAAACCCAAGTCTCTTAGAATGGTAAGCGCATTGTCCCCCTTATGAGTATAGACAAACTGCTGAATCCCTGCTTGGTCTGCCCAAGCTAGCACTTCACGCGCACCTGGCATCAAAACTACCTGGGCATTTTTCTCAGACAAGCTCTGGGCACGTACCTGATTGAGCACTTCCGCATCCAGATTTCTCTCTTCTGCCACCTGCTCCAGCAAATCCTGCACAGAAAACTTGAGGATAAACTCTCTCACTTTCTCCTTATCATAAGGAATAGAAAACTGAGCAAAGGTCTCCTCAATCCCTGACAAAATCGCTTCGTATGAGTCCAATAAAGTCCCGTCCAAATCCCAAATAAAAGCTGTTTTTTGCATCTCCTATCCTTTCAAGCTCATATAACGCTGGTAACGGTAACGTAGAAATAACCAACGGAAACCATTATCCAAGAGAGTCCCTGCCCAAATACCAGGCAAGCCCCAACCAAGAACAATACCCATCAGATAAGCTGTCCCTATACGGATACACCACATCCCAATACTTGTCGCATAAAAGGGGAGGCGAGCATTTCCCAAACCCTGCCAAACTGCCGTATAAATAACTGTCCCTGTCGCCATGGGGGTTCCTAGTAGAGAGAACAGCGCCACCAAAACGCTCGCTTCGACTGCTACAGGATCGGTCGTATAGAGATGAGTCAGTGGTGTTCCTAAGGCATAGATACTGAAAGTTAAGGGCAACATGAGAAGCAGGGAAAGCCAAAAGGTTTGTTTGCTCAAACTAGCGACTCTTTCCCAATTATCCTCTCCAACTGCTCGAGCTACCAGCATGACCGTTGCCGTAGCGACGCCAAAGGCAGGCATATAGTTAAACTGGGTCAAGACTTCTCCGACTGCATTCCCCGCTACTGCCTCCGTTCCAAAAGAAACGACCAAGGCAATGATGACGACGTCTCCAGCCCGCATCATGAGACGTTCCCCTGCCGCTGGCAAAGCCAAGGTCAGTAAGTCTTTATCCAGTCCAAAAGTCGGTTTCTCAAAGGGCAGCTTTAATTGCGACCACAAAATCACAAAACCAACCAAGCGAGACAAGATGGTCCCCCAAGCAACACCCGCTATGCCCATATCAAGGACAAAAATAGCTAGACTTGAAAAAAGAATATTTAAGGCATTGGATAAAAAACTAACATAGAGGGGTAGACGCGGATTATGCGTTGCACGAATCAAGGCACCCAAACTCGTCATCAAGCCCAAGAGAACAATCGATCCACCCACCAAAGATAGGTAGAGTCCACCACTCTCGGCCACATCCTGCTCAGTTCCCAAGAGCCCTATCATCTCTTGCCCAGCAAAGAGCGATAAAGCGCCTAAAAGTGCACTCAGCAATAGGGTTATCTTGAGAGCCTCTGTCACGTGATAAGCCAACTTGGACTGATCTTTCTGCCCCAAACTTTTTGAAATAACACTGGAGATAGCAGCTCCCAGAGCGATGAAAATGGCCTGGTAAATGGTGATAATATTGCCAGCCACTGAAACACCTGAAATAGCGATTAAGCCCAAGTGAGCGACCAAGTAACTATCCACCATGCCCATAAGCATCTGCAAAAAGTTTTCACCCATAGCTGGCAATGCAATATTAAGAATGACTTTATTTTTCTTAAACAATCTCTCCTCCTGATGAAAAGAAACTCAGTTGGTTTCCCAACCGAGTTTACTCCCTCTGTCTTAAAGTCCTAGATAAGCCTCAACCGCTGCTTGCATGTCAGCAGCTGCCACTGTTGTTTTATGACGAACTGGAGCTGTTTCAAGGCCATCCACTGCTGGTGGCACTGCCACTCCTGAAATGTCATGCAATTGAGCCAAGGCTTCAAAGTCAGTCAAGCCTGCTTTTCCTGTTACCGCTTCTACGGCCACCACTGGGAACTTGTAAGGACTAGCTGTTGAAGCAATCACTGTCTTAGTCGCATCGCCAGTAGCCGCTTGGTATTTTCTATAAACAGCTGAGGCAACCGCCGTATGTGGATCCTCAATATAGGCATCTGTTTGATAAACACGTTTAATTTCTGCTGCTGTTTCTTCCTCAGTCGCATATTCAGCTGCAAAGAGTTCCAAAATCGCTGCATCAAAGTCTATCAATTCATATTGTCCTTGTGTACTCAAGGCATTCATGAGTTCAGCAGTCTTAACCGCATCATTCCCCAAAAGATGGAAAATCAAACGCTCCAAGTTTGAAGATACCAAGATATCCATAGATGGGCTAGTTGTTACCTTAAACTCACGTTTCTTATCGTAAACACGTGTCTTGAAGAAGTCTGTCAAAACATTGTTGTCATTTGAAGCACAGATTAATTTGCCAACTGGAAGACCGATTTGTTTAGCATAAAAGGCAGCCAAAATATTTCCAAAGTTTCCTGTTGGTACTGTGAAGTTGACCTTATCACCAGCTACAATCTCACCAGACTTGACCAACTGAGCATAAGCATAAACATAGTAGACAATCTGTGGCACCAAACGACCAATGTTCATAGAGTTAGCTGATGAAAATTGCAACTTGTTCGCTGCCAATTTTTCACGAAGAGCTACATCGTTGAACATGTGCTTCACATTTGTTTGCGCATCATCAAAGTTTCCATCAATAGCGATAACATGAGTATTGTCGCCAGTCTGAGTAGTCATTTGCAACTCTTGCACCTTGCTGACACCATCCTTTGGATAAAAGACGATAATCTCAGTTCCAGGCACATCGGCAAACCCTGCCATAGCAGCTTTCCCAGTATCACCAGATGTCGCTGTCAAAATGACAATCTTGTTCTCCAAACCATGCTTTTTAGCGGCTGTCGTCATAAAGTACGGCAAGATAGACAAGGCCATATCTTTAAAGGCAATCGTTGAACCATGGAACAATTCCAAGTTGTATTGCCCATCCAGTTTCACCAATGGCGCAATAGCTGGAGTATCAAACTTGCTATCGTAGGCATTGTTGATACAGTAGTCCAACTCCTCAGCCGTAAAGTCATCTAAAAATGCTGATAAAACTAATTTAGCCACTTCTTGGTAAGAAGCATCCTTTAATGTGTCAAAGTCCAAATCAACCTTTGGATAAGAAAGCGGTGTAAACAAACCACCATCCGTCGCCAATCCTTGCAAAATAGCTTGGCTGGCAGTTACTGTATTATTGGCATCACGCGTTGATTGATAAACTAATGTCATGAATCTCTATCCTTTATCTATAGTCTCTTCCATTATATCACGATTTTTCAGAAAATTCTCCCTTTATAAGAGAAATTATAATCCCAATTCTTTCTTCAAAGGCTCTAAATAAACCATTTCTTGCTTATCTCTTTTCTCCAGTCCTTCCTCAGCTAGGGTGAGTAAATCTTTAGAAAACTCGAGAACCGCAGCTTCTTCTTCATCTGTGAGTTGTTTTTTAGAAAATTGTCGTCTTAAAAGCTTATAATCACGACCAGCTGTGGTAAAAAATGGAGCAGTTCGCAAGTAAGCTTCAAGCTTGTCTAAATGAACCAACAAGCCCAAGTGAAAAGCAGCAGAAGCAAAGGTCCTATCAAGCGGCTGAGTACACACACTACGAAACTCAACTGTTCCTCGAGTCGTTAAGTCTTGGTACTGGTAACTACGATGAGTTTGGAAATCTTCCTCCTGAGGGTGAATTAACACCTCATCCCCATTAAGGGTAAATGCTTGGATTTCAGGTGTAGCCAAATAGTCCCTAGCCTGAATCGGATAAAAATAATAGGTCTGCCCATCACGCTCCGCAGTAAAAATCGCAGAATGATTTAGATAGTCAAAAAAATCATCCTCATCTTTAAATAATCTAGTATTGACACCTACATTCTCTGGATAGATACCATGCATGGATTCTTCCCAAAAAATATCTCTCGAAATTTTGGTATCCCAATCTGCACCTGAAAACTCAGAATTGGCAAATAAAAAGGCTTTAGCTGCTTCAATTTGTGTAAAAGCATTAATAACACGCAGGTAGTTGGACCTTGAAACGTCTAGTTGAACCTGACTTCCACAGATAAAGGCACCATACTCAGGAAAATCATGTAAACCTCTACTAGTCTTACTTCTACTTAAGTTCAAGTAAGCCATCAACATCTGATAGCGGGGATAAGCCACTGAACAATTCTCATTTTTATCCCAGTTGGGATGAATGCCGCAGCCAACAATAGCATGATTAGCTTCACCCAATTTATTCTGAATCGTAGCCATATAGAAGTTAAGGCGTTCTTCTACCTCTTGGATAGATTCGGCCTTTCCGAATGCAAACTCAATCGTCGTATAAGCAACCTCAAACAAGATCGTATCTTGGCTGACTGGATCAAGCAACTGAATTGGATTCCCAAAATCATCCACTTTTTCGATAGTAAAGCCCAGTACTGATGGTAAATACCGAAAGAGATCCTTAACAACTTCACCATCTGTAGCTTTACCCTCTAAATTTACAATAGGATATTCTAACTCAATCCCAATAAATAAATCTGGGTGCTCTTTTATATTCTTTAAGTAACGTTTCTTTAGTAATTCAACAGACCGAGACATTAATCACCAAACTCTTTCATAATCAAAATAAATTGTGAATAAGTAATATTATACCAAAAATACACTAAAAATGACTAGAATAAGAAGAAAAAGATGATTCATCAGTTATCTGTACTTAATCAAAATCTTTACCAAAACAAAAAACAAGGTCCGAAAACCTTGTCTTTATTACTATACCGGCGGCCGGGGTCGAACCGGCACGTCCTTGCGGACACTGGATTTTGAGTCCAGCGCGTCTGCCAATTCCGCCACGCCGGCAAATAGTAACTGGGGTAGCTGGATTCGAACCAACGCATGAGGGAGTCAAAGTCCCTTGCCTTACCGCTTGGCTATACCCCAATAATATAAAATAGGCGAGTGATGGGGATCGAACCCACGCATGCCAGAGCCACAATCTGGTGTGTTAACCACTTCACCACACCCGCCATAATCATATTAACACGGGCAGTAGGAATTGAACCCACACTGAAGGTTTTGGAGACCTTAGTTCTACCTTTAAACTATGCCCGTAACTAAAGTAATGGAAGGGGAGGGATTCGAACCCCCGAACCCGAAGGAGCGGATTTACAGTCCGCCGCGTTTAGCCTCTTCGCTACCCTTCCAAGTTATAAATAAAATATGGCGCGAGACGGAATCGAACCGCCGACACATGGAGCTTCAATCCATTGCTCTACCAACTGAGCTACCGAGCCAAATTGCGGGAGCAGGATTTGAACCTACGACCTTCGGGTTATGAGCCCGACGAGCTACCGAGCTGCTCCATCCCGCGTTAATATAAAAAGGAGGATGTGGGATTCGAACCCACGCACGCTTTTACACGCCTGACGGTTTTCAAGACCGTTCCCTTCAGCCGGACTTGGGTAATCCTCCAATAAATAGTCCGTACGGGATTCGAACCCGTGTTACCGCCGTGAAAAGGCGGTGTCTTAACCCCTTGACCAACGGACCATATTTATAAATGGGCACGAGTGGACTCGAACCACCGACCTCACGCTTATCAGGCGTGCGCTCTAACCACCTGAGCTACGCGCCCAAGTTTAAAAAACTTGGTAATTGAACAAAGTTCAAAGCGGGTGACGAGAATCGAACTCGCGACAACAGCTTGGAAGGCTGTAGTTTTACCACTAAACTACACCCGCTAAAATGGGAGTTAACGGGATCGAACCGCTGACCCTCTGCTTGTAAGGCAGATGCTCTCCCAGCTGAGCTAAACTCCCAAAGGGCGGAGTCTAGCTCATCCAACGGTAAGAAACTTTGTTTCTCTCATCCGCCGATTGTAATTTCGATTTCCTCTCAATTACAACTAAGCTAAACTCCCTCGAGCTAAGCGACTTCCATATCTCACAGGGGGCAACCCCCAACTACTTCCGGCGTTCTAGGGCTTAACTACTGTGTTCGGCATGGGTACAGGTGTATCTCCTAGGCTATCGTCACTTAACTCTGAGTAATACCTACTCAAAATTGAATATCTATCAAATACCAAGAAAACCTCACACTTCGTATTCTCAGTTACTTTGGATAAGTCCTCGAGCTATTAGTATTAGTCCGCTACATGTGTCGCCACACTTCCACTTCTAACCTATCTACCTGATCATCTCTCAGGGCTCTTACTGATATAAAATCATGGGAAATCTCATCTTGAGGTGGGTTTCACACTTAGATGCTTTCAGCGTTTATCCCTTCCCTACATAGCTACCCAGCGATGCCTTTGGCAAGACAACTGGTACACCAGCGGTAAGTCCACTCTGGTCCTCTCGTACTAGGAGCAGATCCTCTCAAATTTCCTACGCCCGCGACGGATAGGGACCGAACTGTCTCACGACGTTCTGAACCCAGCTCGCGTGCCGCTTTAATGGGCGAACAGCCCAACCCTTGGGACCGACTACAGCCCCAGGATGCGACGAGCCGACATCGAGGTGCCAAACCTCCCCGTCGATGTGAACTCTTGGGGGAGATAAGCCTGTTATCCCCAGGGTAGCTTTTATCCGTTGAGCGATGGCCCTTCCATACGGAACCACCGGATCACTAAGCCCGACTTTCGTCCCTGCTCGAGTTGTAGCTCTCGCAGTCAAGCTCCCTTATACCTTTACACTCTGCGAATGATTTCCAACCATTCTGAGGGAACCTTTGGGCGCCTCCGTTACCTTTTAGGAGGCGACCGCCCCAGTCAAACTGCCCGTCAGACACTGTCTCCGATAGGGATAACCTATCCGGGTTAGAGTGGCCATAACACAAGGGTAGTATCCCAACAACGTCTCCTTCGAAACTGGCGTCCCGATCTCATAGACTCCTACCTATCCTGTACATGTGGTACAGACACTCAATATCAAACTGCAGTAAAGCTCCATGGGGTCTTTCCGTCCTGTCGCGGGTAACCTGCATCTTCACAGGTACTAAAATTTCACCGAGTCTCTCGTTGAGACAGTGCCCAAATCATTACGCCTTTCGTGCGGGTCGGAACTTACCCGACAAGGAATTTCGCTACCTTAGGACCGTTATAGTTACGGCCGCCGTTTACTGGGGCTTCAATTCATACCTTCGGATTACTCCTAAGCACTCCTCTTAACCTTCCAGCACCGGGCAGGCGTCACCCCCTATACATCATCTTACGATTTAGCAGAGAGCTGTGTTTTTGATAAACAGTTGCTTGGGCCTATTCACTGCGGCTGACCTAAAGTCAGCACCCCTTCTCCCGAAGTTACGGGGTCATTTTGCCGAGTTCCTTAACGAGAGTTCTCTCGCTCACCTGAGGCTACTCGCCTCGACTACCTGTGTCGGTTTGCGGTACGGGTAGAGTATGTTTAAACGCTAGAAGCTTTTCTTGGCAGTGTGACGTCACTAACTTCGCTACTAAACTTCGCTCCCCATCACAGCTCAATGTTATAGATATAAGCATTTGACTCATATCACACCTCACTGCTTAGACAGACACTTCCATTCGTCTGCTTTAGTTAGCCTACTGCGTCCCTCCATCACTACATACTCTAGTACAGGAATATCAACCTGTTGTCCATCGGATACACCTTTCGGTCTCTCCTTAGGTCCCGACTAACCCAGGGCGGACGAGCCTTCCCCTGGAAACCTTAGTCTTACGGTGGACAGGATTCTCACCTGTCTTTCGCTACTCATACCGGCATTCTCACTTCTATGCGTTCCAGCACTCCTCACGGTATACCTTCTTCACACATAGAACGCTCTCCTACCATACCTATAAAGGTATCCACAGCTTCGGTAAATTGTTTTAGCCCCGGTACATTTTCGGCGCAGGGTCACTCGACTAGTGAGCTATTACGCACTCTTTGAATGAATAGCTGCTTCTAAGCTAACATCCTAGTTGTCTGTGCAACCCCACATCCTTTTCCACTTAACAATTATTTTGGGACCTTAGCTGGTGGTCTGGGCTGTTTCCCTTTCGACTACGGATCTTAGCACTCGCAGTCTGACTGCCGACCATAATTCATTGGCATTCGGAGTTTATCTGAGATTGGTAATCCGGGATGGACCCCTCACCCAAACAGTGCTCTACCTCCAAGAATCTTGATGTCGACGCTAGCCCTAAAGCTATTTCGGAGAGAACCAGCTATCTCCAAGTTCGTTTGGAATTTCTCCGCTACCCACAAGTCATCCAAGCACTTTTCAACGTGCCCTGGTTCGGTCCTCCAGTGCGTCTTACCGCACCTTCAACCTGCTCATGGGTAGGTCACATGGTTTCGGGTCTACGACATGATACTAAGGCGCCCTATTCAGACTCGGTTTCCCTGCGGCTCCGTCTCTTCAACTTAACCTCGCATCATATCGTAACTCGCCGGTTCATTCTACAAAAGGCACGCTCTCACCCATTAACGGGCTCGAACTTGTTGTAGGCACACGGTTTCAGGTTCTATTTCACTCCCCTCCCGGGGTGCTTTTCACCTTTCCCTCACGGTACTGGTTCACTATCGGTCACTAGGGAGTATTTAGGGTTGGGAGATGGTCCTCCCAGATTCCGACGGGATTTCTCGTGTCCCGCCGTACTCAGGATACTGCTAGGTACAAAGACTATTTTAAATACGAGGCTATTACTCTCTTTGGCTGATCTTCCCAAATCATTCTTCTATAATCTTTGAGTCCATATTGCAGTCCTACAACCCCGAAGAGTAAACTCTTCGGTTTGCCCTCCTGCCGTTTCGCTCGCCGCTACTAAGGCAATCGCTTTTGCTTTCTCTTCCTGCAGCTACTTAGATGTTTCAGTTCACTGCGTCTTCCTCCTCACATCCTTAACAGATGCGGGTAACAGGTAGTACCTGTTGGGTTCCCCCATTCGGAAATCCCTGGATCATCGCTTACTTACAGCTACCCAAGGCATATCGTCGTTTGTCACGTCCTTCTTCGGCTCCTAGTGCCAAGGCATCCACCGTGCGCCCTTATTAACTTAACCTTATTTTTTGACCTTTCAGTCATAAACTCTTTTAATACTACAGCGTTTCGGTTTATTTTCTTGTTACTATTTGATATAGATATTCAATTTTCAATGTGCATTACTTGGTGATCTCTCACCAATGGAGCCTAGCGGGATCGAACCGCTGACCTCCTGCGTGCAAAGCAGGCGCTCTCCCAGCTGAGCTAAGGCCCCACAAGACCTCTCAAGACTAAACAAGACCAATGTGCAGTTCCTTATCCTTAGAAAGGAGGTGATCCAGCCGCACCTTCCGATACGGCTACCTTGTTACGACTTCACCCCAATCATCTATCCCACCTTAGGCGGCTGGCTCCAAATGGTTACCTCACCGACTTCGGGTGTTACAAACTCTCGTGGTGTGACGGGCGGTGTGTACAAGGCCCGGGAACGTATTCACCGCGGCGTGCTGATCCGCGATTACTAGCGATTCCGACTTCATGTAGGCGAGTTGCAGCCTACAATCCGAACTGAGACTGGCTTTAAGAGATTAGCTTGCCGTCACCGGCTTGCGACTCGTTGTACCAGCCATTGTAGCACGTGTGTAGCCCAGGTCATAAGGGGCATGATGATTTGACGTCATCCCCACCTTCCTCCGGTTTATTACCGGCAGTCTCGCTAGAGTGCCCAACTGAATGATGGCAACTAACAATAGGGGTTGCGCTCGTTGCGGGACTTAACCCAACATCTCACGACACGAGCTGACGACAACCATGCACCACCTGTCACCTCTGTCCCGAAGGAAAACTCTATCTCTAGAGCGGTCAGAGGGATGTCAAGACCTGGTAAGGTTCTTCGCGTTGCTTCGAATTAAACCACATGCTCCACCGCTTGTGCGGGCCCCCGTCAATTCCTTTGAGTTTCAACCTTGCGGTCGTACTCCCCAGGCGGAGTGCTTAATGCGTTAGCTGCGGCACTAAACCCCGGAAAGGGTCTAACACCTAGCACTCATCGTTTACGGCGTGGACTACCAGGGTATCTAATCCTGTTTGCTCCCCACGCTTTCGAGCCTCAGCGTCAGTTACAAGCCAGAGAGCCGCTTTCGCCACCGGTGTTCCTCCATATATCTACGCATTTCACCGCTACACATGGAATTCCACTCTCCCCTCTTGCACTCAAGTTAAACAGTTTCCAAAGCGTACTATGGTTAAGCCACAGCCTTTAACTTCAGACTTATCTAACCGCCTGCGCTCGCTTTACGCCCAATAAATCCGGACAACGCTCGGGACCTACGTATTACCGCGGCTGCTGGCACGTAGTTAGCCGTCCCTTTCTGGTAAGATACCGTCACAGTGTGAACTTTCCACTCTCACACTCGTTCTTCTCTTACAACAGAGCTTTACGATCCGAAAACCTTCTTCACTCACGCGGCGTTGCTCGGTCAGACTTCCGTCCATTGCCGAAGATTCCCTACTGCTGCCTCCCGTAGGAGTCTGGGCCGTGTCTCAGTCCCAGTGTGGCCGATCACCCTCTCAGGTCGGCTATGTATCGTTGCCTTGGTGAGCCGTTACCTCACCAACTAGCTAATACAACGCAGGTCCATCTGGTAGTGATGCAATTGCACCTTTTAAGTAAATGTCATGCAACATCTACTCTTATGCGGTATTAGCTATCGTTTCCAATAGTTATCCCCCGCTACCAGGCAGGTTACCTACGCGTTACTCACCCGTTCGCAACTCATCCGCTCGGTGCAAGCACCAAGCTTCAGCGTTCTACTTGCATGTATTAGGCACGCCGCCAGCGTTCGTCCTGAGCCAGGATCAAACTCTCATTAAAAGTTTGAGTTCTCACTCATTTCTGTCACTGACAGATTTATTGTTTTTCATTGTTCAGTACTATAACATCAGTTATAGTGCCCTGCACATTGGTTCGTCTTGTTCAGTTTTCAAAGGTCTTTGTCACTCATTCTCTCTCAAGCGACAACTATATTAGTATATCACAGCCATCTGTCTCTGTCAACAGATTTTTTAAACTTTTTTCAAGTTTTTTTAACCACAATACACCCATAGTCCGTACGGGATTCGAACCCGTGTTACCGCCGTGAAAAGGCGGTGTCTTAACCCCTTGACCAACGGACCTGAGCTTTTCGACTCTTTCTATTATACCTTCTTTTCTCCCTTTGTCAAGAACTTTTTTCCATCCTATACAAATTCTTGGAAGACAATCAAAAAGAGCCAGACTATCTGACTCTTTTGATTTTTAATTCAAAGGGCCTTCTCTTACTCTCCAAGAAAGGATGAGCTCATATCCCTATATTTTTCCTACTTATTTAGAAATCTGCTTCAGCATGTTTTCAATATGCTGAATTGATTTTTCACGTCCGAGCAAGAAAATGGTGTCTGGTAATTCTGGTCCATGCATTTCACCTGAAACGGCGATACGGATTGGCATAAATAGATTCTTACCTTTAATACCTGTTTCTTTTTGGACTGCTTTGATTTGTGGGAAGATGTTTTCTGTCACAAACTCCTCATCTGTCATTGCTTCTAGTTTCGCTTTGAAGGCTTCTAGAACAACCGGAACGGTTTCTCCTGCCATGACCTCGCGCTCAGCATCTGTCAGTTCTGGGAAATCTGAGAAGAAAAGGTCTGTCAATGGAACGATTTCGTCCACTGACTTCATTTGTGGTTTATAGAGTTCCACCAATTTTTCAGCCTTATCAGTCAAACGTCCTGCTTCTTCTAGGAATGGTTTTGCCATCTCAAAGATAGTTGCTAAGTCAGCTCTCTTGATGTAGTCGTTACTCATCCAGTCTAGTTTCTTCTGGTCGAAGGCTGCTGGAGACTTGCTGAGGCGATTTTCATCAAAGAGCTTGATGAGTTCTTCACGAGAGAAGATTTCATCTTCCCCACCAGGATTCCAACCAAGAAGGGCAATAAAGTTAAAGACTGCTTCTGGAAGGTACCCTTTCTTACGGTAGTCTTCGATAAATTGAAGGGTATTAGTATCGCGTTTAGATAACTTCTTACCAGTTTCAGAGTTGATAATCAAGGTCATGTGACCGAACTCAGGTGCATCCCAACCAAGCGCTTCATAAACCATGAGCTGTTTTGGGGTGTTGGCAATGTGGTCATCTCCGCGAATAACATGGGAAATTTGCATGTCATGATCATCGATGACAACGGCAAAGTTGTAAGTTGGGTAGCCATCTTTCTTCTGAATCACCCAGTCACCGCCGATGTTGCCACCTTCAAACTCGATATCATCTTTGACCATATCATGCCATTTGTAGATACCAGATTCATTAACAGCCAAACGAACAGTTGGGATGATACCGGCTGCTTCACGTTCTGCAATGTAAGCCGCCTTTTCTTCTTCGCTCATGCCAAGATATTCATTGATGTAGCGTGGTGTTTCGCCAGCTTCTTCTTGGCGTTCGCGCTCTGCTGCCAACTCTTCTTCTGTAACGTACGATTTGTAGGCTTTTCCTTCAGCTAGCAATTGGTCGATGTATCTTTGATAGAGTTCCAAACGCTCTGATTGGCGGTAGTTTTCATGAGTTTCTGGACTTTCATCCCAGTCAATTCCCAACCAGCGAAGATTTTCAAGCTGTGAACGTTCACCATCCTCGACATGGCGTTTACGGTCAGTATCTTCGATACGAATGATAAAAGTTCCACCATGATGGCGTGCGTAAAGGTAGTTAAACAATGCTGTACGGGCATTTCCGATGTGTAGGAGTCCTGTTGGACTTGGTGCGTAGCGTACGCGGATATCTTTTGACATAGTTTCTCCTATAAAGTCTCTAGGCGTCTGCCTTTTTGCTTTCTATATTATATCACAAGTCTCGCCTGAGTCCAATGTCTACGAATAAAGAGAGTAAAAAGAGTGGACAAGCCACTCTTTTCTTCTATTATAGACGTGCGTTAAGCTCTTTGCTCAATTCTTCAAATCCTGGTTTTCCAAGAAGGGCAAACATGTTACGTTTGTAGGCTTCAACACCTGGTTGGTCAAATGGGTTGATGGCATTCAAGTAACCTGAAAGGGCAATTGCCAATTCGAAGAAGTAGATCGTGTAACCAAGAGTGAAGGCATCTTGCTCTGGAAGGGTGACGTACATGTTTGGTACATCACCGTCAGTGTGGGCAAGAAGAACACCGTCAGTTGCTTTTTTGTTTACAAAGTCAACGTCTTTTCCTTGAAGGTAACCAAGTCCGTCAAGGTCTTCTTCCAAAGTAGGAATGATCACGTTCTTACGTGGTTTGTCCACACGGACAACTGTTTCAAACATGATACGAGTTCCTTCTTGGATAAATTGACCCAATGAGTGCAAGTCAGTTGAGAAGTTTGCTGAAGTTGGGTAAATACCTTTTTGGTCTTTCCCTTCTGACTCACCAGCCAATTGTTTCCACCATTCTGAGAAGTATTGAAGTGATGGCTCGTAGTTTACCAAGATTTCAGTAGCGTAACCTTTACGGTAAAGGATGTTACGAACTGCTGCGTATTGGTAAGCTTCATTTTCTGAAAGTTTGTCTGAAGTATAGTCTTTACGAGCTGCGTTCGCACCTTCCATAAGAGCTTTGATGTCTGCACCTGATGCTGCGATTGGAAGCAATCCAACTGCTGTCAATACTGAGAAGCGTCCACCGATATCATCTGGAACCACAAATGTTTCCCAACCGTTGGCATCTGCTTCAACCTTAACAGCACCTTTTTGGCGGTCAGTTGTTGCGTAGATACGTTTGTTAGCTTCTTCTTGTCCGTATTTCTTAACCAAGAGTTCTTTGAAGACACGGAAAGCGATCGCTGGTTCAGTTGTTGTACCTGATTTAGAAATCACGTTTACTGAGAAGTCTTTGTCAGCTACGTACTCTACCAAGTCAGCAAGGTAAGTAGATGAGATTGAGTTTCCTGCGTAAAGGATTTGTGGAGCTTTGCGTTCTTCTTTTGTTTGCAAGTTAGCAAAGTGGTGGTTCAAGAAGTCGATAGCTGCTTTGGCACCAAGGTAAGATCCACCGATACCAATTACAACCAAGACATCGCTGTCTGATTTGATTTGCTCAGCAGCTTTCAAGATGCGGTCGAATTCTTCGCGGTCGTAGTTTTCAGGAAGGTCCAACCAACCCAAAAAGTCGCTACCAGCACCAGTTCCTTTACGAATCAGTTCGTCTGCAGCTGTTACTTGTGCTTGCATGTATTCCACTTCATGTGGAGCAACAAATTTGTCTAAAACTTTTGAATAATCAAATTTAATATGTGACATGATAATCCTCCATAATTTCTTCTTTACTATCATAACGCTTACCAGCAATTTTTTCAAGTTTTTATACTGAATTTCCTCAAATTTTATCACAATTCAAACGTTTGCGTAAAAATGCTAAAATATAAAAAATCTGAAAGGACGAATAAAAACGGCTAGAGATTCTAACCGTTACAATTCATTTAATAAATACTCAAAGAGTTCTAAATTGCCGTCTTCTTCATTGACCAGAAACTCTGGGTGCCACTGCAAGCCGATGATACGATGCTCGTCGACAGACTCGATCGCTTCGATGGTCTGATCTCTTGGATCAATAGCAGTCACACGGAAATTAGGCGCCAGGTCTTTGATGCTTTGACGATGGACTGAATTTACTTGACTTTCTTTGCCAAACAACTTAGCCACCACGCTTCCTTCTACTGTCTCAATAGAATGAGATGTTCCAAAAGGCAAGCCTTGCCAGTGACCTTCAATTTCTTGGTGGAGGGTGCCGCCAAAAGCAACATTGACCAGCTGGACACCACGACAGATTGCCATAATTGGTTTATTCTGACGAAGGGCTTCTTTCAAGAGAGCTAGTTCAAACTCATCGCGTACAAGGTTGTAATCATCGCTCTCAATGGTCTTTTTCTCTCCATAAAACTGAGGATGGACATTTTGCCCACCTGTCAAGATGAGTTTGTCAATCATTTCCACATAATCGCGAACAATGGACTCATCCCCTACAGGAATTACTAAAGGAAGACCTCCGACTTGACGAATGCTCTCTGCAAATTTACAGGATACAGATGAATGAATGTTTTTCCCTTCTGCATCTACAGGACATAGATTTGCAGCAACTCCTACAACCGTTCTAGCCATGATGTGTCTCCTTTCGATTTTCTTGCGACAGTCTTATCTTATCACTCCAACCCTTTCCTGTCTAATATGTTTTTTAAAAGACCGTGATAAGTATTTTTTATGGATAAGAAAAAGCTGCCCAAAAGGACAACTTTTTTCTTATTCAAATACAAATTGATTATGATAGAGTTCTGAGTAGAAACCGCCGAGTTTGAGCAACTCGTGATGATTCCCACGTTCAATGACCTCTCCATCTTTGAGGACAATAATCTGATCGGCATTGAGGATGGTCTTGAGACGATGGGCAATGACAAAACTGGTTCGTCCTGCTACAACTGCCTCCATGGCATGTTGAATCTTGCTTTCTGTTACGGTATCGACATTGGAAGTCGCTTCATCTAAGATTAGGACTTGAGGATCTGTCATCAAGGTCCGAGCGATGGAAATCAATTGTTTCTGCCCAGTCGAGAAGATATTCTGCTCATCATCAATAAGGGTATCATACTTATCAGGCAGGCTTTCAATGTAGTCATGAATATGAGTTGCCTTGGCAGCTGCTTCGACCATTTCCTGACTGGCATCTGGTACACCGAAGCGGATATTGTCTCGGATTGTCCCACTAAACAAGACCGAATCCTGCAAGACAATCCCGACCTTGCTCCGCAGGCTATCCAAGTCATAGTCACGGATGTCTTTTCCATCAAAGGAAATGCTACCTGCATCCACATCGTAGAAACGATTGATGAGGTTCATGATGGTTGTTTTTCCCGAACCAGTCGGACCGACAACTGCTATCATCTGCCCCTTAGGAGCTGAAATGCTGACATCTTTTAAAATCGGCTTGTCTGGCACATAAGAGAAATCAATGTGACTGATTTCAACGCCTTCTCGCAATTCCGTAAAGGCAGGCGCATTTTGCGGACGAATCTCTTCTTCTGCATCGAACATTTCTTGGATACGATCCGCCCCAGTAAAGGCCAACTGGAGGCTCCCCCAACTCGCAGCCACCTGGATAATCGGCTGGTAGTACTGCTGAGAAAATTGGGTAAACATGACGATCAAACCTAGGGCTGTCGTTGTTTCGATACTTGGATCGTTCAGCAAGACCGCAGAACCTGCAAAAATAACGATGGCCGTATTGACCAAGCTCATCCCATTCATAACAGGAAAGAGGATGCCTGAGAACATTCTCCCTTTAAAGGTTGCCTTGCGCACGCGCTCATTTTGCTCCACAAAGCCTGCTACGATGTCGTCTTGAATTCCTTGTACGATAACAGCTTTCTGTCCAGAAATACTCTCATCCATGTAGGCGTTGAGTTTCCCAACCTCTTTTTGCTGGAGATTGGTGTACTTGCGGGCCATCTTCACGATGAAAACCAACATGAGAAAGGCCACTGGGGTGCTGGCTACTGTTATCAGGGCTAGCGTCACATTTCTTGAAAACATGACAAAAATCAAACCGATGTAAAGAGCAATATTGCTCATGACCTGAACTAGGCTTTCATTGAAGGCTTGAAGGATGTTATCCAAGTCACTCGTGAAGCGAGAAAGGATGTCGCCATCCTGATGGCGGTCAAAGAAAGAAACCGTCAAACGAGAGAGTTTGCCAAAGAGGCCCTTACGCATCTCATTTGTTGACTCAGCAATCACACGGGTCATCAAGGTCATGTAAATCAAACTGGATACCACTAGGGCGAGAACAACCAGAGCTAGATTCAGCATCAGAGCTGACAAACTCTGCCAGGCTAGTTCGGAAGTTCCATTTTGATAAGCCAGAACTAGGTTAGCGAGCTCCGTCACTGCTTGACCTGAAAAAACTGGAAAGAGGGCTTGGGCAATCGTCGCAACTGCAACCATCAGAACCACAATGACAAAGGAGAACTTGTAAACTTTAAAATAATTCCAGAAAAATCGAACGGTTTTCATTTTATTCCTCCTTTCCCTTTTGTGTTTCGTAGATTTCGCGGTAGACGGCATTGCTAGCTACCAAGTCCGCATGCCTTCCTTCTCCAATCAAACGCCCTTGATCCAAGACTAAAATCTTGTCTGCATGGACGACTGAACTGATTTTTTGAGCGATGATAATGGTTGTCGTTCCTTTCAGGTCTTTGTTCAAAGCTTCCTGTACGAGTCTCTCTGACTTGGCATCCAAGGCTGAAGTCGAATCGTCAAAAATCAGGATACGGGGATTGCTGACAATCCCACGGGCAATGGACATCCGCTGCTTTTGTCCACCAGAAAAGTTAGTGCCACGTTCTTCGACCTGACTCTCAAATTTGTTTTCCATACGCCCGATAAATTCGCTGGCCTGGGCAATCCGTGCTGCACGTTCCATTTCTGACAAGCTGGCATTGCCTTTTCCTTGACGAAGATTATCTGCAATGGTTCCACTAAAGAGTATAGCACGTTGCAAGACGATGGAAACTGTTTTACGCAAGGTTCCCTCGCTGACGTCTCGAATATCCTTGCCACCAATCTTGATAGATCCCTCTTGTGGATCAAACAGTCGTGGTATTAACTGAGCCAAGGTGGACTTCCCTGCTCCAGTAGCCCCAACCACACCGACCATCTGACCAGGCGCAACATCAAAGGTTACATTCTTCAGCATAGGTTCGTCATCATTAGGATAGGTAAAGGTTACATTTTCAAAAGAGAGACTTCCTTCTAACTCTTCGTCTGGGAGATCTTTAAAGGTCATCGCTGGCTCGGTATCTAGAATCTCGCGGATACGACGCAAGGAAATCATGGCACGACTGACAGAATTTCCTAAAAAGCCAACCATGATAATAGTAAAGATAATCTGGCTGAGATAATTGATAAAGGAAGCAATCGAACCCACTACAGATGGATCTGACTGCGCCATTCCGGCCACTAACCAGATTGAAAGGAAAACCGCTCCATAGCCCACTAGCATCATAACAGGTTCTATAACTGAAAAGGCATAACCGATATAAAGATTTTGTCCGAGAAGTTCATCAGAAACATCGGTAAATTTGTCAAATTGTGCTTTTTCTTGTACAAAGGATTTGACCACGCGCACTCCACGTAGATTTTCTTTGGCGATAGCATTGATCCGTTCAAGAAGGGTTTGAAACTTAGCAAATCGTGGCCCCATCATCCCCATCATGATGGCTGTTAGTGCAAAGATTAGGAGCACCATGAGGACAATCACCCACCAAAGTGACGGAAGAGTGTGAACCGCCAAGATAAAGGAACCGATAAAGAGAAGAGGGAGACGGAAGAGAATTTGAAAAGCCATCATCACCACATTCTGAATTTGGTTGATATCATTGGTCATTCGGACGACAAGGTTGCCGGCATTAAACTGCTCGATATTGGCATAAGAAAAGGTCTGGATCTTGCGAAAAGCGTCTTCACGAAGGTCCGAAGACACTCCTTGAGCAATATAGGCTGCAAGCGTTACATTGACCCCACCTGCAACCAGACCAACTAGGGCTACCCCTATCAACCAAGCGCCAATACTATAAATAGCCTCATGTTGACCGGCCAACAAAGCCTCTAACACCTCTTGCAAATAGCGCGGTTGCAAGAGCGAGCTCGCAACCATCAAGCCTGTCATCATTAAGGATGCCAAGGCCTGCCATTTATAGGTTTTTATTTTTTTAATGAGCATATTTCCTCCTAATAAAATAGATTAAGGGAGCGACATCCTGCGTCAGCTCCTTCTCATTCGTTCATATTGATGCTATTCTAGCAAAAAAGAGACATCTTGTCAAAGAAGTCTCCTTATTATAAATTAGTGCGCTCTCATCTACAGGTGATGCATGAAAAGGCTTTTTATGGTAAAATGAAAGGAAGAACTCTTACAAGGAGGAAAAGATGAAGAAACAAACCATCGCTGTCTTGGGTCCTGGTTCTTGGGGAACTGCCCTTTCGCAGGTCCTAAACGACAATGGACACGAGGTTCGAATTTGGGGAAATATTTCTGACCAAATTGATGAAATCAATAACCAACATACAAACAAACGCTACTTCAAAGATATCCTACTCGACGAAAAAATCAAAGCCTATCATGATTTAGAAGAAACACTAAAGGATGTGGATGCTGTTTTATTTGTAGTCCCAACAAAAGTAACGAGACTGGTTGCCCAACAAGTAGCAAAGGTGCTCAATCACAAGGTTGTCATCATGCATGCCTCCAAAGGATTGGAACCAGATAGCCACAAACGTCTATCAACTATTCTTGAAGAGGAAATTCCAGTCGATCTCCGTAGTGAAGTCGTCGTTGTTTCAGGACCTAGCCATGCTGAGGAAACTATTGTACGGGATATTACCTTGATCACGGCAGCCTCTAAAGACCTTGAAACGGCCCAGTACGTCCAAAATCTCTTTAGCAATCACTACTTCCGTCTCTATACTAATACGGATGTTATCGGAGTTGAAACCGCTGGTGCTCTCAAAAACATTATCGCAGTTGGCGCTGGAGCACTACATGGTCTAGGATTTGGCGACAATGCCAAGGCGGCTATCATTGCCCGTGGCTTGGCTGAAATCACCCGTCTAGGGGTCGCTCTTGGAGCTAACCCTCTGACTTATAGCGGGCTTTCTGGAGTTGGAGATTTGATTGTAACTGGTACATCTGTCCACTCTCGTAACTGGAGGGCAGGTGATGCTCTCGGTCGTGGAGAATCCCTCGCAGACATCGAAGCCAACATGGGCATGGTCATCGAAGGCATTTCAACAACTCGAGCAGCTTACGAACTGGCTAAGGAATTGGGTGTCTACATGCCAATCACACAGGCTATTTACCGAGTTATCTACGAAGGTGTCAATATCAAAGAAGCAATCACTGACATCATGAGCAATGAATTTAAAGCAGAAAACGAATGGTCATAGACCTTTATAGAAAGGAACATCATGAAACAAAAAGTCAGAAAAGCAGTCATCCCAGCCGCTGGATTGGGAACTCGCTTCCTCCCAGCAACTAAGGCCTTGGCCAAGGAAATGTTGCCAATCGTAGACAAGCCAACTATCCAGTTTATCGTTGAAGAAGCCCTCAAGTCTGGAATCGAAGATATCTTGGTTGTTACTGGTAAGTCAAAACGTTCTATCGAGGACCACTTCGACTCAAACTTCGAATTGGAATACAACCTCAAAGAAAAAGGGAAAACAGATCTTTTGAAGCTGGTGGATGAGACAACCGGCATGCGCCTGCATTTTATCCGTCAAACACATCCACGTGGTCTCGGAGATGCTGTCTTGCAAGCCAAAGCTTTCGTCGGAAATGAACCTTTTGTCGTTATGCTTGGTGATGACTTGATGGATATCACGGACGAAAAGGCTGTTCCACTTACCAAACAACTCATGGATGACTACGAGCGTACACACGCGTCCACTATCGCTGTTATGCCAGTCCCTCATGACGAAGTATCTGCTTATGGGGTTATTGCTCCGCAAGGAGAAGGGAAAGACGGTCTTTACAGCGTTGAAACCTTCGTTGAAAAACCTGCGCCAGAGGATGCTCCTAGCGACCTTGCTATTATTGGACGCTACCTCCTCACTCCTGAAATTTTCCAAATCCTCGAAAATCAAGCTCCAGGTGCAGGAAATGAAATTCAGCTGACAGATGCAATCGATACCCTCAATAAAACACAACGTGTATTTGCTCGTGAGTTCAAAGGAGCTCGTTACGATGTCGGAGATAAGTTTGGCTTTATGAAAACATCCATCGACTACGCTCTCAAACACCCACAAGTCAAAGACGACTTGAAAGACTACCTCATCCAACTTGGGAAAGAGTTAGCTGAGGGGGAATAGAAGAAAAACAAAGCTCTTAAATAAGGGCTTTGTTTTTTGTTGACGATTGCAACAAAAAAGCCATCTTTGCAGATGACTTATTAGCAACCGAATCGGTGCTCGCATTTAACTATCCCCCCTACACATAGGTCATTCCCTTATAGCAAAGGAAAATGGCTAGTGCGATAAAAAGTACAGTTGCTCCGATTCGCTGGCTGGTACTGTACATCCTTCTCTCCCATTTGACTGGAAAGATGACTGCTAGAAAGGCACCGCCTACTGCACCTCCGATATGGCCTGCTAGGCTGATTCCTGGAATCAGAACACTTCCAATGATATTTATCACGAAAAGTGTCAGATAGGATTGCCCCAACTGCTGAATATAGGGGTTGCGAGTTGCGTAACGCAGGACGATAATCGCAGCAAATAACCCGTAGAGAGAAGTGGATGCTCCAGCTGCGACAACTTTCGGTGTAAATGCAAACACAAAGAGATTGCCCATCATTCCTGATAAGAGATAGAGAAGGAAGAACTGCTTGGAGCCGAAAATCTCCTCAACCTGTCGTCCAAGAAAGTAGAGCGAAATCATATTGACAATGAAATGCTCCCATCCAATATGCACAAATATAGCCGAAAAAAGGCGCCAAATCTGCTCAGGGAACAGGCGAATGATCGGTCCATACATGGCTCCAAACTGAAGCAAGGTATCTGCTCGTTCAAAATTTAAACCTGTAAGAACCAACATCAAGAGAAAGACCAATGCGGTTACTAGGAGGAAGAAACTAGTCACAGGATAACGTTTATCAAAGATTTCCTTCATAGATTAGCACCTCCTGGACGGGAATATCATGGTCTTCCAAGTTAAACTCCTGAATTTGACAAGGATAAACCGTACTCAAAGTATGACCAGTAAAATGTTCTAGATAGCGGTCGTAGTATCCTCCACCATATCCGATTCGATAGCCTTCTGTCGTAAAAGCTAGCCCTGGAACATGAATCAAATCAATCTGAGACAGTTCCACCACTTCCAAGTCTCCTTGCGGTTCCAGTAAACCAAAGGAAGTTTTTACCAACTGCTGCGGATGATAGACCACAAACTCCATGCGCCCCTTGGGATAGGTTTTGGGTATCAAAACCTTCTTGCCGTCCTTCAGCGCCTGCTCAATCAGTTCTTGCGTTTGAAATTCATGAGGGAAAGAGAGATAGGTTGCGATGTTCTTAGCTTCTTGGTAAAAGGGATGATGTAAGAAACGCTCGGTTAAAGCTCGATCCATAGCCCGTTTTTGCTCCTGAGATAAAGCCTTCATTTCTTGCAAAATTTTCTTGCGTAGTTCTGCTTTCATAGACAATTCCTCTACTCTGCTGCCTTCTTTTTTAAGAAACTAGAGACTGCATCTACCCCAATGGCTATGGCTTCTTCCTTAGGACTCATCTGAGGGTGATGAAGAGCGTAGGGACTATCGATACCTAGCCAGAACATAACGCCATCTACCTTCGAAAGGAGATAACCAAAGTCCTCGCCTGTCATAGCAGGCTCGATATCAATCAACTCGATTCCATCTTTCTCTTCAAAAAAGTCCATCAGTTCACGCGCCAAGGCTGGATTGTTCTCAACAGGTAGGTAGCCTCCTTGCTTGAGTTCTACTTCGACTTCCATATCAAAGGCTGCTGCAACCCCTTCTGCGACTGTCTTGACTCTTTTTTGTACCAAGAGGCTCATTTCCTGAGTCAAGGCGCGAATGGTTCCATGCAAAAAGGCTGTGTCTGTAATGACATTATTGGTTGTTCCAGCTTGGAAAAGGCCAAAGGTCACCACCGCTCCCTCGATGGGATTGACATTGCGGCTGACAACTGACTGTACTTGGGTTACAAAGTAACTAGCAGCCACCAAGGCGTCATTGGCTTCATGCGGAAAGGCTGCATGTCCCCCTTTTCCTTTGAAACGAATCTTCACCTCACAAGTCCCTGCAAAGAGCGTATGGGTATTGGTCGCAATCTGTCCAACCTTTAGATCCGGACGAACATGGAGTCCATAAAACTGGTCTGGTAGCCAGTCTCCAAAAGCACCGTCCTCATACATGAGCATGCCACCAGCTTCATTTTCTTCAGCAGGCTGAAATAGAAAGAGCAAATTATTCTTGGGTTGTTCCTCCAGGGCGCGTTCGAGACAGCCTAAGGCAATAGTCATATGAAAATCATGGCCACAAGCATGCATGCGACCTTGGTGCTGAGAGGCGAAAGGCAGTCCTGTTTGTTCGACGATAGGCAGGCCATCAATATCTGTTCGCCAGCCAATAGTCTTCTTTGGCTGGCTTCCCTGCAAATAGACCAAAACCCCTGTTCGCCAAATACGAATTTGAACAAAATCCTTGCCCGTAGTCAATTTCTCAATCACATCCAGCAAATAAGCCTGAGTCTTGAACTCTTCCAAGCCAATCTCTGGAATCTGGTGTAAATCTCGTCTAGTCTGAATCAAATCTAACATCTATCGATCCTCCTTTTGATAGAAGAAAGAGGCTGGAAGAAGTATCCGCCTCTTTTTATTTTTACAAGGTACGAAGCGCATCCTCTAGCGCTGTTTTTTGTTGGGTTTGGGCATCAATTTCTTTGATGATACGAGCTGGAACACCTGCCACTACCACGTTTTCTGGAACATCTTGGGTAACAATAGCTCCTGCTGCAACAACTGAACCACTGCCGATTTGGACCCCTTCGATCACCACTGCATTGGCACCGATAAGAACATTATCTCCGACACGGACTGGTTCAGCGCTAGCTGGCTCAATCACACCCGCCAAAACTGCACCTGCACCAACGTGACTGTTTTTCCCAACGATAGCACGACCTCCAAGGATGGCACCCATGTCAATCATGGTTCCAGCACCGATTTCAGCACCGATATTGACAACAGCTCCCATCATGATAACAGCATTGTCACCAATTTCAACCTGGTCACGGATAATAGCACCTGGCTCGATACGAGCATTGATCGCACGTTTGTCTAGCAAAGGAACTGCAGAATTACGAGCATCTTGCTCGACAACATAATCTTGATTTTCTACCAAACCTTCAAGAAGCGGAGCAACATCCTTCCAGTCTCCGAATAAAACATTTCCTAGTTTGACAACAGAGCTAGGTACAGCAGTTGCAAGTTCTCCTTCAAAGGTTACTTTGACACTGGTTTTCTTTTCAGCATTGGCGATAAATTGGATAATTTCTTGAGCGTTCATTTTTGTAGCAGTCATAGGTGCCTCCTGGTTCGTTATAATGATACCTATTCTACCAAAAAAGGCTTCAAATTTGAAGCCTCAACTATCAAATAATCATCTTTACTGGGCTTGTTTTGCTTCCTCTACAGATAAAAAAATCATCGGAACGATAATCAACACCATAGCTAAGGCCAAAAAACCATCCATGACCATTCCCAGAAAAAGAACACTTAATAAAGCTGAAGAGAGCGGTTCGCTAGCACTCACCACTGATACAACCAGCGGGGAAACGAGTGACACAGCCTTCATAGATAGGAAGAAGGCAAAAGCTGTACCAAACACGGCAATCGTCAGACAAATCAGCACACTTACCAGATCCACTTGAAAACTTATCCGATAAATAGGGTAGAGGAAATTACTAAAGAGACCTGCCAGAATCATCCCCCAACCAACAGTCGGAACAAATCCGTAGCGCCGTGCAAAGCGTTGGGGAAGGATAACATTAAACATGACCCCTACTGCACTGAGCAAACCTGTCACTAGAGCCAAAGGTGTCATGGATAACTGGGACAAATCCCCTTTTGTAGCCATCAAAAAAACACCTAGCATGGCAATCAAAACATAGAACACAGCTGTAATAGAAGCCTTCTTCTGGTAAATGATTCGATTGTAAAACAGGATAAAAACAGGGCTGATAAATTGCAAAATGGTCGCCGTCGTCGCATTGGAATACTCAACGCAGAGATAAAAGAAAAACTGCACAGAAAAAATACCTAGAATAGCATAGGCTAAAAAAGGTAGATAATTTTTCTTATCACGCCAGATGTCCAACAAGCGGCTACGCAACTGAAAAGCAGATAAACCTAAAACCAAACTCCCCGCCACAAGCAACCGCATAGAAGTAATCCATCCAGAAGACACTGGATAATGAGTGAAAAAATACTCTCCTAAAATCCCACAAATCCCCCAGATTAGGCCTGAGAGTAGCGAGTATACTGTTCCCTTAACAATCTTTTTCTGATAATGATTCATATTATTATTGTAACACGAAACCAACAAAGAAAAAAGTAGCAACAAGGAGAAATTACTAACCTTGCTACTACTCTTTCTTAGCGATTAAATAGACGTGAACGTCCTGTAGAACCACTTTGAGTATTCCCACTCGAACTTGAACTTCCAGAGCTACTGCTTGAACTTGAGCTTGGAGGAGTCACTGCTGGAATGCTTCCTAGAATATTCTTCCATGCGTTCAGATAATCTGCATCGCTTCCTCCAATAGCAAAGCGATAGGTGGTCACTGGGGCACCTTCTTTAGTCGCCCAGTAGCTCGTTACTGTTGATCCAGAAACTTCTATTTCTTTCCCATTGATGGAAACCTTGCCTGGTTTTTGCCCTGTAGAACGAAGAACTTGTGACTTGGTCACACTTGGATCCAGATTAAAGCGCTCATTCCCCCATATTCCAGGTTCAGCTTGTTGGATAGCATTGACCAAGTGGGCCATATAGTTGGCATTGCGGTAGTGGCCTGCTCCTTTGGCTAGTGGTCTGTTGTCATCGTGACCTAACCAGCCACCCAAAGTCAATCGAGGTGTAGAAAGCATGAGCCACATATTTTCATCTTCATTGGTCGTACCAGTTTTTCCGATCCAGTCAGCACGGGCTAGGGATGGATTGATAGTCGTCAAGTCCGTCTGGAAACTTGAAGTAATCCGAGACGAGATAACATCCCGAAGGAGACTTTGCATAATGGTTGCTGTCGCTTTCGAATAAACTTGGACAGGCTCATCCTTGTGCTCGTATACCAATCGGCCATCCGTTGACTCGATCTTCGCGATCATATGTTTCTTATGGTAAACTCCATTGTTGGCCAGAGTTTGATACCCGTTGGTATGCTGGGCAACTGTAACGTCAATCCCCCCACCCATCGGTAAACTTTCAATCCCATATTCTGGGATTTCGTAACCCATTTTTTCCATATAGCCTTTGACATCAACACCCTTCTCTCGAAGCGTACGATACGTCCAGTAGGCTGGGATATTCCATGAGTAGTTAAGGGCTTCTCCCAATGTCATCATTCCCGTACCAGGACTATTGACATACATGATGGGGTTCCCGTTTGAGAAGTTGGTAGGATAGTTTGATAAGATACTTGCACTCCCCATCAAACCTTGGTCAATAGCGATACCATAGGCCAATATAGGTTTTGTGGTTGAAGCTGGAGAACGCTTGGTATCGATAGCGTGATTGTTCTGATTTTCTTGATAATTACGACCACCGACAAACCCAAGGATAGCTCCCGTTTGGTTGTCCATGAGGACATTCCCCACCTCAGGCTGACCTGTCGAATCATCTAGCAGATAACCGTAGGTCGCAACCGCATTTTGCATCGCAGCATGAACATTTTTATTGATAGTTGTCGTAATCTTATAGCCACCATTTTCAATTTCCTTAGTGGCTAAATCACGATAGGATTTCTGAATGGACTCATTCTTTAATTCTTGCGCAGAAACATTATCTCGTTGGACAAGGTAGTCGTACATGCGGTCAGTAGCTTCTGCCAAGGTTGCATAGTAGAGATAGTCACGCGAAGTACCACTAACACTACCGGATGGTAGGAAATCTTTCTTAAAGTCATAATCTTTGTACTTATCGTAGTCTTCCTGACTTAGAGCCCCTGTCCGGTACATGTTGTAGAGGACATCCTTGGCACGCTTGATTCCCAGAGCCATGTCCTCATCACTCTTCATACTACCATCAGATTCATAAGGAGAATAACTGATTGGACTCTGTGGCAACCCTGCGATAAAGGCAGCTTGAGGGACCGTTAAATCCGAAGCATTGACCCCAAAGATTCCTTCTGCAGCCTGCTGGGCACCTGCAATATTTTGACCTTTATGATTGCGACCAAAAGGAGCAATGTTAAGGTAGGTTGTCAAGATCTCATCCTTACCCATGGCCCGTTCTAAAGCTAGAGCATCAATAATCTCTTTAGCCTTACGAGCTAGAGTTGGAGCATCCCCCACCACTTGCTGCTTGATGACCTGCTGGGTCAAGGTCGAACCACCACTAGACGAGCCCAGACCGACAAAGGTTCCCAAAGTCGCACGAATAACGGCCTTAGGCACAACTCCCTTGTGTTCATTGAAATGCTCGTCCTCTGTCGCAACAATGGCTTTCTTAAGATTGTCTGAGATAGCATCTGAAGCGACTGAAGTGCGCAATAAATCGCCCTCGATCGAGGCAATGGTACTGCCGTCAGAATAAGTGATTTCTGAAATAGAGGCAATATCCTTCACTTGCTTGACCAACTCTTCTGCTTGAGGTACCTGGGCCTTGTCAAATAGAGCGACTCCATAACCCATAGCCACACCAGCGCCAAACAGTCCACCGATAAAGCCTAAGATAAAGAGAGTATTAAAGACTATTTTAAACCCACTCAAAACCTTAGCAAAAATAGACCCTGCCCTTCTAACTTTGTCAGAAGAGGTCCCCTTTTTACCGGTTTTCTTATTAGCTAGTTTTTTTGCTAGTCTTTTCTTCCATTTTGCAATTCGTTGCATTAGCTGCTGGAAAAAATGCAGCATTTTTGTTTTTAATTCATTAATTCTTTCTTTCATGAATGTCCTCGCTTTCTCTATTATACCATAAAAGGGAAACTTTCAATAAAATAGCCACTTTCTTCCCTATTCCACTAGGCTATTGTCCGAGTTTGTGATACAATAGGTAGAAACAATATTTTATAAAGGAGAAAAGACACATGCACATTTTTGATGAGCTAAAAGAGCGTGGTTTGATTTTTCAAACGACTGATGAAGAAGCTTTGCGTAAAGCCCTAGAAGAAGGTCAAGTTTCTTATTATACTGGCTACGATCCAACTGCTGACAGCCTTCACCTCGGCCACCTTGTCGCAATCTTGACCAGTCGTCGCTTGCAGTTAGCAGGTCATAAACCATATGCGCTCGTTGGCGGTGCTACAGGTCTCATCGGAGATCCGTCCTTCAAAGATGCTGAGCGTAGTCTCCAAACAAAAGACACAGTAGAGGGCTGGGTCAAGTCTATCCAAGGGCAACTTTCTCGTTTTCTTGACTTTGAAAATGGTGAAAATAAGGCTGTCATGGTCAACAACTACGACTGGTTTGGCAGTATCAGCTTCATTGACTTCCTCCGTGACGTCGGAAAATACTTCACTGTCAACTACATGATGAGTAAGGAATCTGTGAAGAAACGGATCGAGACAGGGATTTCTTACACTGAGTTTGCCTACCAAATCATGCAAGGGTACGACTTCTATGTCCTTAACCAAGACTACAATGTTACTCTGCAAATCGGTGGTTCTGACCAGTGGGGAAATATGACAGCTGGTACCGAATTGCTTCGTCGTAAGGCTGACAAGACTGGTCACGTGATCACTGTTCCACTCATCACAGACGCAACTGGTAAGAAATTTGGTAAGTCAGAAGGAAACGCAGTTTGGCTTAACCCTGAAAAGACTTCTCCATACGAAATGTACCAATTCTGGATGAACGTGATGGATGCTGACGCTGTTCGCTTCTTGAAAATCTTTACCTTCTTGTCACTCGATGAGATTGAAGACATCCGCAAAGAGTTTGAAGCGGCTCCACACGAACGCTTGGCACAAAAGGTCCTCGCTCGTGAAGTCGTGACTCTTGTTCACGGAGAAGAAGCTTACAAAGAAGCCCTTAACATCACCGAGCAACTCTTTGCTGGAAACATCAAAAACCTTTCTGTCAAAGAACTCAAACAAGGACTTCGTGGAGTGCCAAACTACCAAGTAAAAGCAGACGAAAACCACAATATCGTGGAACTCCTCGTGTCATCTGGTGTGGTGAATTCAAAACGCCAAGCCCGTGAAGACGTCCAAAACGGAGCTATCTACGTCAACGGCGACCGTATCCAAGACCTTGACTATGTCTTGAGTGACGCAGATAAGTTAGAAAACGAACTCACTGTTATCCGCCGCGGGAAGAAGAAATACTTTGTGTTGACTTACTAAATTGTTAAACATTTACCTATAAACAAAGGAGTTACCCTCGAGAAAGGTAACTCCTTTTTGCTGTGAATAGTCCCCACCTATCCCTTAATAGACAGGCTACGCAGGACTATGCGTAAGGTTGTTAGATTATGTAGGATAGAGAGGTTTGAAGGACTGAGCCAATTAAACAAGCCAAAGCCAATCAAACTACTATTTACGACAACGGTATCTTGAATATTCTTCTTGATGAGTGTTTGCAAAGATGATGATAGCCAATCCAACTCTTGGAAGAAATCCAAACGATTATCTAACAATAAGATATCGCTCATCTGCTTAGAAATATCTGCACTCTCATTCATCACCACACCGATATCTGATAGGGTTAGAGCCGCTGAGTCATTCAATCCATCTCCAACCATCAAAATCGTGTGACCTGCTTTCTGCAGTTCCTCTACTAACTCAAATTTCCCATCAGGTTTCAAGTCTGTATAGACCTGATCAAAGGGCAAATCTTTGACTAATTCCTCTGTCCTAACCAAGGTGTCCCCTGTTGCCAGAATCAATTTTTTCCCTTGTGCCTTAAGTTTCTCCAAGGCTGCTTTTGCTTCTTTTCTCAAAGGAGTATGAATGCAGAACATTCCAATCAATTCATTCTGATAAGCCAAGAATAAGAGATTGTAGTGACTCTTGTACTCTTCAATTAAAGCATTTTGTTCTGAACTGATATGAATCTGCTCATCCTGCATCAAGACATAATTCCCAATAAGAACTGGTTGGCCATCTATATGAGATTTGATCCCCTTGCTTGCAATATATTGGAGTTTCCCATGCATTTCCTCATGTTCAATTCCCTCTATCTCAGCTTGCTTGACGATGGCATTAGCAATAGGATGATAAATGTGTTCCTCAAGACAGGCACTGATTCTGAGAATATCTTCCTCACTATAGTCCCCAAAAGGTAACACCTTTTCAACTATAGGATAACTAGTTGTGATTGTTCCCGTCTTATCAAACAAGAAAGTATCAACTTCCAGATATTTCTCCAGAACATCCCCATCCTTAATCACCATTTCACGGTTCAACCCCTCCTTGATAGCTGTCAAATAAGCTACAGGAGTAGAGATTTTCAAAGCGCAGGAGAAATCGACTAATAGGAAAGAAATAGCCTTAGAAAAAGAACCTGTTAATAGGTAAGTTAGCCCAGCCCCCAAGAAATTATATTTGACGACCTTATCCGCCATCTTGATGAAATAGCGTTGTTTCGTTTTCTTGTTTTCTTCAGATTTCTTCATTAACTCAATCAGTTGTAAAATCCGGCTGTTCATCTGATTATCGGTTACACGAATGCGTAACTCTCCAGTTTCTAATACTGTATTTGCACAAACCAAATCAGACTCTCTTTTTTCAACTGGAAAACTCTCTCCCGTCAAGGAACTTTCGTTGACCATACCTAAACCTGAAACTACTTGTCCATCAAACAGAATTTCATTTCCTTGAGATAGGACCAAGACATCTCCTATTTGAACATCGGAACTCTTGATACTAACAACCGTATCGCCCTGTACTAAGAATACGTCGCTCTCTTTTGCAAGAAGGCTTTGTTCTAAATCTGTTGCAGTTTTTTTCAAAGACCACTGATCTAAATGATTCCCCAAATCAAGCATAAACATGATATTGCTAGCTGTCTTGGATTGGTTCATAAACAAGGACAATAAAATCGCCGAACAGTCCAAGACTTCCATCGTTAGTTCCTTACGCGCTAGTGTTTGATAGGCTTCTCTAATATAACCCAAAGCCTGATAACAAGTCCATATATAGCGAATAGGATACGGCACAAAACTACGAAAAAGTACACGCTTAATCGCTGCACCTGAAACAATAGAATAAGCACTCTCTTCTCTACGAATGGGAAGAGTCATCAACTCAGAAACTTTCCCTTTATCAATTCTTTTTAAAAAGGCTTCTGCATTATCTAATACAGAAAAGCCTTCTTTTATGCGTAGAGTAAAGTGCTGTTGATCCATGTAAAACTGGATAGACTCAATCCCCTTTTCATCTCTCGCCAAGGAACGAAGATAGTCTTGAATATCCAAGGTGAGTGAAAAAGAAGATGATAGTCGGATATGTTGGTATCCTCTATGTAGCACTTTAAAAGACATATTATTCTCCTATAAGGCTATCTAATTGCTCTTCTTTTTTCTCTTGCTCGTACAAATATTTGGCATCTTGCAAGACATCGTCTCCATGTTGTTTCACAACAGAAACAGATGCATCTAGCCCGTCTTTCAACTTGTAAGCCTTAGCCAAAGCTTTAGAATAACCTTTTTTAGCTTCCTTACTTGCCAAGATTTTCAAACCAAGGGTACCAAATGCGACACCACCCAAAAAGAGTGATGATTTTTTCGCAACTTTTGCAACGGTTAATACTTCTTTTAACATACTTATTTCCTCCTTATCATTATTATATAGAAATTTAGATATAAAAGCAATTTTATTCTATAAATTGGAGAATTAGTTTTATTTCTACTGAATCTCCCATCTACTTATTTCTAAAGTTGCTTTCATTTGCCTCTTTTGATACACTTAAACTATGAATACAAACCTCAAACCCAAACTTCAGCGTTTTGCTTCTGCGACTGCCTTTTCCTGCCCTATCTGCCAAGAAAATCTGGCCTTGGTAGAGTCTAGCCTCAAGTGTAGCAACCGCCATTCTTTTGATCTGGCAAAATTCGGCTATGTCAACTTGGCTCCGCAAATCAAGCAATCTGCCAACTACGACAAGGAAAACTTCCAAAACCGCCAGCAAATTCTTGAAGCTGGTTTTTATCAGGCTATTTTAGAAGGTATCTCGGACTTACTAACAACTAATCCATCCGCAAAAACAGTCTTGGATATCGGTTGTGGCGAAGGTTTCTACTCTCGTAAACTCCAAGAAAGTCACTCTGATAAAATCTTCTATTCCTTTGATATTTCCAAAGATTCCGTCCAAATCGCTGCTAAGAGTGAACCCAACTGGGCAGTCAATTGGTTTGTCGGTGACCTGGCTCGACTTCCTATAAAAGATGCTAGCATGGATATCCTGCTTGATATCTTCTCGCCTGCCAACTACGGAGAATTTCAAAGAGTATTATCAAAAGACGGCATCTTGATCAAGGTCATCCCAACCGAAAATCACCTCAAGGAAATCCGCCAAATGGTGCAAGACCAGCTGACTAAGAAGGATTATTCCAACCAAGATATCAAGGAACATTTCCAGGAACACTTCAACATCCAATCTCACCAAACAGCCTCCCTGACCAAGCCCATCACAGCAGATCAACGCCAAGCCCTGCTCAGCATGACGCCCCTTCTCTTTCATGTTGACCAGACCAAGATTGACTGGAGCCAACTGACCGAGATTACCATCGAAGCAGAGATTCTGGTCGGAAAAGCACTGTAAATTAGTTTAAATATGAAAAAACGCACCTTAAATAGATGCGTTTTGTTTTACAATCTGATGTAATGAATCTTAGTTCAAGTGCCAGATATCTTCGTTGTACTGAGCGATTGTACGGTCAGATGAGAAGAATCCTGCTTTGGCAATGTTAACGATGACTTTATCCAACCATGCGTCACGGTCTTCGTAGTCAGCAAGCATTTGCTCTTTGACTTTGATGTAGTCTTCCAAGTCAAGGAGAGTCATGAACCAGTCTTTGTTGATCAATTCGTTGTAAAGACGTTCCAAGCGTTCTTTCTTACCTACTGCAAGAACAGCATCGCTCACGATGAAGTCAACCAATGGTTTGATAGCTTCACGAGCATAGTATTCGCTTGACTTGTAAGCTGCTTTTGCGTAAAGGTCGATAACAGTTTCTGAATCTTCACCGAAGATGTAGATGTTTTCGTCGCCAACCAATTCAGCGATTTCCACGTTAGCTCCGTCCATAGTACCAAGAGTCAAAGCTCCGTTCAACATGAATTTCATGTTACCAGTACCTGAAGCTTCTTTAGAAGCAAGTGAGATTTGTTCTGAGATGTCACATGCTGGGATCAAGAAGCTTGCTGCAGTAACGTTGTAGTTTTCAACCATTACGACTTGCAAGTGTGGAGCTACAGCTGGGTCGTTAGCAATCACTTCTGACAAGCAAAGGATCAAGTGAATGATGTCTTGAGCGATTGTGTAGGCAGGAGCAGCTTTACCACCGAAGAATACTGTGATAGGACGAGCAGGGATGTTACCAGCCTTGATATCAAGGTATTTGTGGATCACATACAAAGCGTTCATTTGTTGGCGTTTGTACTCGTGAAGACGTTTGATTTGGATGTCAAAGATAGAGTTTGTATTGATTTCCACACCTTGGTGTTCTTTCAAGTGACGAGCCAATTTACGTTTGTTGTGAGCCTTGATGCTTTCCAATTTTTCTTTAACAGCAGCCTTGTCTTCGTATGACAAGAGTTTTTCAAGCTCATCTGCTTCATGGTGCCAACCATGTCCAAGAATCTCATCCAAGTAGTGAGACAAGCTTGGGTTAGCATGCATGAGCCAACGACGGAATGTGATACCGTTTGTTTTGTTGTTGAATTTTTCTGGGTAGATGTCGTAGAAAGCTTTCAACTCTGAGTTCTTCAAGATTTCAGTGTGAAGAGCTGCAACCCCGTTTACACTGTATCCGTAGTGGATATCCATGTGAGCCATGTGAACACGTCCGCTCTCATCGATGATTTGAACAGCTGGGTCTTTGTATTCTGCCTTCACACGACGGTCCAATTCTTTGATGATTGGTACCAAGTGAGGAACCACTTCTTCCAAGAATTCAAGAGGCCATTTTTCAAGGGCTTCAGCAAGGATTGTGTGGTTAGTGTAGGCAGTCATGCTACGTACGATTGAGATTGCTTCATCAAGCTCGATACCTCGCGCAGTCAAGAGACGGATCAATTCAGGAATCACCATTGATGGGTGAGTATCGTTGATTTGTACAACAGCGTAGTCTGCAAGGTCATGCAAGTTGCTTCCTTTTTCGATTGCTTCGTCGATGATCAATTGCGCACCGTTTGAAACCATGAAGTATTGTTGGAAGATACGGAGCAATTCACCTTGCTTGTCGCTATCGTCTGGGTAAAGGAAGAGAGTCAAGTTGCGAGCGATATCTGTCTTGTCAAAGTTGATACCATCTTCGATGATAGAAGAATCAACTGAATCCAAGTCAAACAAACGCAAGCGGTTTTTAGTAGCTGTCTTGTAGCCAGGTACATCAATATCGTAAAGAGTCGATGTCAATGTGAAGTGTGCAAATGGCACTTGGTAGCTACGGCTTGAGCGAACCAACCAGTTTTGCTCTGTCAACCAAGCGTTAGGAATTGTTTCTTGTTGGTTGTTTTTAAGAACTTGTTGGAAAAGACCGAAGTGGTAGTTCAAACCAACGCCGTCACCATTCAAACCAAGTGTAGCGATTGAGTCGATAAAGCAGGCTGCCAAACGTCCCAAACCACCGTTACCAAGTGATGGTTCCAATTCTACTTCTTCAATTTCGATCAACTCTTTACCTGCAGCTGCAAGTTCCTTTTTCACATCGTCATAAAGACCGAGGTTAATCAAGTTGTTTGACAAGAGTTTACCAATCAAGAACTCAGCTGAGATGTAGTAAACTTTTTTCTTACCAGTGTTGACTGGTTTTTGACTGCTAGCAAGCTTGCTGTAGTTAAGAAGAGCAAGGTAAAGCTCTTCATTGCTACATTCTGCAATGGTTTTATTGTAACGTTTTTGTACAAATTCGTTTAATGGTAACATGTTTATGTGTCTCCTGATAATGTCTTATTTCTTTAATTCTACCAAATTTTCATTGATTCGGCGATAAATTGTAGTCAAGTCAAGCAAAGTTTCTTCAACAGCTGGTGTCAATTGATCTTCAGTCATACGCCAAGACCAGTTTCCACCAAGGGTAGATGGGAAGTTCATACGAGCTGACTCATCTAGTTCTAGCAAGTCTTGCATGGTTGCAATAGCCATGAAGCTAACTGATGAAAAGACTGTACGAAGCATAGCGTGTGGCACTGTTTCGTATTCTTTACGGTTCGTGTAGCGAGCCATGTACTCACGTGTCGCATCATCGATCTCGTTACGATACCAACCAAGGACCGTATTATTATCGTGTGTTCCTGTGTACATAACAGAGTTGGTAGGCGCCAAGTGTGGGCTATCGATACTTTCGTCTTCTGGGTTGAAGGCAAACTGAAGAATCTTCATCCCTGGGAAGCCAGTGCTTTCACGCAACTCGATGACTTCATCTGTCATGAAACCAAGGTCTTCTGCGATGATGTTTAGCTCACCAAGCTCTTCCTTAACGGCTGCGAAGAGTTTGTAGCCTGGACCTTTCACCCATTTACCAGGTGCTGCTGTATCGGAACCAGCAGGAATTTCCCAGTAAGATTCGAACCCGCGGAAGTGGTCAATACGAACGATATCGTAGATCTTGAAGCTTTCGCGCAAACGTTCAATCCACCATTTGTAACCGTCTTTGTCCATTGCTTCCCAGTCATAGATTGGGTTCCCCCAAAGCTGACCAGTGGCAGAAAACTCATCTGGTGGGCATCCTGCGATACAAGTTGCTTTACCATTGGCATCTGTCTTAAAGAGATGTGGATTTGCCCACATGTCGCTTGAATCTTCCGCTACGTAGATAGGCATGTCCCCAACAATTTCGATGTGGTTATCGTTAGCATAGGCTTTCAATTTCAACCATTGTTGGAAGAAGAAGTATTGAGTCACACGGTGGTAAACCAACTTGTCTGCCAATTTCTCACGGTAGCTTTCAAGTGCTGAAGCTTTACGAGCACGAGCATCTGCATCTGGCCATTCTGTCCAAGCAAGATTGTCAAAATGCTCTTTGATCGCCATATACTCAGCGAAGAGTTCGAGCCATGATTGGTTGTCTTTAGCAAACTTCTCAAAATCTTTGACATCACCCACTTCCAAGAAGCGTTTGACTGCTTTTTCTAAAAGCGGACGACGTGCATAATAAATCTTCGCATAGTCAACTTCAGATGCATCGCTACCAAAGTCAACACCTTCGAGATCGCTAGCTTCCAACAAGCCTTGCTCTACCAAGATATCAAGGTCGATAAAATGCGTATTTCCAGCAAAGGCTGAGAATGATTGGTATGGAGAATCTCCATAGCTTGTTGTCCCAAGAGGGAGGATTTGCCAGTAACGTTGCTTCGTACGAACCAAGAAATCAACGAAATCATAAGCAGTCTGGCCAAATGATCCAATCCCGTATGCTCCTGGCAGAGAAGAGATGTGCATCAACACACCACTTTGACGTTTTTTCATAATAGCACCTCATGTGTTTGTTATAAAACGTTGCGCAATTAAGGCGCAAACGTTTGCGTTAATTTAAGTATAACGCATTTCAAAAACAAATGCAAGCGTTTTTAAAAAATTTTTTTGAATTATTTTAATCAAACAAAACTTGTTGCCACTGATATTTTATGAAATAAGCGAAAAAATTTTAAAGATTTTCTGATTTAAGATAATTCATTCCCAATATCTGCTCTATTTTCTGAAAAACCGAGCCGAATTTACGCAATCGTTTTCCTAATATATTTTCAATTCAAAAAAAACAAATATTTTAAGTTCTTTCCTATATATGGGCTTTAACAAATGTTTGAAACCTTAAAATTTTTTTAAAAATTTTCCTAAAAACGCTTGCAACCGTTTTCTATTTGTGCTATACTAAGTTCGTAAAAGAAAACGTTTGCGTTTTCTCATTAAATTATTTTTGTTATTCTTTAGGAGGAATACACTATGTCATCTAAATTCATGAAGAGCGCTGCTGTGCTCGGAACTGCTACTCTTGCTAGCTTACTTTTGGTAGCTTGCGGAAGCAAAACTGCTGATAAAGCAGCTGATACTAGCTCATCTGAAGCAAAAGAAATCACTTTCTACGTTGAAGACCAATACAAAGCCTACGCTGAAAAAGTTGCTGCAGCTTATGAAAAAGAATCAGGTACAAAAGTTAACATCAAATCAGGTGACCAACTTGGTGGACTTGACAAACTTTCTCTTGACAACCAATCAGGTCAAGCTGCTGACGTTATGATGGCACCATACGACCGCGTAGGTAGCCTTGGTACTGACGGACAACTTTCAGAAGTTACTTTGAGCGACGGCGCTAAAACAGATGATAAGACTAAATCTCTTGTAACAGCTGCTGACGGTAAAGTTTACGGTGCTCCTGCCGTTATTGAGTCACTTGTTATGTACTACAACAAAGACTTGCTAAAAGAAGCTCCAAAAACTTTTGCTGAATTAGAAGAACTTGCTAAAGACAGCAAATACGCTTTCGCTGGTGAAGATGGCAAAACTACTGCATTCCTAGCCGACTGGACAAACTTCTACTACGCATACGGACTCCTTGCTGGTAACGGTGGTTACGTATTCGGACAAAACGGTAAAGACGCTAAAGACATCGGTCTTGCAAACGACGGTTCTATCACAGGTATCAACTACGCTAAATCTTGGTACGAAAAATGGCCTAAAGGTATGCAAGATACTGAAGGTGCTGCAAACTTGATCCAAACTCAATTCCAAGAAGGTAAAACAGCTGCTATCATCGACGGTCCTTGGAAAGCTCAAGCATTCAAAGATGCTAAAGTAAACTACGGTGTTGCTACTATTCCAACTCTTCCAAATGGTAAAGAATACACACCATTCGGTGGTGGTAAAGCTTGGATCATCCCATCAAGCACTAAGAACCTTGAAGCTGCACAAAAATTTGTAGACTTCCTTGTTTCAACTGAACAACAAAAAGCATTCTACGATGCAACTAACGAAATCCCAGCTAACACTGAAGCTCGTTCATACGCTGAAGGTAAAAACGATGAGTTGACAACAGCTGTTATCAAACAGTTCAAGAACGCTCAACCAATGCCAAACATTTCTCAAATGTCAGCAGTTTGGGATCCAGCTAAAACAATGCTCTTTGACGCTGTAAGTGGTAAAAAAGATGCTAAGACAGCTGCTAACGATGCTGTAACATTGATCAAAGAAACAATCAAACAAAAATTTGGTGAATAATTGAATTCGTTACAAGGGGGGAGAATACAGATCCCCCTTTGATTTTATAAATTTACGAATGATTGCAGTTGCCTATCTAGTAATTGGAGACAAACTTCAATCTCGTATCCTATGAAAGGAGTATTCATGGAAAACCAACAACCTAGCAAAGCAGCCTTGCTTTCAGTGATTCCTGGGTTAGGACAGATTTACAATAAACAAAAGGCCAAAGGTTTTATCTTCCTTGGTGTCACTATCGTATTTGTTCTTTATTTCCTAGCACTTGCAGCCCCTGAATTGCACAATTTGATCACTCTTGGTGACAAGCCAGGTCGTGATAATTCCCTCTTTATGCTGATTCGTGGTGCCTTCCATTTAATCTTTGTAGTCGTTTATGTGCTCTTTTATTTCTCAAATATTAAAGATGCACATACAATCGCAAAACGTATTAACAATGGAATTCCTGTCCCACGGACTTTTAAAGATATGATCAAAGGTATTTATGAGAATGGATTCCCATACCTTTTGATTATCCCATCGTATGTAGCAATGACATTTGCGATTATCTTCCCAGTTATCGTAACCTTGATGATTGCCTTTACCAACTATGACTTCCAACACTTGCCACCAAACAAATTGTTGGACTGGGTTGGCTTGACGAACTTTACAAACATCTGGAGCTTAAGTACCTTCCGTTCAGCCTTCGGTGCGGTTCTTTCTTGGACCATCATCTGGGCCTTGTCTGCTTCTACTTTGCAGATTGTGATTGGTATCTTCACAGCTATCATTGCTAACCAACCATTTATCAAAGGAAAACGTATCTTTGGTGTTATTTTCCTTCTTCCTTGGGCTGTTCCAGCCTTCATCACTATCTTGACATTCTCAAACATGTTTAACGATAGTGTCGGAGCGATCAACACTCAAGTATTGCCTATCTTGGCTAAGGTTCTTCCTTTCCTTGACGGTGCTCTTATCCCTTGGAAAACAGACCCAACTTGGACGAAGATTGCCTTGATTATGATGCAAGGTTGGCTAGGATTCCCATACATCTACGTTTTGACTTTGGGTATCTTGCAGTCGATTCCTAACGACCTCTACGAAGCGGCTTACATCGATGGTGCCAATGCTTGGCAAAAATTCCGCAACATCACTTTCCCTATGATTTTGGCTGTTGCAGCTCCAACATTGATCAGCCAATACACCTTCAACTTTAACAACTTCTCTATCATGTACCTCTTCAACGGCGGAGGTCCTGGTAGCGTTGGTGGTGGAGCCGGTTCAACTGATATCTTGATCTCATGGATTTATCGTTTGACAACAGGTACATCTCCTCAATACTCTATGGCGGCAGCTGTTACCTTGATCATCTCTATCATTGTCATCTCTATCTCTATGATTGCATTCAAGAAACTACACGCATTTGATATGGAGGACGTCTAAGATGAATAACTCAATCAAACTCAAACGTAGACTGACTCAAACCCTCACTTACCTCTACTTGATTGGTCTTTCAATCGTGATTATCTATCCACTTTTGATTACTATTATGTCAGCCTTCAAGACTGGTAACGTCGTAGCTTTTAAACTAGATGCTAACGTCGACTTTAGCTTTGCCAACTTCCAAGGGCTCTTCACTGAAACCTTGTACGGCACTTGGTACCTCAACACTTTGATTATCGCCTTGATTACAATGGCTGTTCAAACAAGTATCATCGTACTTGCTGGTTATGCCTACAGCCGTTACAACTTCTTGGCTCGTAAACAAAGTTTGGTCTTCTTCTTGATCATCCAAATGGTACCAACAATGGCCGCTTTGACAGCCTTCTTCGTTATGGCCCTTATGTTGAATGCCCTTAACCATAGCTGGTTCCTCATCTTCCTATATGTCGGTGGTGGTATCCCAATGAACGCTTGGTTGATGAAAGGTTACTTTGACACCGTACCGATGTCTCTTGATGAATCAGCAAAACTAGATGGTGCAGGACACTTCCGCCGCTTCTGGCAAATTGTTCTCCCACTCGTTCGCCCAATGGTTGCAGTACAAGCGCTCTGGGCCTTCATGGGACCTTTCGGAGACTATATCCTCTCTAGTTTCTTGCTTCGTGAGAAAGAATACTTTACAGTTGCCGTTGGTCTACAGACCTTTGTCAGCAATGTGAAAAACTTGAAGATTGCCTACTTCTCAGCAGGTGCTATCCTCATCGCCCTTCCAATCTGTATTCTCTTCTTCTTCTTACAAAAGAACTTTGTTTCAGGACTTACAAGTGGTGGCGACAAGGGGTAATATACCCCCGCCACCCTTTTTCATTTTATACTCTTCGAAAATCTCTTCAAACCACGTCAGCTTTATCTCCAACCTCAAAGCTGTGCTTTGAGCAACCTGCGGCTAGCTTCCTAGTTTGCTCTTTGATTTTCATTGAGTATTAGAGCTTGTGACTATAAAACTATTCTTGAAGCAAGCAATTTGTCTCCTAGACTTGAAATAAAGCACATTTCTCTATATAATAATACTCATATAGAAAACACTTTTAGAAAGATGCCTATGCTTCCATATCCATTCTCGTATTTTACTAGTATCTGGGGATTTCGTAAGCCCCTGTCAAAACGTTTCGGACTCAACTGGTTTCAGCTTCTCTTTACTAGCATTTTCCTCATCAGCTTGTCTATGGTTCCGATTGCCATTCAAAACAGTTCCCAGGAGACTTATCCACTGGATACCTTTATCGATAATGTCTACACACCCCTGACAGATGAAGCGATCATGGACTTGTCAGAGAATGCGCAGATAGTAGATGGGAAACTGAGCTATTCTGGAACTAAAAATCAGCAGCCTTCTCTTTTGATTGGTCCAAGCCAAAACAAGGAATTGCCAAAGGACTTACAACTTCATTTTGATACTGAAGAACTCATCATCAGCAAAGAAAGCAAGGAACTGACCCGCATTCGCTACCACGCCATTCAAACGGAGAGTTTCCAGAGTAAGGAAGATCTTACCCAGGCCATTTCTAAAGACTGGTATCAACAAAACCGGGTCTATATCAGTCTCTTTCTCGTTCTTGGTGCTAGCTTCCTCTTTGGATTGAATTTCTTCATTGTCTCTCTTGGAGCTAGTCTTCTTCTTTATATCACAAAAAAATCACGCCTCTTTTCATTTAGGACTTTTAAAGAGTGCTACCATTTTATCTTGAACTGTTTAGGATTACCCACTCTGATTACGCTTATTTTGGGGCTTTTTGGCCAAAATATGGCAACCCTTATCACTGTACAAAACATTCTTTTTGTTCTTTATCTGGTCACCATTTTTTACAAGACACACTTCCGTGATCCAGATTATCATAAATAGGAGATTTTTATGCCCGTTACGATTAAAGACGTGGCCAAGGCAGCAGGTGTCTCACCTTCAACTGTTACCCGCGTTATTCAAAACAAATCAACGATTAGTGATGAAACCAAAAAACGAGTTCGCAAGGCGATGAAGGAGCTCAACTACCACCCCAATCTCAATGCTCGTAGCTTGGTAAGTAGCTATACTCAAGTTATCGGCCTGGTGCTTCCTGACGACTCGGATGCCTTTTACCAAAATCCTTTCTTCCCATCTGTTCTACGAGGGATCGCCCAAGTGGCATCTGAGAACCACTATGCTATCCAGATTGCAACGGGGAAAGATGCAAAAGAGCGGCTCAAAGCTATTTCCCAGATGGTCTATGGTAAGCGTGTAGATGGTTTGATTTTCCTCTATGCCCAAGAAGAGGATCCTTTGGTTAAGCTAGTAGCAGATGAGCAATTTCCTTTCCTTATCTTAGGTAAATCTCTATCTCCCTTCATTCCGCTCGTCGATAATGACAATGTCCAGGCAGGTTTTGATGCAACAGAATATTTCATCAAAAAAGGATGCAAGCGAATTGCTTTTATCGGAGGAACCAAAAAACTTTTCGTAACACAAGATCGTCTAATGGGTTATGAGTTAGCTCTTAAACGATACCAACTTCCTATTGATCCAAATCTGACCTACTTTGCGACCGAATTTCTTGAAGATAATGGTTATCGCTTTAGTAAACTTCTCTTCGAGCATGATCCAAATATTGATGCTATTATTACTATTGATAGCCTTCTTGCTGCAGGGGTCTGTGATTACATCGCAAAACACCAACTGGATATCCCTGTCCTCAGCTTTGACTCGGTCAACCCTAAACTGAACTTGGCAGCCTATGTGGATATCAATAGCTTAGAACTCGGGCGCGTTTCCTTTGAAACCATTCTCCAGATTATTAACGATGCCAAAAACAATAAACAGATTTGTTACCGCCAGTTGATTGGACACAAAATTATCGAAAAATAAAGACCAGCCTCAAGGCTGGTCTTTTGAGTATTATTAATTGTCTGTTTCTACGAATCGTCCTAGGATGTGGACATTTTCGGATACAGAGACAAAGGCTGTCGGATCGACCTGTTTCATGATGTGTTTAAAATCATTAAACTCTGCTCGCGTGATAACCGTAATCAAGACTGCTTTTCTCTCATGATTATAGGTTCCTTCTGCATCGTGGATCATGGTTGCTCCGCGGTGCAATTTTTTATGGATTTTTGCGATTACCTTGTCAGGATTATTGGTCACAATCATGGCCTGCATGCGTTTTTGCTTTGTAAAGACCGCATCTGTCACACGACTGGAGACAAAGATGGTAATCATGGAGTAGAGGGCGTATTTCCAACCAAAGGTCAAACCTGCTATCAGCATGATGGTCCCATTTACCAGGAAAGAAATACTACCGACATTCTTACCCGTTTTCTTTCGAATGGTCAGACTGACGATATCCGTACCTCCGCTAGAAATATTGTTACGGAGCGCAAAACCAATCCCCAAGCCCATGACAACACCCCCAAAAAGGGCATTGATGATGGGATCCTCTGTCAAGGTCACAACTGGCACAAGCTGGATAAAGAGGGAACTCATGGATACTGTGATGAAGGTAAAGATTGTAAACTTATGCCCAATCTGATACCAAGCCAAAATCATCAACGGAAAATTGATAGCATAAAAGGTTAGCGATATCGGAATATAAAAACCAAACCAGTGATTACTCAAGGCAGAGATAATCTGTGCCAGACCTGTCGCGCCACTGGAGTAAACGTGTCCTGGTTGAAAAAAGAAATTGACTGCTACTGCTGACAGAAAGCCATAAACCAGAGAAGCCGATACTTTCTCATCATATTTTTCCCGAGAGATACTTTGTAAAACTCGTAAGATTTTTATCTGATAAGCAAAGCGGCGCAGGTAATAGCGCCACCGCTTAATTCGTTTTGCTTGTTTCATCTTCTTCTACTTGTAAGCTGAGCTCCTCTAGTTGTTTGAGAGCGACTGTTGATGGAGCTTGTGTCATTGGGTCGGTTGCCTTGTTGTTCTTAGGAAAGGCAATGACTTCACGGATATTTTCTTCTCCTGCTAAGAGCATCACAAAACGGTCAAGACCGATAGCCAAGCCACCGTGGGGTGGGAAACCATAGTCCATGGCTTCAAGAAGGAAGCCAAACTGGTCATTGGCTTCTTCAGCTGAGAAACCAAGAGCCTTGAACATGCGTTCTTGAAGGTCTTTTTGGTTGATACGAAGACTACCACCACCAAGTTCATAACCGTTCAAGACGATATCGTAAGCAATGGCACGAACCTTAGCCAAATCACCTTCTAATTCGTGAGCTGTTTCTTCCTGTGGAAGAGTGAATGGATGGTGGGCGCTCATGTAACGACCTTCTTCTTCAGACCATTCAAACATTGGCCAATCAACCACCCAAAGGAAGTTGAACTTATCATTATCAATCAAGCCCAGCTCTTTGGCAATACGTCCACGAAGGGCACCAAGTGTTGCATTGGCTACCTCAAGCGTATCTGCCACAAATAGAACCAAGTCCTTATCTTCAAGACCAAGTGCTGCAGTCAATTCTGCTTGGATACCAGTCAAGAACTTGGCAACTGGTCCATTTAATTCTCCATCAACCACCTTGACCCAAGCAAGACCTTTAGCACCATACTGCTTAGCTACTTCGGTCATCTTGTCGATGTCTTTACGTGAGTAGTTGTCCGCAGCTCCTTTGACTACAATGACTTTCACAGCAGGTGCTTCTGAGAAGACTTTGAAATCAACACCTTTGACCACTTCTGTCAAGTCCTGAAGCAACATATCAAAACGGGTGTCAGGTTTGTCAGAACCGTAAAGAGCCATAGCGTCATCGTATTTCATACGAGGGAATGGAAGCGTCACTTCGATGCCTTTGGTTTCTTTCATCACGCGCGCAATCAAACCTTCTGTAATATCTTGGATTTCTTGCTCAGTAAGGAAAGACGTTTCCAAGTCGACCTGGGTAAACTCAGGCTGGCGGTCTCCACGCAAGTCCTCGTCACGGAAACATTTAACGATTTGATAGTAACGATCAAAACCAGCATTCATCAAGAGTTGCTTAGTGATTTGTGGACTTTGAGGAAGAGCGTAAAAATGCCCTTTATTGACACGAGATGGTACCAAATAGTCACGCGCCCCTTCTGGCGTTGATTTAGAAAGGAATGGTGTTTCCACATCAATAAACTCCAACTCATCCAAGTAGTTACGGATAGAATGGGTCACCTTAGCACGAAGCTTAAGGTTTTCTAGCATTTCTGGACGACGAAGGTCAAGGTAACGGTAACGCAAACGTGTATCGTCATTGGCCTCAATCCCATCTTTAATCTCAAAAGGTGTTGTTTTGGCTGTATTAAGCACTGCCAAAGCTGTCACGTTCAACTCAACTGCACCAGTCGGCAATTTATCATTAGCTTGCTCACGCGCAGCGACTTGTCCAGTCACCTCGATGACAAACTCACTACGAAGACTTTCAGCTGTTGCCATGACCTCTGCAGAGACTTTTTCAGGGTTGATAACCAACTGCATGATTCCTTCACGGTCACGAAGGTCGATAAAGATCAAACCACCCAAGTCACGACGACGGCCAACCCATCCTTTCAAGGTCATTTCTTGTCCGATATGTTCCTCACGAACACGACCAGCATACATACTACGTTTCATTGTTTCTCTCCTCTTTTATTCTGTTACTATTTTACCATAAAAGCGCAGGCTCTTCATGAAAATCAGCAGAAAAGTTTGATTGTCTTTAGAAATCAAAACGAACAGACAAAAAATCCGATGAAGACGCCATCGGATTTTCTTATTTTGATTCTTGACCTTCTTTGCGTTTTTCTGCGATTTCAGCCGCTTTTTTAGGCAGAACAATCGCTGTTGCATAGGCCGTCGCAAAGCGCATGATTCCTGCAATAGGTGCAAAAATCACTGCTAGATTGTTGTAGAAGAAATCGCCTTTAAAGGCATAGGCAAGCCCCCCGATAATAAAGAAGAGAACGACCGCCTGTATCACTGCTAATAAAATTACTCGTTTCATGTGACCTCCTGACTCTATTATAGCATGAGTATCATCAAAAAGCCGATTAAATTATTCAAAGCGTGGAGAGAAATACTATAAAGAAGACCTTTTCGGCTTACATAAGCCAGACCCAAACTTAATCCCAGACTAGCATAAACTAAAAACTGTTGCAAAGTCCCTGGAAAATGAATCAAGGCAAAAAGCACACTTGATACGAGGAGAAACAGAGCTGTCTGTTTGCTGTTGTTCTGCTTAGGAAAGAGATAGCGCGCCAGCATCCCTCTAAAGATGAGTTCTTCCGTCAGAGGAGCAAAGACTACCACCATAAAGAAACCAAATACAGGCTGAGCAACTGTCAATTGTGATACGATTTGTTGATTGACTGACGGATCTTCTGGCAAAAAGAACTGGGCTGTAATCGCCACTAGCAAAACCAGAGTAGGCAACCAGATATAACGATTAAAAGCTGTCGTCTGGATGCTAACCTTTTCTGTCTGATACCATCTGTAAACTCCATAAACATAGGCCCCTGATAGGACGACATAAAGTGGTAAGACTCCAAAGATTGAAGCCCCTAGTCCAAGAGCTGACAAAGCCATACTCTGAACCAGACCATAGCCAAAGAAAAAGGATAGAATAGCTAGAAGAAACCAGCCAAGATTTTTAAGTAATTTCATAAAAGACTCCTATTTGAAATGAAGACTTAGCATTGTTATTCACATCATTTTGATAAAAATGTGGAATACAGTCGCAACTAAAAGGGATAATAAGCGAATTCCTCTTGCAAAAATAGAACCGGTAGTAATGATTTTATAAAGATATTTTTAAGCAAGCAAAAGCAATGTTGATCCTAGGAAAAAGAGAGTCAGGAGTAAGGTCCTGACCAGTTTTTCTACTATTAAAAGCCTAATTTTTCAAAGATTTCTGAGAAATTTTGATTGATAGCATCAAGTGACACTTGAACTTCTTCTCGAGTTTGGTTGTTTTTGACCGTCACTTGTCCGCTTTCAACTTCACTCTCGCCTAGAGTAATGAGAGTCTTAGCCGCAAAGACATCGGCGGACTTGAACTGAGCTTTGAGTTTACGGTTAAGGTAATCACGCTCTGCTTTGAATCCTTGTTGGCGAAGGGCTTGTACCAATTCCAAGGCCTTAACATTTGCTCCTTCACCCAAGACTGCGATATAAACATCTAGAGCGTTTTCGATAGGGAGGGCCACACCTTGCTTTTCAAGGATGAGAAGCAGGCGCTCTACACCAAGCCCAAATCCAAATCCAGCAGTTTCAGGGCCACCAAAGTAGGCAACCAAACCATCGTAGCGACCACCCGCACAGACCGTCAAGTCATTACCCTCAATCTCTGTGATGAATTCGAAAATGGTGTGGTTGTAGTAGTCCAGACCACGCACCATATTGGTATCGATGATATAGTCTACACCCAGATTTTCCAACATCTGACGCACAGCATCAAAGTGGGCTTGGCTTTCTTCATCAAGGAAGTCCAAGATAGACGGCGCATTCTCTACTGCCACCTTGTCTTCTTTTTCCTTAGAGTCCAAGACACGGAGAGGATTTTCCTCCAAACGACGTTGGCTATCCTTAGACAAGGTCTCCTTGATCGGTGTCAAATAGTCGATCAAGGCCTGACGATAAGCAGCACGGCTCTCAGGATTTCCGAGAGTGTTAAGGTGCAATTTGACACCTTGGATGCCGATTTCTTTCAAGAAATGAGCCGCCATAGCGATGGTTTCCACATCGGTAGCTGGATTACTAGAGCCAAAGCACTCGACACCAATCTGGTGGAACTGGCGTAAACGACCTGCTTGTGGACGCTCATAACGGAACATAGGGCCCATATAGTAGAACTTACTTGGCTTTTGCACTTCTGGGGCAAAGAGTTTATTTTCCACATAGGAACGGACAACAGGCGCAGTTCCTTCTGGACGAAGGGTAATATGGCGGTCACCCTTGTCATAAAAATCATACATTTCCTTGGTTACGATATCGGTCGTATCTCCGACAGAGCGACTGATGACCTCGTAATGCTCAAAAATAGGCGTGCGCACTTCTGCATAGTTATAGCGCTTGAAAATTTCACGGGCAAAGCCCTCAACGTACTGCCACTTGGCAGACTCAGCAGGTAAAATATCCTGCGTTCCTTTAGGTTTTTGTAATTTCATAGGGAATCCTCTTTAAACTTAATAGTCTTATTTTACCATAAATAAAGGGATTAAAACAGTGAGAGTAGAAAATCTCAAGAGAGTCTTTTCAGAAAATTCATCAAAAACTTGCCAAATTGTCAGAATTATGAGAAAATAGAGGATATTTATCACGTGGAGGGACTGTTATGAGAGACGATATCAAAATCAATGACCGCGCTTTGGCCTTACAAGACCAAATTATCGAAAAACTAGAGAAGGTTTTTGATACAGATGTGGAATTGGATGTTTACAATCTGGGCTTGATTTATGAAATCAATCTGGATGAAACAGGTCTCTGTAAGATTGTCATGACCTTTACCGACACTGCCTGCGATTGCGCCGAAAGCCTGCCTATCGAAATCGTGGCAGGTCTAAAACAAATCGAAGGTATCGAGGACGTCAAGGTTGAAGTTACCTGGTCGCCTGCCTGGAAGATCACACGAATCAGTCGCTACGGCCGTATTGCCCTTGGACTGCCACCTCGTTAATGAGGCAAATCACTTTTGAAGATAAAAAGAAGCAAGCCGAGGATGGCTTGCTTTTTGAGTTTATTTTTTACCTGACTTGTCCATATTCCAGAAGTCTGTCACGGCTCCACGAGAAGCGGATGATACGATATGGGCGTATTTACCGAGGACACTGCTAACGATCGAAGAGTAATAAAGTAAAGGCCATGCAAGAGTTTTGGCTCCTGCATGGTCTGTGTTGTTATTTATCTCATTGCCAATTCAAATGCTTTTTCAAATATACTGTCATCGAGAGGCTTGTGTAGTTCTCGTTTAAGTTGGAAACAAGTCGATTGATATTTCTTCGATCTACGTCCTTTGGATTTAATTTTTGCACTGTCGGGAAAATCTTTTTTGAACTTATCAAAAGCAATACGCCAATATTGACTCATATTTAGAATCGATTCGTATATTTCAAACAGCTCATCATTCGTAAAAACCGATGTATCCTTGCTTTTCAAATATAGGTGTAAGCCTTTTTCAAATTCACGCCAGTCATCTTCACGGATTTTCTCTTTTTTATTTCTAATCCACTCAAATATTCTTTCATCTTCTCTATTGAGAACTCTATCAAGAATATCTTGCCATTGGCGCCAAGAAAGTTTTTCTACTACTTCTTGATCAAATTGCGACAATCTATAGCACTGACCATAGAAACTACGGGTTTCAGCATTCTTACTTTCATCTCTGCGACGATTTTCTTTCGTAGCAAATGTTTTGATTTCATCCCAAAATTGTTTGCGTTCAGAAGCAGATATATTATATTTAGTTAGTAATTCTCCCAGAAATTTACCCAGATTGTATTTGTACAACACACTTTTACCATATACCTCCTCTAGATCTGCTTCAATTTGAGGGATTTCTTGTTCAAGTGCATTTTTAATCTCATCTATAGTGGCAATTTCTTTTGCGGTAAGTAGACCCTTATATACTAGATTACCATCTTTATCCAATGATACCACGTGTTTCATAAAAACTCCCCTTATTTAAGACTTTCATAATAAACACTTTCCACTTTCTGAAGTACTTTATCAGCAGCTTCTTGTGGCTCAAGACCAATAAACCCATCTCCAAATATATCATATTTACCTTCATCTAGATAGAGCAGAACATACTGTTTCAACATTTGTTCGCGAAGATAATCATGTCGAAAATCCGGATAATCAGCCACACTATTGTATGCTGGATGTTCAATATTTATAGTGATTTTTCTATCATTTCCCGGAGTTCGCCACGAGCGCTCAAAATTATTTTTTGATTTGGAAAGTTCGATCCTAAACGACTCTCTCTTTCCATTCTTTTCATCCATATTTAGGAAAATTTTAAAATGATAAGAAGTTATTTTATCGCCCTTTTCATAGATTGGATCGTCTTCATTTGCTATCAGTCTTGCCCGAAGTTCCAATGTGCCTTCGGAAAGATAAGGTTCGTATGTGTCTTTATCAAAGACAATCTCATCTAAATAAGGGGTAATCTGATCTTCGAATGGAGGAATTATACCTGTAAGTGACAGTACGTCAACTATTTTAGGACATGTTTTATCACTTGCATTTGCTTTGTGGATGCTTACATTCAAACGATAATTTAATGTGTGATTTCGCTTATTCTCAATCTTCCAGCATACTTTACGAACAGCTTCACCAAAATTTACACGACGACTGCCTTGGACAGGGAACAAACATTCATGCAGTGTCAAGCCAACAGTTTCACGAGAGGTATCTGGCTTATCTATGTCAAAGAAATACGGAAGAACTTTTGTCTTTTCTTTACCACTACCAATAACCTTAACAGATAGAACAATACGATTTTCTGCATATTGCTTTGAATTCTTTTTCGTAACCGTATGGATTTTATCCATACGATGTACTGTGTTTGCTTTTACTGTTATCTCTCCGGCATCAATCTGATGTAGAACCGAACGGTTTTCAGGGTCGACCACTAAAATTTTATAATCAAATTTCTTGTCTGTTGTATAGGAATTCTTTATTCTAACAGAAAAAGCAATTTCATCACCGGATGTAACTTTTTCTGTCTCTGCCACAGGATAGCGAATATCTTGCCAACGAACATCAAAATCAGGCTTTTGTGGACCTGTGCCAAGATTTTCAAATTCAAGGTTATCAAATAGATCTTGAAGTTCTTCTGCGATTGATTGCAATTCATCATTAAGTTTTTTATCTTCAGTCTTATTATCCTTTATGAATCCCCATTTAACCATGTTTTCGTGGAATTTATTATTGCAGTAGTTCTTCAAATTCTGATAAGTATTAGTATGTTTCTTTCCCTTACTCACACCGAAATGAACCTTATCCTCAATATCAGAGAGTTCATCTTCCCAAAGCTCATCTACCTCTACATATCCCCAAAATTTTCCTTCAACATCTTTAGGAATATCCTTGATGTCAATCTCGCCAATTTTCATTCCCTTGCGATAATAAGAGAGTCCAGACCATATATTTCCGCCATCTTCGAAGACATATAATCCGAAGTGCTTGACTTTATACCCCTGAGAATAACTTTCTGGTTTTTGCAATTCATACGCTCGTCGTGTTTTTTTAATATCATCAGGAACTGTAATAGGAACATTATTTACAGTAATAGCAGAGCCTGCTGGCAAACGCTCAATAATTAACCACCAGGACTCTTGGATAAGTGGAACGAGTTCTCCACTTGTTATGGATTCAACCAATTCGTCTTTTGGTTTTTCAATTATGATTCGAGTACCAACGGTTTTCTTCTCGTCTAAACCTGTGTTCTCTTTAATATATTTTTTGGCTTCAGATCCTTCATAAGCGATAGAATTAACTTGGCCACCTTTATTGACATTTGATACATACATTCCATCTTCACGGAGTGAATCATAATAATAAGTATAGGTTTTAGAAGCAACAGAGTAAACACTCTTACCAGCACCAAAAAGGCCACCTCCAGTAGTATTACCACCGGAATTAAACATTGAGGTGAAACGCGAAAGCCGTTCCTCTGGAGGTAGAACTTTACCTTCTGCCATCAGTTCATTAATCTGTTCAGCGGGAGTATTATTTCCAGTCAAACCCACGGTTCCAGAGTCCTCGACGACAACATATCTGCCCCGGTCATTTTCAATTAAAGAAATATCACATCTCCAATTTTTCCAATTTTTTGTTGGTCTTGCACCAACAGCATTCTGAATCGCATCCTTTTGAAAACCATTCGGGAAGGTTACACCTGCATCAGTGTATGCGCCTAGGATCCAGTCTACATTATTTCTGTAATTTTGTGGTATTGAAGTAAAAACCATGGAAGTTCCTCCTTAATCTAATGTAAAACGAGAACCTTTTTTGCTCTCTGATTTGTTGAATTTTTTCTTAGTTTCACGAACTTCGGATTCGATTGCAGCAAATATTTTATCAACATCTTGTTGAGTGTAATCATATGTGCTTAAATTCGAGCAGTTACCAAGAAGTTGTAGCATATCAATTATTTTGTTAGTACGTGCTTCAGCAAGCCTAATAAACTTCTCACGTTTAGTTTCCTGTTTTTTGCCCATAATGGGAACCTCCATTTTTCGTATGTTACCTAAAGTATATCATTTATATTTTATATAGTCAACAATATTTGCAATATATTCTAAATATATTACAAATATATTTATTAATAATTATTACGAAAGCAAATAATAAAAAAAATACCACGAAATATTCAGTGAAAATCGCGGTATTTTTTATTATTGTTTAATTATTGTAAATATTTAAAGATTAAATCTGCAATTCCTTTGGCTAATAGTGGTGGCACGGCGTTTCCAACTTGCTGATATTGGGAATCTTTAGTGCCAATAAACTCGAAGGAATCAGGGAAAGACTGAAGTCTTGCTGCTTCTCTGACAGTTATTGCTCTATCCAGTATTGGATGTATCCACATGGATTTACGAACATTTACCACTGTTCCACTAGGTTTATTTGGGTCAAGCCTCAAATATATTGTGTTCTGTGTCCTTTCGGGTTTTGAATATGTATCCTTATCTTCAATACCAAGACTGTGGAAATTCTTTCCTTGTTTAATTTTCTTGAAACGCTCTAATGCTTTATCTGTGCTTTTCGTTGTTATATGGTTTTTAACACTCTTACTACCCTTGCGCATAGAGCGAGCATAGCTACTTATACCTTTTTTTTCTACATAAGGGATTGGAGTATAGTGTAGTTTATAGCCAACCTCATAATTCGAAAGATCTAAAATTGCCTCACCTACAGTAGGAATTTTATTGGCTATAGTTTCATTTGGCAAAATCAAATCAATATCTTTGTCTATGTATATATCGCGTCTTATTCCTACAACTATATACCTTCGACGTTCCTGTGGGACACCAAACCATTTGGCATTAAATACATTACCTTTTTGAATATATTCGTCTCCAAGAATCGCATTAATATAATCAATAACAGAATATGAATTAACTATAAAACGCAAACCATCTTCAGCGGAATATTCATAATTCCCAATTAATTCGTTTTCGGTTATTTCTGAAATGGACTTTATCAGCTTTTGTAAACCGACTATGTAGTCCAATTCCTCAGATGCTTTTTCAGGACGGCTATTCTCTAACTCACATTTTATTGTTTCTAATTTTGATATTATTTGTTGCTTTGCTGTTGAATTAGCAAAATCTTCGCTACAGATATATGAATTAATTAGTTTTTCAATTGTAGCTTTATTTTTTAAAAGAAAGTTTGGCAGTCTTCTTGGATTATTGATATTTTTTTGCAATACAGATAAAAGATGTGTTAACTGTTTCGGAATAAATATTTCTCTCAAGTCGGACTCAGGTAGTCTACACATATCTATACCATCAAACGAAACTTTTGATAGTACTAATGTATCCATTCTTTTTGGGATATCATATCCATTTGCGATAAGTGAGTCTATTTCATCGTTATCTTTGCGGGATTCATAAAATCTGTGGGTTTCTGACTCAAGCATGCTAACATTTTCCATAACAAAAGCTTTCGGACGAATTTGTCGGATAGCTCTGAAGTATTCTTTAACTAAGCTGTTATTCATGCTAATCAAATGATTTTTTTGCCTATTAGCATTTGAAAATCCTTGACAAGGAGGTCCGCCTATTACAACATCAATTGAGTTTTCAAATCTTGAGTTTAGGGTTGAAAAATCATAATCAATAACATTTTCTATAAATTCAAAGTTATCATTATCTTTTGTAATGTTAGTCTTATAAGTTTCTCGTGCATTTTTATTAATTTCCGCAGCAGCAACAATCTGATATTTTCCGGTCATAAGAAATCCAAGACTTAATCCTCCTGCACCTGCAAATAAATCAATTGTTTTTATCATATTGAATACCTCGTTATTCTGCATCGGTAATTCGATTGTTTTTTCGAATCCACGAATCAACTTCGCTAATCTTAAATTTCCATTTTCTTTCTATTTTATAGGCAGGAAGATTCTGCGTGTGAATCATCTTTTTTACAGTATCTCTGCTTAGACCAAGATGCTTACAAAGTTCCTCCATTGATGCCCATTTTTCTTCGTTGTTCATCGGGTACCTCCTTAATTTCTAATCATTTTATCATAGATTAGTCTAAAAAACAATTAGCTTTATTACAATATATAGTGTTTTATTACTAATAACTACTAAAAATGGCTAAAAACAAAAAACTACTGATAAATGTATTCAGTAGGATTTCTCATTTTCTAAATCTTTTTTCAAAAAACGTCAGATTTTTTGTTTTATCAAGCCCATCTTATAGAGGGAAATAGCAAGATGGTCCTCGGAAAGGAGGAATAGACGCTGTACGAAAAACTGCCACAGGAGCTCATGTTGATGGATGCAGGAATTTAAAAGCTTGATATTCATATAGAATGACTCTATATAGATAATGTTGCTTACAAAATTAGCTGAAAAAGAACCGAATCAACCTGAAAGTCGTAAGACTGAACTCAAAACTTTTATCACTACCTGCCAAGAGCAACAGTTGAACGTGAATTAATTTTTGATATTGTGCATAACTTCATAGACATCATGGATCAGACTACTGAGATCATCCGCACTTTCGTTGCGAAAATAGTGGATATGAAAATAAAAAAGGTTCCTGGAACAAGAACAAAAAGCAAACTATTATTCATTTGAACTACATTAGGGAAGTCCATATACCTAATACAAAAGGGAAAACGGCATAGCCGGAAATCAATCCGATTATGCCGTTATTCTTTTAAAGAATAAAATCCCATTTTTGGCTTGCTTTTTGAGTTTACTTTTTACCTGACTTGTCCATATTCCAGAAGTCTGTCACGGCTCCGCGTGAAGCAGATGATACGATATGGGCATATTTACCGAGAACACCACGGCTGTAAAGAGGTGGCAATGTTGTTTCTGCCTTGCGTTTTTCAAGTTCTTCTTCTGATACGGCCATGGAAATTTCTTTGGTATCTTGGTCAACCGTAACGATATCACCTGTACGGAGGTAAGCAATCGGTCCACCATCCTGAGCTTCAGGAGCGATATGTCCGACAACCAGACCATAAGTACCACCAGAGAAGCGTCCATCCGTCAAGAGGGCAACCTTGTCTCCTTGACCTTTACCAACGATCATGGATGAAAGGGATAGCATCTCAGGCATACCAGGACCACCCTTAGGCCCAACGAAACGGACAACAACTACATCGCCATCAACGATTTCATCTGTCAGAACAGCCTGGATAGCATCTTCTTCTGAGTCAAAGACCTTAGCTGGTCCAACGTGGCGACGCACTTTCACACCTGATACTTTAGCAACCGCACCATCAGGGGCAAGGTTCCCATTCAAGATGATAAGCGGACCGTCTGCACGTTTTGGATTTTCAAGTGGCATAATGACTTTTTGGCCTGGTGTAAGGTCTGCAAAGTCAGCCAAGTTTTCAGCGACTGTCTTACCAGTACATGTGATGCGGTCGCCATGAAGGAAACCATTTGCCAAGAGGTATTTCATAACCGCAGGGACACCACCGACTTCGTAGAGGTCTTGAAAGACATACTGACCAGATGGTTTCAAGTCAGCCAAGTGAGGCACGCGCTCTTGGATCGTATTGAAGTCCTCAAGTGACAAGTCAACATTAGCCGCATGGGCAATGGCAAGCAAGTGAAGAGTGGCATTTGTAGAACCACCGAGAGCCATAGTTACAGTGATGGCATCTTCAAAAGCTTCACGAGTCAAGATATCTGATGGTTTGAGACCAAGCTCCAGCATCTTGACAACAGCACGTCCTGCTGCTTCGATATCTTCTTTCTTGTCAGCTGATTCAGCTGGATGAGATGAAGATCCTGGCAAACTCATACCGAGAACTTCGATAGCAGTTGCCATGGTATTAGCTGTATACATACCACCACAGCCACCAGGGCCAGGGCAGGCATTACATTCGAGACGTTTCACGTCCTCAGCTGTCATGTCACCATGGTTCCATTTTCCGATACCCTCAAAGACAGAAACCAAGTCAATGTCTTTGCCATCAAGATTTCCCGGTGCAATAGTACCACCATAGGCGAAAATAGCTGGAATATCCATATTGGCAATGGCAATCATAGAACCAGGCATGTTCTTGTCACAGCCACCGATAGCGACAAAGGCATCCACGTTGTGACCACCCATCGCAGCCTCAATAGAGTCCGCGATGATGTCACGAGATGTTAGAGAGAAACGCATACCAGGCGTTCCCATGGCGATCCCGTCTGCTACGGTAATGGTTCCAAACTGAACAGGCCAAGCGCCCGCAGATTTGACACCTTCTTTAGCCAATTTCCCAAAATCATGCAAGTGAATGTTACATGGTGTATTTTCCGCCCAAGTTGAAATCACTCCCACAATCGGTGTTTCAAAGTCCTTATCTGTCATTCCAGTGGCACGAAGCATGGCACGGTTTGGTGATTTCACCATACTGTCATAAACGCTACTGCGGTGACGTGTATCTAATTCTGTCATTTGTTCCCTCCCATTTCAGTTTTTACCATTATAGCACAATTTCCGCATGAAGAACAGAATAAAATTCTTGAATTTTCAGAAAATTTCGATTACTAGCTTCTAATTTTTTTATCTTTTTTTGTCAAGTAACTTTACTTTACAAAAAAAATGTGTTATCCTAGTATGGTTGATGAAAATCACTAGATTGAATCGAATTTAAATACCTAAAGGAGAAAAGAAAATGGCAGTACCTGCACGTCGCACCTCAAAAGCGAAGAAAAACAAACGTCGTACACACTACAAAGTAACAGCTCCATCTGTAAACTTTGACGAAACTACTGGAGATTACTCACGTTCTCACCGCGTATCACTTAAAGGATACTACAAAGGACGTAAAATCGCTAAAGCTGCATCAGCTGAATAATAGAAGGGAGATACCATGCGCGTAAATATTACACTTGAACACAAAGAATCTGGTGAACGCTTGTACCTTACTTCTAAAAACAAACGTAACACTCCAGACCGTCTTCAATTGAAGAAATACTCACCAAAACTTCGCAAGCACGTAGTGTTTACAGAAGTTAAGTAGGGGTTCAATACGAATCAATACATAAGAAAAACGCTGATTTAAAGCGTTTTTTCTTTTTGCCAAATGCGATATATTGCACTGTATTTCAATCCAAACTCTACCTTTTTCTCTACCTTTTTTCTTAAGACCTGGTTTGGAAAGTATGAATTTCAGTTGGACTAAAAACAGCGTAATATCAAGACTTTTCTCCGCTTTTATAAAAGCGTTTTTCCAATCAAATTCAACTAATTTTATCTAAATGGTGTGGATTTTACCCCCAAAATTACAGAGAATGGAGCTGATAAACACTAAACGTTCACACCATTAGTTAAATGATTTTTTTCATCATTTTTCTTAGATGATAGAACTTCTAATTTATTTCTTATTCAAGCAAAAACAACCTGCTATAAGTAAGAAAGAGGAAGATACAAGAAAAACACGGCGTAAAAACCGATTCAGTTCATTGTCCTCAATCCTTGTCTGCTTCATTTTCTTTTACGAGATCGTTTTGTGAATCTTTTTCAGAGAGTTTTTGATCAATATACTTGTCAATGTTTTCATAAAATTCCTTGGTCGCTTCACTATCTAATGTTGGCGAGTTCTGAACTTGATTCACTTTCAATTGAACAGATTGAATACCGTAAGAGGCTTGTTTTTGGTGGAGTGTTTCTAATTCTTCTTCTGAAATCGGATCTCCAACAACCGTCAAGACCAATTCATTGTTACTTGACTTGTAGACTTGATTAATAACCGTATAATTGGCGAACTCTTTTCCTACAAACTGTTTGATCCCTTCTTTGCGCGCTTGTTCTATTGTCAGAGTAACTGCCGAATAGCTAGCTGGAAGAATCAACAATACAATCAAAGATATCAAGCCAATTCTCATTTTAATGCTCAGCTCTTTAAATGAAGTTAAAGGAGATTTTCTCATCAAAATTCTTGTTCCAACAATGTTGGCTAGCATGATAAAGACACAGTTGATCAAGAAAAGATAGAGAGCCCCCAATAAAAATCGTACATTCCCATTAGCTAAACCATAGCCAGCAGTACAGATAGGCGGCATCAGAGCTGTAGCAATGGCTACTCCTGGCACGATATTGTTTGCTTCTTTTTTCCTTGAACCGATCACACCAGCAATCCCACCAGCAATAGCAATGAGGACATCCCAAATGGTTGGAGAGGTTCGTGCAATCAACTCGCTACTTGCATAAGACAAGGGAGAAATCCAGAAATACAGAGTCGAGACAAGCAAACTGACCAACACTTGAGTCAATAAAACCTCTAGAGATTGCTTGATTAAACGCGTATCAAAAATAGCTAAACCGAATCCCAGTCCAACAATCGGTGTCATGAGAGGTGAAATCAACATGGCTCCTATAATGACAGCTGTTGAATTCATATTTAGTCCGATAGAGGCAATAAAAATTGCACACATCAAAATCGCTGTATCTCTCAATCGAACATGAAGGTCATCGTATAATTTCTCACGGTATTCCCGTGTTGAATAATTGGCAGTCATTTGTCCTCTCCTCTTTCCTTATTTAAATTGGTATAATAATTAAAAATAACAGCTGATAAACAGCCAAAAAATATGAGCCCATAAATCGTCAAGAAGACACTGGTAATCCTTCCAATCAAGGTCACAGCTAGGAGATCCCCGTAGCCGACAGTCGTCGAAGTCACAAAAGCATACCAAAGACCGTCTCCGTAATTTGTGATAGCAGGTTCAACTAGGAAAAGCACGCCTCCTGACCCAAAAACAAAGGTCACAAAACTCAGAGCAAACCGAGTAAAACCCGTAACCTGCATAATATGCCATAACATTTTTAAACGTTTCATTTGTTCTCCTTATTCATACTAGCTCCTGACCGAGCCGTTTTTTTCCAATAATCAAAGTGAAGATAGGACATGATCTCCATCAGAGAAAGATAGACAAACTGATAGATCTGATTTAAGCTGATTATCAACTGATATTGTTTGAAAAATGACTGGAAGAAAGACCAGATATGACTGTCTTGAATCAGTCCCTTCTTAACATCAGACAGGATATTAGCTAAAGCTCCCAAGGACTGAAACGGTAAATCCTTGACATTTATATAGATCCGGTCCACCACATCATTCAGACTGGTATCTTGGATGGCATGAAATTCTCCAAAGAGAACTCCTGCCGCTCCAAGAGTAGAAACAAATTCCACCAAATAATTTCTGAGGAAATTTTCTCAACCTTTTCCCATAATGTGTTTAGTGCCATCCATAACGATCCCAACCAGAAAAAGGAAAGAAAATAAGCAAAGAAATTTTGCCGTAAATCCCAAAAAGCTTGAAGACTTGGTGTCGTTGGTTTTTCTAACTCTAAAATCAAAATGGTCATAATAATTGCTAGAACAGCATCTGTCAATGCAATTAATCTATCTTTCTTCATCAGATTACGTTGCCTTTCATTTTGTAGTATTCTATCTCATCGTATAATATTTATTAATCTTAAATATTGGATAGTCACTTCATATTTTGAGTACAAACAAGATACACTAAAAAGCATGTATCTGTCATATTTTATTTAACTTTAGAAATATTCATCCATCTAATCAATAAATATATCATATTTCACAATAAATGACTACTATCAAAGATACATTTTCTTTCAGATTTCTCCCTTTTAAACTTGGCTAACTTGACCTGCATTACCTAGGTCGCTTTGCTTTAAATTATACTTTTTTCTTAAAGATTTGCTACGAGTAGTCTTTCATGTGAGTAATTTTTATCAAAAAATTTCATAGATAAGTCCTATATATAATCATGATAAAGTAGTAAAAATAGTTGTTATCCTAGTTGATTAAAAAAGTCTTTGATTTCCTCATCTTTTATAAAATAATATATAATTTTCCCCTCTCTTCTAGTATCCAAGATGTTTTGATTGGCTAGTTTACGAAGATGGTGGGAGGCAGATGCCATACTGAGATTTAGTAAACAGGCTATATCACAGACACAGAGTTCTTCAACAGCAAGGAGATAAAAGATGATATTTATCTGTTTATTATCGGTAAACTTTGATAAAATACGAAGTGATTTTTGGACTTTTTCCTTTTCAAGGTAGTTCGTTGCGGTTGTAACATTTTGCTGATTTATAATATTCACTTGGCAGATACTATCTTTTTTCATAATTTTTTCTCCTAGCCGAACACAGTCCTTAGCATGTTAAAGCTGTTGTTTTCAATCAGGATATACATCCCCAGTCCTAAATAAACAACGGCAATAAACCATCTGCTATATTTTTCCAAAGTTTCTCCAACAGAAGGGACTTGTGCCAATTTTTGGGCAGAAAAAACCAAGAGATAAATCATGACTAGAAAGGTAAGTAAAGCCACTATCAAATTCGCTAAATTTAAGGTAATAAAATATGGGACAAAAACACCAATATTGTCAGCACCACAACTTGCAAAAGTAATCATAGCGACTAGAAAAATCAGGTTTTTATTATCTTTGCGCAAACCATCTTTTGCAATAGCTTCTCCATCAGAATCTCCTAAAAGCAAAACTTTGAGTCCTAGGAAAATTGGAATCAAACCGAGCAAACCTAAAATCTCTTTACTAGGAATATAATTTAAGACAAATGCAAAAAGTAAACTTAGCAATATTAGACTAACAGAGCCTAGAAATTGTCCTAAATAGATGTTAATGATGTCTTTTCTGCTTTTTCTTTTGGCAAAAAATAACATTAGGATAATAAGTAAGTCTACGGCTGTCCCAGAATACAGGATTATTGAAGTAACAACATTTTGAACCATAAAGCACCTCATTCAAATATATTTTTGAATGTATTTTAACATTAAACTTTGTAGATGTCAACTTCAGCTCCATCAAAATATAGATAAGAAGGTAGTGTCCCAAACATTAAAAAGCCCTGCCATCGAAATGATAGCAGGGCTTAACTTCAATATCCAGATGATATATTTATCTAAAAAAGGTAGAGTAAAAGGTAGAGTTTTTATTGATTTGTAGTGCGATATAATGAGTTTCCAAAAATCAAAAATCGCTTAAAATCAATATTTTGACATCTATTGACGTGTACTGAAACCCTTACTTAACCTCTGTAAGGATATAATTACGGTACCAGTATATCATAAATAATAACAAAATCTTGACTTTCCGAAAAATAAGTATTTTCCGGAAAAATATCGAAATTAAATCAAAACTAAAAATATCTCATACATTTGAACTGCACCCCAAAAGTTAGACAGAAAAAATCTAACTTTTGGGGTGCAGTTCATCAAAGGTGCTTTTCATTTTAAAAAACTTGTGGAAAAACTTCATCCCATATATCTACTAAGCTTTTCCCGTCAAATACTTTAGCTTCCATAGCTTCATCAATTGTATCAAACTGCTGACCTTCATAATCATAACCAACTACACATATACTCGATAAAAAGCAAGCACCTCGGCTATTATAATTAAATTCAAGATCTTTGTCTAAATATTTTTTAATTTCATCCTTTTTCATATAGGACCATCCCAACTAAAACAATCTCAACAAACAAGATTTTTTCCTTAGATTCTATTCCCACTACTAGCTTTCTATGATGCTGACGATTTCATCTTCAAAATATTCATAAAGAGTTCCATCAACATCTACCAGCAAGGAGTCAATCTCCTCGTCATTGTCAGAGGCGTCACAATAGTCTTCTACAAATCCTCTAACTACCGCGCCATTTTTTAACGTGATAATTACATCTGTACGGTTAAATTTCCAGAGTGTCATTTAAATATTCCTTTCAATATTGGCTAATTGCTTTGCTTTTTCGTAGTAAGGTGTTAAGAAATCGATAAAACCTTGTTTGTCGCTTGGATCATGTTCCTCTAAAAATATCATCAACTCAAAGTCATTGAGAGCGTCAAACATTTCAGAGTTTTCATTATCCCAAGCCTCGGAAAATTCCGCATCTTCTCCAAAAAGAGCGTTAAACGTAAAGGAAAAATCCCAAAAATTATCAATCTGACCACTGACTGTTTGCTGGAGCATGTCTAATACTTGTTGACTATAACCCATTACCCTTCCCCTCCTAATAAGAACGTTGTAGCATATTGAGCTACGTTCCAAAAATTTAACAGACAAAATCTAATTTTTGGGGTGCAGTTCATTCATCAAAGATGATTTTTATTTTAATAATACTGCACTTCAATTCCATCCATAATTTCTACTAAAGTGTTATCGTCAATTTTTAGAGAAATCAGATCAATGAATGATGATACCTGGTATTCCTTATCTCCAATCACCACTACAATATCATGAACAGAATTAGGAAAAATCCCACATACTTGACCATTATAATCAAAAGAGGCATCCCAACCATTGTCATATAACTCTTGTAAATCATCTAATATTGCCATATAAACTAAATCCTTTTCCATAGTGTTTTCTTTCAAATAAGGCAGGTAAAAGCACCTAGATTGTTCTAAGTCCTATGAGATTGTTTTAATCGAGACAATCTCACTCTCAAAGAGAGAAATTTCAGTAGCTTCATCTGGACTAGGATTAGCAATGAGAATAGTGATTTCATCTTGCTCATCATTGTCCATTTCGTCAACAAAGTCTATGACACGTCCCTTGATTATCTTATCGCAATTAGTGACTATCTGAACCCTTGATCGAAGATACTTCCAAAGCTGTTTACTCATTTATTTTCCTCTCTGCTATTTTTTCGATAGTTCTTATACTTTTTATAGTTAGTCGATAAAATCGCCTAGGTTGAACTAAGCACTAATAATTTTGATTTTCTTGATAATATCTTCAGGATATGAGCGATCACCTATAACTATTTCGTCAGGACCATCTAAATCATAACCGTCAAACCAATCAACCACCCTACCCTTGATGGAGGTCCCATCTTCTAAAATAAGGCGAACATTTTTATCAACATATTCCCATAATTTCATTAAGTTCCTTCTCTCTAACATCGGAACAATATGACCCAATATTAGTTATTTACTAATGGCTTTTAGTTCCTGTTAAAAGCATTATAGCACACCTTACTTGCTAAAGTACAACAAGCACCCCATTAGACTAACCTGCTACTTTGCTTTCTTGTAAAAATGTTGTATACTTAAGTAAATAAAGGAAGTAATCTTGTTCCCCCCTGTCTACTATGTGGTCGGAATGATGGTTACTTCTTTTTTCCCCCTTACTATCTCAATAGCCTTGTATTTAAAAGTTTTTTAGGCTATAATTAAATTAACGAATAGAGGTTTTCCATCTCCCCTTGAAACAGATCTTTCTGCGGTAGGAGGTGGGACGCCTCTATTTGTTTTTTAAGTCAAAATGATGTAAAATTAATTCAAGAAAGAAGTGTGGTTTTCCCGCCTAAAAGCTCTATAGCTGTGGGAGGGTCACGCTTCTTTTTACCTCTCAAAAGAGAACGCAAAAAAAGCCGTCTCATTCTTTGAAGCAGCAATGAAATCAATCTAGCAAATATCTAAGCAAACCCAGAAATCAACCTTTTAAGACAAAGCAAAAAGCCCACTGTTGTAGGCTTTCTGTAAGATATTTCTTAAAATTAAAGCATCTTGTTGTAGAATTCAACGACAAGTGCTTCGTTGATTTCTGGGTTGATTTCGTCGCGTTCTGGCAAGCGAGTCAATGAACCTTCCAATTTTTCAGCATCGAATGATACGAATGCTGGACGTCCAAGAGTAGCTTCTACTGCTTCAAGGATTGCTGGAACTTTCAATGATTTTTCACGAACTGAGATTACTTGACCTGGAGTTACACGGTATGATGGGATATCAACGCGTTTTCCGTCAACAAGGATGTGACCGTGGTTTACGAATTGACGAGCTTGACGACGAGTAGTCGCAAGACCAAGACGGTAAACAACGTTATCCAAACGACGTTCCAAAAGAAGCATGAAGTTGAAACCTAGGATTCCGCCTTTGATTTTTGTAGCTTGTACGAACAAGTTACGGAATTGTTTTTCACCTACACCGTAAGTGAAACGAAGTTTTTGTTTTTCAGCCAATTGCAAACCGTATTCTGACAATTTAGAACGGTTGTTTGGTCCGTGTTGTCCTGGTACGTAGTTACGACGTGCCAATTCTTTACCTGTACCTGTAAGTGAAAGGCCAAGGCGACGAGCTTGTTTCCAAGATGGTCCTGTATAACGTGACATATGTATGTCCTCCTGATATAAATAATATTTGGCGGAAATAGTCACTTAGAAAGCCCTGATTCGTGCAGATGCCCTTCGCCTAAACAGCCAAGGTTACTTGTCATAAGACACCTGTTGACGAGCTTCATGCTTTCCTGCTGCTATTTCACACAAAGGCTATTATACCATGAAAAGCTAGATATGTAAAGGGATTTTACGGTTTTATTTCAAATTGAGACAGAATGTAAACTTGCTTCCTAAGCCATATTGACTTTCTGCTGTGATTTCGCCACCAAGCTGATGAGCTAGTTCTCGTGCAATCGCAAGACCTAAGCCATGTCCACCTGTCTTCATATTGCGCGAAGTTTCTACACGATAAAGTCGTTTAAAAATCTTTTCCAAATCTTCAGGAAGGATCCCCTGACCCTCGTCTTTCACACTGATTGTCAGCTCTTGTTCTGTTAATTGGGCAAGAACCTCGATTCTGGTTCCTGGTTCTGAATATTTAAAGGCATTGTTTAACAAATTGACTAGAATGCGAGAAAGTTTGTCAGAATGGCTCTTGATTTTCGCTGACTCAGGTGATACTTGAATGTAAACATCCCGCTCCTCTTGTTCAATCTGGAGTTGGAATTCACTCATTGACTCAATCAGCAGCTGGTCTAAAAAGACCTCTTCGACTTCTTCAGTATCAGTGTCTTGAGGTTGTGTATTGAGAGTCAAAACATCCAATTCCTCCACTAGCTTGTTTAGACGCTCAGTTTGCCGACCAATCGTGGCTAAGTAGTGGAGCCGCTCCTCTTCCTTAATCACCCCATCTAGAATTCCCTCCACAGTAACCTGAATAGAGGTAATGGGAGTTTTAATATCGTGAGAGAGCTGCGCAATCATCATTCTCTTTTCTTGCTCGCTCTCATCAAGTGATTGAAAGGTGGCTTGCAAATTGTGGGACATGTCATTAAAAGCCTGACCCAGCTCTTGAAATTCTAATGGTCCTTTGGTTTCGATTTCTGTGCTGAAATCCTTGCTTGCTATATCCTGAGCTTGTTTTTTCAAATGTTTCAGAGAAGAAAAAACAGGCGACAGAAGAAAGATACTCACTGCAGCGCCAATGAAACTAGCAATCAAGGTCATTCCAACTAGAAAGTAAACTTCACTTTTCTCGATCAACATTCGTTGGACTGCCCAGAAAACGACCAAAATCGTTAGTAGAGTCGACACTAGATACCCCACTAGAATATAGTTTTTTAATTTCATTTTCTACCTCTTGGTTTTTCCATCTTATAGCCCAAACCCCAGACAGTTTTGATAGCAGGAGCATTTGAATTTGTATACTTAGTCAACTCTTGCCTCAAAGCATGAATATGAACATTGAGTGTATTGGTATCATCCACATAGTCCTCTTGCCATACCTTCTCGTAAAGTTCCGTCTTTGAAAAGACTCTCTCAGGATTGCTGGCCAATATCCATAGAAGTTCAAAGGATTTTACTGTCAATTCCAAAGGTTGCTCCCCAATGCGAACTTCATGAGTCACATGGTTGATTACCAAGTCACCAAACTCGATCTGTTCTGTCTCTCCTCCACGGCTAAGGCGACGCAAGATATTATTCACTCTTAAAACCAATTCGCGTGGGCTAAAGGGTTTGACTATAAAATCATCTGCCCCCAAACTTAATCCATAAATCTTATCCTGTTCGCTTGTCTTAGCAGTTGTAAAGAGGAAGGGTTGATCCGGAGCGATATACTGAACTTCACTAATAAAATCATACCCATCCATATTGGGCATCATGATATCTGTGATAATAAGGTCGATAGATTTTTTTCTGAAAAGCTCTAACCCCTCCTTACCATCATGGGCGACCAAAACGTCGTAACCTGCCTGTATAAGATAGCGGTTTTGAATATCTAGGATATCTATCTCATCATCAACCAGCAAAATTGTCTTTTTCATCTGACACTCCTTCGATAAAAACAGTGTTATACTTGCTTTAGTATAACACTATTTTCTCTAATGTTTAAGTGATTTGAATCTTAATCTTCTCGTTTAGTTGTCAAACCTAAAAGTCCAACAAGACCTGCCAAGGCTAGACCAAAGATACCAAGGCCAGCTGTAGCTGTTTTAGCTTCCCCAGTATTTGGTAGCATCGCTTTATCATCTTTTTTCATCATATTAGCCATTGGGCTAGAAGCTGGTTGATCGACCTTCATATCTGACATATGGTGATTTGTACCCATCATACCCTCAGTCGTACCTGTAGAGCCTGTTTCAGAAGGTTTCGTATTCATCTGACCTTGTTGAGATGGTATTGTCGCCATTTCTTTTCCACGAAGCTGAATCGTTACTTGACGAGTAGCAATCAGATTGGTCAAATCAGGTTTGCCATCTTTAGCACCATAGACTTTAACAGTAGCTAGGTATGTATGTGTTCCGTTAGCTCGAAGTTGCTCAAGCAAGGCCTGACCATCTTTGCCAACCGTATTGCCATTCAAATCCACTTCGTAGAAATATTGGCCTTTAGCCAAGCCTTCAAGCGGCAATAGAGCAGGATTTTTAGCCGTTCCGTTGTCTGACCATGGGGCTTTGTCTGAAGCTTTTAACAAGAGGCGAGTCAACATGCCATCTCCACCAAAAGCTTCGTATGGAATAACTTGATTGACACCGGCCAAGAATGGACCTGGAACATTTGCTTTTTCAAGGTAGCTAGCTGGAACATCAATGCTATTTTTGATGTTATTAGCAACAGAGTCTTTAACCTGATTTGGTGTGGTCAAACCATTCAAATTAACAGTCAAATCTTTAGTCGCTACCAGATTAGTTAAGTCAGGCTTGCCGTCTTTTGCACCGTACACCTTGATAGTAGCTTTATAGCTTTGCGTACCATTTTGTTTCAAGAGGTCAAGCAAGTCTTTGTCAGATTTTCCTTGGGTGCCTGCCAAGTCTACTTCGTAGAAGTAAAGACCTTTGCCCAATTTCTCTACTGGTGGGAGAGCTGGATTTTTAGCCGTTCCGTTGTCTGACCATGGGGCTTTGTCTGATGCTTTCAAAATCAGGCGAGTCAACATGCCATCGCCACCAAAAGCTTCGTATGGAATGACTTGGTTAACACCGGCTGTAAATGGTCCTGGGAAATTGGCTTTGTCAAGGTAGCTAGCTGGGACGTCTACTGTATCTTTGGTGTTGTCAGCCACACCTTTTTGCACTTCAGCTGGAGTGGTCGCTGGTTGTGCTTCACTGGCTTCACGGTCTTGTCCAGAAACTGTAGACTCAGAACTTTCCACAGGTTTAACTGCATCTTCTGTTTGTTTCTTAGAGTCAGATTGTGCTTGCACTTCTTCTTTTGGTGCTGCTACTAGCTCTTTAGCAGTTTCGTCCGCTTTTTCTGAAGAGCTTGTCGTATCCACACTTGCTTTAGGTGTTGGAATAGACTGTTCTGAAGGAAGAGCTACATCGACTGCTTTTTTGAGAACCTCTGCTGGTAAGTCGCTCTTTTCACTCACCGAAGCAGCGCCTGGTACGACTTGGGCAGGAGTCGGATTGACGACATCAGCACGCGCAGAACTTGGTTGACCAACTAGGACAAAGAAGCCACTGGCCACAACAACTGAAGCAACACCGACACTGAGACGGCGAATAGACCAACGAGTATATCTCTGATTTGGATTAAATTTCATAGGATTCTCCTTAGAGCTTTCTTTTTTTTGATGACTCTAGTATAATCTCCTAAAATTAAAAAGGATTAAGAAAAAGTTAAAATTTTTCTTAAATCCCTCTTATAAAATACTTATATTGACTCGTTAATTATTGGAAAAGAGAGTACCCTTCCTCTCTTACTCACTCAGTTCAGCTAGGGTGTCCAAATGTTGGTTATTAATGACTGCCATGATATAGGAATCTGCCTGCAAGAGGTCATTGGGTCCGAATTGGACATCCAGAGGAGCATTTTCGTAGGAACGAAAACCAAGTACATTGAGGTTGTATCGCCCACGTAAATCCAACTGACTGAGGCTTTTACCTACCCATGATTGGGGGATTTTCATCTCGACAATCGAAACATTCTTGTCCAGCTGAAAGACATCCACGCTGTTATGAAAGAGGATGGTCTGTGCTAATGAGCGCCCCATTTCAAACTCTGGCGAGATGACTGCGTCCGCACCAATTTTTTCTAGAACCTTTTTAGCTGTATGACTTTTTACCTTGGCAATGACGGTCGGCACTCCTAGACTCTTGCAGTGCATAACCGCTAGAACACTGGACTCCAGATTTTCCCCTGTTGCGACAACTACGGTATCACAGGTGTCAATCCCCGCTGATAGAAGGAGTTCTTCATCCGTGATATCTCCAACTACTCCACGCGCCAGCACAGGTTCAAATTGATTAATGCGCTCCTCGTGGTCATCAATAGCAATGATATTCATGTCATGCTTGGCTAGGGCAGCCAAAACACTGCTCCCAAAAATTCCCAAGCCTAAAATTCCAATTGTCCGATCTGACATCGTTCTTCCTTTCTTATCCGATAGTGATATCTGCTTTCATATAGTGAATCGTATCTTTCTTGTCTGGCTGGTATTCCGCTACACTGACCAGTAGTGTCAAGGGACCAATACGGCCGATAAACATCAGCAACATCACGATGCTGAGAGCTAACTTGCCTAGCTCCGGCGTTAAATTTGCCGTCACCCCAACTGTCGCAAGGGCTGAAATGGTCTCAAACATGAGGTAAATAAAACGCGGATTTCCCTCTGCTGTTATCCCTAGTAAGATCAAGCCCAGCAAGAAGGTCAGCAAGAAGATAATAAAGACACTGAAAGATTTTTGCACGGTTCGGGGTTCAATGGTCCTCCGAGCTACATTGGCATGGGGCAAGCCCAACAATTCGCTACGAGCAAAGACCAACAAGACAAAGAAGGTCGTAATCTTGAGCCCCCCTGCTGTCCCTCCAGGTGCCCCTCCCAGAAACATCTGCAAGATGTATATCAGTAAGGTAACTGGTCGAGCCTGGGTGTAGTCAATGGAAGCAAATCCTGCCGTTCTCATGCTGACGGTCTGGAAGAAACTAACCAGTAGTTTCTCTGGAGCGCTGAGATTTCCAATCGTCCCAGGATTGTTCCACTCAATTAAGAGAGTCGATACGGTTCCAAAGAGTAAAATTCCTACCGTTAAAAAGAGAACTAACTTGGTATGGAAACGCAGGTGGCGTTTTTTCTTTTTTCCAAACTGGGTCGCTAAATCAAACCAGACCATAAATCCTAGCCCACCCGTGATAATCAAACCTGCAATGACTAGATTGATCAAGGGGTCCGTTTGAAAGGCTAGCAAACTCGTACTTCCAAAATTATCAAATCCAGCATTACAGAAAGCTGAAATGGCCAAAAAGATAGAGGTTAAAATCCCTCGCCCCCAGCCAAACTCAGGAATAAAGCGGAAACTCAAGAGAAAGGCACCAATCCCTTCCACCAGAAAAGTCGTCAGAAAGATCGAGCGGATAAAGTCCTTTAGAGACTGAGTTTCCCCATAACTGAAACTTTCTTGAATGGTCTCACGACCACGAAGACTGAGCTTTTGCTTGCCTTGGATATAAAAGATTCCGATAAAGGTCATGAGCCCCAAACCACCGATCTGGATCAAGATCATGCAGATCAACTGGCCCCAGATATTGTAAGTAGAGGCCACCGGCTGGGTGAAGAGCCCTGTCACACAGACCATGGACACAGTTGTAAAGAGATGGTCAAAGTAGGTCGCTTGTGACGTTCCTGCTTGCACAAAGGGGAGACTTAAAAGAAGCGAACCTAAGAAGATCACTAGGGCAAAACTTAAAAAGATGCGACGGGCTGGCGACAAGCGTCCCAGTATCGTCTTGATTTTTTCCAAAAAAGATTTGAATAACATAACTACATTCTACCATAAAAACAGTCAGAACACTCACATGTGGTGCACAATGGCAAGACAGAGTTCGAGTGCCTTATCAAAAGCTTCTGAGCCCCAGTCGCGACTGTCGTAGTTCTCTAAATCTGCTAAGGAATCTGCGGTAAAGAGCAATTCCCCCCAGACAACCCCACGTAGTTGGGCTACTGCCGCAAGAGCCGAGCACTCCATCTCCACAACTGCACAGCCTTCTTCCTTGCGATAGGCAACCTTTTCAGCTGTCTCTCGATAAAAACCATCTGTCGTCCAGGTCATGACCTCCTCGTAAGGAATGCCTCTTTGTTCCAAGACTTGCTCAATGGCAGAGATAGCCTCAAGCTGCATCTCCATATAACGAGAAGGCGCTGCATAGTGGTAGCTGGTCCCCTCATCTCGCAGAGCGCGAACAGGGACGAGAAAGGCATTTTCCTCTATATCGGCTAGGACTCCACAAGTACCAGTGGAAATGATTTGCTCCACACCATAGCCAATCAACCAATCCATAAACTGGGCCGCTGGGGCAGAGCCCACGGGCGCCTGGGCTAGACAGATCTCCTCGTCCTTGTAGTTGATGACATATACTGGATAGGTTTTGGTGGCAGAAACGAACTCACCAACACAGTCCGCCCCTACTTCCTGAGCATAGCGGTCAATCTCCTCCTCCAAAAATGCATAGATACACTTCTTTGGCAACTTCAAGTCTAACCCCTCATGTGTTGGCATAAGGACCGCTTGGGGGTTATCATCAAACTCTAAAATGGGAATCGCATGCTTCTGAATCATCGCCCACCTCCTCTAATTTTGTACTATTGTATCAAAAACTGACGGAGTGTCAAGGAGTTGTCTTTAGCAAGCCAGAAATCTCCTCTTCCATACACCTGAGAAATCGTTGCACCGCTGGAGAAGTCGGTTTCTGTTTTGGCAAAGTGATTGAGGACTATCACCAAAATACCAAATTCAATAATAAAAAAGCACAAATCTGCATCAGGTAATGTATACCCTTTTATATTATCTTGTACAAGAAGCCAAACCAATAGAATCTAGCCTCTATTTGTCTAGGCCTACTCTATTTCCACAAACCACCTAAAATCTGTTTTTCTAATAAGTCTAGATCTTCTTCCTTTATTTCTCCGTTGTCACTAACGATATAAAGCTGAGCGAAGTAAGCCAACAACGGGCCAACACAAATACGAACCATTTGAGGACTCGTTAACTCTGGATTTACACGTGGATCTGCTAGCAATTCCTTATGAAGTACTCGCAGTTTATCTTGAATAGCATTCCAGATAAAAATCTGTTCATTTTTTAGTTTTTTATTTGAAAAACTCTCCTGCAGAATGATTTTCATCAAAGCACGATTTTTTTTGAGATAGCTCATACGATCATGGACGAGATAACGAACCCTCTCTTCTGTCGTTTCAAAAGCTAAGAGTTCCTCAAAAAAACTACCGAAAATGCCTGGGACTACAGGATGTAAAATAGCCGTCAGTAAATCATCCTTCGTCTTAAAATACTTAAACAAAGTTGCCTGGCTTAGTCCAGCACGCTCAGCTATGTGAAGAGTTGAGGTCCCATGGTAACTCCTGGTTGATATGAGATCCACTGCTGCCTGCATGATTTTTTTCTTTCCTTGAGGGTAATTCGCTTCTTCTAAGTAATCTTCAAACGATTCAAAAACAGTCTTATCCATCTAATCTTCACACCTTTTTAGCATTATTTATGTTTATTTCTAAACTTTACGATAACGACGCAATCCAACAATATTGAGAATTGTTAAAATGATCAAGAAAATCATTAAAACACCAAGATTTGACAAAATATCACCAAGATTGTGCCCGTAAAGAATAATCTGGCTTATTGCATCACCAGAATAGGTTAATGGCAAAAATTTCCCCACAGTTGGAGCCCATTCTCCCATGGATGACAATGGAATAATTCCTGAGAAAAAAAGTTGGGGCATAATCACGAGAGGAATAAATTGCATCATTTGGAATTCTGATTTTGCTAGAGTAGACAAGAGAATTCCAAAAGCTAGTGCTACAAGAGCCAGTACCACATTAACTATTATAACATTTAAAATACTTCCTACAACTTCTACATCTAGTAGCCAAATTGCTGCTAAAACGACAACTGCCGTTTGAAAAATCGCAATAATACCGTAAGACAACATATAGCCATAGACAATTTCAGATCGTTTCACTGGTGTTGCTAACAAACGTTCTAGTGTTCCACTGGTGCGCTCTTTCAAAAGCGCCATACCTGAAATCAAAAAGACAAAGAAGAAAACTACAAAACCTATCAAAACCGGAATCATACTGGTAAAGAAGCTTGTATTTTCATCTCCATACTGGTAAGACTCCTTGATTTCTGGTGTTTTTGCGTCCGAGTCCAATTGTGGAAAAGCTTGTTTAACACGAGATACTAACTGATCGGTGCCTTCACTGGCGATACTCGTTCGTAACACTTGTCGTATCATAGAGGTTTTGGAGGCGTCTGTGTTTGCGTAGTCGACCTGGTACTCACCGTTTTTATAAGAAATCACAGCATCGACTTTTTCATTTGCTAGCGCTTCTTTGGCTTGATCTAAGTCTTGATAAGTCTCGACGTCCACATGATCGAGCTCATCCATTTTCGTTACCAAACCAGTTGGTAGATCCTGTGTTGCCAACTTGACATTCACGGTTGTACTAGCTGAAAACATGAGGTTCATCAACCACATGATAAAAACAGGTGCTATAAACATCAGGGCTAGAGTTCGTTTGTCACGAAGTAATTCTTTGATGACCTTTTTTGCAATCGCTATTGTTCTCATTTTACTCACCTTCTGCTTTTAAAAATACTTCTTCAATACTTGAAACTTGATAACTTTCTTTTAAGTGTTGCGGTGTATCAAAAGCAATGATTTTTCCGCCTAATAATAAGCCGACCTTATCCGTCAACTCTGCTTCATCCATAACATGGGTAGTAACTAATATCCCAACCCCATTGTCTCTAAGCGCGAATAATTCTTTCCAGATTTTCTTTCGAAGAGAAGGGTCGATTCCAACTGTCGGTTCGTCCAAAATCAAGAGTTGAGGATTTCCTAAAAGCGCGATAGCCAGTGACAAACGCCGTTTCATTCCTCCAGAATAACCAGATACCGCCTTGTTTAAGTAGTCTGTCAGATCTACTACTTGAGCTATATAAGCAATTTCCGCCTTCAGGTCTTTTTTAGAAAGCCCCTTTAGCTGACCAAAAAATTCCAGATTTTCTTGGCCTGACAAGGTCTCGTATAAAGCATCTGATTGGGCCATATAGCCAATATCTCCTAAAATATAGCGATTGGGCATAGTGTGATTTAACACTAAAGCTACGCCTCCATCAGCCTTTTCCATTCCTAACGTAGTCTTAATCATAGTTGATTTACCAGCACCAGACGGACCAATTAAGCCTATAATTTCTCCTGGCTGCAATTCAAAGCTGACATGATTCAGAACTATTTGATGGTCAAAAGATTTTACTAAATCTTGTAAATGTAGTAATGTTTTCATTTACTTCCTCCTTGGTGAGTGATTACTCACTTGCTAAATATAAACCTATTGTAGTGAGTAATCACTCACTTGTCAAGAGAAAGAGTTAAATTCTTTAAAAAAATAAAACACCAGATTCGTATCTGATGTTTATAATGCACATGTCTTATTTCTAAAAATGTTTTTGAACTTCCTCTCTATACTCCGAAATGGTCTTTCCTGCCCACTTTTTAAAGGCCTATTCTTCCTCTACTTTTCTCAGCCAATCCAACCATCGTCATTGCTATCGCAACTCTAATAACCTTAGCAATGGAAATCCATTTCACGCATTTTTATATAACCCGAACCAAGAAGTTCTCAAGTCCTGATTGGAAGTTATTTTAGCTACAATCCATCTCTCAAGCACAAAAACTCTCCCTTCTCTTTCGAGAAAGGAGATTCTTTTTATCCTTGTCCGCCAGGGGCTGGACCTTCGCCTTGAGGGCCTCCATTTGGTCCTCCGCCACCAGGCATAGAGTTGACAATTTCCGTTTGTTTTTCACCGTTGAGATAGATATCTCCACCTGTGTAGGTCGCAGTTCCATCAAAGTCAAAACCTGTTTGACCAGTCATTTTAATGCTTCCACCTGTGACTGTGATATTGCCGTTCGAGTCGATTGGATCTGTATCTCCTTGACCGACTTCTACTGTCAGGTTCCCACCGTTCATGGTGAAGAAGATTTCACTCTGTTGGGCGTTTTTATTAGCTGCGTTGACTCCATCATCTGTCGAATAGATGCTAATGTCCCCACCGTTGATAGTGATTGACTTACCTTCAAGTCCTTCTGCCGAATTCTTGACGGTGTAGGTACCACTATCGATAACCAGGTCTCCAGAAGCGTGGATGCCATCATCTCCTGCTGTGACGGTGATGTTGTTGTTGGATAGGTACATGGTTCCGACTGAAGTATCCTCGTCATTGTCCACCTTTACGCCATCTTCCTTGGCATCGATAGTCATGGTCGTACCAGTGATGTTGAGTTCATCATTGACATTAAAGGCATCGCCAACTGCTGTGATGTTATAGATTCCACCCGTGATGTGGAGAGTGTCATTGGCCTTGATACCATTGTTCTTCTTGCCATCTACATTGAGAGTTCCTTTCCCGTTAATGGTCAAATCCACCTTAGAAAAGAGAGCTGCGTCAGCCTTTTCATCGCTGTTAGAGCTTGAGTCAGAGAGACTGTTGGTAGTTCCCTCTGCTAGAGTCAAGTAGACATGACCAGCTGATGTCGCAGATATCGCTGCATTGGTATTGGTCATGGTCGCACCTTTTAGGACTAGATGAACATCTGCAGACTTATCTGCCTCGATCTTGATCTGCACTCCGTCAGACTGACCTGAAATCACATAGGTCCCAGATTTTGTGATGGTCACGGTTGATTCAGAGACTGTCACCCCATCTCCAGAGACGTTTGCTGATGAGCCAGATAACTCAATCTTAGAAGCTGTACTTTCATCATAAGAGGTATCATTGTCCTTCTCTGTAAAATAGGATGATTGGTTTGTCTTTGTTGCAGTCGTTGTTGCACTATTTGTCGTTGCATTGGTATTGGATGTAGTTGTTGACTGGGAACATGCTGCCATCAGCACCATTGCCGTTAAACTCGTTGCGAGTAGGGTCCATTTTTTTGATTTCATACTTTTTCCTCTCCTTCGTATGATATAGCTTGACAGTCTACAGAAGATTCCTGAAACAAAACTAAAACTTTTCTGAAAGTTTCCTTAAATTCAGTTTCAGTTAAGTTTCGCTTAATAAAACTTTTAGAAATGTCCTCTAGACTTGTTCCAAGCAAGTTTACCTTGTTTAATCTATGATTTATCTAAAGGAGAAATTGCTTATGAAACCCCTAGAAACAAGCTTTGAACGGATCGAAACCAAGTATATGGTTTCTAAAACAGACTTACAGGATTTAATAGAAGATTTGAAAGACTACCTCGTCGAGGACGACTATCCGACTTCGACCATTTCCAATATCTACTTTGACACAGAAGATTTTCAGCTCATCCAAGACTCCTTGCAGGATCAGCAAAAGAAGGAAAAAATCCGTATGCGGACCTATCTCGCACGGCCAAGCGCTGACAGCCCCGTCTTTCTAGAAATCAAGTCCAAAGACGAAGCCGGTATCGGTCACAAGCACCGCGTCCTATCCCAGTCAGATACCATCACCCAACTCATCACCAAGGGTTGGGGAGGAGACCTGATCAAAGATAGCTTTCTGGTAGCAGAGGTGCAAAAGCTACGCCAACGCTACAGCGAGGCTCTCAAACCGCGTATCTATATCTCTTATGACCGTTTTTCACTAAAAGAAAAAAAGAAAATACCAGGATTCCCCTACCAGAAAATTCGTGTCACTCTTGACCAAAACCTGACCTATCGAGATGAAAATGTCAGCCTATTTGTAGACAAGGAAGGCCTGCCTCTCTTAGAAGACGACCTGATCATCATGGAAATCAAAGCGCCTGGTGACAAACCGCAATGGCTACAGGATATCCTTGATAAATATGGTCTGGTAGAGCAAAGATTCTCAAAATACTCCTGCGCCTACCATAAATCACAAGGACTGGCCTATGCCCCACAACCCATCGGAGAAAGTGTAGGTAACGCTTATGTCTAACCTTTTTAACTCTATTTTCAACGACGCAACCGCCACTGCTGACCCCCTCCAACTCCTGCTCGCCCTCGTCGTCAGCCTTTTTCTAGGACTAGCACTCAGCTGGGCCTACAAGCAACGGACTCTTTACACACGGGAATTTGTCATCAGTTTGACCCTTTTACCTTGTTTAATGACGCTGGTCATCTTCCTCGTCAATGGCAGTCTCGGAACGTCGATTGCAGTGGCAGGGACCTTCAGTCTCATTCGTTTCCGTTCTGCCACGAGTGGCTCTCGAGAGCTAATCGCTATCTTTCTAGCCATGATTATCGGTCTGGCGGCAGGGACAGGCTACCTTCTCTTAGCAGTTCTCTTCACGGTCTTTATCCTAGGCATTTGGCTCCTTTTGGAAAAACAACAGAGCAAGAGCAATCACCAACGTCGTAGACTCTTAACCATCACACTTCCCAATAAAGAAGACCGCCTGGATACTATCCAGGTCGCGCTGGATCAATTTTGTACCGAGTCTGACCTTATTTCAGTAGATACCAGCAATGCTGGTGAATCCTTGCAAACCGTCTACGAAGTCGATCTCCATCCTCAAGTAGACGACTTCCAACTGACAAGCTACCTGACAAGCAAGATTTCTCAGTGCGATGTTTCCTTGACCAAGAAAGCCAAAAAGAAGAAAAATCTATAAGACTAAAGCTCATAAAAAGAACAGCCCAAGCTGTTCTTTTTAGTTTTCTTTTACTGGTATTTCCTTGATAACACGCGCAGGATTGCCAGCTAGGACAACATTGTCTCCAAAGGACTTGGTAATCACGGCCCCTGCTCCAGCGACGACGTTATTGCCCAGTGTCACTCCAGGAAGGACAATGACGCCACCACCAGCCCAGAAATTGTCTCCGATGGTGATGGGCTTGCCGTATTCGACCCCTGAATTGCGTTCATCCGGATCCAGTGGATGGAGTGGGGTTAAAAACTGACAGTTGGGACCAATCATGGCGTTGTTCCCGATGCGAATCGGACAAACATCCAGCATGGTCAAGTTCCAATTAGAATAAAAATTTTCCCCTAGATGGATATTGACTCCATAATCGACCACCAAGCGTGGATTGACATAGAGATTTTCCCCGGTTGAACCAAACCAGGTCTTGATAATATCCGCTCCCTTCAAGGGATCTTCTTCTCGGTTAAAGGCAGACTGTTTTTGGCGAGAAGCCTGCGCCAAGGTCTGTAATTCAGGATCCGACGGACGGTAAGGCTCCCCTGCTATCATTTTCTGGTATTCACTGGTCATCTTATCACCTCATACTTACTTTGGACCCATCATATCAAAAAGCCTTTGAAAGGTCAAAAATAGCCTGCTTTCTAGACTCTCGAAACCATTCCCCATCCCAACTCAAAACAACTTACTTGACAAAAGCTTGACTTCATGGTTTAATATACCCCGTAAGGGTATATTTGGAGGTGCCTATGTTTCACTTATTATTTACAAAAATTGACAGTATTTCGACCAGCGAGTTAGAAGCTAAACTCAGAGAACCGATTCAGCTACTGGATGTTCGGACGCCTACGGAATTCCATAGAGGTCATATCAAAAATGCCAAGAATGTCCCTCTATCCGAAATCGGATCTTATACACCAGCGACAAAAGAAACACTTTATGTCATTTGTCATTCTGGTGTGCGAAGCAAACTAGCTGCGAAAAAGCTTAAGAAAAAAGGCTATGATGTCATAAATGTCCGAGGCGGTATGAGCGCTTGGACAGGTAAGGTCATCTAGAAGCATAAAATAATTGGCTGCGCAGCCTTGAACCTTATCGAAGGTCTAAGCGACAATATCCAATGGTGTCCGCTCGGAGACAATCTGAATAAGGGCAAAAAATTCCTAGATGTACGGATAAGTGGCGAATTTCAGGTGGGCGACCCAAAGTCGATACCATCCATAACCCCTAAATGAACTAGGGGAGAGCTTGGATGAGCCGGACAAGAACCAAACCTACATCCTTAGCTGCCACAGTGTTTTGCGCAGCTATATCACAGAGCGTAGCCTCGAGCGGTAGGATTTACCGTCCAAAACCTTGACGACGCTTATTCACTATATAAAATGGCTAATCCAGAAGGAGTCGAATATGGAAACGAGTATCAGCATGGCTGACTTTTATGAAAAATACCTAAATGAAAATCTAAACCTTATCGATGTACGTGAAGTGCACGAATTCCAAGCAGGACATGCACCAGGTGCCAAAAATCTGCCTTTAAGTACCTTGGAGCAAGGTTACAAAGAACTCAAACCTGACCAGGAATATCATGTCATCTGTCAAGGTGGAGTCCGTTCCGCATCTGCTTGTGAATTTCTAAGCGCCCAAGGCATCACCGTTATCAATGTAGAAGGTGGTATGAATGCTTGGCCCGGTCAAGTAGAATAAGCAAAAAACCGACTAAGGAACTTAATCGGTTTTTTCATTTCTGCAACCCACTGATATAGGGCTCGTAACCCGTCGCTTCTATAAAACGAAGCAAATTGATGGTATCTAAAAAGAGGTTTTCTCATTGGTATTGGGGGAACTCATCCATTTGTCCGACATGATTTTTTGTCGAAACAAACTTAAATACCTTTGTCTGCATTGTTTATCAATAGCAAATTAGTTTATTTCCGTTTAATCAGGTATCGGATGGCCTTTTCTAGGCGTTCCTTTTGAGCCTCGGGGTCGTCTAGTGGTTGGTTGATGCAGTCAGTGAGATTTTCAGTAATGATCATCTCAATCACGCGCTCAACGCTAGATTTCACTGCTGTCAACTGCGTAACAATATCTGCGCAGTCACGATCTTCTTCAATCATCTTTTGAATCCCACGCAACTGGCCCTCTGAACGTTTCAGGCGTGTGATATACTTTGAGTTTGTCATTAATTTATCCTTGGTCACTTTTTCTTCATTATATCTCGAATAAGGGGCTTTGTCAAAATTCACTTCCTGTCTGTATTTGTAGGAGGCAACCTCTCCTCTGTATCAGATAGAAAAGATTGATAAGCATGGAAATGGAAAAGAAACTCTGTCCTCCTTGAAGCTCGATGGGAAGTCACGTTTCCTTTCAACCAACTGACCTTTATGCGTATATCTTGGACAAATTGGACAAAAAGGCTAGGATCACTATCCCATAGACTATAACTAGAGCCAGCCCAAATCCGATACCAAACCACTTGTAAAACTTGTCCATTCCGCTGTAACGTTCGACATAGGCCCTGGTCGGCTTGTCTGGATCATACCAGACTGTCAGCTCCGAATGAAGGGGGAAATGGGTCTGCATCAAGCGTTTGAAGGAAACAAAGGAGTTGCTGTAGCGAGTGATCGAAGGGGCCAGCATATCTTCTCTTGTATAGTCCTTTAAAAATTTAGTAGTCCCCCACGGAATTGTGACCGTTTTGAACATAAAATACTGCAAGGTTTTCTTATAAGCAATCCCATCCACCGTGTATTCGACGATAGGTGGATACCCCTCACGAAAACGGCTATAGCCGATAACCGTTCCCTGTACGGATGACTTGGCAAGGCGGACCAACTTCTGATCCCGAAGATAGAGGAAAAGAAAGGTCCCACACACAAATACAAAAGATAGGAAGATGACGATTGTCCCAACTATCAAACCAATCACTTCTTTATTCATATGAACTCCTCCTGTTATTTAATACGGTAAAATCCCAAAACGAACTCGTCCAGAAGGACATTGAAGCTCTCGAGTCTACTCTTCGGATTTTTCTTTTGACTGTTTTTCTCTCAAATCTTTTACAGATTTCGATATGATATCTCTCACCTGTTCGTCAGTAAGTCCTGGAATCTGGTAATAAGGATTATTGGACTCACTTTTTGACGGTTTTGTTCCTGAACTTTCGGTTTTAGAACTTTGTTCAGTCGAAGACGAGGATTTCGACTCTGAGGAACTGGATTCTTTGATCATAGAGGAACTGGACGACTCAGACTCAGAAGGCTTGGACGTTTCAGGCGTTTTAGAATCAACCTTAGGCGGCTTGTTTACTTGGTCGTTCGGCTGTTTCACAGGTTTATAGAATAGCCCAAAAGACAGCAGCAAGGCCATCAAGATCCCAATGCCAGCCAAGGTTCTTTTATTGGCTTCAGCCGAGGGAACCTTTACTCCCTTTGTACTGAGTATTTTCCATTCTGGATGCTCTTTTTCTATGGCTTTTTTCTGTCTCCTAAGAGGACCAAGTAGAAAATGATTAAAAGGCACAATCGTTACCATAGCCACCGTTATAAGCGGGACATAATTGGAATGACTTGATACCAGTAGAACATCGAGTATAGCGAGAAGAATGAAGAGGAAACGCCCCACAAACTTACGAACTTGATGCTCTTTTTTGATCTGCAAATATCTCTCTTGTGACATTATCATCCTCTCTTTTCTATTTCTTCATTAAATATCACTTTCCCCTGTTCATATTTTCGCACAGCTAAGAACCAGCGGATAGGGTTGTTTTGGAATAAGAAAAGGTACAACAAGGCAGGAAAGAGACCTGCTAAAGGCGAGAAAAAGATTTGTATATCAAATGCCTCTTGCTTATTGAATGAGTCAATAGTGCCCGGAATTGCAGCAGCAAATATTACTATAGTAGTCATAAAAACTAGTAGCATGACAATCATAAAAGCCAACATTTTCGCAAACGTCGCTTTTTTCTCACTAAAATTTTCCCAGAACAAATTTGAATAAACTGCTTCTTTAAACTCTTTCTTTGTTGCTCCTTGGACTCGTTTCACTCCTTTATATAAGGCGACTTCCATCATCCATATAAATCCAAATAGGATAAAGGAAAGACAAAGAATAAAAATAGGAACCATCCCACTATTATAACGAAGGCCTGAGAAAATTGGTATTGCAACAAATCCTCCGAGTAAACCTAACAAAGAGAATATAGCAATTAAAGGAGCAATCCCCCTATTCGATCTCCTAGCTCCTTCTGTATTTAAGAGGGCACTCTTATCGGCTACGAGAGCCTCTTTTGTTCGCGTGTTATAGTAAACGGCCTTATCACCGCTCTGTCCTATAAAAATTATTTTTCTCATATAAAATCACCACGGTTTCCACCAATCACTATAATCAGAAACTTCAATTTTATCATAGGTTGTTGATAAAACATCACCAACCACTGTTAATGGTAATAGCGTTTCTCTCGTGTTTCTAGTTCTTCTTCTCCCCAAATATCACTTTCCCCTGCTTGTATTTTCGTACAGCTAAGAGCCAGCGGATTGGATTGTTTTGGAATAAGAGCAGTACGACACTAATTGGGACGATTGTTGCTCCGATGGGTACCATGAACATGGACGGTTCAAACCATTCATGCTCATAGTAAGGAATGAAGGTCCCAGGTATGGCAAAGAACACAACAATAACAAAAACGAATAGAAGAACGAGGATAACAAATAGATACAAGATGATTTTATCGACTGTTGGTTCCTTATCTGGTGACTTCCTCCAAAATTTACTACTTTCAACTGCTTCTTTAAACTGCTCTTCACTTGCTGGGACAAGCGACTTAGCCCCACTGTAAAAAAGTTTTTCAAATCCATAAATACTTCCGATAAAAACGAAAAGGATAGCGGCTAGATGGATAGGTGCCATCCACTCACTCAATCTAAAGGGTGCTATCAAGGAACGAATCCAAATGCTGATGATAGCAACTAGCAAGAAAATAAAGAAGACAACCCAAGGCCACTTGGATTTCTTTGAACTGATGGCACCGTCGGTTTCTGACGAGGCGCTAGATTCTGCCGCTAAAGCCTCTCTCGTCTTTGTGTTATAGTAGACGGATTGCTGGCATCCTTGGCCTATATAAATGATTTTTCTCATCTTACATTTCTCCCTCTTTCCCTCGGCTACCGTCCTGTAATGTCTCCATCAGCTCCTTGAACAGTCGTTTGCGCGTTTTCATCCGAAAATCATAAACTATATATGTAAGAATACCAATCCCTAACATGTACATAATTAAAAATTGAAAATCAGGAACAGCCAGATAACGATAGGCTGAAAAAATCGTTATTAAAACAAAAATGTAGCCAACTACTGTCAACGCCCTTGATTTTCTCCTAAGTGTTTTGATATTGGCTTTTGTCAGCCGGACTTTTCTAAATCTATCTGTCTTCATGTTACGTCGGGTAGACTTGGCAAGGAGAATGGTCCCAAAAACTAAAAACAGCGACATCAAGATAAAGAAGATTAGATTAAGAGGGGATGAGACATCTCCAAAGGTTTGGTTGAGCAACTTTGACAGCCGTTGCAAGGAATAGATTGCAATAGGGGCTGCAATAGCTGAATAATTCATGCCTTGTTTTGCACTGTAGAATACTTGATTCCCCAAATCATAATAGATAAAAGAGTCCTCCAGAGGGCCCATACTGATTAAATTTTTTACACTTGTGTCCATCTTATTTCCCGTCTCCTAAACTCAATACGGATGTTCAAACAAAGTTCTACTTTCTCTTAAAAGCATCGTGACGACGATTGCCAGCATTCTAGCTGATTTTTAGCATTTTCCTTCCTAGAGAAAGAAAAGTTTATTAGTATTATAGCATGAACCCCCCAGAAAAGGGAAAATATCCCCGGCAGATACCATTGCTAAAGACAAGAAAGGATTCGTCATTTCATAAAAAAGCGGACAAGTCCGCATTCTAAAAACAGAATGCGAGCTTGTCCGCCTTTTCCTATGTCTCTAAAATAAATAATGTGTTTTCCTCGTTTCATCGTGCCAAGCGAATGCGAGTCACAATCCCATCTGGGTCTACAAGATCCAGTTCACTCGAATTTAGCCATTCGATCGGTGCTTCTAGCTCTTGTGCTTGCTGAACGATGTTCAGGAGTTCTTCCTTGCTTTCGACCTCAAGGACGTAGTAGGCCAAGCCTGGCAAGCCTTGCTCACGCGGAGCTAGCCCTTTTCCAGCCCATTCGTTGACAGCCAGGTGGTGATGGTACTGACCAGCCGCTATCCAACTAGCACTAGGAATGCTAAATTTATCCTCTAGTCCTAACACCTTTTGATAAAACTGGCTCGCCGCACGACTATCCTTCACCGATAGATGGATATGCCCCATTCTCGTCCCTTCAGCTAGGATAAAGGGATCCACCTTTTCCCCTAGCTCATAAATGTCCTGTGCCGCAAGAGCCTCAGTCACACCGATAATGCGGCCGTCTTCTCGAATATCCCATGACGAAACTGGCTTATCACGGTAAAGTTCAATGCCATTTCCTTCCAAATCCTCTAGATAAATAGCCTCACTGTATCCATGATCTGCACCCCCGACCAGAGGAATCCGCAAGTCACTTAGGTGTTTCAAGACATCTGCCAAGGCTTTTCGTGTCGGCAACAAAATCGCCAAATGGTAGAGTCCATAATGCTCCCTTACTTCGCCAGCCTTTTCTGTCGCAATCAAGTGAACCAAGGCTTTTCGACCAAGTCCCAAAATCGCTTCTGTCTCCGTTTGAGACAAAATCTCCAAACCGATAATCTGGTGATAAAAAGCCGTTTGATTCGTTAAATCCTTGACATTTAAAACAGCCTCTGCTAGGTAAATGTGGCTTTGGTATGCATAAGTCATAAGGTGTCTCCTTTTGTTGTAACTTTGTTAATTACATCGATTATACACTATTGAGATAAAATGTCAACGAAGACAACTCAAAAGAGCTGGGAACCAGCTCTTCTTTTTATTTTACAACAAGCTCGTAGCGAGTTTTGCTGGTGAAAGTTTCCCCTGCTTTGAGAATGACTTGGTCTTTGAGGTCACTGTGAATGGCATCTGGTAAAGCTTGCGCTTCAAGGGCAATTCCATTGTGCTGTACCATTGGCTGGCCCCCTATGATGACACTCTCATCCACAAAGTTTGCTGTGTAGACCACAAAGCAAGGGGCCTCTGTCTTGAAAAGTAGGAAACGACCTGAGTTTTGGTCATAAAGGAAACCCGCATTGTCATGGCCTACAGGAAGGGCAAATGGGTGATCCAAACCAGATACCAACTGGATTTGCTCATCTTCCTCTGCAAAGATGTCCTTCAACAAAGCTCCATTGTAGATGTGTTTAACCACATCACGAGTAGCATCTGGAGTCTTTGATGGCACACCGTCCGGAGCGATTGGGTAAATGCCCTCCGTATTTAGCTGGAAGACATGGCGATCAATTGTCTGCGTGAAATCGCCAGACAAGTTGAAGTAGCTGTGATTAGTTGGATTGACAAGCGTATCTTGATCTGTCGTTACCTTGTAGCTGACTTCGTAGGCACCAGTTTCTTCCAAGTAGTAGCTAATCCAAATCTTAAGATTACCAGGAAATCCTCCTGTCCCGTCTGTACGCTCTGTGTAGAGGGTCAAGCCATGGTCGCTCACTTCTACCAATTCAAACAAGCTCGCATCCCAACCTGTTGAACCACTGTGGTTACAGTTGCTAGCATTGTTGACTTCAAGATTATAGGTCTGACCATTGAGCTCAAATGTCGCACCTGCAATACGGCCCGCTACAGGACCTACACTTGCTCCATGCTTGGGACTATTACCTACATAGCTATCAAAATCATCAAAACCCAAAATCACATTGGCAAAGTTTCCAGCCTTGTCAGGTGTGACATAGCGCAAGATGGTCGCACCATAGGTCATGATTTCTAGTTGGTAGCCACTGTCAGTCTCAAAGCGATAGGCCAAGACATCCTTGCCCTCATGATTTCCAAATACACGTTCTGTGTATGCTTTCATTCTTCTCTCCTTTGACTCATTTCTCTTAAGTAAACAAACCATAGAGAGTGTATGCACCATCTATGGTTGTAGTTTTTATTTTCAGAATCCTTTGTCAGAAAACCTTAAGTATCTTCTTAACAAAAGGGGGTTCTTCTATACTTGTTTTATGCTTCTACACGTTCAGTCCATGAAGTCGCTGTTGTTTGAAGAACCTTGTTGAGTTCGTCAATGTTCTCAAAACCTGTTGTGCGAAGCCATTCGCGAGCTGCTGTTTCACCATCTTTGATGTAAGCTTCAACTGATCCAGCCCATGTAGCACGGCCACAAAGAACACCATTGAAGTTTGCGCCTGATTCGTGGGCAAAGACAAGTGTTTCTTGGAAGAGTTTAGCTGATACACCTGCACTCAAGTAGATGTATGGAAGATTTGTTGCTTCATCTTGTGCTTTGAAGAAGGCTGCTGCTTCTTCACGAGTATGCACGATTTCACCATCGCCAAAGCCTTCAACGTATTTGACGTTGACTGGAACTTCCACTTTCAAGACATCGATGTTGAAGCGTGGGTCTGAGAAGACCTTCATAGCACCGATAACCTTGTGTGGTTTCACTTTTGCGTATTCTGCAGAACCTGCATCAGCGATTTTTTCATCGTAAGCGAGGATTTCAAGGAAGAATGGAATGTCTTCTGCCACGCATTCAGAACCAATGCGTTCGATGTAGGCTTGTTTTTGTTGATTGAGTTCGTCAGCGCTGTCTACATCATAGTAAAGCAAAAATTTGACAGCATCTGCACCTTGTTCTTTGATGCGTTTGGCAGACCAAACATCCAAGCAGTCTGGCAAGCGTTTGGTGCTTGTTGTGTCGTATCCTGTTTTTTCATAAGCAAGGAGAAGACCAGCATTTGGAGCAAGCGCTTTTGTAGCTGGGAGACCATACTCAGGGTCGAGAAGCATAGAGGATGCGTATTTTGTCAATTCATCTGCAACCAAAACCTTGAGTTCTTCCATTTGAGCCACTGTTGGTTCTTCTGTTTGGTATTGAGCCATGAGGCGTTTCAAAGCACCACGTTGGTCAAAGGCAAGAGCTGAGATAATGCCGTTCTCGTCAGAGAGTTTTTGCAAGCAAGCTACTTTATTGGGACTTAATTGTAATTTACTCATAGACACTTCCTTATTTTTGATAGTCATGAATGATCACACCTTGTACCACACGGTTTACGGTACCTGTAGGAGATGGTGTATCTGGTTTATTTTCTACCTTGAGTGAAGTCAATAGGGCAAAGAGTTGGGCATAAACGATGTAAGGGAAGACACGGTAAATATCGTTCAAGACACCGCCACAACCAAGGGCCACTTCTTTGACATTTTCAAGACCAAAGGCTTGATCACTCAAAAGCACAACACGACGAGCAATGTGATCACCAGCAACTTCACGAACCAAGTCCAAGTCGTACTTGCGAGTGTAGTCTGTCGTTGTACCAAAGACCAAAACAACGGTATCTTCGTTGATCAATGATTTTGGACCGTGACGGAAACCGACTGGGCTTTCATACATAGTTGCCACTTGACCAGCTGTTAATTCCAAAATCTTGAGCTGAGCTTCATGAGCAAGGCCAAAGAAAGGACCTGCACCCAGGTAGATAACACGGTTAAAGTCGAGGTCAACAAGCTCTTTAACATCTGCTGCATTGTCTAGAATCTTACGAGCAAGGCTAGAAACAACTTCAAAACGTTCAGTTTTCACAGCAAATTCTGTAGGATCAAAGACCAAGAGAGCTGTTAGCATCATAGACGTAAAACTAGAAGTCATGGCAAATCCAGCGTCATTGGAAGCAGCTGGTTGCAAGAGTAAGAGATTGTGGTCATCGCCATGGGCTTGAAGTGCCAATTTCCCTTCTGCAGCACATGTAATGGTCACTTGATAGAGGTCATCCACCAAGGCCTTAGCCAAATCAACCGTCGCCACACTTTCAGGTGAATTCCCACTACGAGCAAAGGAAACAAGGACAGTCGCCACATCTTTTTTCAAATAAGTTTCTGGATTGGCAACAATATCAGTTGTCGCAATAGCATTGAAATTCCATTTGCGTTCGTCATAGACTTCCTTAAAGTATGGTACCAAGGTATCTCCCACATAAGCAGAAGTACCAGCACCCGTCAAGATGACCTTGATATAGTCATGTTTATCCGCAATCCCTTGTAGGAAGGCTGCAATTTCTTCACGTTTTGCTTGATAGGCTTCAAAAGCTTCTTTCCATACATCAGGCTGTTGGTAGATCTCACGAGTCGTGATTTCTGCACCCAGTTCAAGTAATTCTTCTTTTGTGTAATTTAGCATAGAGTTCCTCTAATCTATTGTTGTTTCATTCCTATTGAAAATATGGGAATGGGATTGACTCCCATTCCCATGTATATTCTATATAAGATGCCCTAAGTCACATCTTATTCATCTTCGTCATCATCAAAGCCCGCTAACAAATCATTGACTTTCACAATGCTTTCTGCAGCACGGCTCTTGTAGTCCGCATCTGCACCTGTAAGGCTGGCATTGATAAATTCAATCACCATTGGAAGATTCATCCCTGCGTAGAGTTCAATGTCGCGACCTTCCATGATCAAACGGCTTACCACGTTACATGGTGTACCACCGAGAAGGTCCGCAAAGACTAGGAAATCATCCAATCCTTCGATAGCAGCTTCAAATTTTGCAGTAAATTCTTCTGGACCATCTTCTGGAAGAAGGGCCACTGTATGAATGTTGTCCTGTGGACCCATGATCATTTCTGTGCTACCTTTAAGTTCTTCACAGAAACGACCATGACTCACCAAAATTAATGATTTACTCATAAATTATGCGCCCATTCCAAGCAAGAATTTACCGATGAATGAAAGACCTACTGCAAGAACGATAATGATACCGATCGCTTTAGTAGAGTTCATACCTTTCTTACCAAGCAACCAGAAGATAAAGGCAGTAAAGATTGCTGGAAGCAAACGTGGGAAGATTGAGTTCAAGATGTCTTGGAAGTCAATCATCTTTTCACCGATTGGCAATTTGTAAGAAATCTCAAAGTTGATCATTGTCGCTACAAGAGCACCCATCATGAAGACACCAAGTACAGATGCAGCATCAATCAAAGCTGTCAAAGTACTTTGCATGTTGTTGATAAGGTTAACCCCTTCTTTGTAGGCAAATTCCAACTGTTTCCAACGGAAGATGTCATACGCTACTGCAACTGCAATCCAAAGGAAGATACCCCAAGGTTGACCAGCGATAGCCATTGTTGCAGCGATAGATCCCATGATAGCAGGTACAAGTGAACCAAAGATAGTATCTCCAAGAGGAGCGAATGGTCCCATCAAACCTGTCTTGATACCGTTAACCGCATCTTTAGAGACAACGCCATCTTTTTCTTCCATGGCAAGGTCAAAACCAGCGATGATTGTGTGGAAGAATGGTGAAGTGTTGAAGAATTGAGTATGAACTTTCATCATTTCTTTCAACTCAGGAGTTCCATCTCCATACATTTTACGCAATTGTGGCAAGATCATGTATAGGTAACCTGATGCTTGCATACGTTCGTAGTTCCATCCCAATTGGAAAGTGAACAAGCTACGTTTGTTAATTTGATTAAAATCTTCTTTTGTTAATTTGTAATTAGAATTCGTCATCTTCAATTTCCCCACTTTCTGATGGTGTAGAAGGTGCTGCTACAGCAACTTTTTGGCTGTTCTTGAAGTGAACAACTGCAAGGAAGATACCCACGATAGAGATACCGATCATAGACAATCCTTTGAAGTTGTTAACAAAGCCAATTTTTTCAGCAACTTCAGCAGGAAGAGTGCTAATGATACCAGCAACTGCTCCACCAAGACTTTGTACGTTTGAGTAAAGAACAGTCAACATAGCTGTCAAACCAAATCCCATAGCAAGGTAGTGAAGGTTACGTTTAACTGGAAGGTAACGAAGCAAGATAGCGAATCCAAGACCTGGAAGCATACGACCTGCAAGTGTCAAACCGTCTGCAACCCATTGGTATTCTTTAACAAGGTCTACTACTGATTGTACGAAAGCACCACCAAAAGCAAGAGCGAAGAATACTGGAAGGGCACGTGAAAGAGCCCATGGAAGCGCACCAAGTAGGTAGTTGCGTTCGATACCTTTGTAGTCAAAGCGTTCGATCGCAGCATCAATACGGTGTGCAAAGAAAGTAGTTGTCATACGTCCAAGAACGTCGAAGTATGTCAAAAGTGCTGCTACTGGTACAGCGATTGTTGTAATCGCAAGATCTGTATCAATACCTTGAGAGATAGAGAATGCTGTTGCAAGAACCGCACCAGAAGTTGCGTCGATACGAGAAGCACCACCGAAGGTACCAACCCCGAGAACGAACAACTGCAAGCTACCACCGATAAACAAACCAGTTGTCACATCTCCCATGATCAAACCGGTAATGAAACCAGCGAATACAGGGGAACCTGCAGATGAAACGATTGTCAACTCATCACAGATTTGATAAGCTGAGTACAAAGTGAGAAGTAAAATTTGCCACCATTGTATCATAACAATGACCTCCTAAAAATTTTTTCCTATTTTAATAAGCTCAAAAAGTCTGAAACTGGATCATTTGGAACCATTTGAGCAGTGAGTTTCACACCTTTTTCTGCTAGTTTGTGGAAATCTTCCACATCCTTGTCTACCACATTGATAGAACGTGTGATAGAGCGAGTTTCTGGTGTTTGAGACATATTGCCGACGTTGAGTGTTTCAAGCGGTACACCTGCTTCGACCAAACCAAGGAAACGGTCTGGTTTACGTGCAACGATAAAGAGACGTTGGCTATCGTATTTACCAGCAAGGATATTTGCTGCTGCTTTCTCAACTGGCAAGATACTGAGTTTCACACCTGGTGGTGTCGCAAGTTTCAAACCACTCTTTTCAATATCGTTGTTAACAACTTCGTCGTCTACAACCATAATGCGTGAAACATTTAGTTTTCCAGCCCAAAGATTGGCTACTTGACCGTGGATCAAACGTCCATCAATACGGCATCCTACAATTGTCATAAGTTTTCCCCCTTTATGTGTTTTAGTGTAGGTTTACGAGTTAAATGAATCTCTTCTTTATATTCGCCCTCAGTTTCAAAGATGATGATGCGGTTAGCACCTTCCTTGAGATAACTATGAGGGATATAAAGTGAGAGGGTCGGGCCGACGTTCCAGAAACGTCCTAAGTGACGCCCGTTGACAAAGGCAACTCCCTTACCAAACTCAGACAAGTCTAAGTAGGTATCCTTCGGCTCTTCAACAGTAAAGTCGAAAGCGTAAAAGGCTGGTTGTCCTTCTGTCCATCCTTTTGAAAAATCAATTTTCTCAGGATTATCCAGTGGCAGTGGATATTGTTTCCAATTCAGTAAGAAATGTAGATCCTTGCAGACACCTGTACGAATTCCTTTACGTTGCGTATCTGCCAAGAACTTATGTCCGTAGTTGACACGCCCCATATTTTCAATCAAGATGTCAATCTCTGAAAAGCCTTCTCGGTTGCCCTGACAGTAGATATCTTCACCAATCTCTGTCTGGTATTGAGTAGCAATCCATTGACCATCTACAAAGAGTTGAGCTCGGTCACGTCCATCGATGATACGGAGACGTTCCTCTTCTGCATCCCAACTTGCCTCAGTGCGGTAGAGAAGGTAGCCATAACTTTGACCAAGTTCTTCCATCGCTTTTGGATAGAGGCTTTCAGTAGGACTAGAGAGATTATCCAGGGTTTCAAACAAGGAAACTTTTTCGACCAATGGAATGGACCCTATCTCCATGCTTTCCTTATAGAGTGGTTCCAACTGTGGATACTCTGGGAAGTGGGTTGCCATCATCTTCTTGACTGCTAAGTATTTAGCAGTTGGATTTCCTTCTTCATCGAGAAGGGCATCATAGTCGTAAGATGTGACTTGCGGCAAATCCAGAGTTCCTCGAGCCGAGCAACCATTCATGAAACCAAAGTTTGTACCACCATGGAACATGTAAAGGTTGATAGAGCCTTGCTCCAATACCTCTCGAACAGCTTCTGCCAATTCTTTAGGATCACGAGTGATGATGGGTTCTTTCCAACGGTTGAACCAACCATCCCAGAATTCCATACACATGAGGGGCCATTTCTTGCCATGCTCATCAAAGAATTCCTGCATCTGTGAAAAGTTGTACGGAGCTTTAGAACCGAAGTTTCCTGTCACAAAGAGATCGTCTTCGATCAAGGTTCCGGCTTTCAGAGTAGCCCTCCATGGGCCATCTGAAGTAAAGAGTGGGCAATCAATCCCTCGGTCTTCCATCAATTTCCGAATTGCTCGTAGATAAGACTTATCTTCTCCATAAGAGCCATATTCATTTTCGACTTGCATCATAAGAATGTTTCCACCATTATCCAACAAGCGAGGCACAAGCCTTGGCAATAATTGGTCATAATAGCGAGCAACAGCCTCGATGTAGGCCGGGTCGGACGAGCGAATTCGCATGTCCTTTGTCAAGAGCCAAGCCGGCAAGCCACCAAATTCCCATTCCGCACAGATAAATGGAGACGGGCGTACAATGGCATAGAGACCTAGATCTTGTGCAATTTGAAGAAATCTCTCCAAATTTCTGGCACCTTCAAAATCAAACTCCCCTTCAACAGGTTCGTGTAAATTCCAAGCCACATAGGTCTCGACTGTATTAAAGCCAAGCGCCTTTAAGTTATAGAGAGAATGATACCAATCCTCTGCTGGAATCCTAAAATAATGAATGGCGCCGGACAAAATCTTGAACGGTTTTCCGTCTAAATAGAAATCGTCCTCAATTTTAAATCTGGTCATGTTATTACCTCTGACGAATTAAGTTTGCGCTTTCATTTATTATAATATTAACTATAATCAAATCTTTTGCATTTGTCAATAGGTTTTAGAAAATTATTTAAAATTTTTCTATTTTTTTACTTACCGTTTACCGAAATTATCTAAAAATAGCATGAAAACGATCTTTTTATGTATGATAATTCACAAGAACATCAAATGAATTTTTTTACATGTAAAATAACATTTTTAGTCTATTATTTTAATTTTTTGACCTTAATACTACTCTTTTCTCTATATTTGTGGTAAAATCAAAATTGGAGAAAGAGAATCGAGGTGAAATTTATGGCTATTCCTAAATACCAATATATTAAAGATGAATTAAAAAATAAAATCATCTCTGGTCAATTTGCAAGTGGAGATAAATTTTATACAGAAGCCGAATTGATCGCGATGTACGATGTGAGTTCAATCACAGTTGTTCGTGCCTTGAACGACCTTGCTAAAGACGGCTACATTGTCCGCCAACAAGGTAAAGGTACTTTCGTTTCACGTGCCCGCAAGCACAAACTCGTTGAGTTTTCAGATGTCGAAATCTTTGAAACAAAAGACGATAAAGTTACTGTCCTTTCTATCGAGCGCGGAAACAAACTTGAATATTTAGATAAACTTGGACTACGTGGAGATCAATTCTACTATAAGATTGAACGTATTCGTCAGACAAACGACGTGACATACATCTACCACACATCTTATATTCCTGAGCAATACATCAATGCCAACTATCCAAATCTTGATTATTATAGCTCTATCTATACACGTTTCAAATTGGATTACCGCATTCACATGAGTGATGAACATTTTGAGGAAATCAACGAAATCGCATTCCCAACACCAGAGCATGCTGCTTCTGTACTCGGAATCGATACACAATTCCCAACTGTCTTCCAAACAAAGACTACAAAACTTGAGGCCACTGGCCAAGTCCTTGCCTATAGTGAAACTTATAAGCGAGCAGACTACTACAAAATCAAATTCATCTCATGTAACCGAGGTCATTAAGAAAAAGCCTGAGCCTAGCTCAGGCTTTTTCTATATTCATTATAGCACGAGAAAAAAGTTGTGAAAACGCTATAAAGGACTCTTATTTAATTAGTAGCATTTTTACTAAAAACAAGTTAAATTTTCATTTGGTTTTTCCTCTGTTTTATCCCTCATTAGCAAATTTCTCCTAAATCTTATGATTTCCTCTATTTATTATAGTTCTTATATAAACCCACTTGACATTTTACTCCTTAGATAATAAAATAAAATTGGTTTTATGTAAACGCTATCATATATGATAATAACAAGGAGGTTTTGTCATGAAACTAGAAAAGAAACAGCGCTTCTCCATCCGTAAATACGCGGTTGGGGCGGCTTCTGTACTTATAGGATTTGCTTTTAGCGCCCAAGTCGTATCTGCCGACGGAATTACTCCCGCTCCAACAGCTGAAGAAACTGTCCAAACGATTCAGGAGAGTCCACAAGCAGTCAAAGAAGCTGTAGACTCCAAGGTTCCAGAAAAACTGGAAGAAAAGGCTGACAAACCTGTAAAAGAGGAGGTCAAAGAAGACCAGGAGGTTCCTCGAACAGTTACTCCAAAAACAGAAGAGTCAAGCGCACCAGTTGTGACAGAAAATGCTACTCCAACTCCTACTGCCGAGAAAGAGAGTCCTGCCCCAGCTGAAACTCCTGCCGAAAGTACTCCTTCAGAAAAGAAAAATGAAGCCGTCACACCTGCAGTAGCCACTCCTAGCACGGAACGTGCAGCTCAGGTAAATGAAAAACTGGCAAAACGAAAAATGATCTCAATCGACGCTGGACGTAAGTACTTCTCTCCAGACCAACTCAAAGAAATCATCGACAAAGCCAAACACTACGGTTATACTGATCTTCATCTACTAGTTGGAAATGACGGCATGCGTTTTATGTTGGACGACATGACGATCAAAGCCAATGGCAAAACCTATGCAAGCGACGATGTCAAACGTGCACTTGAAAACGGAACCGATGCCTACTACAAGGATCCAAACGGCAACCATTTGACAGAAAGTCAGATGACGGACTTGATCAACTATGCTAAAAATAAAGGTATTGGCCTCATCCCAACTGTAAACAGCCCTGGTCACATGGATGCGATTTTGCATGCCATGAAAGAACTAGGTATCCAAAAACCGAACTTCAACTACTTTGGCAAGGAATCTGCTCGTACCGTTGACCTTGATAACAAAGAAGCGGTTGCATTTACCAAAGCTCTGATCGAAAAGTATGCTACTTACTTCGCTGGCAAATCTGACATCTTCAATATCGGACTGGATGAGTACGCCAATGATGCTACAAACGCCAAAGGCTGGAGCGTTCTTCAAGCCTATAAATGGTATCCAGAAGATGGATTCCCTGACAAGGGTTATGATAAATTTATCGCCTACGCCAACGACCTTGCTCGCATCGTCAAATCTCACGGCCTCAAACCAATGGCCTTTAACGATGGTATCTACTATAATAGCGACACTAGCTTTGGAACCTTTGACAAAGACATCATCGTTTCTATGTGGACTGGTGGATGGGGCGGATACGACGTCGCTTCTTCTAAACTTTTAGTTGAAAAAGGCCACCAAATCCTTAATACCAATGATGCTTGGTACTACGTCCTCGGACGAAATGCCGATGGTCAAGGCTGGTACAACCTCGACCAAGGACTCAATGGTATCAAGAACACTCCAATCACTTCTGTACCAAAATCTGATGGGGCTACTATCCCGTTCATCGGGGGTATGGTAGCTGCTTGGGCGGATACCCCATCTGCACGCTATTCACCATCACGCCTCTTCAAACTCATGCGTAGCTTCGCAAATGCCAATGCTGAATACTTCGCAGCTGACTATGAGTCTGCTGAGCAAGCTCTGAAAGAAGTACCAACAGACCTTAACCGCTATACTGCAGAAAGTGTCGCAGCTGTAAAAGAAGCTGAAAAAGCCATTCGCTCACTTGATAGCAACCTCAGCCGTGCCCAACAAGATACCATTGACCAAGCAATCGCAAAACTCCAAGAAGCTGTAAGCAATTTGACCTTCACACCAGAAGCTCAAAAAGAAGAAGACGCGAAACGTGAAGTTGAAAAACTTGCCAAGAACAAGGTAATCTCCATCGATGCCGGACGTAAGTACTTCACGCTCGACCAACTCAAACGTATCGTAGACAAAGCGAGCGAGCTCGGCTACTCTGATGTGCATCTTCTCCTAGGAAACGATGGACTTCGCTTCCTCCTTGATGACATGACCATCACAGCTAATGGCAAAACTTATGCAAGCGATGATGTCAAGAAGGCCATCATCGAAGGAACAAAAACTTACTACGATGATCCAAACGGAACTACTCTTAGTCAAGCTGAAATCACTGAATTGATCGAGTACGCAAAATCAAAAGGCCTCGGACTCATCCCAGCAATCGACAGCCCAGGTCACATGGATGCCATGCTCGTCGCTATGGAAAAACTTGGAATCAAGAATCCTCAAGCCAACTTTGACAAGGTTTCTAAAACAACCATGGACCTTGAAAACGAAGAGGCGATGAACTTTGTCAAAGCCCTCATCGGCAAGTACATGGACTTCTTTGCAGGCAAAACTAAGATCTTCAACTACGGTACAGACGAATATGCCAATGATGCTACCAATGCGCAAGGCTGGTATTACCTCAAATGGTATGGACTCTATGGCAAGTTTGCTGAGTACTCTAACACCCTTGCTGCCATGGCCAAAGAAAGAGGCCTTCAACCAATGGCCTTCAACGATGGTTTCTACTACGAGGACAAGGATGATGTTGAGTTTGACAAGGATGTCATCATCTCTTACTGGTCTAAGGGATGGTGGGGTTACAACCTTGCATCTCCTCAGTACCTGGCAAGCAAAGGCTACAAATTCCTTAACACCAACGGAGACTGGTACTACATTCTCGGCCAGAAACCTGAAGATGGTGGTGGTTTCCTCAAAAAAGCAATTGAAAATACTAAAAAAACACCATTTAACCAGCTTGCATCTACCAAATATCCTGAGGTAGACCTTCCAACCGTCGGAAGCATGCTTGCTATCTGGGCAGACAGACCAAGTGCTGAGTACAAGGAAGAAGAAATTTTTGAACTCATGACTGCCTTTGCAGACAATAACAAAGACTACTTCCGCGCTGACTACAATGCTCTCCGTGAGGAACTTGCTCAAATCCCTGCAAGCTTGGATGGATACAGCAAGGAAAGCTTGGACGCCTTAAATGCAGCTAAAGAAGCTCTCAACTACAACCTCAACCGTAACAAACAAGCCGAGTTAGACGCTCTCGTAGCCAAACTCAAAGCAGCCCGCCTAGGCCTTAAACCAGCAGCAACCCACTCAGGAAGCCTCGATGAAAATGAACTAGCTGCCAATGTTGAAACCAAACCGGAACTCATCACAAGAACAGAAAAGATTCCATTTGAAGTTATCAAGAAGGAAAATCCGAATCTCCCAGCTGGTCAGGAAAAAATCATCACACCAGGTGTAGAGGGCGAACGCACTCATTACATCTCTGTCCTTACTGAAAATGGGAAACAAACAGAAACGGTTCTAGATAGCCAAGTAACCAAAGAACCTGTGACCCAAGTGGTTGAAATCGGCGCCCCTATTACTCACAAAGGAGATGAACACGGTCTTGCTCCAGCCGTAGAGGCAAAACCAAGACTGGACATCCAAGAGGAAGAGATTCCGTTCACTACCGTAACACGTGAAAATCCACTCTTGCTCAAAGGGAAGACTCAAGTCGTTACTAAAGGCGCTAACGGTCGTCGCAGTCATTACTACTCTGTGAGCACTAGTGCTGACGGTAAGGAAGTGAAAACTCTTGTAGATAGCCTTGTGACTCAAGAAGCAGTGACCCAAGTTATTGAAGTCGGAACCCTTGTAACCCATGTAGGAGACGAACACGGTCTTGCTCCAGCCGCAGAAACAAAACCAAGACTGGATATCCAAGAGGAAGAAATTCCATTCACTACTGTGACACGTGAAAATCCTCAATTACCAAAAGGACAAACGCAAGTTGTTACTAAAGGGGCTAACGGCCACCGTACTGCCTTCTACTCTGTAAGCACTACTGCTGATGGAAAAGAAGAAAGAACGCTTGTCAATAGCGTGGTAACACAGGAAACGGTCACTCAAGTTGTTGAAGTCGGCACTGCCGTTGAGAAAGCTGAGCAAACTGCACCAACTACTGCCAAAGCAGATGAAAAACAACTCCCTGCAACAGGAAGTCAAGATTCTGCAGGCTTGGTCGCAGCAGGCCTCATGGCGACTCTAGCAGCCTACGGACTGACTAAGAGAAAAGAAGACTAAGATTCTTCTAAGAGAATACGAAAAAGCGAGATTGAATCTCGCTTTTTTATTTTATGATTAGTCACCAAGTCCGATACGTTCAAAGATATCATCCACTCGTTTGGTGTAGTATGCAGGGTTGAAGATTTCATCGATCTCCTCTTGAGTGAGGCGTGATGTCACTTCTGGATCTGCTTCGAGAAGCGGTTTGAAGTCTACTTGGTTGTCCCAAGAGTGGGCTGTTTTTGGTTGCACCAAGTCGTAGGCTTGTTCACGCGTCATGCCTTTTTCAATCAAGGTCAACATAGCACGTTGGCTAAAGATCAGACCAAACGTAGAGTTCATGTTGCGGATCATGTTTTCTGGGAAGACCGTCAAGTTTTTGACGATATTTCCAAAACGGTTGAGCATGTAGTCGATCAAAATGGTCGTATCTGGTGTGATGATACGCTCAGCTGATGAGTGGGAAATATCACGCTCGTGCCAGAGAGCAACATTCTCATAAGCTGTCACCATATGACCACGGATAACACGCGCAAGACCTGTCATGTTTTCAGAACCGATAGGGTTGCGTTTGTGAGGCATTGCTGAAGAACCTTTTTGCCCCTTGGCAAAGAATTCTTCTACTTCACGTTGTTCAGATTTTTGCAGACCACGGATCTCAGTCGCCATGCGCTCGATGGAAGTCGCGATGCTAGCAAGAACTGCAAAGTACTCAGCATGAAGGTCACGAGGAAGGACCTGTGTAGAGATTTCTTGAGCACGGATACCAAGCTTGTCGCAGACGTATTGCTCTACAAATGGTGGAATGTTGGCAAAGTTACCAACCGCACCAGAAATCTTACCAGCTTCCACACCAGCAGCCGCATGTTCGAAACGCTCAATGTTACGTTTCATTTCGCTGTACCAAGTTGCCAATTTCAGACCAAAAGTTGTCGGCTCAGCGTGCACACCGTGGGTACGCCCCATCATGATGGTGAACTTGTGTTCCTTAGCCTTGTCAGCGATGATATTGGTGAAGTTTTCAAGGTCACAACGGATGATGTCATTGGCTTGCTTATAAAGGTAACCATAGGCAGTATCCACCACGTCGGTAGAGGTCAAACCATAGTGGACCCACTTGCGCTCTTCACCAAGCGTCTCAGAAACTGCACGTGTGAAAGCCACCACATCGTGGCGAGTCTCCTGCTCAATCTCCAAAATACGGTCAATGTCAAAGTCCGCTTTTTCGCGAATCAAAGCCACATCTTCCTTAGGGATTTCTCCCAACTCAGCCCATGCCTCATCAGCCAAGATTTCCACCTCAAGCCAAGCACGGTATTTATTTTCTTCACTCCAAATATTCGCCATCTCAGGGCGAGAGTATCGGTTGATCATGTTGTTTTTCTCCTTAATTTAAGATCATAAGTAATCATTCTTTATAACGTCAGAAGATACGATAATTCCAGGGAATTCATTTAAATCTACACCATCTAAAGAATACGGGAAAGGAAATAATATAAATTGTAAAGATTGTAGTTCAGCTAACCTAATAAGGCTTCTCAATTGGAAATTAGAAACTCCACGTATACAATAATTCTCTTTGTCAGGTACATTGTCATAATAATATTGAGCCATCTTTTTTGAATAAAATAACGGTAATGTTACATGTGAATCTTGTATATTTGGATATTGATAAAACGATCCTGTAACTTCTCCATTACGTTGTTCCATCAACATCCAAAAGGGTTCCCCCTGTACTTTCTCATCAGGCAAGAATCCTTTTTTAATTGTTCTAGACACTATGTCTACTATTGTCGGCAGTTCGTCAACCGTCATCAATTTAATACCGTTTGATTCTGCAAAAATTTTTGTTCCTTCTTGAAAACCAACCTTTGAAATCATTATTCCAATTATATTACCCAATCCAACATCTTGTAGCTTTGTAGAAAAATCACGTATTTCCTTTATTGACACTTTATTTTTCCAATCTTTACATTCTATAGCTACTCTACACTCTATATTTAAATGTGTGAATTGATAGTAAACATCAAATTCATTAGTTGCTCCACTCTGACCTTTAATGGTTACTTTTGTTGATACTAATGTATTTTCATAATCATTCAATTCTAGTAAGCGAGAATATACATACTGGGCATAATCCTCTAATGATTTTCCTGTATTAACCATAAATTCATAACCTTTTCCCCTTATTACTCAACTAAAGATAAAAACTCTTTGACAATTTCTGTTAATTCAAAATGTTCTATACCGTCTTCATCTATATATTTTTCTTGTTCATGAATTTGGTCTACTGTCATCTTTGGCCAGTTATTTTGTAAAACCTTATTTTCATTAGTTTGATTAAAATTCTTAACCTCCTCTTTCACATCGTTATAATCAGTTATATTTACGTGCCCATCAAAGATATCTGGATGAAGATAATTTTCAGCCTCACGTTTTCGAGTACAAAATGCAGTTCTTCCATGTTTTCTATTCTTTTCAACGGTAGAAGTATTTTTTGTTCGATTGGCGGGAGAAATTCTATCTGAATCTAAAAATATTCCAAAAGGAAGACCAAACTGATCTACAGTCCTCATTGTAATCCAAGATTTTAAATTATCACAACCACCAGTAGGTACTAGTGCGATATTTGCCTCCTGAAAAGTCCTGTCTATTTCTCCACTTTCTTTTAAAACCTTGCATAAATGATTAAAGAAAATTATATCTGTTTTACCTTCTATTAAAATTAATGCCTTTGTTTCTTTTGAAATTGGATCCGGTAAAACACCTAAAGTTTCTGTGATTTTTTGTAAAACCTCATCACCTCCACTACTAACTTGTGACTTATCCGATTTTTCTACTAATCGAAGACTAGCAGTTGGTAATAGTCCACCTAGAGCTGGAGTATGGGTTGTTAAAATTATTTGAGTATTTTCCTTGGATGCTAACTCTAGAAAAGCTTCTATGAGTAATTTTTGATGCGATGGGTGTTGAGAAGTCTCTGGTTCTTCAAAAGCATAAATTATGCTCTTATTCCTCTCTGCTTCTGATAATTTTCTTTCTGCCTCTGCCCGAAAGAAATTTAGGAGAATTAAACGACGAACTCCACTTCCTCTTTTATTGATAGATATATCATCATCCGATTTTATTGATAATTTAAAAAGCGAATCAAACTTAGGCTCTGATTTAAACTCTGGAATTAGAGAAGCAGCCAAATCCTCATCCATCTCTTGCAACTTAGCTAATGTACGTCCTGCAGTTTCAATTGCTTTCCGTTGAACTTCACTTTTTATTTTATTAATCTCAGTTTGCAACTCTTGTAATGCTTGAGATACCGCAACAGACATAGGATCCGCAATTTCTTTATCTGAATCTGAGCTACTTCGATCTGATTGAAACAAAGCATAAATTGGTAAAAAAGTCTCAATTACTCCATATACTTTTTTTGCATCCTCTTTTGTAACTTCTAATTCAACCTCTTTAATTATTAAATCACTTTTAGAAGATAAAATCGCCTGTCGAATAGAGACATTACTTCTTTTATCGTATTTATCCTCATCAATACCTAAATCAACCGCACGCTTTTTTAGATCAGCTTGTTTTAACAATAACAGATCATTGTAGTTATCATCTATAGGATGATTACAAATAATTTTCGTCTCCGGTTTTGGTTTTGCAGATGAACATTTGAAAGTTTTTTTAATTTCCAAATCACCATTCGAATTCAAAAGATTTTCATCTTCCAAGCTTGTTTTAGAAGAAGCATCAACTACTATCTCATCTGGTAATTCATCAAAAATACATGTTATAAAAATAGAATCTGAATCCGATCCAACAGATAAATCATCTCTCTCACAAACAACTAATTTGTTATTAAAAAAGATTTCTAATGCTTCTAAAATTGTTGATTTCCCTGCATCATTCTTACCTATAAAAGCTGTCAAATTATCAAAATCAACAATTGTTTCATCTTTATAACCGCGAAAATTTTTAATTTTCATTTGCTTAAGTCTCATAATCTGTTTTCTCCTCAAATTCTTCTTTTCCAATTCATACAGATGGGTAGTGATCTAGTGTGGTCAAATACGTATCTAACGGTAGATCATAGATGGCTAAATAGTTTTTAGGATATTGTGCAACTAGCTCTTCATACTTAGCTTCACCTTTTCGTGATTGCTACTAGCATACAATACTTCGACGACTGCCCCAGTCTTATCTTTTTCAACAAATGCATTAACAATGAGTTATATCATAGTAACCTTTTCATTCTATATGCTTTGTATCTCCTGATATAGTTATATATAAAGACATATTATTTTTTTATTTTATTAATAGTATAGGCAATAAATCCAGCAAATGTGACAACTCCCGTTACAATCCTGCCCTGATTTTCTTTTATAAATTCTTTAATTTTTTGTTTTTTAGCTTCTTTATCAAGTTTTTTCTGCTCTTCTTTCTGCCGTCTCTGTTCAGCTTCTTTTTCGATTGCTTCGTTTTTCAGTTTTAAATCTTCCGATTGAGCAACAGAAACAATCTTCTTAATTTCTGAAATTCTTTCAAAATCAACTAATGTGTCAATTCGCTCCAAATAGATATTTTTATCTACGTAACATAGACCAGAGATTTGATTTTTAGCGTCCTGCTTAGTCTGGTTAAATTCTCGCTCCTGTTTTTCCCTTGCAAGACGAATCTCTCTTTCTTTTAAATATTCTTTTTCATAATATCCATCAATATCACGATTAAAATAAATTAAATCTTCTGCTACATCATCAAGATATTTAATTGCGATTTCCTTAATATCCAAGTACTCATTACTTAAACTATCTTTCCAAGACCATAAATTAACTCTCCAATTCTTCTCCAAAGCTTCTTCAATAAGAGGAAACATGTCAAAATCTCCACTTAAAAGATTCACTGTTGCAGAATGGTTTTGTTGAACAATAAATGACACACCTTTGGCAATTATTTTTGAATCAACTGCTTTTTCTCCATTTTGTTTACGCTCATAAGTATATACATCAAAACCTTTACTCCTCATAGTTGACCAAAACTCATCACTCTTCGGAGGCGTAGATCCAACTAAAATCTTTTTCTGATTTTTAAAGTTTGTATAATTCCTTACAAATTTATCATAATCAAATCTTCCATCTTGGCCTACAAGATTTTTTACTTCAATAAAAATATTTGAATTATCTATCAATAATAAATCCATAACTTTCTCCACTTTTATTACTTCAACTCCTAAAAATCAATTCTTTCCCAAAACTCAACACTGTCACACGCCCTACCTTACGATTGCACTTGTCTTCTATAATCTTTTATTAACCGCCCACTCCGCCGCTTTCTCTGCATGAATCACTGTTGTGTCATAGAGAGGCAGGTCGGTGTCGGATTGCTTGACGAGGAGACCAATCTCGGTACACCCCAAGATAACAGCTTCAGCGCCTGCTTTTTTCAAATCATCTATAACGGTAAGATAAGTCTGCTTTGAGCTTTCTTTGATGTCCCCTAGGCAGAGCTCATCATAAATAATCCGATTAACCTCTGTAATACCAGCTTGGTCTGGAATCAGCACTTCTAACCCAGACTCTATTAATTTCTCCTTGTAAAAATCTTGAGTCATGGTGTACTTGGTCCCTAGGAGGCCGACTTTTTGAATACCGTCAGCCAACAAGGCCTGCGCAGTTGCCTGCGCAATATGCAAGATTGGAATCGTAATCTTTTCTTGTATCTGCGGAGCAACCTTGTGCATAGTGTTGGTACAAATAACGATGAAATCCGCACCAGCTTGCTCCAAGCGCTTAGCAATATCTGTCAAAAGTTGACCGCTTTTCTCCCAGTCTCCAACTGCCTGATAATGCTCAATCTCTGCAAAATCAACACTATAAAGTAGAATCTTGGCTGAATGCAAGCCACCCAGCTCTTTTTTGATGGTTTTGTTGATGATTTGGTAGTAAGATGTGGTGCTTTCCCAACTCATACCACCAATCAGACCGATGGTTTTCATAGACTAATTAAACTCCTCCTTGCTTGTCACAACCGACGGATAGTGTGGTAAGCTACTTAGATCTGTATCCAATGGCGAATCATAGATAGCCAGATAATTGTTTGGATATTGAATCTTTAATTCCTGATATTGGCTTTTACTTTTTCATGGTCGGCACTGGCAAAGAGCACTTCCACAACGGCGATTTCTTTTCCTTCCTCCACAAAAGCGTTTACGATGATTTGAATCATAAACTGGTCTCCATTTAACTTTAAAGATTATCATTTTCTGAGTCTTCATGTATAGAAAATTCAAATGAAATTCTCTCGGGATGTCTAGGCAGGCCGTAACTACTCAGATAATCCTTAACTTCCTTCACGGAACAAGAATATTCTAAGACTAGCTGATTGCCAGCTCTCTCTAAAATATGAATCCCCTCTCTATCCGAAATCTCTGGAACAACCAAATCGTCCGTATAAGTCAGTGTTACGGTCGTTATTTCATCATCTAGCAATTCATCAAATTCTTCTGTCATTTCAAAAATCAATCCCCTCCCCAAACTCAACCACACTATCCGGCACATCACTAAACAAAGTCACATGCCCCATCTTGCGGTTGTGCTTCGCTTCTATTTTACCATACAGGTGGAGGTGGGCGCTTGGATTTTCTGCGACATACTTTTCAGCACCCTCGACATGCTGGCCGAGGACATTGAGCATAACAGCTGGAGCATGCAGTTTGATAGCTGGCAGTGGTGCTCCGAAAACGCCGAGAATATGGGTATCAAACTGAGAAAAGTCGCAGGCTTCGATAGAGTAATGTCCAGAGTTGTGTGGACGTGGGGCAATTTCATTGACAATGATGTCGTCAGCTGTCGCAAACATTTCCACACAAAGAGTTCCAGACAGATTAAGCTGTTCTGCGATTCGCACAGCCATAGCTTTGGCTTTTTCAGCTAGACTTTCTGAAATGCGGGCTGGCACGATGGTCTTGGACAGGATATTGTTGCGATGGATATTTTCCTGAACTGGGAAAACCGTAACTTCCTTGCCATTCCCTGATACAATGACAGAAATCTCAAGGTCAAAGTTGACAAATTCTTCCAAGACACAGTCTGCAGAATCAGCCAGCGCATAGGCTTCTTCCAAATCTGCTTCCGAGCGAATAATCTTTTGTCCATGCCCATCGTAACCACCAGTCGCGGTCTTGAGGACATAGTTTTTCGATAGGTCGATGTCTGCCAAGTCTTGGCTTGAAGTCACAACCTTGTAAGGTGCCACAGTGACTTGAGCCTTGTTTGAGAGGAAGTTCTTTTCAAAAATACGATTTTGGGAAATGCGGAGCAGATCTGTCCCTTGAGGGAGCTGACCTTCCTTGATAACCGCATCCAAACCATCAGCATCGACATTTTCAAACTCATAGGTGAGGACATCGCATCGCTCAGCCAACTGACGCAAGGCGCCCACATCGTTATAAGGTGCCACGATGATCTCCGCCACGCGAGAGGCTGGGCAATCCGCCACAGGATCCAGCGCGATAACCTTGTGTCCCATGTAGATAGCAGAAATGGCCATCATCTGCCCCAGCTGACCACCACCGATAATTCCGATTGTTTTAGATGAGCTCATTGGTAGACTCCTCTGCGATTTTTCCTTGCTCTCCTGCATAATCTGCTAACGCTATTGCGATAGCCTGATCTTCTACTGAAAGGAGACGGAGGGCAAAGAGGGCCGCATTTGTCGCTCCTGCTTCACCGATAGCCATCGTCGCAACAGGCACGCCACCTGGCATCTGTACGATAGAGTAGAGCGAATCCACGCCACTAAGAGCGCGCGATTTGACAGGTACACCGATGACAGGAAGGGTTGTTTTGGCTGCGACCATTCCTGGCAAATGCGCGGCACCACCAGCACCTGCGATGATGACCTTTATGCCGCGACTGCGGGCTTCTTCTGCATGTCTGAACATGAGGTCTGGTGTACGGTGGGCAGAGACAACTTTCTTTTCGTAAGCTACACCGAAGCGGTCTAGAACTTCTGCTGTTTTTTGCATGGTTGCCCAGTCGGATTTTGAGCCCATGATGATGGAAATTACTGGTTTCATTTTTTCTCCTTTGTCTTCCTTTCAACAATCACCTTAGGTTGTGAGGGACGGCAGCGGCCACCAAAGGTGTCTCATGCCTAAATCGGAAGCCCAAGGTCTTCCGATTTCCCTAAACGATTAGCTTATAATCCAATTGTTCTTTCACAATGGCGGTGATTGTTATTTTATTGCTCGCTAATGCTCGCAAGTTATGCAACCATTATCGTATTTGGCGACTTCGTCGCGTTATTCTTATATCGTTACTTAATTGCCTTGCTTCCGATATCTGTTCGGTAAAAGAGGCCTTCTGTTTTTTGTTGGGCGAGCTCTTGGTAGATGGTACTTTGGGCTTCTTTGACATTGTCTGCTGTGGTAACTAGCATGTAGACACGTCCACCGTTTGAGAGCAGTGCTCTACTATTTTCCGAAAACTTAGCTCCGGCATAGTAAGTGATGATGTCGCCCTCGGTTTTTGCTGGCAATTCAACACCTTTTTCATAGTCTAGCGGGTAGCCGTTTGATGCGACAACCACACCCAGAGTCACACCCTTGTCCGTCCATGTGATATTTGGCTCCTTGCCATCGAGGATATCCGTAATATTTTGTGCAAAATCAGATGTCAAACGAGGTAGGATAATCTGAGTTTCAGGATCTCCGAAGCGAGCGTTAAACTCGATGACCTTAGGGCCATCAGCTGTCAAGATAAGACCTGCGTAAAGAACTCCCAGATAAGGACGCCCTTCTTTAATCATCCCTTCGAGGACTGGCTTTACAATGGTGTCAACCGCTGTGGCAACCACGCTCTCTGGCAAGTGAGGAACTGGCGCATAGGCACCCATACCACCCGTGTTAGGCCCCTTGTCGCCATCATAGGCACGTTTGTGATCCTGGGCTGTTGGCATGATGTAGAACTTGTCGCCATTAACAAAGGCAAAGAGTGAAAATTCCTCACCTTCAAGAAACTCCTCGATGACCACACGCGCACCTGAGTCACCAAATTTATTGTCCAAAAGCATCTCGTGAGCGGCTTCGACCGCTTGCTCAACCGTTTCCGCAACAACGACACCTTTTCCAAGGGCCAAACCATCCGCCTTGACCACGATAGGCGCACCCTGCTTTTCGATATAGACCTTAGCTTCCTCAAAATCTGAGAATGTGCCATAGGCTGCTGTCGGAACGTCATATTTGACCATGATTTCCTTAGCAAAATCCTTGGACCACTCCAGCTCCGCTGCTAATCTTGTCGGACCAAAAGCTTTGAGACCAGCTTTATTAAAGTCATCCACGATACCAGCCGCAAGGGCATCATCTGGCCCGATAAAGCTCCAAGCAATATCGTTGGCTTTTGCAAACTCAATCAATTTAGAATGTTCGGAAATAGAGATATTTACCAATTCCAAACCATCCAGAGTCATCCCGTCATTCCCAGGAGCTACAAAGACCTTTTCAACACCGTTAGACTCCAGCAACTTCTTAGCAATGGCATGTTCACGACCACCCGAACCGACAACAAGCAGTTTCATTTCTCAACCTCTTTTGCGAATTATTTACTAATATTATACCACAAACGTTCGTTATAATCTTGTTTCGCTCTGCATTTTTACGCAAAAAAGGAAAGAAACTGTTTTCTTTCCTTTACGTTCTTAATGTCTAAAATGTCTCACGCCTGTGAAAATCATGGTCAAGCCATATTTGTCCGCTGCTTCAATAGATTCTTGGTCACGGACGGATCCACCTGGTTGGATGATGGCTTTGATACCTGCTTTAGCGATTTCTTCCACGTTATCCGCAAATGGGAAGAAGGCATCTGAAGCAAGAACAGCACCGTCCAGACGATCTTTAGCTTGGTCAATAGCAATACGGACCGAAGCCACACGGTTGGTTTGGCCAGGGCCAACACCAAGTGTCATGTGGTCGTTGGTGATGATGATACCGTTTGATTTGACATACTTGATAGCTTTCCAAGCAAATTCAAGGGCAGTCGCTTCTGTCTCAGTTGGCTGACGTTTGGTCACCACTTGCCAGTCAGCTGGGCTTTCTTTGACTACGTCTTGGTTTTGCACCAGAAGTCCACCTACTACACCTGTGTATTCTGCTTCCACCTCGCTAGCGTCTTGGGCATCAAATGGCAAGGCAAGGATACGCAAGTTTTTCTTTTTGTTGGTCAAAATGGCTAGCGCTTCATCCGTATAGCTCGGTGCAATGATGATTTCAAGGAAAATGCCGTGCATCTTCTCAGCTGTCGCAGCATCCATCTCACGGTTAAGGACGACAATTCCACCAAAGATAGACACTGGGTCAGACTCATAAGCATAATCCCAAGCAGTCTCAATGTCGTCAGCTTGACCAATTCCACATGGGTTCATGTGTTTCAAAGCCACAACGGTTGGACGGTCTTTGAAATCACGAATAATACGAATGGCCGCATCAGCGTCGCGGATATTGTTGAAGGACAATTCCTTACCGTTGAGCTGTTTCGCTGATGCAATTGAGTAGTCTGTCGGCAAAACTTTTTGGTAGAAGTCCGCATCCTGCTGAGGATTTTCCCCATAACGCATTGGTTGCTTGAGGTCATAGGTCAAAGTGAGCTTTTCTGGTTTTGCTTCACCCACTTGAGCTGTGAAATACTCTGCAATCAAGGCGTCATAAGCTGCTGTGTGACGGAAAACCTTGGCCGCCAAACGTTGGCGAGTTTCATAAGTAGTTTCACTATTTGCTGATAATTCTTCAAGAACAATAGCGTAATCAGCAGGGTCTACCACAACTGTCACGCTGGCATGGTTTTTAGCTGCTGAACGAAGCATAGATGGCCCACCGATATCGATGTTTTCAACTGCGTCAGCGTACGTCACGTCTGGTTTGAGGATCGTTTCCTTGAATGGGTAAAGGTTGACTACGACAAGGTCGATCAACTCAATTTTGTTGTCCTTAGCTGCCTCAAGGTGGCTATCAAGGTCACGACGAGCAAGGAGACCACCGTGGATATTTGGATGAAGAGTCTTGACGCGACCGTCCATCATTTCTGGGAAGCCAGTCACATCGTCGATCGCAATGGTCTCCACCCCAGCATTATCAAGGGCAACCTTTGTCCCACCTGTCGAGATGATATCCCAACCAAGTTTTTTGAGTTCTTGGGCAAATTCAACAATGCCCGCTTTGTCTGAGACGCTGATTAAGGCGCGTTTAGTCATGTTATTTCCTTTCATTTACTTATCCAACAATTCTCTAATAACCTCTGGATACAACTTGTACTCTGCCTCATGAATCCGAGCTTCAAAGCTTTCGATGGTATCATCAGCTAGACGTGGAACACGGACTTGTTTGATGACCTTGCCTGTGTCCACACCTGAGTCCACCCAGTGAATGGTGACGCCACTCTCAGCAACACCAGCATTCCAAGCGTCCTCAATACCATGAGCGCCTGGAAATTCTGGTAGGTAGGCTGGATGAATGTTAATGATCCGACCCTCGTAAGCAGCGAGCAAAGTTGGCCCAACGATTTTCATATAGCCTGCGAGACAAACCAAGTCAATCTGGTGTTCTTCCAAGAGCTCGACAAGAGCTGCTTCGTAGTCCGCCTTGTTCTCAAACTCCTTGAGTTCAAAAGCATAGGACAGGACGCCGAGCTTGTCTGCACGTTCCAGCACATAGGCATCACGATGGTCTGAAAAGACAAACTCCACCGGAAATTCTTCGGCAATCACCTGAAAATTTGAGCCATTACCAGATGCAAAAACCGCTATTTTTTTCATTTGATGATGACACTTTCGTTTTCTTTCTTGACGATGCGACCAATTTCATAGACTGGTTCATCCAACAATTCCTTGACACGACCTACATTTTCAGGGCTAACTGCCAGCATGAGTCCCACACCCATATTGAAGATTTCAAACATTTCTTCATGCTTAATTTCACCGTATTTTTCAAGGGCTTTGAAAATCGGGAGGACTGGAACTTTGCTTTCCTCAATCTCTGCAGCCAAGTCAGCTGCAAACATGCGAGGGACATTTTCGATAAATCCACCACCTGTGATGTGGGCAATTCCATTGACCAACTCTTCCTTGATGAGTGGCAAGACAGCCTTGACATAGATACGAGTCGGCTCAAGAAGGACCTCCTTGAGTTTCTTGCCTTCCAATTCTGGCAAGACTTCCTCACCTGTATAGTCGGCAAAGACACGACGGACAAGTGAGTAACCATTTGAGTGAATCCCACTTGACGCAAGTCCGAGAAGAACATCACCTTCTGCCACTTTTGAACCGTCAATGATTTGAGATTTTTCAGCCACACCGACTGCAAAACCAGCCAAGTCGTAGTCATCTTCGCCATACATACCAGGCATTTCAGCCGTTTCCCCACCGATGAGAGCAGCGCCTGCCTGCACACAACCTTCTGCCACACCAGCAACCACTTGTTCTAGTTTAGCTGGTTCATTCTTCCCTGTCGCCACATAGTCAAGGAAGTAAAGAGGCTCCGCACCTGCAGCGATGATATCATTGACACACATGGCCACACAGTCCTGACCGATGGTATCGTGCTTGTCGTATTTGATGGCCAGCATGAGCTTGGTTCCGACACCATCAGTCCCTGAGATCAAGACGGGCTCTTTGACACCTGTTTTTGAGAGGTCAAACATGCCACCGAAACCACCAAGAGCTCCCATGACACCCGCACGCTCCGTGCGAGCCACGTGCTTTTTGATCCGCTCAACAACTTCATAACCCGCTTCAACATCTACACCCGACTGGGCGTACGCATTTTTATTTGCCATTTTATTTTTCCTTTTCTTTGAGAAGATTGCGACGTATTTTTAGATAAACAATTATTTTATCTAAAAATACTAGTCAGGGCTCTAGCTTTGGTCCCATAGGGCAAAGCGTCTACTGACAAATGCTTTAGCTTTTAGTCAGTAGCGAGACGTGGAGCATAAGCATTTTTATTTGTCATCTTTTTTCCTCTTCCTTTCCTTTAATGGAGAGCCTTCATCCGCCTATTTGTAAAAACTGGTCTTTTCTTCCAAACTTCTACGATAGTCTTCCTCATAGTCATAAAGAGGTGTTGGATAATCGCCGTCAAAGTAAGCGACACAGAGACCACCATTCGGCGCATCTGTTTCAATACCAATCGAATCAATCAAGCCATCAATCGAAAGATAGGTCAGGCTATCCGCACCAATGATTTGGCGAGTTTCTTCGACCGTATGATTGGCCGCAATCAACTCCTGACGCGTCTGGATATCAATCCCGTAGAAACATGGATAAGCCAGCGCTGGACTACCAATGGCAACGTGAACCTCAGACGCACCTGCTTCTTTCAAAAGCTGAACGATACGGCGAGAGGTCGTCCCACGAACAATGGAATCATCAATCATGACCACACGTTTGCCTTTGACAACGCCCGAAACAGCAGACAGTTTCATCCGCACTCCTTGCTCCCGCAATTCTTGAGTCGGTTGGATAAAGGTGCGTTGCGTGTATTGGTTTTTGATGAGACCCATTTCATTTGGCAGACCAGATTCTTCTGCAAATCCCATAGCTGCGCTGAGTGATGAATTTGGCACACCGACGACGATATCCGCTTCGTGCTTGAATTCACGCGCTAATTGGGCTCCCATACGTTTGCGAGCCGTATGGACGTTGACACCATGGATATTAGAGTCAGGACGAGCAAAATAAATATACTCCATAGAGCAAATCGCCAACTGGGTATCATTCGTATAGCTATCGTACTGAATCCCATTGTCATCTAAGATTACAATCTCTCCTGGTTTTACATCGCGAATCCACTCAGCACCAATAACTTCAAAAGCACAGGTTTCTGACGAAACCACCACCGCTCCGTTTGCCATTTTCCCAATAGAAAGTGGACGGAAGCCATTAGGATCAAGCGCAGCAATCAACTTGTCCTCAAACATCAAGAGATAAGCAAAACCACCTTTAACAAGACTGAGCGCTTCCTTAATTTTACCCATCAGGTTTGGATTGTGGCTACGGCGAATCAAGTGAGCCAAGATTTCTGAATCAGAAGTCGAGCTAAAGATTGCCCCTCTTTGTTCCAATTCTTGCTTGAGCGATTCAGCATTGGTCAGATTCCCATTATGAGCCAAACCAAACTGCATATCGTGAAAGCGGAAAAGGAAAGGTTGGATATTGTCTACAGAAGCTTCTCCCGCAGTCGCATAGCGCACGTGTCCAATCGCTCCAGTCCCTGTCAATTTATCCAAATTAGCAGGATTTTTGAAAACTTCTGATAAAAGCCCCATATCACGATGACGCTTCAATTGTCCATGGTCATTGGAGAGGATTCCTGCCCCCTCCTGACCACGGTGCTGAAGACTATGGAGTCCAAAATAGGTCAATTTGGCAGCATCTGGGTGGCCCCAGATACCAAATACACCACATTCTTCATTAAGAGATTTTACTTCGTATGTCATTTTTTATACCTTTTATTTCCCTGTGAAATAACGTACAGCCGACGCAAACAGGTGCTGGTCTTTATTTCCTGGGATGTTTTGGAAAAGACCGTCTTCATAACGTTCTGAGTGTCCCATCTTACCGATGATTTGACCATTCTTGCTGGTAATTCCTTCGATGGCATTTACAGAACCATTCGGATTGTACTTAGAATCCATACTTGGTTTGCCGTCAAAGTCAACGTATTGGCTAAAGATTTGGCCATTGTCGCGGAGCTCCGCAAATTCCTCGGCCGTCACAACAAACTTCCCTTCACCGTGCGATACTGGGATGGCATGGATATCGCCCACTTGCACTCCAGCCAACCATGGCGAGTTGGTATTGGCAATTCGAGTTTCCACCATCTTAGCCACGTGCTGGTTGGCATCATTGTAGAAGAGGGTTGGGCTAGTACTGTTAGCATCCTCGAAGTTCCCGTATGGAAGAAGACCTGATTTGACCAAGGCCTGGAACCCATTACAGATACCGATAATCAAGCCACCACGAGCGATAAAGCTATCAATAGCTACACGCACTTTTTCATTGAGCAGGATGTTGACGATAAACTTAGCTGATCCATCCGGCTCATCCGCAGCTGAGAAACCACCCGCGAAGAAAAGGATATTAGCCTTGCCGATATTGTCAACCATAGTTTCAACTGACTTGACAATAGCCTCTTCATTCAAGGTCACGAATGGCACCAAGTTAACCTCTGCACCTTCTTTTTCAAAGGCCTTAACTGAGTCATATTCTGAGTTGGTTCCTGGGAATACTGGGATGTAAACCACCGGTTTTTCAATAGTTTCCTTGGCTTTGATGACTGCGTCAGAAGCGACAGCTGGCACTTCTTCCAATTCTTTAGCTTGGGCAAATTCAGTGGGGTAAACTTCTTCCAGTTTCCCTTGGAAGGCACTGTCAAGTTTCTGTCCATCTAACTTCACACCGTTGACAACGAGTGTAAAGTCTGCGCTTGTTTGACCGATTTTCTTCACTCCAGCGATTTCTTCAGGAGATGTGAAGACAAATCCGCCTAATTGAGCTGTCAAGGCTATTTCAAGTTCAGGCAAGGTCACCTCTGCACCAATATGGTTCCCAAAGGTAGCAAGTGCCAAGCTTTCAAGGACACCTCCGTATTTAACAGCTGATGCAGATGTTACTTTGTGAGCCTTTTGAATGCCTTCAAACTTGGCAAAATTAGACTTAATCAAGTCAAAATCAATCTCTGCAGAAAGAGCTTGACCTGGGATGTAGTAGATATTTTCACCAGCAGTCTTGAACTCAGGAGAGAGCACCTTACGGCTATCTGCTGTTGTCACTCCAAAGGCAACCAAGGTTGGCGGTACAGTCAATTCTTCAAAAGTACCAGACATGGAGTCCTTACCACCGATAGATGGCAAACCAAGCTGGATTTGTGCTTCGATAGAGCCTAGGAGAGCTGCTACTGGCTGACCGAAACGCTCAGCTTGTTTGTCCATCCGCTCGAAATACTCTTGGTAAGAGAAGCGAGCCTTAGACCAGTTTGCACCAGCAGCAACCAGACGAGCAGTCGCTTCGATAACCGCATAGACAGCGCCATGATATGGAGACCATTCTGCCACGTATGGATTGAATCCTTGCGCCATGACAGACGCAGTGTGAGTCACACCGTGTTGAACTGGCAATTTCTGCACAGATGCCTCAGTTGGTGTGAGTTGGTAGCGACCACCAAGTGGGTGATTGACCGTTGAACGACCGACCGAGCAGTCAAAGATAGTTTGTAAACCTTTTTGACTCGCATGGTTGAGATCAGACAGAACCGCAAGGGTATCTGCTTCAAGTGTGTCAGCACTTGTTGTGCGTTCTTCTGGGAGTTTGACATCCTTGTCCACAACCTTGGCATCAACGACTACACGCACACCGTTTGTATCAAGGAAACGGCGTTCCAAGTCGACAATCGTTTCACCATTCCAGTGCATGACAAGATTTGGTTTTTCAGTCACTGTTGCCACAACAACAGCATCAATATTTTCTTTATTACATTCCGCAACGAAGGCAGCTACGTCTTGAGGACGCACCACAACTGCCATCCGTTCTTGAGATTCAGAAATGGCAATTTCTGTACCGTTCAAACCTTGGTATTTAAGAGGAACCTTGTTAAGGTCAATTTCAAGACCATCTGCCAATTCACCGATAGCCACACAGACACCACCTGCTCCAAAGTCATTGGACTTCTTGATGAGACGAGTGACATCGCCATTACGGAAAAGGCGTTGGATCTTGCGTTCTTCGATGGCATTCCCTTTTTGAACCTCAGCTCCAGCAGTCTCTACAGACTCAACTGTTTGAACCTTAGAAGAACCTGTCGCACCACCGACACCATCACGTCCAGTCTTGCCACCGAGCAGGATAATGACATCTCCCGCTTCCGGTTTCTCACGGACTACATTGCCCTTAGGAGCAGCACCAACAACGGCACCAAGCTCCATGCGTTTGGCTACAAAACCTGGGTGGAAGTATTCACGAACGTAAGTCGTCGCCAGACCAATTTGGTTACCATACGAAGAATAACCATGAGCCGCTGTTTTCGAAATGACTTGTTGTGGCAATTTCCCAGCGCGCGTTTCTGAAATCGGCGCTGTAATGTCACCAGCACCTGAGATACGCATAGCTTGGTAAACGTAGGAACGCCCTGACAACGGGTCACGAATGGCGCCACCGATACAAGTAGCCGCGCCACCAAATGGTTCAATTTCCGTTGGGTGGTTGTGGGTTTCGTTTTTGAACATAAGGAGCCAAGGTTCCTTGACACCATCAACATCCACTTCGATTTCAACCGAGCAGGCATTGATTTCGTCAGACACTTCCATATCGTCCAAACGACCATTAGCACGCTCATAACGACCGAAAATAGTCGCCATATCCATCAAGGTTTGTGGCTTTTCAGACCGACCTAGTTCCTCACGCATGGCAATATACTTGTCATAAGTCGCTTGCAATTGCTTTTGGAATTTAGAAGCTGAGAAATCAATCTGTTTCAACTCTGTCTCAAAAGTCGTGTGACGGCAGTGGTCAGACCAGTAAGTGTCCAAAACCTTGAGCTCTGTCTCAGTTGGCACGCGCCCGATTGACTTGAAATAGTCTTGGATAAAGAGCAAATCATCCACTTCCATTGCCATCCCTTGCTCGGCCTTGTAGCGAGCAAAGTCTTCTGCCGTATAACTTTCAAAGAAAGTCAATTTAGGAATGGTCTTGTCCGACTCTGAAAATTCCTGCTTGGCAATCCCTGTCGTGATGTCCTTGAAACGAGAATCAACTGGGTTGAGCAAGTAGTTCTTGACTGCTTCCAACTCAGTCGCATCAATATCCTTATTGACCAAGTAAAGCTGGGCTGTGTTGACTGTTACATCACTTGAACTTCCCAGTAAAAGCAAGGCTTCCTGTGAAGAAGCTGCACGCTGGTCAAACTGTCCTGGCAGGCTTTCAATGGCAAAGAAAGCATAGTTAGCAAGGTCCGCCTGCACGGCTGATTCATCCAAGACATGGTCTGTTACCTGCTCAGAGAAGATGTGTTTTTCCGCAGGTGCAAACAAGTCCTCTGCCAAATCTAAGACATCATAAACTTGCACAATGCGAATACTTTTCAAAGTTGACAGTCCCAAGTTGTGCTGGAGCTCCCTTACCAAACTCTCTGATTTAACCTGAAAATCAGCCTTTTTCTCAACAAAAATACGTTTATCCATCAATTCTTATTCCTTTATTTCAGCTCTTGCAATATTACCAAACGAACTTGAGAGTCTTGCAAACAGATTATTTCAATTCCTGCAATTTCTCCCAGACAATCTCATAAACGTCGGTTAGTTCTCCCAATCCCCTACGAAAAACATCCTTGTCCATGTGGTTGCCATCTGCATCCCACAAACGGCAGTTATCTGGTGAAAACTCGTCTGCCAAGATAATCTTGCCATCCTTGTCAAAACCGAACTCTAGCTTAAAGTCAATCAATTTAAGGCCAATCTCAGCAAACCAAGCTTTCAAAAGCTCATTGATACGACGCGTCTCTTCCTTCAAGTAAGCAATCTGCTGGTCATCCGCAATTTTTAGGAATTTCACATGCTCATCATTGATAAAAGGATCATCCAAATCGTCATTTTTATAGTAAAATTCGACAATTGGAGTCTCAAATGCGATACCTTCTTCTACGCCAAAACGTTTTGAAAAGGAACCAGCCGTGTAGTTGCGGAGCACAACTTCCAAAGGAATAATCTCCACCTTTTTATTGAGTTGTTCCGTGTCTGAAAGTTTCTCCACAAAATGAGTCGCTACACCAGCCGCATTTAATTTCTCAAAAATAAAAGATGAAATCTGATTATTTAACACTCCCTTGCCCGCAATCTGCTCCTTCTTGACACCGTTGAAGGCAGTTGCTTGGTCCTTGTAAGTTGAAATAATGAGATTTTCATCCTCAGTTGTATAGATATCCTTGGCTTTTCCCGAATAGATCAGTTGTTTTGACATTTTAAAGTTCGCCTTTCGTTTTACTTGAGCACATTCTACCACAAAAGCATGGAAAATTCAAGGTTTTTACGAATAAATAACGTTTTCCTATTTTAAGCGTAAAGAAAAACTGCAAGATAAGCTCTTCTTACAGTTTTAAAATCATTTATCCTCTGAAAAACACGAATATTACCCTTTATTCAAAAATTGATCCCAAAAATAACGGAGATAGCTTTTCTTTCCCGTAATCATCTGCAGGCGGCCTTCTAAACCATAGCGAAGTTTTTCAGCCTGCTCAGAAGTCAGATGGGTCTCCGCCTCAATTTTAAAGAAATTCCCTTTTTCAGTCTTTGTAGCTGTCGCATCGATACTTGTAATCGTAGAATCCAGGAAAATTTGATTCTTCGCATCATTAGTCGTAGTATAACGAACAGAGTCCCCAATCTTGACTCTAGCAACATCTTTTGAACTGAGATAAGCTGTGAGTTTGGTTTTCCCTTCTTTTTCCAAGGATGGGTAGAGTTGGGCTAGCAGGGTTCCTTCTGCGACCATGGTAGAATCACTAGTCTCAGGATTGAGGTGAAGCACCCCATCCTCACTTGCTGTAATCTTCCCTTTATCTAGGAGACCTCCCTGTACCTTCTTACCCGATTCCGCCTCCAAAATTTTCTGATCCAAAAGAGTTAATTCCTGACCGACTTTGACTAAGTGCTGAGATTTGAGCGATTCCAGTTGACTATCCAGTCCCGTTGCATGAGCCTGTTGAGCTCCAGAACCCGCATACTGTACACGATACGTAGCTAGACTGGACTCTAGCTGAGCAATTTGTGCATCCACTTGCGCAATAACCTGCGATTTAGCTTGCGGATCTTCTTCACCTTGATTTTTATAGGTCTGATAAAAAGAGTAGGCTGGATTCTGACTATCCAGTTGATCTCCCTTTTCAATCGCTGACTTTGCTGTTTTATAGTCTCGAATTTTATCCTCTGTTTGACTGATAAGATTGCCAATCTCGGCCTGGCTCTGACTTGCTGCCGCATTTTGAGAGGAGATGCTGGCATTTTGCTGAGAAACATTACTCCTAAGACTACTAGCTTGGCTGAGATAGTCTCGAAACATCTCCTGATAACCAAACTTATCCGCCTCTGGAAATTGATCACTCCCCTCTTTCAAACTGGATTGCAAATACCCCAACTGCTTTTTTTGATCCTTTAACATCTCCAATTGACTGGCATATGCCTCAACCTGGACAGCTTCCGCACCTTGCTGGTACTGAACGAGGAGTTCCCCCTGCTTGACTAGTTTGTTTTCTTCCAGATAATTTGCCACAATGCGTTGATTGCTAGTCGACTGGATATTGGCAATGATCCGACTAGGTTCGACAGTCGCTCTGGTAGACAAACTAATCTCTTTCTCTGCAAAAACTGCAAATCCCAGTAAAAACATGAGCAGAAGTGACATAGGTAAAATCACCCGACTGGAAAAATTATGGTAACGACGATTATAAAACTCCGCACTTTCTAAAAATTCTGATTTCATCTTCTCCTCTTTCTAGCTATTCACCAAATGGGCATAAAAGCCATCCTGTGCAAGCAAGTCTGCAGGGGTGCCTTCTTCGACAATCTTGCCCTGATCCAAGACAACAACCTTCTCTGTCCGCTCAGCGATGGTCAAGCGGTGGGCGATGAAAATAAGGGTCTTGTCTAGTGTCATGAGATTATCCACGATCCGCTTCTCTGTCAAGATATCCAGACTGCTGGTCGCCTCGTCCAAGATCAAGACAGGTGCATCCGTCAAGAGAGCACGCGCCAGAGCGATTCTCTGCCGTTGCCCACCTGAAATTCCAGCCCCATCCGAAGTCAATTCTGTCTGATAATTCAGAGGCATGCGCTCAATATCCTCCCGAATCTCTGCCAACTCGACTGCTCGTAAGATATCTTCCTGAGTCGTCCCCTCCTTGGCTCCAAGGAGAAGATTCTCCAAAATCGTTCCGTTAAAGACATAGGGCTGTTGAGGCAGGTAGTTGATATACTGACGCAAAGCCTTTTTGTCAATCTGATTAAGATTGACACCACCCAGACTAATCTCTCCCTGACTTGGGTCGTAAAAATTAACCATCATTTTGGCTAAGGTGGTCTTACCCGAACCTGAAATCCCCACAAAAGCTATCTTAGACCCTTGTGGAATGGTCAAATTGATATCCGACAAGACGTCACGACCATAGCCATACTTGTAGTGAACCTGCTTGAAGGTCATCTCTCCCTTCATCATGCTCAAATCTTCTACCGTTTTCTTCTCCTCAAACTCCGAAGCTACTAGATAAACCTCGTTCAGACGATTATTGGCAACCTGCGCTGTCTGAAGTTTGGTTTGTAGGTTAATGATATTTTCCAAAGGATTGGTAAAGTAAACAAGCAAAGTATTATAGGTAATCAGCTGGCCCAAACTCATTTTTCCATCCATGACAAGAATAGCTCCCAGCCAGAGAACGGCAACATTGAGCAGGAGCTGGGCAACTTTTTTCAGAGCCTTTTGCTGACTTTCTGCCCGACTATAGGCAAAGGATTTTTTCAGATAAGCTACAAATTCCTTGTCAATCTTTTGGTAACGCTGACTTTCACTGGTCAAAGATTTAACAGTCTCAATACCGTTGATGTCCTCGATAATAGAAGAAGACAGAACCGCATTAGCTTCCATGGTATCCCGATTCATCTTTTCAAACGGCTTCATAAAGGCAAAGATAATCACTGTATAGATAGGAAGCGCAAGTAGACTAATGAAAAAGAGCGTCATATTTTGTGAAAACAAGACAAGCGAGATAATCAAAATCGTCGACACATCTAGGAAAATCGACAGAATGGTCGAAGCTAGCGCGTCAATGATACTGTTAGCATCCGTGAAACGAGACACGATTTCTCCTGTCCTGCGTGTCGCGAAAAAGGACATCGGCAGATGAAAAACATGCTTGATGTAGGACAAAATCACATCGATGGACAACCGTTGACCCAGAACAAGTAAGAGGTATTCCTGCGCATAAGACAAAATCTGCTGGAGAATATAGACGATGACTAGTCCTATTGAGATGATGCCCAAGGTCGAACGCATCTGGTCTGGTACGTAACTATCAATGATGGACTGCAGATAGTAGGAGCCCACGATATTGATCAGGGTTACCAAAAGTGTTGCCAAAACGATATTAGCAATCAAGCCCCGCTGTTTGAACAAGATTGGCAAGAAGGATAAGAGTCCTTGTTTTTTCTCCCTGTGGGGTTTATAGTTTGGAGACGGAGCCATAAAGAGACTGACTCCTGTCCATTCTTGCGCAAATCGCTCACGGGAAATCTTAGTCAGCTTGACACCAGGATCCGGATCAGCGATATGAATGTGCTTTTTATCCTGACCTATCACCACATAATAGTGGAGCAATTTCCCTTCCTTGAGCACATGAGCCACAAAAGGAAAGGTCAAATCTGGCAGATCAAAGAGCGTCATATCCGCCTTGATAGCTCGCGTTTCAAAACCAATTTCCTGTGCCACCTTGACCAAGCCCAAAGCCGTCGTCCCATCCATGGTCGTCTTAGCTAGTTCTCTTAGATGAGCCAAGGAGTAATAACTACCGTAGTAACCAAAGATCATAGCCAAGGAAGCCACGCCACAATCCATCTGATCCACCTGGGGACGATAGTGCCTTTTCCTAAATTTCATATCCTTCTCCTTTTTCTAATAATCTCTTTAAAAATTTATAAGATTATTTTAACCAAACAAGGACGAAATAAGGGAATTATTTCTGAAAAAACAATATCCTCACCTGAACAGCACTTTTACCAAAGAAAATAGGCAGAACAAGAGTCCTGCCTAGAATATTCAATTACACAGATTTCTTGCCTTTCCCACTTCTTTTGTGAATGGCGTATAAAACGATAAACGCAAACGCGGGTGGCACCAGATAACTACTTTCACTCATTGTTAGCTGAAATCCAAGAGTTGCTAGAATCGTAAAGATGAAAATATTCATTAAAAATAGGAAAATAATATAGTAGAAAATATTTTACAATCCTAATCATTCTATTCTCCTTTTCTTTCTCCTTGGCCCCGATACAGTAAAATAAATACCACTAAAAACAAGGAGATCGTAGGTATATCAAAAGATTCAAACCATGTAGGTAGATTTATTTTGTTTACATCAGCTACGATTCTAATAATTAGATAAGCTATCGAGCTAAATAATACAGTGGTCTCTAGCCAAGCTTTTCCTAGTAATTGAACAACTTTCATCTCAAACTCCAATCTGATGGTCCATCAATTCCCACTCGTACTTTCTTTTGTTTTGTACTTGTATCCTAGATAAAACAGACCAAGCAGAATTGGATAGGTTTCTGGATAAAACAGAGTATTGATCGGATTTTTCATAATCAAATACGTTGCGATATAAAGAATAATCGATACGACAAAATACCCCTCAGCAAATCCTAATAAGATTTTTTTCATAGCAGACTCCTATTTACCTGAAAAGAGTGCTCGAGTTGTTAAAATAGCTCCACCTGTATATACAAAACCTTTTACAAAACCAACTGCCACAGGGATAAGAAGGGGAAAGGCTCCCCCTTGAATTTCCTGCAAGTCCGTATCAATCATTGTTTCAAATTTTAAAATAGATTTTTCCATATCATCTCCTCCTTCTATTACCATCTACCCGTCACATAATTATAACCTGCAATTCCTGCTGCAGTAATTCCACCAGCAATTTTAGCTGCTGTCACAGGATTAGCAATCACCCAAGCTACAATCGGCCATGCTCCCCCATTCACATCCGTCAACTCTTCTTCCGTAAGAGCTACAAAGTTCTGTTCCATGTTGTCAAAGTTTGTCATTTGTTTTCTCCTTTATTTTTAGTTTACGGTTTCTAGGCTTTAAACCATTTTAAAAACCAGATTGGGTAAATTACTGAAATCATTTTCTTCTCTCCTTCCTTTTTCCTTACCTATTTATTCGAAAAACAATTAGAAAACGAACAATTCATTCATTTTTATTTTAAAAACCACTTAATGAACCACGGATAAAAACCGGTCACATACATAAACGTTCCTCCTTTTTCTTTCTCATCTCTTTATTCGCAATTTCTACTAAAAGTTTCCCTTTTTCTGCAAATAAAAAAACAACATGACTTGCATGTTGCTTTTGGCTATTTTTTATCTTTAATAATCGCTACTACATCCGCTACACTTTGAAGTTGATCGATTTCCTCATCAGTGATTTCGATACCAAATTCGTCTTCTAGTGTCAAGACAAACTCCATCAAATCCACTGAGTCCGCATCTAGATCGTCTTTCAAACTTAAGGCTTCTGTTACGGCAAAGTCTTCTCCCTGTCTCTCTTGGATAATGGTTACAATACGGTCAAAAATTTCTTTTTCTGTCATCTTTTTTATTCTCCTGAAAATTCACGCGCAGTTTGAGCAACTACGTCTGTTTCTAGCATGGTACGAATCTGACGAATCGTACTGTACACAGCATTGGCATCACTTGAGCCATGAGTTTTTACAACTGGCGCCTTGACACCAAACAAGACTGCTCCTCCAACATCTGAATAGTTGAGCTGTGTCTTCAACCCCTTAAGACTATCCTTAAGAAGTAGAGCACCTAGCTTCGCTCGAAGGCCACCACCCGTAATAGCATTTTTAAGTAAGCCCATGATTCCCAAAGCTGTACCTTCGATGGATTTTAGAACAGCGTTTCCCGTGAAACCATCAGTTACGACAACATCCACAACGCCATTCATCAGATCACGCGCTTCCACATTTCCGACAAAGTTCAAACTTTCATCAGCTACTAACAAGTCGTATGTTTCCTTTCGAAGCGGATCTCCCTTGCTGCTTTCTGTTCCATTGTTGAGCAAACCAATACGTGGTTTCGAAATTCCACGAACATTTTTCGCATAGAAGGAACCTAGGACAGCGTATTGGTGCAGATGATGGGCTGTATTTTCCGCATTGGCACCGAGATCTAGCATATCAAACCCTTTTCCATCAATGGTCGGTAAGGTAGACATGAGTCCTGGACGATCGATATTTTTGATACGACCCACAATGAAGAATCCTGCAGCCAACAAGGCACCTGTGTTACCAGCAGAGAGGACAGCGTCTGCTTCTCCCTCTTTAACAGCCTTAGCTGCCAATACCATGCTGGCATTTTTCTTCTTACGGATAGCTTTTGTCGGCTCATCGTCTGAGTTAATTTTCTCATCCGTATGGATAATGCTGACACGCTCTGTCGCCGTTAGATATTGCTTGATCTTGCTTTCATCTCCGTAGAGTTGAATCTCAATATCTGAAAAGTCAGCAAGGGCTTGGTTGACACCCTCAACGATGGCTTGAGGTGCGTAATCGCCCCCCATAGCATCTACTGCAATTTTTTTCATTTATCTTCCTCTTTTAGTAATTGTCCCCAGTCCGCTAGGGAATCAATAAATTTCTTTGATTTTAGGTGAATCCCAACGTACTCTTCGTAGAGTTGATCCATAAATTGGCGTAACTCTTGCTTGATTTCGGCCTTAAGCGAAATGGTCTCCAAGGTTTCAAAATCAATGGCTTGAAATTGATTGAGCAGATAAGGGATATTGGGATTTAGATGACAACGTCTCTCATCCTCATGATAATGCTCTGGGCAGAGGCAGGCTCCATATTTGAAAGAAAAGTCAAAGGCCTGACCGACCCGATGGCAAAAGACACACTCATTAAAATTAAGGCTGATTCCAAATCGAGTCAAGATTTGAATTTCAAAAATATTGGTTAAAACCTGATAATCTATCCCTGCTTCCATCAACTCCAGAGTCTTCCTCAAGAAAGCAAACAAGGGAGCATCCTGCTGATTATCCTGCAAACTAGCATCTGCAAGGGCAGCCACATAGGTTGCATAGGCCATGACAAAGAGATCACTATTAATCTTGGGAAAGGTCATCACCTCATGGTAGTCCTCGATGTAGCTAAGGCCGTCATCATTGATTCGCAAGAGAAATCGTGCCAACACCAAGGGCTGAATAACAGGAGCTAGTTTGGACTGGCCAGCGTGTTTGACGAAAAACATGCGCTTCCCAGCCTGCTCGGTGAAGATTTTGACGAGCTTATCATCCTCCCGAAAGTTACGATTGTAGAGTACGAGACCTTGACTCGTTATAGACTGGATCATGCTTCTCTCATGTACTCCTCAAGTCGTTTCATGGCCTCCCTGATTGTTTCCATGCTGGCTGCATAAGAAATGCGAACATAGCCTTCTCCGTAACGCCCAAAGGCAGCACCAGGGATAAAGGCAACAGCCTTCTTCTGGGCAAAATCCTTGAGAAAAGCAAAGGAGTCTTGATTGTAACCTGCTGGAATCTTAGCAAAGATATAGAAGGCACCGTCTGGTTTGATAATCTCAAAACCAAGAGCAGTCATCTTTTCGATGATATAATCTCGACGCTGGATGTATTCCTTCTTCATAGGCTCTGCGTCGTTTTTACCAGCGGTCAAGGCTTCTACTGCAGCATGTTGGGCCATGGTGTTTGCCGCAGTAACCAAATATTGGTGACTCTTGATTAACTGAGCTGTGAAAGCTGCAGGAGCAAAGATAAAGCCTAAACGCCAACCAGTCATGGCATGGGACTTAGATAAGCCATTGATAATAATAGCTTGATCTCTCAGCATAGTTCCCAATGATACATGATTTTCCCCTGTATAGGTCAATTCTGAATAGACCTCATCACAAACAACGAAAATTTCATACTTGCCTAAAACGTCTGCCAAGGCTTCCAACTGCTCTCGACTATAGGTAATTCCAGTTGGATTGGCTGGATAGTTGAGAATGACTGCCTTAAGCTTATCTCCCTGCTCCAAAATTGCCTTTTCCAACATTTCAGGAGTCAAGACAAAACCATTTTCAGTTGTATCAATCTCGACAATCTCTGCCCCAACTAGGTTGACAATCGGCTCATAGCCTGGATAGGCAGGAGCTGGCAAGAGTACCTTGTCTCCTTCTTCTAAGATAGCTGTCAAAGTAGCAGATAAAGCCTCTGTCGCTCCGATAGTAACCAAGATTTCATTTTCAGGATTGTAGTCCAACTGGTATTTTTCTTTTACAAAATCACTAGCTGCCTGGCGCAAGGTCAGTAAACCGCTCATCCCTGTATAGTAGGACTGGTTCTGGTCAATCGCTCGCTTGGCCGCCTCCTTGACATGATCTGGCGTTGTAAAGTCAGGCTCTCCCAAGGTCAAACGCAGAACTCCAGGGATCTCTGAAATGGCCTGATCAAACTGACGAATCAAGGACACTTGAATCTTATCTAATTGTTTATTAAAGCGCTTGGTTAAGTCCATAGATACCCCCTTACTTACAGAACATAGTACTATTATACTACAAAAGCTCCCTGACCGCAAAATTACATTTTGAGTTAATCCTTTCTGTTTTCTATTTTACTTTTCTGATGGATAAGCTTATAATAAAAAGTGCTTATTTTCGGAGGTTTATATGTCATTTTTATCAAAAAATGGGGCAGGAATCTTGGCCTGCCTTCTCATTTCTTTCATATCCTGGTACCTAGGAGGATTCTTTCCTGTCGTGGGAGCACCTGTCTTTGCGATTTTTGCGGGGATGCTCCTTCACCCTTTTCTATCAGCCTATAAACAACTGGATGCCGGCTTGACATTTAGTTCCAAGAAATTACTTCAATATGCCGTTATTTTGCTCGGTTTTGGTCTCAATATCTCGCAAGTATTCGCAGTCGGGCAATCTTCGCTCCCTGTTATCCTCTCCACCATTTCGATTTCCTTGATTGTAGCCTACCTCTTCCAGCGCTTTTTTGCTTTGAATACTAAACTGGCTACCTTGATTGGAGTGGGTTCTTCGATCTGTGGAGGTTCTGCCATTGCTGCGACAGCACCCGTTATCCATGCCAAGGAAAAAGAAGTTGCCCAAGCCATTTCCGTTATCTTTTTCTTCAATGTCTTAGCGGCACTCATCTTTCCAACTCTAGGAACCTGGCTTCATCTATCAAATGAAGGCTTCGCCCTCTTTGCAGGAACTGCGGTCAATGATACTTCTTCTGTAACGGCCACAGCCAGCGCATGGGACAGTCTTTATCAGACCAATACCCTTGAGTCTGCAACTATTGTTAAACTCACACGCACCCTTGCCATTATTCCTATCACGCTCTTTCTCTCCTTCTGGCAAAGTCGCCAACAAAAAAATAGCCAGGGTTTCCAACTAAAAAAAGTCTTCCCACTTTTTATCCTTTACTTTATCTTGGCTTCTCTCTTAACGACTCTCCTTACCTCTCTCGGTGTGTCCGGTAGTATCTTTACCCCTCTTAAGCAACTCTCCAAATTCCTTATCGTCATGGCCATGAGCGCTATCGGTCTCAAAACCAATCTCATTGGATTGATCAAATCCAGCGGCAAGTCCATTCTTCTTGGTGCCCTTTGCTGGATTGCCATCATCTTAACCAGCCTAGGCATGCAGGCATTGATTGGTATTTTCTAAGACAAAAGGTAGCCCATGGCTACCTTTTATTGTTCAAGAATTAAGCGTGTGTGCTCTCTCTTGATACAGCGATTCATTACGATGTCGTCGCATCCTCCAGCACGCAAGATTTCTTCTGCTTCTAGGCTTTCAAGTCCCAGTTGTGCCCAGAAAATCTTAGCATCAGCTTTGAGAAAATCACGCGCCACATCGGGCAAAAACTCACTACGACGGTAAACATTGACAATATCGACAGGAAAAGGAATCTCAGCTAGGCTTGCATAAGCCTTTTCTCCCAAAATTTCACCACCTGCAACCTTGGGATTAACTGGAATGATTTTATAGCCTCGAGCCTGCATTTCCTTAGTCACTCGATTGCTAGTTGTTTCTTCACGATCGGACAAGCCTACTACCGCTAACGTTTTACTGGTTGCAAGATACTGACGTACCACACCATCACTTGGATTGATAAATTCTTGGCTCATAGAAATCCTCCTTTTTTCTCAGTATAGCATATTTTGAAAAGGCTTGCAGATTTTGACTACAAAAAAATTCCTAGCAAGAGAAAAAGCTTGCCAGGAAATTCGTTTATTCAAGTGAAAGTTTAGATTTTTTTCTCGATACTAAATAATGGAGAAAGAGGACGTTTTTCGTGGATACGGATAATAGCATCACCTAAGAGATGAGCAATCGAAATTTGCTCAATCTTATCAATCAAACGATCTTCTGGCAAGTAGATGGTATCCAAAACAACCAATTTTTCAATAGCTGATTTTTGGATATTGTCCATAGCTGGCCCCGAAAGAACTGGGTGTGTACAGCTTGCATAGACCGCAACTGCGCCTGCTTCAGCAAGTGCATCCGCCGCATGGCAGATTGTTCCAGCGGTATCAATCATATCGTCAATCAAGATACAAGTCTTGCCTTCTACCTTACCGATGATGTTCATCACTTCACTGGTATTCATCTTGTCCACGCTACGACGTTTGTCAATAATTGCAATCGGAGTTTTCAAAAACTCTGCCAATTTACGAGCACGAGTCACACCACCATGGTCTGGACTGACAACAACATAGTCTTGCCCAACCATTCCACGACGTTCAAAGTAGTCCGCAATCAATGGAGCGCCCATCAAGTGATCCACAGGAATATCAAAGAATCCCTGAATCTGCGCAGCGTGCAAGTCAATCGTCAACAAACGATCCACACCAGCCACTTCTAGCATATTTGCCACAAGTTTTGCAGTGATTGGCTCACGCGCTCTCGCTTTTCTATCCTGACGTGCGTAACCATAGTAAGGCATAACAACGTTGACGGATTCTGCACTAGCCCGCTTCAAGGCATCTACCATGATCAAAATTTCGAGCAGATTGTCATTTACAGGTGAGCTCGTTGATTGTAGGATAAAGACGTGTTTTCCACGGATTGATTCTTCGATATTGACCTGAATCTCCCCATCTGAAAATTGACGAACAGTCGATTTCCCCAACTCTATCCCAATCTCTTGCGCCACACGCTCTGCCAATTCTCTATTTGAAGAAAGGGCAAACAGCTTTAAATCAGAAAAAGACATGATTTCCTCCGGTATTTATGTATCACTTGTTTTTCACACAACATTTTCCATTTACCATTGTAGCGCTTTTTCCTTTATTTTTCAATCAAAAATAAAACAAGGGCAAACATTTATACCCTTGTTTTTTACTATTTTATATTAGCTATATTAAAACTAAAAATCCTACATTTTAACAATCGATTTTATGCTAGGATGAGATTTTTTCGAGATAAAGTTAGTATACTTCTCTCATACTTCCTGTATCCACATCATAGACAGCACCTGAAATAACCACATCATCAGGAATCAGTGGAGATTCTCGAAGCAATTGCATATCCTCTCTCACGCTCTCTTCCACATCCTGAAATGGTAAAAAGTCTTGACCAGACACATCAACTCCGAGCTCGTGTTTCAAATGTTCATGAAAACTTTCATTTTGAAAGGTTTGAGCTCCACAGTCTGTATGGTGAAGCACCACGATTTCTCTTGTCCCCATTTGTTGCTGGGAAATCACCAGTGAACGAATCATGTCCTCAGTTACTCGACCACCCGCATTCCGCAAGATATGAGCATCCCCAAGGGCCAAACCTAGAGCTTGCGCAACGTGTAGACGTGAGTCCATACAGGTCACGATAGCTACTCTGGTTTTGGGTTTAAGTGGCAGATTTAACTGCCCATGTAGGGCAACATAAGCCTGATTGGCTTGCATAAACTGTTCAAAATACGACACGATTCCCTCCTCAAAAATTTGATAATCAAATATTTCTCCTATCTTATCATTTTTAAGAGGATTTGTCACGGATTATGCAAAGACCTTTTTCAAAACTTCCTGAATAGTCGTCACACCAATGACTTCAATTTCCTTGGGTGGAGTGATTCCTGTCAAGGAATTCTTGGGTACATAAATCTTGGTAAAGCCCAATTTTTCCGCTTCATTGATGCGTTGTTCGATGCGATTCACGCGCCGAATTTCTCCGGTCAAGCCCAGTTCACCCACAAAACATTCCTGAGGATTGGTAGGCTTGTCCTTGTAACTAGAGGCAATAGCCACTGCAACAGCCAAGTCAATGGCAGGCTCATCCAATTTTACACCACCAGCAGATTTGAGATAGGCATCCTGGTTTTGCAAGAGAAGCCCTGCTCGTTTTTCCAAAACAGCCATAATCAGACTTGCACGATTGAAATCAAGTCCAGTCGTCGTACGTTTAGCATTTCCAAACATGGTTGGTGTTACCAAAGCCTGAACCTCCGCCAAAATCGGACGGGTCCCTTCCATGGTCACCACAATTGATGAGCCAGTCGCTCCATCCAAACGCTCCTCTAGGAAAACTTGACTCGGATTGAGCACCTCAACCAATCCACCCGACTGCATCTCAAAGATGCCAATCTCATTAGTGGAACCAAAACGGTTTTTGACTGCTCTCAAGATACGAAAGGTATGGTGACGTTCCCCTTCAAAGTAAAGCACTGTATCTACCATATGCTCCAACATACGCGGACCCGCCAAGGTCCCTTCCTTGGTCACATGCCCTACGATAAAGATGGCAATGTTATTAGTCTTCGCCAGCTGCATGAGTTCAGCCGTTACTTCACGCACCTGAGACACAGACCCCTGCACCCCTGAAATCTCAGGAGACATAATCGTCTGGATAGAGTCGATGATGAGAAAATCTGGTTGGATGCGCTCCACCTCAGATCGAACACTCTGCATATTGGTCTCTGCATAGAGATAAAACTCACTATCAATATCACCCAAGCGCTCTGCCCGTAACTTAATCTGCTGGGCAGACTCCTCCCCACTGACATAGAGAACCGTACCCACTTGAGACAGCTGGGTTGAAACTTGTAGGAGAAGGGTTGATTTCCCGATTCCTGGATCCCCACCGATAAGGACGAGACTCCCTGGTACCACTCCGCCTCCAAGCACACGGTTGAATTCCTCCATCTCCGTCTTGGTTCGATTGACATTGATGGAAGTCACCTCAGCCAGTTTCATAGGCTTGGTTTTTTCACCTGTCAAGGACACACGCGCATTCTTGACCTCAGCAACCTCAACTTCCTCGACAAAAGAAGACCAAGACCCACAGTTTGGACAACGCCCTAGATATTTGGGTGAGTTATAAGCACAATTTTGACAAATAAAAGTTGATTTTTTTTTAGCTATGATGATTCTCCTTCTACTGCGACTCCTATAGAGCGCCACTTATACAATGTATTTTGAAATTTCTTCTGGTTGACAACTCCGACAGCAGACAAATCGACGGAAACCTGATAATTCTCCTTGACAGCTGCCAAAACGGAAGCCTTGACACAGCCATTGCCATCTACCCCTATAAACTCTATGCTTTTAGCACCGTTTCCCTCTAAAAAATCTTTTAAATCTGGATTAGTAAAGCAAGAAGCCCGACGCTTCTCAAAGATACGAGAAGATACAAGCAGCAAGCCGGTCGCAAATTTCTTCTTTCTATCTTTTCTCTCCCAGAAAAAACGATTGAGAATATAGATAACTCGGTCACTGGGATAAGCAGCAATTTTGTCATTTACAGCTGCAGTCAGTTCTTCATGATATGCTTTTCCTACAGCAACGTAATCTGACTGCATGTCTACAACTAATAAATAGTCTGCCATTTTATTCCTCTATTTCCCAGTTGACCCAAATCCACCAGTTCGCACGCCGTCTGCCTCATCTCCATCTACGATTAAAAATGGTGCAAAGACAGCCTGGACCACACGTTCTCCAACTTCGAGGACGACTTCCTGTTCAGTAATGTTTTTCATCTGCGCAAAGATATGGCCTTCGTTCCCAGGATTTCCATAATAATCCCCATCAATGACCCCAACTGAGTTAATCAAGACCAAGCCCTTCTTGCGAGGGTTTGATGAACGGTCATAGAGATAGAGCACTTCTGTCGGCTGCATATAAGCCTTAACCCCTGTCGGAACCAAGACAATCTCTCCTGGAGCAATCACAGTGCGTTCCGCAACCTTTAAGTCGTAACCAGCTGCGTGAGCTGTCTCTCGCTTCGGTAACAAATTTTCGTCTGTAAAACTCGAAACCAATTCAAAACCACGAATTTTCATATTTTTCTCTTTTCTATAATCATTTATTCTAGGCTATTTTATCTTATTTATTCGAAAAAAGCACGAAAAAAGAGCACACAATTCACATCGCTTAGGGCTGCTGGATTCCTCCCCTGACCCGCTTCACGCAGAACTGTTGCTCCACTATTCATTATACCACATTCCCCTCTGTTTTTAAAGAGAAATTATTTTTTCCGTCGATTTCGGAAAAAGTCCTGCATAATCGCTGCACAATCATCTTCCAAAATTCCCGTTTCCACCTCTACACGATGATTGAGACGCTCATCTGTCAAAATGTCGTACAAGCTCCCAGCTGCACCAAATTTCTGGTTTTTAGCCCCGTAAACTACGTTTGGAATACGGGCAAGCCCAATCGCACCACTACACATAACACAAGGCTCAATGGTCACAAAAAGCGTACAATCAAGCAGTCGCCAACTCTCTTCACTCACATTCGCATTCTCTATAGCCATGATTTCTGCATGCATGACCGCCCGTTGCAACTCCTCGCGCGCATTATGCCCCCTACCAATGATTTCTCCATCCTTGACAATCACACAACCAATTGGAATTTCATCGTGTTCTAAGGCAATCTCAGCCTCTCTCAAAGCCTCTCTCATAAAGGCTTCTTTTTCTTCAACTGTATAATTCATCGTTCTTCTCTTTTCCTACTTATCGATTTTATTATTATATCATGATTCTCAACACAAAAAAAGCCACCGAATGCGGTGACTTAATAGGGAGATTATTATGAAAAAGAAAAGTTTAGGATATTTGTTACAACAAGTTAGGAGGTCTTCTTGTAACTGTCTATAGTATACCCAACCTGTCTTAAACTAATCTTAAAAATCTCCTATGACCAAACACTTTCTAAAATATTAGTTTGTTCACGACCAGGTCCTACTGAGAAAGTTGAGATACGAACACCAACCAACTCGCTTACACGACGAACATAGTTACGTGCATTCTCAGGAAGGTCTTCCAAATTACGGACTCCAGTGATGTCTTCTGACCAACCTGGCAATTCCTCGTAGATTGGCTTACAACGTTTCAACTGCTCAAGACTAGCAGGATAGTAATCAATACGTTGACCATCAAGATCATAGGCGACACAGATTTTCACAGTATCCAAACCACTCAAAACATCTATAGAGTTCAATGAAAGATTGGTAATCCCAGATACACGGCGGCTGTGACGCATCACAACTGAGTCAAACCAACCCACACGACGTGGACGGCCAGTTGTTGTACCGTATTCATGACCTACTTCACGGATGCGATTTCCCACTTCATCAAATAATTCAGTTGGGAAAGGTCCGTCTCCTACACGACTTGTGTAAGCTTTACAGACACCTACAACCTTGTCAATCTTACTTGGACCAACACCAGACCCAATTGTCACACCACCAGCGACAGGGTTTGACGATGTAACAAATGGATACGTACCTTGGTCAATATCTAGCATAACACCTTGCGCACCTTCAAACAGCACACGTTTGCCATTATCAAGCGCATCATTCAAGATAACGGATGTATCTGTCACGTATTGCTTGATTTGTTGACCATACTCATAGTATTCTTCAAAAATATCGTCAACTGAAATAGGGGTACTATCATATAATTTTTCAAACAAACGATTCTTCTCCGCAAGATTGCGTTCCAAACGTTCACGGAAAATATCCTTATCCAAAAGATCTGCAATACGAATTCCAACACGAGCAGCCTTGTCCATATATGCTGGACCGATTCCCTTGATTGTAGTACCAATCTTATTGTCACCCTTAGCTTCTTCCTGCAAGCGATCCAACTCAATGTGATAAGGCAAAATAACATGCGCACGATCAGAAATACGCAAGTTATCAGTTGTCACACCTTCCTCATGAAGATAAGTCAACTCTTTCACAAGGGATTTTGGATTCACGACCATCCCATTCCCAATAACAGAGATTTTTTCAGGAAAGAAAATTCCAGATGGAATCAAGTGCAACTTAAATTTCTTACCATCGATCACAATCGTGTGACCAGCATTATCACCACCTTGATAACGAGCAATTACCTCTGCATTAGCAGAAAGAAAATCTGTAATTTTCCCTTTACCTTCATCACCCCACTGGGTACCTACAACAACAACTGAAGTCATAATAAAATTCGTCTGAGCTACTAGGAGCTCGTCCTTTCTCATATACATGGCAGGAATTTCACCCACAATTATATCTTACAATTTATTATAAGAAAAAAACACTATTTTATCAAGAAGAAACAGTAGAAAAGATTTGGAAATTCTTTCATTTCTAAATATAAAAACCTTTGATTATAAGCTAATTCTATATTTTTTAAAACATATCCACAACAATCGTTCGTAATTATGATATAGATACTTCCTATTGGATGAGAGTTGTACCACCTTGCAGTAATTTCTCTAGATATAGACGATAAGCTGTTCTAAAGTGATATAGAGAAAAGTCCCTATCACTTTTAATTTTAAATCGGATTAAGTAATATAGTAAAAAACGGAGATGAAGTGATTCCCACTCTGAACAACTCTGGCCTAAAGAGGCATATTCTTGTTCAACTAGTTTCAAAAAGACAAATGCTCGATCATAAAATTTCTGAAGCATATACAAATTCCCTTTCTTATTAGTAACACTAGTCTAACAAAAAAAGGAACTAAAAAAGCTTCAAATCCTATAAAAGAAGAATTTAAAGCTAAACGAACTATAAATAAAATAAAGAGGTAATTACAGATTTAAAAATTAAAATTTGAAATTTCAACAGTCCACTATATTTATAAATAAAAAAACGCTCAGTTGAACGTTTCGATTTATACTCCGCCAGTAGGACTCGAACCTACGACATCATGATTAACAGTCATGCGCTACTACCAACTGAGCTATGGCGGATAAAAGCTAAGCGACTTCCATATCTCACAGGGGGCAACCCCCAACTACTTCCGGCGTTCTAGGGCTTAACTACTGTGTTCGGCATGGGTACAGGTGTATCTCCTAGGCTATCGTCACTTAACTCTGAGTAATACCTACTCAAAATTGAATATCTATCAAATCTCAAGAAAACCTCACACTTCGTATTCTCAGTTACTTTGGATAAGTCCTCGAGCTATTAGTATTAGTCCGCTACATGTGTCGCCACACTTCCACTTCTAACCTATCTACCTGATCATCTCTCAGGGCTCTTACTGATATAAAATCATGGGAAATCTCATCTTGAGGTGGGTTTCACACTTAGATGCTTTCAGCGTTTATCCCTTCCCTACATAGCTACCCAGCGATGCCTTTGGCAAGACAACTGGTACACCAGCGGTAAGTCCACTCTGGTCCTCTCGTACTAGGAGCAGATCCTCTCAAATTTCCTACGCCCGCGACGGATAGGGACCGAACTGTCTCACGACGTTCTGAACCCAGCTCGCGTGCCGCTTTAATGGGCGAACAGCCCAACCCTTGGGACCGACTACAGCCCCAGGATGCGACGAGCCGACATCGAGGTGCCAAACCTCCCCGTCGATGTGAACTCTTGGGGGAGATAAGCCTGTTATCCCCAGGGTAGCTTTTATCCGTTGAGCGATGGCCCTTCCATACGGAACCACCGGATCACTAAGCCCGACTTTCGTCCCTGCTCGAGTTGTAGCTCTCGCAGTCAAGCTCCCTTATACCTTTACACTCTGCGAATGATTTCCAACCATTCTGAGGGAACCTTTGGGCGCCTCCGTTACCTTTTAGGAGGCGACCGCCCCAGTCAAACTGCCCGTCAGACACTGTCTCCGATAGGGATAACCTATCCGGGTTAGAGTGGCCATAACACAAGGGTAGTATCCCAACAACGTCTCCTTCGAAACTGGCGTCCCGATCTCATAGACTCCTACCTATCCTGTACATGTGGTACAGACACTCAATATCAAACTGCAGTAAAGCTCCATGGGGTCTTTCCGTCCTGTCGCGGGTAACCTGCATCTTCACAGGTACTAAAATTTCACCGAGTCTCTCGTTGAGACAGTGCCCAAATCATTACGCCTTTCGTGCGGGTCGGAACTTACCCGACAAGGAATTTCGCTACCTTAGGACCGTTATAGTTACGGCCGCCGTTTACTGGGGCTTCAATTCATACCTTCGGATTACTCCTAAGCACTCCTCTTAACCTTCCAGCACCGGGCAGGCGTCACCCCCTATACATCATCTTACGATTTAGCAGAGAGCTGTGTTTTTGATAAACAGTTGCTTGGGCCTATTCACTGCGGCTGACCTAAAGTCAGCACCCCTTCTCCCGAAGTTACGGGGTCATTTTGCCGAGTTCCTTAACGAGAGTTCTCTCGCTCACCTGAGGCTACTCGCCTCGACTACCTGTGTCGGTTTGCGGTACGGGTAGAGTATGTTTAAACGCTAGAAGCTTTTCTTGGCAGTGTGACGTCACTAACTTCGCTACTAAACTTCGCTCCCCATCACAGCTCAATGTTATAGATATAAGCATTTGACTCATATCACACCTCACTGCTTAGACAGACACTTCCATTCGTCTGCTTTAGTTAGCCTACTGCGTCCCTCCATCACTACATACTCTAGTACAGGAATATCAACCTGTTGTCCATCGGATACACCTTTCGGTCTCTCCTTAGGTCCCGACTAACCCAGGGCGGACGAGCCTTCCCCTGGAAACCTTAGTCTTACGGTGGACAGGATTCTCACCTGTCTTTCGCTACTCATACCGGCATTCTCACTTCTATGCGTTCCAGCACTCCTCACGGTATACCTTCTTCACACATAGAACGCTCTCCTACCATACCTATAAAGGTATCCACAGCTTCGGTAAATTGTTTTAGCCCCGGTACATTTTCGGCGCAGGGTCACTCGACTAGTGAGCTATTACGCACTCTTTGAATGAATAGCTGCTTCTAAGCTAACATCCTAGTTGTCTGTGCAACCCCACATCCTTTTCCACTTAACAATTATTTTGGGACCTTAGCTGGTGGTCTGGGCTGTTTCCCTTTCGACTACGGATCTTAGCACTCGCAGTCTGACTGCCGACCATAATTCATTGGCATTCGGAGTTTATCTGAGATTGGTAATCCGGGATGGACCCCTCACCCAAACAGTGCTCTACCTCCAAGAATCTTGATGTCGACGCTAGCCCTAAAGCTATTTCGGAGAGAACCAGCTATCTCCAAGTTCGTTTGGAATTTCTCCGCTACCCACAAGTCATCCAAGCACTTTTCAACGTGCCCTGGTTCGGTCCTCCAGTGCGTCTTACCGCACCTTCAACCTGCTCATGGGTAGGTCACATGGTTTCGGGTCTACGACATGATACTAAGGCGCCCTATTCAGACTCGGTTTCCCTGCGGCTCCGTCTCTTCAACTTAACCTCGCATCATATCGTAACTCGCCGGTTCATTCTACAAAAGGCACGCTCTCACCCATTAACGGGCTCGAACTTGTTGTAGGCACACGGTTTCAGGTTCTATTTCACTCCCCTCCCGGGGTGCTTTTCACCTTTCCCTCACGGTACTGGTTCACTATCGGTCACTAGGGAGTATTTAGGGTTGGGAGATGGTCCTCCCAGATTCCGACGGGATTTCTCGTGTCCCGCCGTACTCAGGATACTGCTAGGTACAAAGACTATTTTAAATACGAGGCTATTACTCTCTTTGGCTGATCTTCCCAAATCATTCTTCTATAATCTTTGAGTCCATATTGCAGTCCTACAACCCCGAAGAGTAAACTCTTCGGTTTGCCCTCCTGCCGTTTCGCTCGCCGCTACTAAGGCAATCGCTTTTGCTTTCTCTTCCTGCAGCTACTTAGATGTTTCAGTTCACTGCGTCTTCCTCCTCACATCCTTAACAGATGCGGGTAACAGGTAGTACCTGTTGGGTTCCCCCATTCGGAAATCCCTGGATCATCGCTTACTTACAGCTACCCAAGGCATATCGTCGTTTGTCACGTCCTTCTTCGGCTCCTAGTGCCAAGGCATCCACCGTGCGCCCTTATTAACTTAACCTTATTTTTTGACCTTTCAGTCATAAACTCTTTTAATACTACAGCGTTTCGGTTTATTTTCTTGTTACTATTTGATATAGATATTCAATTTTCAATGTGCATTACTTGGTGATCTCTCACCAATGGAGCCTAGCGGGATCGAACCGCTGACCTCCTGCGTGCAAAGCAGGCGCTCTCCCAGCTGAGCTAAGGCCCCACAAGACCTCTCAAGACTAAACAAGACCAATGTGCAGTTCCTTATCCTTAGAAAGGAGGTGATCCAGCCGCACCTTCCGATACGGCTACCTTGTTACGACTTCACCCCAATCATCTATCCCACCTTAGGCGGCTGGCTCCAAATGGTTACCTCACCGACTTCGGGTGTTACAAACTCTCGTGGTGTGACGGGCGGTGTGTACAAGGCCCGGGAACGTATTCACCGCGGCGTGCTGATCCGCGATTACTAGCGATTCCGACTTCATGTAGGCGAGTTGCAGCCTACAATCCGAACTGAGACTGGCTTTAAGAGATTAGCTTGCCGTCACCGGCTTGCGACTCGTTGTACCAGCCATTGTAGCACGTGTGTAGCCCAGGTCATAAGGGGCATGATGATTTGACGTCATCCCCACCTTCCTCCGGTTTATTACCGGCAGTCTCGCTAGAGTGCCCAACTGAATGATGGCAACTAACAATAGGGGTTGCGCTCGTTGCGGGACTTAACCCAACATCTCACGACACGAGCTGACGACAACCATGCACCACCTGTCACCTCTGTCCCGAAGGAAAACTCTATCTCTAGAGCGGTCAGAGGGATGTCAAGACCTGGTAAGGTTCTTCGCGTTGCTTCGAATTAAACCACATGCTCCACCGCTTGTGCGGGCCCCCGTCAATTCCTTTGAGTTTCAACCTTGCGGTCGTACTCCCCAGGCGGAGTGCTTAATGCGTTAGCTGCGGCACTAAACCCCGGAAAGGGTCTAACACCTAGCACTCATCGTTTACGGCGTGGACTACCAGGGTATCTAATCCTGTTTGCTCCCCACGCTTTCGAGCCTCAGCGTCAGTTACAAGCCAGAGAGCCGCTTTCGCCACCGGTGTTCCTCCATATATCTACGCATTTCACCGCTACACATGGAATTCCACTCTCCCCTCTTGCACTCAAGTTAAACAGTTTCCAAAGCGTACTATGGTTAAGCCACAGCCTTTAACTTCAGACTTATCTAACCGCCTGCGCTCGCTTTACGCCCAATAAATCCGGACAACGCTCGGGACCTACGTATTACCGCGGCTGCTGGCACGTAGTTAGCCGTCCCTTTCTGGTAAGATACCGTCACAGTGTGAACTTTCCACTCTCACACTCGTTCTTCTCTTACAACAGAGCTTTACGATCCGAAAACCTTCTTCACTCACGCGGCGTTGCTCGGTCAGACTTCCGTCCATTGCCGAAGATTCCCTACTGCTGCCTCCCGTAGGAGTCTGGGCCGTGTCTCAGTCCCAGTGTGGCCGATCACCCTCTCAGGTCGGCTATGTATCGTTGCCTTGGTGAGCCGTTACCTCACCAACTAGCTAATACAACGCAGGTCCATCTGGTAGTGATGCAATTGCACCTTTTAAGTAAATGTCATGCAACATCTACTCTTATGCGGTATTAGCTATCGTTTCCAATAGTTATCCCCCGCTACCAGGCAGGTTACCTACGCGTTACTCACCCGTTCGCAACTCATCCGCTCGGTGCAAGCACCAAGCTTCAGCGTTCTACTTGCATGTATTAGGCACGCCGCCAGCGTTCGTCCTGAGCCAGGATCAAACTCTCATTAAAAGTTTGAGTTCTCACTCATTTCTGTCACTGACAGATTTATTGTTTTTCATTGTTCAGTACTATAACATCAGTTATAGTGCCCTGCACATTGGTTCGTCTTGTTCAGTTTTCAAAGGTCTTTGTCACTCATTCTCTCTCAAGCGACAACTATATTAGTATATCACAGCCATCTGTCTCTGTCAACAGATTTTTTAAACTTTTTTCAAGTTTTTTTAACCACAATACACCCATAGTCCGTACGGGATTCGAACCCGTGTTACCGCCGTGAAAAGGCGGTGTCTTAACCCCTTGACCAACGGACCTTGAGCTTTTCAACTCTTTCTATTATACCTACTTTTTTACCTTTGTCAAGGACTTTTTTCAGTGAAGTTAATTTTTTCTTTTCTTCACTAACTTAACTACTGCTTCTGTTCGTGCAGTGTGAGGAAACATATCTACCGACTGGATATACTGGAGATCATAGACTTTTACTAGTTTAACTAAATCTCGTGCCAAGGTTGAAACATTGCAGGATACATAGACCATTTTTTCTGGAACATAGGTCAGTATGGTTTCCAGTAGCTTATCATCTAAGCCTGTACGAGGAGGGTCGACTATCAGGGCATCTGCTCGGTAGCCGTCACATTAGAACATAAAAAGAGAGGTTGAACCTCTCTAAATTTATTTTTCTTCACTCATTTTTGATTTTACTTCATCATAAGATAGTGCATGGGATTCCTCTTCTACGGTCTCAGGCATTTTACCTGTTTCGTAAAGAGATTTAATTTGAGTACTATCCAATGTTTCGTATTTCAACAATGCTTCTGCAATCAGTTTGTGGGTTTCACGATTTGATTGGATAATTTCAGCAGCTTTGTTTCGTGCCTCATTTAATAATGAACGAACTTCCTCATCAATCTCATAGGCTGTTTGTTCTGAAATTGATTTCTGATGACTTTGTGCACCAAACATAGCATGATTACCTTCGTATTGAACTGGGCCAAGTTTTTCACTCATACCGTATTCAGTGACCATTGCACGGGCCATCTGTGTGGCTTGTTCAAAGTCATTTGAAGCTCCTGTCGTTTGGACATTAAAGATAATCTCTTCAGCTACACGACCACCCATCAAACCTGCCAATTGCTCTTTCATGTCTTCTTTAGATAGAAGCATTTGATCCTCTTTAGGAAGTGCAATCATGTAACCACCTGCACGTCCACGTGGTACAATGGTAACTTTATGAACAACACGGGCATTTGACAGTACTAAACCAACAATGGTATGTCCAGCCTCGTGATAAGCAACTAATTCACGTTCTCTTTGTGATACTGTTTTATCTTTCTTAGATGGTCCAGCAATCACTCTGTCCTCTGCCTCATCAATATCTGAAGCATCAATGATTGATTTGTTGCGACGAGCAGCAACTAAGGCTGCTTCGTTTAGAACATTTTCTAAGTCGGCTCCCACAAAACCTGGTGTTTGTTGGGCAACTAGTTTCAAATCAACATCGTCTGCCAGAGGTTTATTTTTAGCGTGAACTTTCAAGATTGCTTCACGACCTTTAACATCAGGGCGACCAACTAAGACTTTTCTATCAAAACGTCCTGGACGGAGAAGAGCTGGATCTAGAACATCTGAACGGTTCGTCGCAGCGATAACAATGATCCCTTCATTTCCCTCAAAACCATCCATCTCAATCAAGAGTTGGTTCAAGGTTTGTTCACGTTCATCATTTCCTCCACCAAGGCCGACACCACGTTGGCGACCAACAGCATCAATTTCATCGATAAAGATGATGGCCGGCGCTGCTTTTTTTGCATCCTCAAAAAGAGAACGAACGCGACTTGCACCAACTCCGACAAACATTTCTACAAAATCAGAACCTGAAATACTAAAGAATGGAACGCCTGCTTCTCCGGCAACCGCCTTAGCAAGTAAGGTCTTACCTGTTCCCGGAGGTCCCTCTAAAAGAACACCTGCAGGAATACGCGCACCAAGTTTGGTAAATCGTTTTGGATCTTTTAGGAATTCAACAACTTCTACTAATTCTTGTTTTTCTTCCTCGGCACCAGCAACATCTGAGAATCGTACCTTGATATCTTCTTTGTTTGCAGCTTTGGCCTTGCTACGTCCAAAACTCATTGGATTTCGGCCACTATTCCCTCCCATATTTCCCATCATAGAGAATAGGAAGAAGAAAAGAATAGCAAATGGCACAACAGAGACAAGGATATTGATCCACATACCGCTTGAACTCTCATGTTTGACTGTTACTTCTGCCTGATGTTCAGAAGCAAGTTTTTGCAATTCTGAAACTGTTGAATCAGACGGAAGAATAGTACTTGAGAATCTTTCTACTGTTGTAGCTGTAGGAGTGAAAAATTGAATTCCTGTTTCTTCTTTACTAGTCTTAGGATTTTTATAAACACCAGACACTTCAATGATGCTGCCATTTGGCTGATAGGTTAATTCTTTTACATTGTCTGCTGTAATTTCTTTTACCAATTCTGTATAGTTAATTTTTTCGCTTCGCCCAGCAGTATTTCCAGAGTAAAAATACTGGAATCCTGTCACTAGGAAGAAGATAATTAACAAGTATAGAAATGGATTTCTAACTAAACCATTATTTTGTTTTTTCATTAAAGATAGATCTTTCTAATTTGAATAAACTTCTTCTTTCAAAACTCCGACATAAGGAAGGTTACGATAATTTTCTTTATAGTCCAAACCATAACCTACTACAAACTCATTTGGAATAGTAAAGCAAGTGTAATCCGCTTCAATTTCAACAACGCGTCCCTCTGGTTTGTCCAACAAAGTCGCGATTTTAACAGAAGCTGCTTCTCTTGCAATAAACATATCTCTCAAACTCTTCAAAGTTTGACCTGTATCAATGATATCCTCTACAAATAAAACATGTCTTCCTTTGATATCTTGAGTCACGTCTTGCTTGATATTGATGACACCACTACTTGCTGTTCCACCATGGTAACTAGATACCATCATGAAGTCCATCTCGATATGCGTATCAATATGTTTGACCAATTCAGCCATAAAAGGAATCGATCCTTTCAGAATTCCAATAAGAATTGGATTGTTCCCCTCATATTCTTTTGTTAGTTGCGCACCTAGCTTTTTAGCTGCTTCTGTAATTTCATCATGTGAAACGAGGATTTTTTTAATATCGTGTTCTAACATCTTTTTACCTATCTATTTTTTCTATATAAAGTACAGTGTTCATTATATCATTTTTCGTGTTTTTACTCAAATCACTGGTCGCAATTCCTGAAATTGAGACAATTTCTCCAAATTGCTCAATAATAGGGATTGTTTTTCGTTTTTCAATAGGGATTTTCAAATCTATAAATAAGCGTCTCAGTTTCTTTCGATGACCATTTAGGATAATAACGTCGCCAGGTTTTCGACATCTAATATGTACAGATGTTTCCCGTGAAACCGTTACTTTTTGAACAAAATCCCCTTCAATAGGGATACCAAAGGAAAATAAATAGCCCATATATCGAACTTGATTTTGATAGTGTAACACAAGTTCATCTTCCTTTTCATCAGCCTGTGGACTGATTTTGCAAACTCGAAAATTCTGATACTCTTTTATCAATTCATAACCATTTTTCAATGAGTGACGATACTGGCTTTTCGTTGTTAAAATCTGTCGAACTTCAGCAAACTGAGCCTTTGTCAGATTTAAGTCTGGAAATTGATTAAGATAGTTCTGGAGCAATATTCCTTGAGTTTGTTGAGAGTATGAAAATAGCTCATTCAAATCTTCCACATCAATTTGTTTCGAAAGCTCCGTTATTGTTGCTTGGTAATCTGAAATTTCCCTTCCTAAATCTAAAAGGGCGGATTTAAGACGAGGATTTTCTTTTTCAAGTTCTGGTAAATACCTATTCCGAATACGATTGCGAAAATAGGTATTTTCCAGATTTGTTTGATCTTCGAAATGAAAAATTGGTAAAAAATCCTTTTTATGAAATTGCAACAAAGGACGGATGATTTCAATATCATCAACTACTTGACTTTCTTTTATCCCTGTTAAATGGCGTAACCGACTTCCTCGAATCAAGCGCATCAAAATCGTTTCAACTTGATCATCTGCATGGTGGGCAGTAACCAAGGCAGTCGCTCCAACCTCTTTCATGATTTTCCTAAAAAAATCATAACGAAACTCTCGAGCACGCGCTTCTGAAAAGTCTCCTGAAAAGCTTGTGATATAAATAGGAAGTTCAGCTGCATCAGCTAACTTCCTTAGTTCATTTTCCTCCCAGTCAGACTCACTTCTCTGCTTGTGATTGACATGTGCTACAATCAACTCAATTCCCAACTCATTTTGATAAGTAGACAAGAGATGGTATAAAAACATCGAATCCAGTCCACCAGACAGAGCTAATAATACTTTCGAATGTTTTTTGAAATACTCTTTTCGGAGAAAATGATTTAAAAAATCCTGGTCCCTCATTTTAGAACCTCATAGACATCCTTAGTTATCTTAGTAATGGTGTCATAATCAGAATTTTTGGTAAAAATAGAAAGAACAAAAGGAGAGTCCGTATAGACAATGGCAGTGTCATGTTTAAACTCATCGGCATCTCCAATTTTATGAGCTACCTTAACCGAAACACCTTTTGCGATTCTTTGGTTGTCAAAATCAGTCTTACCTAGAGACTCTAGGACAAAACCATTCTGATTATAAATAGCTTCCATGACCTTTCCAGCCATTTTTGAAGAAGTCAGTTTATCATTCACATCCCAATCTTCACCCATAATAGTGGACATTTTTTCTTTAAAAGCTCCGTCAGATTGATTGGTCACGTAATAACCTAAAATATTATGAGCAACATTGTCAGACTCTTTTGTTACCTTGGTAATTAACTGTTGAAGACTGTATTCTTTGTTATCTTCTTTTTTAGGTAAGCTGCCACTACCCTCTGGTTTATAGGACCCAGGGAAACTATTTACTTCTGGGATATACTTGAAGCTACTGTCTAGCGTATATTCCCCTTGATTTATCTTATCTTGAGCGTAATAAAGGTAGGCTAGTTTCAAGATGCTAGCTGCATAAAGTTTGCTGTCTTCATTCACCCCAGCCTCTTTACCTGTACTCAGTTGTTTAACATAAATAGAATAATTTTCATTCTGATAGTTGTTTGATAAAACTTCTTGAACCTTCTGGATGCGATTGTCTTCTTCTGAGGTGAACTCTTTTGATACCCACCCAACTTGATTGATATGAAGAAATTCTTGTCCCTCAGCAAAGAGAGCTCTATCCACCGTTACGCGTTGATAGGGAGAGAGGGATGAAGAAATTTCTTTAGTGTCATAAGGGCTGTTATAGATAACAAACCCCTGCTCCAACCATACTTGTCTATTTTGAGTTTGAACTTGACTTTGATCATAGACCAACCGCTTATCTGCAAGGATAAACTGGTGATTATCTAATTTAAAAACAGGAACACCTTGTCTATTCAAACGCCATTCTACTATTTTAAAAGTGGTTCCAGGAGTCAATTTACCAGACTCCTTGACAAGATCCTCATTAGCATAGACAGCTGTTTCTCCATATACCATTGGGGATTCCAGAGTTTCTTTATAGTAGAATCCATAATCAGACTCGGTTAGATAATAAATTTCTTGTGAAGAGTAAGGAAGCTGTTTTTCTGTGCTAACTACTCTTGAGGTTATGATAAAAGCAGGTAGCAATAAAACTACTAAGAACTTACGCATTCTTCTCTTCTCTTTCTTCTTGTAATCGTAATAAATGGTTTTTAGTTGCCAATTTCTCTAATTTTTCATCTGATAAACTTAAAAATTGCTCAACAACTTCCAATAAATTTTCCATGACATTACCTCGGAAGCAAATCAGGAATTGTGTAAATTGCTTCTCGTTTCTTTGAGTAATAGTACTTGGCGCGTGCATACTTTGCTACATAGTCTTCATCTTTCAACTTTGCAGCAAAGGCGGATTCCTTATCCTTTTCATCACTAAGAGTTTGGTACTGCTCTTTCAACTCTGTTAATTGCTGACGTCGTTGCAGTAACTGATCATAGCTTTGGGCCAAGTTATAAGTTGGTAAAATAAACAACAAGATCATCAAAATAAGGACCCAACCCATAAAACGATTTCGTTTTTGTCTCTCCTTCATCAGGTAACGACGACGTTGATGTTCATTTTGAATAAAAGAATTATTCATCTGTACAATATTTTTAGACATTTTCTTCTACCCGTGTTTCACTGAGAATTTCATACATGCCTGCTGCATCTTCTTTTTTTGTACTATCTTTCATCTCTAGTACTTTAACAAGCAACAACTTATTTCCAAAGCGAATTTCAACTTGGTCATCAACTTTCAAATCCGTTGAACTTTTGGCCACGATTCCATTCACCTTGATTCTACCTTTATCTGCTACTTCTTTTGCGACTGTGCGGCGCTTAATAATTCGTGATACTTTTAAATATTTGTCTAATCTCATTTTTATTACCTCAAATTATTATTGTACCATTTTTATCCTTTTTATAGAAGAAAAATGTTAAATGGGATTTGCTTCCTTTGATTCTTTTATCTCTAATAAACTTTCTCCAAAAATCAGCAAACCTTCTAAAATTTCATAATCCTTCTTGTTTCGGACATCAAATATAACTTCCATTAATCCTTTATTCTCAGCTATGGATGCTTTTAAGTTCGTTGCGGATAAGGCTTTAAAATAATCTTGAGCCAAGAATAGTCGTTGAGTGACTTTTTCAAATTGAACTGTAATCTTATTTTCTTTTCTTTCCACACGTTCTACAAATACCTTGTCAAAATATGACTTGACCAAACCAATCTCTAAAAGATAGGCCACTACGTCTGGGTATTCTCCAAAGCGATCCATCAATTCTTCTTGTAGTTCTTCATAGTTGACACGATTGTCAATTTGACGAATTTTCTTGTAAATTTCAATCTTATGTCGTTGGTCAGAAATATAAGTGTCAGGAAGATAGGCGTCAATTTGTAAAATCAACTCAGCATTTCCTTTGCTTCTTTTATTCCCATTGCCGTTCCGTTTAGCAATAGCTTCCTCTAGTAACTGCGAATACAATTCAAAACCAACAGAATCAATGAAACCAGACTGGGACTTTCCTAGGAGATTTCCTGCTCCCCGAATCGAAAGATCTCGCATCGCAATCTTAAATCCTGAGCCTAATTCTGTAAATCCCTTAATCGCTTCTAATCTCTTCTCAGAGACTTCACTGATTGATTTTTCTGGACGATACATGAGATAGGCATAAGCAATACGATTGCTACGACCGACTCTTCCTCTTAATTGATACAAGGTTGACAAGCCCATGTGGTCTGCATTTTCAATAAATAAGGTATTGGCATTTGGAATATCTACCCCTGTCTCAATAATAGTAGTCGTCACCAAAATATCATACTGACCTTCAATAAAGTCAAGTAGAGTATTTTCTAACTGAATTTCACTCATTTGTCCATGAACATACCCAATCGAAGCCTCTGGAATCAACTCCTGTAATTCTGAAACCTTCTGGTCAATCGTGTCAACTTTATTGTAAAGATAGTAAACTTGACCTCCACGCTCCATTTCACGCAAGACAGCATCACGAATGACACTATCATTCTTCTCTAATACATAGGTTTGAACAGGATAGCGATTGGTTGGAGGAGTTTCAATAACAGACAAATCTCGAATTCCCAGCATAGACATGTGGAGAGTACGAGGGATTGGCGTTGCTGTCAAGGTTAGAACATCTACTTGTTTTTTCAGTTCTTTCAAAGTTTCCTTATGCTTAACACCGAATCGTTGTTCCTCATCAATAATCATCAATCCCAAATCTGAAAACACAACATCTTTTGACAAAACACGATGCGTTCCAATCAAAATATCGACTTGACCATTCTTTAGTTTTTCAAGTGTTTCTGCCTGCTCTTTTTTACTTCTAAAGCGACTCAACACATCAATATTAACTGCAAAATTTTGGAATCTCTCTTTAAAATTTGTATAGTGTTGTTGCGCTAAAACCGTCGTCGGAACTAGAACGACAACTTGTTTATGATCATTGACCGCCTTAAAGGCTGCACGCATTGCAACTTCAGTCTTCCCAAAACCAACATCTCCAACTAGAAGTCGATCCATGGGATGAGAATCCTGCATATCTCTCTTGATTTCCTCAATACTACGAAGTTGATCATCCGTTTCAACATAAGGGAAGGCATCATCAAAAGCATGTTGATCATCATCATCAGCTGAAAAAGAAAAACCCTTCAACTGACTACGTTCAGAATAGAGTTTGATTAAATCGTCAGCTATATCCTCTACCTGGTTCTTAACTTTTTGCTTGGCCTTTTTAAAATGACCATCATTTAATTTATTAAGTTTTGGCGCTTTACCATCACTTGAAACATATTTGGACAGTAATTGAATCTGCTCTACTGGGATGGAGATTTGGTCACCATTTTGATACTGTACACTGACATAATCACGGTGAATGCCTTGGATTTCAATTGTTTCGATTCCTAGATATTGACCAATTCCATGGATATGGTGAACAACGTAGTCCCCTTTTTCAAGTTCATTATAATCTTTTAAACGCTCTGCATTTGATGTATGTTGTCTTCTAAAACGACGTTTTAATTTCTTTTGAAAAATCTCATGTTCAGTAATCAAGAGAATTTTCTCATCCACAAAATGAAAACCATGTCTTAGATTACCCTCAATCAAGTTTACAGATTTTTTACAGATACTTGACTTATCTCTAGAATCCAATTTAATCTGATATTCCTCTAAAACATCCTCCAATGTTTTACTTCCCATTGAATTGCTAGACTGCAGAATAATGGTGTAGTTCATTTTTTTGTATCGCTTAATTTCTTCTTTAAGAAAAGAAAACTGATTGAAAAACTCCTGCATAGGGTATTGATTAAATTGATAAATGTGGTCAAACTTGAGATTTCCTAAACCCTTTTGCAGATTTGAGAAAAAGGTAACTGGACTTTGTTTTTTATAGGTTTGCTCTGTATCTGCAAAATACTGCATGTCAGAAAATGCTTTACCATTCTGTAAATCTTCTGTAAAGTATTGCGCTAATTCTCTTTCAAAGGCTTCATACTGATTCATCAATTTTTGATAATCATCAAAGAATACTGGTGTATCTTTTTCAATATAATCAAATATAGTCCATGTTTTATCATAACATAAAGATAAAAACTTTCGACTATCTGAATGTACTTGTTTTTGATGAAAACTTGACAAAATTTCTTCTAGATAGGATTTCAAAATCGGCGATAGAGTCTTCGAAATTTGCTTTTCTAAAGCTGACTGACCTCGTTGATAATCCTTTTCTCTCAAAAGTATATCACTAGCTGGAAAGATAGTGAGTTCTGTCTGATTTTCTTTTGATAGTTGTGTTTCTACTTCAAAAGTCCGAATTCCATCTACTTCATCACCAAAAAACTCGATTCGGAAAGGTTCTAACTGAGACATCTCAAAAATATCTAAAATATCTCCTCGAATACTAAATTCCCCTTGGATCTGTACTTGAGTAACTTTTCGATATCCAATTTCCTTTAATTTGTGAAGAAGGTCATGTTGGTCATATTCTTCGCCAACTGCAATCCTTATAATACTTTCTTTAAACCCAGTTGGAGAAGGTAAAATCAAGCGACTTGCTGCGATATTACAAACTAAAATCCCTTTCTTAGACGGATCACTCAAAAAACGCAAGGCTTCAACCCGCGAAATGATTTTTTCTTGTGAAGACATCAAAAACTCTACCATAGGAGAGTCATCTACCAAAAATGGATAGACTAATTCCTCTCCTAAGATAGAAAGAAGATCACTGATAATTCGTTCTGCTTCTCCATAAGTCGATGTCAATAATACAATCTTATTTTCTTTTTTTAGACTACTTGCAATTGCAAGAGCCTTGGTAGAAGTTGACAGACCTAGTATTAGTTGTCTTTTCTTATCTATCAGATTTTGATGCCATTTTTTAATCTGATTATTTTCTGAGAATAAATCTAATAAAGTCACCATTTAACCATTATACCTCTGCATTGTTTTCTCAAAGTTTTTCTCTTGTAAATAGTAGTTTACAGCATCGTCAACCTTGTCAATAGACTGTAAAATACCCACATAGTCATCCTGATCAAACTTACTTAAAACATGATGAACAACTGACATGCTTTTTTTAGGTCTTCCAATACCTATTTTAACACGGTTAAATACTTGGGTTCCAATATGTTGAATAATAGACTTGATGCCATTATGGCCACCTGCTGAGCCTTTTGCTCTTAAACGAATTTTTCCAACTTCCATGTCAAGATCGTCGTAAATAACGAGTAAATCTTCAATATCTAAACCATAGTAAGTCAATAAAGCATGAACTGCTTTTCCACTTTCATTCATAAATGTTGTTGGTTTGACAAGATAAATTTTTTCTCCATTGAGGAAAAAAGATGCTAGATCAGCTTGAAATATCTTGTCATGTGTAAAGGTTACATTTTGTTTTTTGGCGATTTGGTCAATCAACATAAATCCAACGTTGTGCTTGGTTTCAAAATATTTATCCCCTGGATTTCCCAATCCAACAAGTAATTTAGTCATTTATTTTCCTTTCAAAAGCCAAAAGGGTTGGAATTTTTTTCCAACCTAATTGACACTATTTATTAAATGTTATTAAACGTTAAAGCGGAATTCCATGATATCGCCATCTTGAACGATATATTCTTTTCCTTCTTCACGCAAGCGCCCAGCTTCTTTTACAGCCTTTTCAGATCCATATTTCACTAGATCCTCATATGACATGGTTACTGCACGAATAAAGCCTTTTTCAAAGTCTGAGTGAATAATACCAGCTGCTTGAGGAGCTTTCATACCACGTTTAAAGGTCCAAGCGCGAACTTCTTTTTCACCAGCTGTAAAGTAAGTTCCAAGCCCAAGCAAGTGGTAAGCTGCACGAGTCAACTTGTCAACGCCTGACTCAGTCAAACCAAGTGCTTCAAGAAACTCTTGCTTATCCTCATCGTCTAACTCAGAAATTTCTTCCTCAGCACGCGCGGAAATAACTACTACCTCAGCATTTTCTGTCGCTGCGAATTCACGAATTTGCTTCACATATTCGATAGAATCTGGATCTGAAACTACATCCTCATCCACATTAGCAACATAAAGAACTGGTTTAGTGGTCAAAAGGAAGAGACCTTTTACAACCTTTTGTTCTTCATCTGTAAATTCGATGGTGCGAGCTGATTTTCCATCTTCAAGGACTGGTTTAATCTTTTGAAGAACATTAAATTCTGCTACTGATTCTTTATCTTTTTGCGTACGTGCCATCTTTTCTACACGCGCATAGCGTTTATTAACTGATTCTAAGTCAGCAAGAATCAATTCTAGGTTAATGGTATCAATATCTGCAAGTGGATCCACAAAGGCGTCTTCACGTCCTTGCTCGCGCATCACATTTTCATCATCAAAAGCACGAACTACGTGAACAATCGCGTCTACTTCACGGATATTGGCCAAGAATTTATTCCCTAGACCTTCTCCTTTTGAAGCTCCTTTTACAATCCCTGCAATATCTGTAAACTCAAAGGTTGTTGGAACTGTCTTTTTAGGAGTAATCATTTCTGTTAGTTTTTGTAGGCGTTCATCTGGAACTTCCACCATCCCAACGTTTGGATCAATAGTCGCAAATGGGTAGTTTGCCGCCTCTGCTCCTGCTTTTGTAATTGCATTAAAAAGGGTTGATTTACCAACGTTTGGCAAACCAACGATACCTGCTGTTAAAGCCATAGTTTCTCATTCTCCGTTCTCATTTCAATCCCTAACATTATAACACAAAAAGGGAAAACTTGCTAACCCTCTAACTAAGGGTTCTTAGTCAATAATCTTATTCATTTTTCGTTCAAAATCATAGCGACTCATCATGACAAGGTGGTCACAATTGCTACACTTTATTTTGATATCTGCCCCTACGCGTGTAATTTCCCAACGATTAGCTTTTTTTCCTGTTGATTTAATTGTGCAAGCATGTGGTTTTTTCATCTCAACAAAATTTCCAACTTGATACATACTACTCTCCTTTTCTTTTTTGATTATATCATAAAAGAGGCGAGCCAGGCTCAACCTCTTTAACTTAATTTGTACGAACTGGTGTGATGAGCTGCATGAAGTCTTCGTCAGTATCTGCTGGCACAAGAGTAAATGGACGAACAGCTGAGATAAAGCTAATAGTTACCTTTTCGCTATTTAAAGCCTTGAGAGAATCAATCAAGTAAGTTGGGTTGAAACTAATAGTTAAATCATCACCAGTCACCTGTTCCGTATCGATTTCTTCGTTTACTTTACCAACTTCTGGAGAGTGAACATGGGCGCTAACAACTCCACCTTTAATTTCAAGCTTCACAGTACCATTTTGAGTCGCACTTGATAAGAGACGTGCACGCTCCATAGATTGACGCAAATTAACCACATCAAAAGTAATTGTAGTGTTAAAGTCTGTTGGAATCAAACGATCCGTATCAGGATAGTTCCCTTCTAGGAGACGAGTGTAGAAGCTAATATTTTCGCTTCTAAAGAGGATTTGATTATTTGCAAAGAAAATCTCTACAGTTTCAATATCATCTGTAAATACCGCTGAAAATTCGCGGAGAGAACGACTAGGAATTACCACATCGAAATCATCTCCATTTTTTTCAAGAGTCAATTTCTTCTGGCTAAGACGATGAGAGTCTGTCGCAACTGTTTTTAGTTCCTTGTGTTGGCTCAAAACAAAATGGACACCAGTCAAAATTGGACGACTTTCTTGCGTACTTGCAGCAAATGCTGTTTCATTGATAATTTTCTTGAGTAGTTTGGTTTCAAGAACCAAAGGTGTGCTAGCTGAAATTTCTTGGATTCGTGGGTACTGTTCGCTATCTTTTCCTTTTAGAGTAATTTCTGATTTGCCACTTGTTAAGACAATTTGTTTTTGTTCAATCTCTTTAAAATCAAGCGTTACATCTGGAAGACTAGATACAACATTGATAAAGAAAGAAGCTTCTAGAAGAATCGAACCCAGAGAAGTGATCAAGAGACCAGCATCTTCATTCTTTTGAGAAATGAAATTTTCAATAGAAATTTGACCGTTTGAGCCAATTAAAGTAATTCCTTCATTGGTAACGTCAATTTTGATTGTTGATAAAATTGGAATAGCATTTTTAGAGCTTATTGCTCGTTTTGTGGTATTTAAGGCTTGTAGAAATAAATTTTTATTAATTGAAAAATGAATCATGGATTCTCCTTTATTTATTTTTAGTATTAGAAAGTTAATAGTAATAATAGAGTGTGTGAATTCTGTGGAAAACTGAGTGCTATTTAGTAAACTTAAGCTTCTAAGCTTGTTTAAAAAATGTGGATAAAAAAGATAAGAAAGGAAAACTTATCCACAAGCTACTTGATTTTCTTTTTGATTGCTTCTATTTCTAAACGTAAATTATCGTCTTCGTCAATCAATGATTTGATTTTAGCATGGGCGTGAATAACGGTGGTGTGATCCTTTCCGCCAAATTCTTTTCCGATTTTTGGAAGACTGTTATCTGTCAGTTCTCTAGCTAGGTACATGGCAACTTGACGCGCTAAAACGATGTTTTGAACTCGTCTCGTCCCCTTCATTTCTTTGACACTCACTCCATAAAAATTACCAACTTCAGTTTGGATTTTCTCAATTGGAATAACAAGTATCTGGCGGGCGTCTTGCTTACGTGCTCTAATAGCTTCCGCAGCAATATCAATAGTAATATCCTTAATCTTCTTCACTCTGGCAATTAAAGTGATATCGTTGATTGCTCCTTCTAATTCTCGAACATTTGAATCAAATTGGCCAGCCAAGTATTCCAGAGTATCACTTTGGAAATGGTAATCCAAATGCTCTGTTTTACTTTGAAGAATGGCAATACGTGTCTCAAAGTCAGGAGGGGTGATATTTTGCGTCAATCCCCAGCTAAAGCGCGTGACAAGCCTCTCCTCAAGGCCTTCTAGGTGTTTGGGACTACGATCACTGGTTAGGACAATCTGTTTCTGCTTATCATGAAGAGCATTGAAGGTATTGAAAAATTCTTCCTGAGTTGCGACTTTTTTGCCACTGAGAGATTGGATATCATCGATCAATAAGAGATCAAGGCTACGGTAAGTTTTTTTGAACTTTTCCATTTCCCCAAGTCGCAAGTGTTCAAGAAAGTCATTGATAAAGCTTTCGGCAGGAATGTACTTGACACGCGCATCAGGAATATTTTTCAAAATCTCATTTCCAATCGCATTGAGCAAGTGAGTCTTTCCAAGACCAGGTCCTCCATAGATGAAAAGAGGATTATAGGTCAGAGCTAAATCTTCAGATACCGCTAGTGCAGCAGATACCGCCCAAACATTCCCATCACCTTGAATAAAGTTATCAAAGGTATATTTTTCTTTTAACCCTGTTTCGGAATAGGGAATCGTTGGTAGTGCAGGTGTGTAATCGTAAGTAGAGACACTATTCGTATCATTTACTTGAGGAGATTCTGTACTCTGAGGTTTAGTGAAAATATAGTGAGGTTTGATTTCAGAATCATAAATTTCAAAACCAGCAGCAATGATAATATCTTTTAATTGCTTTTCCCACACCATTTCCATCTCTGATCTCGGTAGAAATATAGTAGCTGTGTTTTCTTCTACTTTGATGAGTTCAGCAGGTGTAGCATAGAAATCATACATAGATCGTGTCAATCTTTCTTGAGCAAATTCTAAAATACGATTCCAAAATTGCTTTTCTTTCAACTATTTTTCCTCCTTTACTATGATTTTAGTAGTTTAGTGCTAGAATTATTTTACCATAGATAGTAGGAATTTTCCACAGATTGTGGAAAAGAATCCACAATGTTAGTAGTATTTATCCACAGGTTGGGGATAAATAGCTCTTTCCTTGATTCAATAAGGTTTTTGATAAAAAAATTAGTGGATAAATTTGTGGGTTAAGAAAATAAAAGAACAGCCTTATTTCAGGCTGTTAATAATTCTATCGTATTCTTCTTGACTTGAAAAGGAGATAATAATCTTTCCTGTATCTTTTTTAGAAAGTTTAATTTCTACACTTAAACCTAGTAGTTTTTTTAATTTATCTTCTTCATCTTTGATGAAAGAATCACTTTTTTTTTGCTTCTTGTGTTTTTTTTCTGTCAGTAGTGCTTCCAACTTTCTCACAGAGATGTCTTCATTTTTAATTAGTTGAAAGAAATAGTCTTGCTGCTCTTTGTCTAAACCAACTAGTGAACGTGCATGCGCTTGAGAAATTTTTCCATTTTCTACTTCAGTTAAGATATATTCTGGTAGGGAAAGCAAACGAATAAAATTAGTGATATAAGGACGAGATTTCCCCATTTTATCCGCTATCTCAGTGTGAGTAAATCCTTTTTCTACTAAAGATTCGTAGGCGCGTGCTTCTTCAACAGGATTTAAATTTTCTCTCTGCAAATTCTCAATGATAGATTGGATCATCATTTCCTGATCTGAGAGGTGCTTTACAACGGCTGGAATAGAAGTAAGACCAGCTAAGAGAGAAGCCCGATATCGTCTCTCTCCTGCAAGGATTTCATAACCAATTACAGGAGATTGACGAACGATGATTGGTTGGATGAGCCCATTTTCTTTGATTGACTGAGCTAATTCCTTTATTTTATCTGCATCAAATTCTTTCCGAGGTTGGTAAGGATTCTTTTGTATTTCAGAGATAGAAATCATTTCAAATTTTTCCATGATTCTACACTAACATATCTTTTACTTTCTGTAAAGTTTTCTTTACACTGATGTCAATTAAGACTCTAAATCACTAGAATTCTTATCTAGTTTAATTGAGGTTGTTTCCTCCTTACCATTACGGTAGTAGGTTACTTTGATAGTATCTCCAATAGCATGATTGTAAAGAGCGTGTTGTAGGTCTGTTGATGAAGCAATCTCTTTATCGTCAACTTTGGTAATGACATCGTATTTTTGAAGATGTCCATTTGCTGGCATATTGTTTTGAACAGATCGAACAACTACACCTGAAGTGAGGCCACTTGGAATGTTAAGTTTTCTAAGATCACTAGCTCCAACATTTGACAGATTGACCATTTGAATTCCAAGAGCTGGACGAGTCACTTTACCATTACTTTCAAGCTGTTTAATGATATTTTGTGCATCGTTTGAAGGAATTGCAAAACCAAGACCTTCTACAGATGTTCCACCATTACTTGCAATTTTACTTGATGTAATCCCAATTACTTGTCCTTGAATGTTTACAAGTGGACCACCAGAGTTACCAGGGTTAATGGCTGTATCTGTTTGAATGGCTTTTGTTGAAATAGCTTGACCATCTTCAGATTTTAGAGAAACATTTCGATTAAGACTTGAAATAATCCCCTGTGTAACTGTATTGGCATATTCTGAACCTAAAGGACTACCAATAGCAATCGCTGTTTCTCCAACACTAAGTTGACTTGAATCTCCAAATTCTGCGACTGTTGTAACTTTTTCGGAAGAAATTTTAACGACAGCAATATCAGAGAAGGTATCAGATCCGACAATTTCACCAGGAACCTTGGTACCATCTGCTAAGCGGATATCAACTTTTGAAGCTCCATTGATAACGTGAGTATTAGTTACAAGATAGGCATCTTTATCATCCTTTTTATAGATAACACCTGATCCCTCACTTGCGATTTGTTGATTGTCTGAATCAGAATTAGTTTCGTCAGCATTAAATACACTACTTTGTCTACTGCTAGAAGAAGAATAAGTAATGATTGAGACAACAGCATCCTTAACTTTATTTACTGCTTGAGTGGTTGAATTTTCATTCTTATAGGATGTTTGAGTGACAGTGCCAGAATTATTATTTGTAGCTTGATTTCCTTGTTTTTGATAAAGTTGTAATGTTACGAAACTTCCTAAGGCACCACTTAAAAATCCGATTAGAATGATTATTAGAACTTTAACTCCTTTTTTGTAAAATTTTTGTAAGTGTTTCATAAACGCCTCCGTTTGTTATTTATTTACTCAGATTATAAACCTATTAACTTAATCCAAACTTAAAAGCTTAAAGTTTTACACAAGTTGTGGATAACTCGCTTTATTCTGTGAATTCACTAGTAATTTTGAATGATTTTTTTGTGTATAAGATGTGAAATGAAGTGTGGATATGATAGAATAGAAGAATGAAAATAAAAATTGTAACAGTAGGAAAATTAAAAGAAAAATACCTTAAAGATGGAATTGCTGAATATACCAAACGAATTTCACGTTTCGCCAAATTAGAAATGATTGAGCTCACTGATGAGAAGACACCTGACAAAGCCAGTGAATTAGAAAATCAAAAAATCTTGGAAACAGAAGGTGAAAGAATTCTTTCTAAGGTTGGAGAAAGAGACTTTGTCGTTGTACTAGCCATTGAAGGAAAAACATTCTCCTCAGAGGAATTTAGTAAGCAACTAGAGCAAGCTTCTATCAAAGGATACTCAACGCTTACTTTTATCATTGGAGGAAGTTTGGGTCTAGCTCCTGTTGTAAAAAATAGGGCCAATCTTTCTGTCAGTTTTGGACGTCTGACATTACCACATCAGTTAATGAGATTGGTTTTAGTTGAACAAATTTACCGTGCTTTTACAATTCAACAGGGTTCTCCTTACCACAAATAGAAGATTGACTTAGCTCTTGTTTTTTGATAGAATGGTCATGTTAGGTCTCATAGCTCAGCTGGATAGAGCATTCGCCTTCTAAGCGAACGGTCGCAGGTTCGAATCCTGCTGGGATCAATTTTAGATGCGAAGCTGGGATTTATCCCAGCTTTTTTCTTAAAAAAGTGCGTTTCAGGTGCAAAAATGTACAGTTGGGAAGAATTTTTTCTTACATGGTCTTCATTTTGTATAATAGGTGTGTAAGTTAACTTACAAGAAAAAATAATACAGGAGATTTCATTATGAAAAATACAGTAAAGTTGGAACAATTTAAAGAGGTAACAGAGGCAGAATTGCAGGAGATTCGGGGTGGAGATTGGAGAATTTCAGAAACAATTCGTAATCTTATTTTTCCAAGAAGAAAGTAATGAAATAAAGGTAGAGAGTAATGGATTTATTTGGATTAGGGATAGCTATTTTTTATTTTCTCATCATTAGCAAAAGTTATGAATGGATTTGTAAAATAAATAGAAAAGAACAAATTGTTTTTTTCTGTTACACATGTATCTCAGTTTTTATACTTGAAGAAATTATTACACTAGTATTTTCTAATAGTTTTGCTTTGTCTAAATTTTTATTTCCTTTGGTTGTGTACCTTTATTTAAGAAAGTTAAAGAAGTCTGAAAAATACAAAGCTATTTTTATCAGTTTACTACTGTCTTTATTATATCACAGTACTCATACTTTTATATCCGTAACCTTATCTTCTATAACAGGAGATGAAGTAGTATTACATTATAAAAGTACATTTCTTTTAGTAGTATTGTTGATGACTTATTTTTCTATTCTAATAATAATTCGTTATTTTCATCTGGATATTAAATATTTTGATAAAGATTATCTGTATCCTTTTTTAAAAAAAGTAATAGTTGCTTTCTTTGGTTTGCATATCTTATTATTTATTTCAGATATAGTAAGTACAACTCATCATTTAAATAGTTTCGGAAGTATTTTATCAACCATTGTTTTTATTTGCTTGTTATTGATTTTCTTTGCAATGAATTCTCACAAGGTTCAAATTGAAAAAGAGATTGCTCTAAAACAAAAGAAATTTGAACAAAAGCATTTACAGACTTATACTGATGAAATTGTGGAGTTGTATAATGAAATTCGAGGTTTTCGTCATGACTATGCAGGGATGCTTGTCAGCATGCAAATGGCGATTGACAGTGGTGATTTACAAGAAATTAACAGGGTTTACAATGAAGTCCTAGTAAAAGCAAATCAGAAATTGAGGTCAGAAAAATATACTTACTTTGATTTAAATAATATAGAAGACTCTGCTTTACGGAGTTTAATTGCTCAATCGATTGTCTATGCACGAAAAAATGATGTAGAGTTTACATTGGAAGTAAAGGATATCATTACTAGACTGTCAATAGATTTACTTGATCTTGTTCGTATCATGAGCATTTTATTAAACAATGCCGTTGAAGGTGCTGCAGATAGTTACTTGAAACAAATGGAAGTTGCAGTCATTAAAATGGATTTTGAAACAGTTATAGTTATCCAGAATTCATGCAAAATCACTATGACGCCTTCAGAGGATCTATTTGCCTTAGGTTTTTCTACCAAGGGAAGAAATAGAGGTTTAGGACTTAATAATGTCAAAGAGATTTTAGATAAGTATGACAACATTATTTTAGAAACAGAGATGGAAGACAACACATTTAGACAAATTATTAGATTTAAGAGGGAATTCGAATGAAAGTATTAATTTTAGAAGATGTTATTGAACATCAAGTGAGACTAGAGAGAATATTAAATGAAATCTCGGAAGAATCGAATATTCCTATTTCATATAAGACAACAGGAAAAGTTCGTGAGTTTAAGGAATATATCGAAAATGATGAAGTAAACCAACTTTATTTCCTAGATATCGATATTCATGGAATCGAGAAAAAAGGCTTTGAAGTGGCTCAATTTATCCGTCATCACAATCCTTATGCTATTATTGTCTTTATTACTAGTCGATCTGAATTTGCTACCTTAACGTACAAATACCAGGTATCAGCCCTAGATTTTGTTGATAAAGATATCAATGATGAATTGTTCAAAAAACGCATTGAGCAGAGTATTTTTTACACTAAGAGCATGCTGCTTGAAAACGAAGATGTTGTAGACTATTTTGATTACAACTATAAAGGAAATGATTTGAAAATTCCTTACCATGACATTTTGTATATCGAAACCACAGGAGTTTCTCATAAACTTCGGATTATTGGTAAGAATTTTGCAAAAGAATTCTATGGAACTATGACAGATATTCAGGAAAAGGACAAACATACCCAGCGATTTTATTGCTCCCATAAATCTTTCCTTGTCAATGTGGGAAATGTGAGAGAAATTGATCGAAAGAATTTAGAAGTTGTCTTTTATGAAGATCATCGTTGTCCAATTACTCGTTTAAAAGTCCGCAAACTAAAAGATATTCTAGAGAAAAAATCTAAAAAGTGATTGACAATTAGTAAGAAATTGATATAATGGTTATATCTGCTACAGATAGATGGTCCGTTGGTCAAGGGGTTAAGACACCGCCTTTTCACGGCGGTAACACGGGTTCGAATCCCGTACGGACTATTTTATCCGCCATAGCTCAGTTGGTAGTAGCGCATGACTGTTAATCATGATGTCGTAGGTTCGAGTCCTACTGGCGGAGTCAGATAAAAAAGAACACCATTGGTGTTCTTTTTTATCTGACATCACCTAACATTTTCATAAGGAAGTCTGTCATTTCTTGCGGACTTTCTTTTTTTCCGTGAGCAATCCAAGTCTGGCAAACACCAAATAGGGCATTTGTTAGATAAATGCTACTGTATTCTAATTCAATTGGAGTGAGTTGTAATTTCATAAAACGTTTCTGAAGGTCGGTACTAAGCATAATGTGAAGCTTATTTCTCAAGAAATTTTGGATTTCTTTTGTTCCATTTTCAGATAAGAGTGCAGCCAAGAGTGGCTCAGACTCTAAATATTCAAATACTTCTAAAATAGCATCTCTTTTGTGATGAGCATGTTTTTGGAAAATATACTCAAAGGTATGGAATAGCTTACTTTGGTAGAGTTCAATCATATCATACTTATCCTTGTAGTGAGTGTAAAAGCTAGAACGACTAATTCCGGCTTTTTCTGCTAACTTGACAGTAGAAATTTGATCAAAGGGTTGGTCCATCAATAATTGAACCATAGCATTTTCGATAATTCGTTTTGTTTTTAAACGTTTGTTACTTTCTTTCATAATTTCTCCTCGTACACAAAAATAGACTATATGTCTAAAAAAGTATTTTTCACCTTGTAATTTAGATTTTTTGATGTATAATCTATTATATCAAAATTTTAGACAATATGTGTAAAAAAGGAGGAAGCATGTTTAAAGAATGGAAAGCAATATTTAAAAAACCGACCTTTATCATTGTAATGATAGGGATTTCTCTTATTCCAGCTTTATACAACATTATATTTTTATCGTCCATGTGGGATCCATATGGTCAAGTATCGGAGTTACCTGTGGCAGTTGTCAATAAAGATAAGGAAGCTTCTTATAATGGACAGACAATGAGAATTGGTGAAGACATGGTGTCTAATTTAAAAGAAAATAAGGCTTTAGATTTTCACTTTGTTAATGAAGAGGAAGGGGAAAAAGGACTAGAAGATGGTGACTACTACATGGTAGTGACTTTACCAAGTGACTTATCTGAAAAAGCTACTTCTATCCTAACGAATCATTCTGAACAGATGCAAATTGATTATCAGACGTCAAGTGGGCATAGCTTTATTGCAAGTAAAATGAGTGATTCTGCAATGACACAATTAAAACAAACTGTCTCTACTAATATTACTGAAACATACACTAAGGCTTTATTTCAAAAAATGAATGATTTGAAGTCTGGAATAAATAAGGCGGCTGAAGGAAGTGAACAATTGGCTAATGGAGCCGATCAGTTGGTGACGGGAAGTCAAACGTTGACGACAAATCTTAATACTCTAGCTAATTCAACTGTAACTTTTTCAAATGGAGCGGATCAATTTACAAAAGGCTTATCTAGCTATGTGTCTGCTATAGAGCAATTACATATTGGTTTAGGAACTTTTAATAGTGGTTTACAAAGTTATACAAATGCTGTCTCACAAGTTGACACTGGACTTGGTCAATTAGCTTCAAAAACTCCTGAGTTGGTGACAGGTGTAAATCAGCTAAATACAGGTATAAAGTCCTATACAGGTGGCGTTTCACAACTGGATACAGGTCTCAATCAATTTTCAGTTGGTGTAAATGCTTATACAAGTAGTGTGAAAGAACTTTCTAACGGAACAAGTCAATTATCCAATCAATCAGATACACTAAGAGATGGAATGGAGCAATTAAATACTGGTATTAAAGAAATTTCAAGTCAATTAGAGTCCTCATCTCAACAAAGTGAAGAAATAGCGCAATTGGCAACAAGCTTAGGAGAACTAAATAAAACACTACAAGCTCTTACAATATCAGATGACACTCAACTGAAAAGTAAATTTTCAGAAGCTTTGCCAAATCTAACAACTCTTGCACAGGATATTGTGACTAAAAGTCAGACAGAACAAGAGAAAACTATTGCTAACCTTCAATCAACAGCTACTTATCAATCGCTTACAGAGGAACAAAAGAAAGAACTGACAGAAGCTATTTCTAAAAATTCTAATTCTACTATTGAGTCAGCAAAAACAATTTTAACGACAGTAGGAGGATTAAAAGAAAGTATAGAGAATTCAGAACAACAAGTATCTAATCTATCTGATGTGCAGACGAAAGCAAATCAACTCTTACCTGCAGCATCTAGCTCCTTGACAACCTTGTCAAATGGATTTACAACATTACAAACTTCTGTAAATAATCAGTTAGTTCCTGGAAGTCAGTCAATTGAAAAAGGTGTTGTAAACTATACTAAAGGACTGGATACTATTTCTATAGGTGCTAATCAACTAAGTGAAAAGAATGCAAGTTTAACAACTAGTCTAGATAAATTAGTTTCTGGATCAAGTAAGTTGACAGAAAATACATCAACCTTGACAGCTGGAGTAGATGCGCTAGCTGGAAAAACTCCAGAATTAGTATCAGGTATAGAAAGTTTGTCATCTGGTTCTGCTCAATTGAATAATAAGAGTCCAGAGCTGATAGCAGGTATTACTACATTACAATTTGGCTCTGGCCAATTAACAGACAAATCAACACAGTTACTTTCTGCAGCATCTCAACTAGGAAGTGGCGCTATGAAGATTGCAGATGGTGCTGGAAAACTAGCAGATGGTGGAACAACCTTAACCTCTAGTCTTGAAGATTTACAGACAGGAGTTGATTCATTAGGACAAGGATTAGGTAATGCAAATACTCAACTTAAATCAGCTTCGACAGAATCTAAAAATGCAGAAACATTATCTGAACCTCTAGTTCTTTCAAAAACAGATAACGACCAAGTTCCTGTGAATGGGATTGCCATGGCTCCTTATATGATATCAGTTGCTCTTTTTGTTGCTGCTATATCTACCAATATGATTTTTGCTAAGTTGCCTTCTGGACGTCATCCAGAGAGCCGTTGGGCTTGGTTGAAGTCTCGTTCTGAAATAAATGGGATTATAGCTGTCTTAGCAGGTGTTTTAGTTTATGGAGGTGTCCATCTTATTGGATTGACTGCGAACCATGAGATGAGGACCTTGATTCTAATTGTAATCACAAGTTTAGCTTTCATGTCTATGGTGACAGCTTTAACAACTTGGAATAACCGTATAGGAGCTTTCTTCTCTCTTATTTTACTTTTATTACAGTTAGCATCAAGTGCAGGGACCTATCCCCTTGCTTTGACAAATGATTTCTTTAAAGGTGTCAATCCTTGGTTACCAATGAGTTACTCTGTATCAGGTTTACGACAAACAATCTCTATGACAGGAAATATTCATCATCAAGTGATTTTCCTTATTATAACTCTAGCTTTCTTTACTGCTTTAGGTATGCTAGCTTATCAACCTAAGAAAATGGAAGAAGATTAAAAAGATTGGCCAAGGAATTGGTCAATCTTTTTCTGTCTTAGATAAATTTCGTCTGTGATTATAGATCCCAAAAAGAAGAAGGGCAGTTAGTGAGCAGGCTGCTCCAATAACAAAACCATTGGGTATAAAGGAAAGTGTAATGGTGCCTTTTCCCTTTGGAACATCAACTTTCATAAAACCAGTCTGAGCCTGCTTGATTTCAAGTTTTTTCCCATCTTGGAATGCAGACCAACCTTTGTCATAAGGAATAGTGAAGAAAATAGAAGTATCTTGTTTTACTTCATATGTAGCAAATACTTTATTTTTAGAGGTGGATACTTCTACAGGTTGTTCTTTAATCTTTTGAATTGCCTCAGTAAGAGCCTGAGTATCTAAACGATAGAAGGTTGGAGATTCAAATGACACCTGAGAATTTCCAGGGAAACTAACACTGATATTGAAAGTTTTTTGTTCTTCAGTATAACCCAAATTAAAGAAATTAAATGCATTGTCATTTGTAAAAGTCTTTTTTTCACCGTTGACAATGATGTCAACTTTCTTTTGTTTATCATTCGTAAAATGAAGATTTGAAAAAGAGAGATAGACTTGGCTATTTTGAGGAACCTCAATTTGATAATCAATCTTTGCATCTTCATTCGCAGAACCTGTGATGCTCGTTAAACCATCTGAAGTATCTGTTTTATCAGATGCTATTTGGGAGAAGTAATCTAAGTTGAGATTAGCAAGCTGGTTTATAAATAAAGCCTGATTATCTAAAGTGTGATTGTTAAAGTTTACATCTTTGTAAATAGATTGAGTGGCAAAGGCAATGGGTAAAGAGAGTTGATTTTTATATAAGGTTAAATGATCCTTTTGATAAATCTCTTGAAAGCCATACTTATCAAGTGAAGTTTCAGAAATATTGTACTGGATTCCAAATAAACTGTCTGCTAAAAGACTGTTATTTACATAACGGAGATTGAGGTTGGTTCCAGAGGATTTGAATCCCAGTTTATCCAAACTAGTGCTAGCTGAGCGATTTCGTACAGACGAAAATTGAGAGATTCCATTGTAGTTAAATTTCATACTGTCATTCCCAGTCTGAATTTGCAGTTTTTCAGTACGTGTAAATGGATTGTCAATTTGGTTTAGAATGGATTCCATAGCAGTGATATCTCTATTATAGGCGCTACGAGAAGCAAAGGCCCATTCTTTAGCTATTCCTTCTATTTGAGATGAAGCATTTAAGCTTATCTCAACTGTTATAAATAAAGACAAAAGAATTGCAAATAGATTTACAGAGATAAATTTTCTAATGACTGCAAGAAGTAAAAGAGCATAAACTAGTAGAAATTCAAGAGTGAGTAGGATATTCAAATCAGTTAAAAAAGAATAGTGTGATTTAAAATAGACAGTGGCCAAAAATCCTGTTAGTACAAGAAAAAGTGAGACAAATAGATTCCATAGCTTCAGTTCTTTCAGACGATTTAAGACTTCTGCTGCAGTATAAATTAACAGAGTGGAAAAAATCCAAGCATAGCGATGCAAAAACATATTCGGGGTATGCATCCCTTGCCAAAATAAATCAAGTGCCTCTATGTAAAAGCCTGTTATTAAAAAAGTAAAAAAAATTGCATAGATAAGTTTCACGTGAAACCTTATGGATTTTATTGTGAAAAATAGAATGGTTAAAATAAAAGGAAGCAATCCAACAAAAATCATTGGTATGGATCCATACTTAGTTGTATCAAAAGATCCAATGAATTGTTTTGCGAAAATATCTAGATACCAGCTACTTTCTGTTTTTAATTTTGTGATGGCAGTTAACTTCTCCCCATGAGTTTGTAAATCAAACAGTGTAGGAAGGGTCATAATCAAACTAGCCATTCCTGCTAAAAAGGAAGTGATAATAAAATCTATAAAAGATGATTTTCGAGTTTTAAAGTCCCAAGAAATTTGGCAGAGATACCAGAAAATAAGAAACAATGCTGTCATATACCCAAAATAATAATTTTGAATAAATAAGATTGACAAACTTGTAAAGTATAGTAGGCGCTTCTTTTGTGTTATAAGTAGGTGTAAACCAGTTATAATTAAAGGAATCAAGATAAAAACATCTAGCCAGGTTTTAATCTCTAACTGACTGACAGTGAAGCTCATTAAAGCATAGGAAGTAGATAAGGCAAGTTTTAAAAATTTTGGGATATCTTTAAATAATCTATTTAGACTAAAGAAGGTTGATAGACCAATAAATCCAAATTTTAATAGAGTGGTCAGATAAACAGCATCTGGCATATTCGACAGATTAAAAAAGTAAACCAGAGGTGAGAGAAAACTACCCAAGTAATAACTAGATAGAGCATAGAAATTCAGTCCGAGGCCACTTGTAAAGGTGTAAAACAAACTACCATTTCCATGTAAAATATTTCGTAAAGCCACATCAAAAATAACGTATTGATGGAAACCGTCTCCTAATAGTGGAGATATATCGCTATTCCAGTAGATACCTTGAGTTAGGTATACTCCAGTCATAATTACTAAAGGAATGATGAAGGAAACAAAATAGGTCCAATATGTTTTAAAAAATGATTTCATGTTACCTCGTAGAATGATAGAAAACTCAGTTGGTTACCCCAACTGAGTTTTGAAGTCTTATTTAATCTTTCCAAAGTTCTTTAACTTTTGCTTGTACTTCTGCATTTTCTAGGAATTCATCATAGGTTTCATCGATACGATCAATGACGCCATTCTTAGACAAAACAATAATATGGTTTGCTAAAGTTTGAATGAACTCGTGATCATGACTAGCAAAGATGATTGATTCTTTAAAGTTTTTCAATCCATCGTTCAAGCTTGAGATAGATTCCAAGTCCAAGTGATTTGTTGGATCATCAAGTACAAGGACATTTGATTTCAAGAGCATGAGTTTTGAAAGCATGACACGTACTTTTTCTCCCCCTGACAAGACGTTTACAGTTTTGTTAACCTCATCTCCAGAAAAGAGCATACGACCAAGGAAACCACGTAGGAAGGTATTGTCATCTTCTTCTTTACTTGCAAATTGACGCAGCCAGTCAAGGATTGACTCTCCTCCTGCAAAATCAGCCGAGTTGTCTTTTGGCAAGTAAGAACGGCTAGTAGTAACTCCCCACTTGACAGTTCCTTCATAGTCGATGTCACCCATAATTGCACGAATTAATGCAGTCGTTTGGATGTCATTTTGTCCAATAAGAGCTGTCTTATCACCTGGACGCAAGATGAAACTAATATTGTCTAGGATAGTTTCGCCATCAATCTTTACAGTTAGATTTTCTACTGTCAAGAGATCATTACCAATCTCACGTTCTGCTTTAAAGTTGATAAATGGGTATTTACGACTAGAAGGAACAATCTCTTCTAATTCAATCTTGTCAAGCATTTTTTTACGAGACGTTGCTTGTCTTGACTTAGAAGCGTTGGCAGAGAAGCGAGCAACGAATTCTTGCAATTGCTTAATTTTTTCTTCTGCCTTGGCATTACGGTCTGCTAGCAATTTAGCAGCAAGCTCAGAAGATTCCTTCCAAAAGTCGTAGTTTCCGACATAGAGTTTGATTTTTCCAAAGTCAAGGTCGGCCATATGAGTACATACTTTGTTTAAGAAGTGACGGTCATGGGATACAACGATAACGGTGTTATCAAAGTCAATCAAGAAGTCTTCTAGCCAAGTAATCGATTGGATATCTAAACCATTGGTTGGCTCGTCCAAAAGAAGAACATCAGGTTTACCAAATAAGGCTTTAGCAAGGAGAACCTTCACTTTTTCACCATTAGACAATTCGCTCATGTTTTGATAGTGCAATTCTTCTGGAATGTTTAGGTTTTGAAGTAATTGAGATGCTTCACTTTCTGATTCCCAACCTCCAAGTTCAGCAAATTCACCTTCAAGTTCAGCTGCACGAACACCATCTTCATCGGAAAAATCTTCCTTCATGTAAATGGCATCTTTTTCTTTCATGATGTTGTAAAGTTTTTCATTTCCCATAATGACGACATCAATAACTCGCTCATCTTCATAGTCAAAATGATTTTGACGGAGAACAGAGAGACGTTCATCTGGACCAAGAGAGATGTGACCAGTTGTTGGCTCGATATCACCAGCTAAGATTTTTAAGAATGTAGACTTCCCAGCACCATTAGCACCAATTAATCCGTATGTATTTCCTTCTGTAAATTTGATATTGACATCATCAAAAAGTTTGCGATCACTAAAACGTAGTGAAACATCAGATACTGTAAGCAATGTTTTTCTCCTATAATATGTAATATATTTATTCTACTAGAAAAGAGAGAAATATTCAAATTTTTGTTTGTCATTTTTGTGTCAATTAAGTTTACAGGTTTATTTACAATGAGTTAGTTGTTTGATTTTAATAATTTTCTGTTATTTTAACAAAAAAATGCTATAATTGAAGAGACCATTTCGAAGGAGAAAAAAATGACAAAACCCATTATTTTAACAGGAGATCGCCCAACAGGAAAACTGCATATTGGACATTATGTTGGGAGCCTTAGAAACAGAGTATTACTTCAGGAAGAAGACAAGTATGAGATGTTTGTTTTTTTGGCGGACCAACAAGCATTGACAGATCACGCCAAAGATCCTCAAACGATTGTAGAATCGATTGGGAATGTTGCCTTAGATTACCTAGCAGTTGGATTAGATCCAAGTAAGTCAACTATCTTTATTCAAAGCCAAATCCCAGAGTTGGCTGAACTATCTATGTACTATATGAATTTGGTGTCACTAGCTCGTTTGGAACGAAATCCGACAGTAAAAACAGAGATTGCTCAAAAAGGGTTTGGAGAAAGTATTCCGACAGGATTTTTGGTTTATCCGATTGCGCAAGCAGCAGATATTACTGCCTTCAAGGCTAATTATGTTCCTGTTGGGACAGATCAGAAACCAATGATTGAGCAGACTCGCGAGATTGTTCGTTCTTTTAACAACGCATATAACTGTGATGTCTTGGTGGAACCGGAAGGTATTTATCCAGAAAATGAGAGAGCAGGACGTTTGCCTGGTTTAGATGGAAATGCTAAAATGTCTAAATCCCTTAATAATGGTATTTATCTAGCTGATGATGCGGATACGTTGCGTAAAAAAGTCATGAGCATGTATACTGATCCAGACCATATTCGGGTTGAGGATCCAGGTAAGATTGAAGGAAATATGGTTTTCCATTATCTAGATGTGTTTGGTCGTCCAGAAGATGCTCAAGACATTGCAGATATGAAAGAACATTATCAACGTGGTGGTCTTGGTGATGTGAAGACGAAACGTTATCTACTTGAAATATTAGAACGGGAACTTGGCCCTATTCGTGAGCGCCGTATCGAATTTGCTAAGGATATGGGAGAAGTGTACAATATGCTTCAAAAAGGTAGTGAGAAAGCGCGTGAGGTTGCGGGGCAAACTCTATCTGAAGTTAAGGGAGCAATGGGACTAAATTATTTTAAATAATAGATAAAATATGAATCGTAAAACTATCTCTTCCATAGGATCACAGGGATAGTTTTTTTATGATTTCTACCATAAATATAATTGACAAATTTTCATAGAATGGTATGATAGATACAATACAAAAAGAGTCAAGCTCAAAAAGAAAGAAAAGAGGAAACTTCAATGTCTAATTGGGATACTAAATTTTTAAAAAAAGGTTTTACCTTTGATGATGTATTGCTAATTCCAGCAGAAAGTCATGTGTTGCCTAATGATGCAGATTTAACAACAAAATTGGCAGATAATCTGACTTTAAATATCCCAATTATTACAGCCGCGATGGACACAGTCACAGAAAGCCAAATGGCCATTGCTATTGCTCGTGCAGGTGGTCTTGGAGTAATCCATAAAAACATGTCAATTGCGCAACAAGCAGACGAAGTTCGCAAGGTAAAACGTTCTGAAAATGGTGTTATTATTGATCCATTCTTCTTGACTCCAGAACATACCATTGCTGAGGCAGACGAACTGATGGGACGTTACCGTATCAGTGGTGTTCCAGTTGTAGAAACACTTGAAAATCGTAAATTGGTTGGTATTCTAACAAACCGAGATCTTCGCTTCATTTCAGATTACAATCAACCAATCTCAAACCATATGACCAGTGAAAATCTTGTCACTGCCCCTGTTGGTACAGATCTTGCAACAGCTGAACATATTCTTCAAGAACACCGTATTGAAAAACTTCCTTTGGTTGACGAAGAAGGTCGTCTTTCTGGCTTGATTACTATTAAGGATATTGAAAAAGTTATTGAGTTTCCAAATGCTGCCAAAGATGAATTTGGTCGTCTTCTAGTTGCTGGTGCGGTGGGTGTCACTTCAGATACATTTGAACGTGCAGAGGCTCTCTTTGAAGCAGGGGCTGACGCAATTGTTATTGATACTGCACATGGTCACTCTGCTGGGGTTCTACGTAAAATTGCTGAAATTCGTGCTCACTTCCCAGATCGCACTTTGATTGCTGGTAATATTGCAACTGCAGAAGGTGCGCGTGCTCTTTATGATGCGGGTGTGGATGTTGTCAAAGTCGGGATTGGACCAGGTTCTATCTGTACTACTCGTGTGATTGCAGGTGTAGGTGTCCCACAAGTGACAGCAATTTATGATGCGGCAGCAGTTGCGCGCGAATATGGAAAAACGATTATTGCTGATGGTGGAATCAAGTATTCTGGAGATATTGTAAAAGCCCTTGCTGCAGGTGGAAATGCAGTTATGCTTGGATCAATGTTTGCTGGAACAGATGAAGCACCAGGTGAAACTGAAATTTTCCAAGGACGTAAGTTTAAGACTTACCGTGGTATGGGATCAATCGCTGCAATGAAGAAAGGTTCAAGTGATCGTTACTTCCAAGGTTCTATCAATGAAGCAAACAAACTCGTTCCAGAAGGAATTGAAGGTCGTGTTGCCTATAAAGGCGCAGCAGCTGATATTGTCTTCCAAATGATTGGTGGCATTCGCTCTGGTATGGGTTACTGTGGTGCAGCTAACCTTAAAGAATTGCACGACAAGGCTCAATTTATTGAAATGTCTGGGGCTGGTCTCAAAGAAAGCCATCCTCATGATGTACAAATCACTAATGAAGCGCCAAACTACTCTATGTAAGAAGTAAAAAAGAACTCCTGAAATTCAGGAGTTCTTTTTGTTTACAAAGGTGTCAATTTTAATTTACAGATATTTTACCGTTTTGGATGTTGAAAATGCTAAGATTTTCTGGCAAGTTTTGTAAGTGATCTAAACTTGTTGTTGTGATGAAGGTTTGGATAGATTGAGAAATAGTTTTTAGTAATTTTAGTTGTCGTGTGTTGTCAAGTTCGCTCATAACATCGTCAAGCAAGAGTATTGGAGACTCGTTAGTAATGCTTTCCATTAGTTCAATCTCTGCTAGTTTGATAGAAAGCACAAGACTACGATGTTGCCCTTGACTTCCAAAACTAGCATCCATACCGTTGATATAGAAAGCAATGTCATCTCGATGAGGGCCAACACCAGTATTCTTTTTAAATAAATCTCTTGATCTACTTTTTTCTAAAGCCATTTTAAAAGAATCCATTAAGACTTCTTCATTAGTGAAGTTGACAGTTGATTGATAAGATATTGACAACTCTTCTGACTGATTTGAAATTTCTAAGTGCTTTTTTTGACCAAATTTCTCTAGGTCTTTGATGAATTTTATCCGATGTTTTATGACACGACAACCATACTCTACTAATTGATCATCTAAGACCGACAGAAATGTTTCGTCAATCTTTTGACTGGATTTTAGGTAAGTGTTTCTTTGCTTGAGTATATGGTTATAGTTTGACAAGTCTGACAAGTAGATTGGTTTAATTTGTCCCAGTTCGATATCTATAAACTTTCGACGGACAGAGGGTGCTCCTTTAATTAACTGGAGATCCTCAGGTGCGAAGAGAACCACATTCATATGTCCGATGTAGTCTGAGAGGCGAGCTTGCTTTAAGTGATTGACTTTAGTCACACGCCCTTTTGGTGTTAAATCAATTTCTAGAGGGATAGAGCCTGTTTTTTTCTGAATCAAGCCAGAAAGATGGAGTTGTTCTTCATCAAAATGAATGAGATTTTTATCTGTCCGAGTCCGATGGCTACGTGTTAAGGCCAAGAAATAGATTGCTTCTAGAATGTTGGTCTTTCCTTGTGCATTTTGACCTAAAAAGACGTTTAATTTTGGATTGAAATCAATTTTCGTCTCTTTGTAGTTTCGAAAGGTTTTTATTGTTAAATGTTGGAGCCACATGATTATCTTCCTGGAAAACGTGGAGCTTGTTTGGTTTTAGGTGATAAAGCAGTTTTTTGTTTTTCTTTCTTTACACCCTTGTTCATCTCTTTGACAAGTTTAGCAATCCGCTCTTTTTCAATCTTATCTGCTTGGTATTCTTCTTGCTCTTTTAAACTTGGTTGTGTCAAGGTGATGTCAATCTTTAAATCAGGGATGTCAATCGCATCTCCAACACGAATTTTTTTCCCACGTCTAGTTTCTAATTCACCATTAAAGTAAACTTGATGTTCCATCAAAAAGGATTTAATAGCACCACCGCTTTGTATAATTCCAAGCTCTTTTAGGAGGGCTTGGAGCGTAATAAATTCTTCAAATAATTTGTATTCCATAATTCACCTCAATCTAAGGTATTATACCATATTTCTTAGAATTAAGTGAGCGAAATCACTGGAAATGAAAACGATTTTTATTTTAAAAGCGGTAAAGAGAATAAGAAATATTTTCCTTTTCGTGATATAATAGAACTCTATATGTAAGGAGGTAAGGTATGGAGTTAGTGCCTGGAATTTCAGCACATTTTGTTCAATCCAAAAAGTTTAAAACAAATAAAATCACTGTTCGTTTTACTGCTTCCTTATCTCTTGAGACAGTAGCAGGACGCATGTTAAGTGCGAGTATGTTGGAGACTGCCAATAAAGCTTACCCAACTTCTCAAGCTTTTCGTAAATATTTAGCAAGTTTGTACGGAGCAGATATTTCTACGAGTGCTTATCGTAGAGGACAGGCACATATTCTTGACTTAACCTTTACCTATGTACGAGATGAGTTTTTGAGTAAAAAAAATGTCTTGACTTCTCGAATTTTGGAATTGGTAGAAAAGACTTTATTTGCCCCCTTAGTTTTAGATGGAGCTTTTGAGCCAAACTTGTTTGAAATTGAAAAAAAGCAATTATTGGCTAGCTTAGCTACTGATATGGATGATTCATTTTATTTTGCTCATAAGGAGTTAGACGGCTTGTTCTTCCATGATGAGCGTCTTCAATTGAGATACAGTGATTTACGAAATTGCATTTCAAATGAGTCTCCAGAAAGTAGCTACACTTGTTTTCAAGATGCTCTGAAAAATGATCAAATTGATTTCTTTTTCTTAGGTGATTTTAATGAAGTAGAAATTACAGAATCACTGAAATCATTGCCCTTTACAGCTAGAAAGAGCGATGTTAGCATCCAGTACCATCAGTCTTATTCGAATGTTTTACAAGAAGGAATGGTTCAGAGAAATGTTGGACAATCTATTTTGGAAATGGGCTATCATTCTCCTGTAAAATATGGTGATGATCAGCATCTGCCTATGCTTGTTATGAATGGTTTGTTGGGGGAATTTGCACATTCGAAACTCTTTACAAACGTTCGTGAGAATGCTGGGATAGCCTATACGGTCTCTAGTCAGTTGGATCTGTTTAGTGGCTTGTTAAGAATGTATGCAGGCATCGATAGAGGAAATCGGAATCAAGCTAGAAAAATGATGAATCATCAGTTGATGGATTTGAAAAAGGGCAACTTTACAGATTTTGAGCTTAATCAAACTAAGGAGATGATTCGAAGATCTTTATTGATTGCTCAAGATAGTCAGCATACCCTAGTTGAAAGAATCTATTTAACTGCACTATTTGGAAAAGCGACTTTTGACATTGACCGGTTGTTGGAAAAATTAGAGAGTGTCGATAAAGAAGCTGTATGTAAAGCTGCCCACAGTTTGAAGTTACAAGCGATTTACTTTATGGAAGGAGTAGAATGACAAGGGTTACTTTTGAAGAAAAATACTATTCTGCTGTAAAGGAAAGAGTGTACAAAACACAATTGTCAAATGGGTTGACAATTTCTTTACTCCCTAAGCAAGATTTCAATGAGGTTTACGGGGTTGTAACGGTTCAATTTGGCTCTGTAGATGCAACTTATACAAGTTTGGAAAAAGGTTTACGTCATCATCCAGCAGGAATTGCACATTTTCTTGAACATAAATTGTTTGAAAGAGCAAACTCTGAGGATATAATGGCTGCTTTTACTCGATTAGGTGCGGACAGTAATGCCTTTACAAGCTTTACTAAGACCAGCTATCTTTTTTCAACAATTGACCATTTATTAGATAATTTAGATTTGCTTGATGAGTTAGTTGGAGATGCTCATTTTACAGAAGAGTCTGTTTTGAGGGAACAAGATATTATCCAGCAAGAACGAGAAATGTATCAAGATGATCCAGATTCGCGTTTGTTTTTTGCAACATTAGCCAATCTTTATCCTGGTACTTCTTTAGCAACAGATATTGTTGGGAGTGAAAAATCAATTTCTGAGATTCAAGTTTCAAATTTAAAAGAGAACTTTACAGACTTTTACAAACCTGTCAACATGTCTCTATTTTTAGTTGGAAATATTGATGTGGAGCTCATTGAGGAATACTTTTCGAAAAAGGAAAATAAGATTTTAGAGCAGTTTACAGTTTCAAAAGAGCAACTACCTTTGCAACCTGTGAAGCAAACAGATAGTCTTCGGATGGAAGTTTCTTTACCAAAACTTGCTGTTGCTATTAGAGGAACTGGTCAAATAACGGAAGAGGAGTCTTATCGTTACAACATTTTATTGAAATTGCTATTTACGATGATGTTTGGCTGGACCTCGGATCGTTTTCAAAGATTATACGAGACAGGGAAGTTAGATGCGTCATTGTCACTAGAGGTTGAGGTAAATAGTCGCTTTCATTTTGTGATATTGACGATGGATACCAAGGAACCTGTTTCTTTGTCGCACCAATTTCGGAAAGCGATTCGTCAGTTTAGTAGTGATGCAGATATTACTGAGGAGCATCTCGATCTTGTTAAGAGTGAGATGTTTGGAGAATTTTTCAGTAGTATGAACTCCTTGGAATTTATTGCAACTCAATACGATCCTATGGATCTCGGAGAAACAATTTTTGATTTTCCGAAAATTTTACAGGAAATTACTTTGGAAGATGTTCTTGAAGCTGGACATCGTTTGATTGATGATGGTGATCTAGTTGATTTTACAATTTTTCCAGCCTAAATAAGGCAAGAACACTAGAAAGAAGGAATGGTAAGTATGAGAAAAAAAACAATTGGCGAGGTTCTGCGTTTAGCTAGAATTAACCGGGGATTGAGTATAGAAGAATTGCAGGAAAAAACTGAAATTCAGTTGAATTTTCTAGAAGCAATGGAGGCGGATGATTTCGATCAACTTCCTAGTACCTTTTACGCTCGTTCTTTTTTAAGAAAATATGCTTGGGCAGTAGAGTTAGATGAAAGAATTGTCTTGGATGCCTATGATTCAGGTAGTATGATCACCTATGAAGAGGTCGATGTTGATGAAGAAGACTTGTCTGGTCGTAGACGATCAAATAAGAAAAAAACTTCTTATCTCCCTTTATTTTATTTTGTGCTATTTGCTTTATCAATTTTAATTTTTGTGACTTACTATGTTTGGAACTACATCCAAACTCAGCCAAGTCCTTCTTCAGCTAACTATAGTGTTGTGAACTCAACTAGTTCAACAACCTCATCTAATTCATCTTTTAGTAGTCAGGTATCAAGCTCATCTTCTACTGCGGAATCAACTATTACCGTTTCAGGTGAAGGAAACCGCATTGAAGCCCGCTATAAAACGAGTAAGGAAACAGCCACGGTTCAGCTGACTGTTTCGGATGCAACTAGCTGGGTAAGTGTTTCAGGAAGTGACCTTGAAGGTGGGGTGACCTTGTCATCAGACAATAAAAACGCAAAAACAACAGTTTCAACGAAAGAACCTGTGACGATTACTTTGGGTGTAGTGAAGGGAGTTACTTTAACTGTGGACAATCAAACAATCGATACCTCGAAGCTGACAACTCAGACTGGAACTGTAACACTTACATTTACTACAGATTAAGGAAGAACCAATGAAAAAAGAACAAATCCCTAATGTATTAACAATTGGTAGAATTCTCTTTATACCTCTCTTTATTCTTATTTTGACTTTGGACGATTCACAAGGCAGTCACCTGCTGGCAGCGATTATCTTTGCAGTTGCTAGTGTGACAGATTATCTTGATGGTTACCTTGCTCGTAAATGGAATGTGGTTAGCAACTTTGGAAAGTTTGCAGATCCAATGGCGGATAAGTTGTTGGTTATGTCAGCTTTTATCATGTTGATTGAGTTGGGTATGGCTCCAGCTTGGGTTGTTGCTATTATCATCTGTCGTGAACTCGCTGTGACAGGCCTTCGTCTGTTGCTCGTTGAGACGGGTGGAACAGTTCTGGCGGCAGCGATGCCTGGGAAAATCAAGACCTTTAGTCAAATGTTTGCCATTATCTTTTTGCTCTTACATTGGAATTTAATTGGGCAACTGTTGCTTTATATCGCTTTGTTTTTCACTATCTACTCTGGTTATGATTATTTCAAGGGTAGCGCTCATCTATTCAAAGGGACATTTGGTTCGAAATGAAATCGATTATTGAAGTAAAAGATCTGTCTTTTCGATACAAAGAAGATCAAGAGTATTATGATGTTAACAGCGTTACGTTTCACGTGAAACGTGGAGAGTGGCTCTCAATCGTAGGTCATAATGGGAGTGGGAAGTCAACAACTATTCGTTTGATTGATGGCTTGCTTGAAGCGGAATCTGGAGAAATCTGGATAGATGGCCAATTGCTGTCTCCTGAGAATGTTTGGGACTTGCGTCGTCAAATTGGTATGGTTTTTCAAAATCCAGACAATCAATTTGTAGGTGCAACTGTTGAAGATGATGTTGCCTTTGGTCTAGAAAATCAGGGACTTCCTCGTGAAGAAATGAAGAAGAGAGTGGCTGAATCTTTGGAGTTAGTAGGTATGCTAGACTTTAAGAAGAGAGAACCAGCCCGCTTATCTGGTGGACAAAAACAACGGGTGGCCATTGCAGGAGTTGTTGCCTTGAAACCTGCTATTTTGATTCTGGATGAGGCTACAAGTATGTTGGATCCCGAGGGGCGCAGAGAACTGATTCAGACAGTTCAAGAGATTCGAAAAGACTATCAGATGACAATTGTTTCTATTACGCATGACTTGGAAGAAGTTGCGATGAGTGACCGTGTATTGGTCATGAAAAAAGGCCAAGTGGAGTCAACCAGTAGCCCCAGAGAACTTTTTTCTCGGGATGACCTTGACCAGATAGGCTTAGATGATCCCTTTACGAATCAATTGAAAGAATCTTTGAGAGAGACTGGCTATCAGTTGCCGGATGGCTATTTGACAGAAGGAGAGCTAGAGGACAAGTTATGGGAATTACTCTAGAAAATGTGAGCTTTACCTATCAAGAGGGGACACCCCTATCTTCATCAGCCTTGACTGATGTTTCCTTGGCGATTGAGGACGGTTCCTATACAGCTTTGATAGGACATACAGGTAGTGGAAAATCGACCATCTTACAGCTTTTAAATGGCCTATTGGTTCCAAGTAAGGGTTCTGTTCGAGTTTTCGATACCGTCATTACCCCTACATCAACAAATAAAGAAATTCGACAGATTCGAAAGCAAGTCGGTCTAGTTTTTCAATTTGCTGAAAATCAGATTTTTGAAGAGACTGTTTTGAAAGATGTTGCGTTTGGACCGCAAAATTTTGGAGTTTCTGAGGAAGAAGCCCAGAAAATTGCGCGTGAAAAGTTAGCCTTGGTAGGGATTGATGAGTCACTCTTTGAGCGCAGTCCTTTTGAACTTTCTGGTGGCCAAATGAGACGTGTGGCTATAGCAGGTATTCTAGCCATGGAGCCTACTGTCTTGGTTTTGGATGAGCCAACAGCTGGATTAGATCCTTTGGGCAGAAAAGAATTGATGACTCTGTTTAAAAAACTTCACCTTGCTGGAATGACAATCGTCCTGGTAACGCATTTGATGGATGATGTAGCTACGTATGCTGATCAGGTCTATGTTATGGAAAAGGGGCGTTTAGTCAAAAGTGGCAAACCGAGTGATGTTTTCCAAGATGTAGCCTCTATGGAAAAGGTGCAGTTAGGTGTGCCTAAAATAACAGCCTTTTGTAAACGTTTGGCAGATAGAGGTGTAGCTTTTAAAAAACTGCCAATCAAGATAGAGGAGTTTAAGGAGTCGCTAAATGGATAGTATGATTTTAGGGCGTTATATACCAGGAGATTCCATCATTCATCGCTTGGATCCCCGTAGTAAATTGCTCGCTATGATCCTGTTGATTTTGATTGTATTTTGGGCCAATAATCCCCTGGCCAATCTCATTCTTTTTGTAGCGACAGGTATATTTATCGCTTTGTCGGGTGTTTCCCTCTCATTTTTTGTTCAGGGATTAAAATCCATGTTTTTCTTGATTGCTTTTACGACTCTATTTCAACTCTTTTTCATTTCAAGCGGAAATGTCTTATTTGAGTTTTCTTTTATAAAAATAACGGATTATGCTTTGCAACAAGCTGGGATTATTTTCTGTCGTTTTGTATTGATTATTTTCTTTTCAACTTTGCTAACGTTAACGACCATGCCTTTGAGTCTGGCAGCTGCAGTTGAATCTCTTTTAGCTCCTCTGAAACGCGTGAAAGTTCCCGTTCATGAAATTGGTCTCATGTTATCAATGAGTTTGCGTTTTGTTCCAACCTTGATGGATGACACGACGAGAATTATGAATGCTCAGAAGGCTCGTGGAGTTGACTTTGGCGAAGGTAGTATCGTTCAAAAAGTAAAGGCTATGATTCCGATTTTAATTCCTCTTTTTGCGACGAGCTTAAAGCGTGCAGATTTATTGGCAATAGCCATGGAAGCGCGTGGTTATCAGGGAGGAAAGGGTAGAAGCCAGTATAGACAGTTGAGATGGTGTCAAAAGGATACACTGGCGATTCTTGTGATTCTGGTGCTGGGATGTCTCTTATTTTTCTTAAAATCTTAGTGGATTTGTAAGATTTATAAAAAAATCACAGTAGTAGATCTTTAGTAAAAAGGTAGGAATATGAACCGTTTTAAAAAATCAAAATATCTAATCATTGTTTTTGTCACAGTTCTAGCAGTTTCTGTACTATTAGTGACAACCTATTCAAGTGCTATTGTGACAAAATTAGGAGATGGCATTTCCTTAGTGGATAGAATTGTTCAAAAACCCTTTCAGTGGTTTGATGCTTTCAAATCGGATTTGGGACATTTGACGCAGACTTACAATGAAAACGAAAGTCTAAAAAAACAACTCTATCAACTAGAGGTGGAGTCTAATCAATCAGAACGTTTAAAAACAGAAAATGAACAACTACGTCAGCTTCTAGAGATGAAGTCAAAATTACAGGCTACAAAAACCCTAGCAGCAGATGTGATTAAGCGAGCTCCTGTGTCTTGGAAGCAAGAGTTGACAATTGATGCGGGAAGTTCAAAAGGAGTTTCTGAAAACATGTTGGCCATTGCAAACGGTGGCTTGATTGGTAGTGTTTCAAAAGTAGAGGAGCATTCAACAACGGTCAACTTATTGACAAATACTGAAAATTCCGACAAAATTTCCGTTAAAATCCTGCATGGTTCTACTGAAATTTATGGAATCATCGTTGGTTATGACAAGGAAACCGAACTGCTTAAAATTAGTCAATTAAATAGTAATAGCGACATTAGCGCGGGAGACAAGGTGACGACAGGGGGGCTCGGAAACTTCAATGTTAAGGATATTCCTGTTGGCGAGGTTGTTGCCACAACACACAGCAGTGACTATCTAACACGAGAGGTAACAGTAAAGTTGAATGCTGACACCAAAGATCTTCATGTGGTAGAGTTAGTGGGGAATTCGTAATGAGACTGTTTAAACAAGTTGGTATTTTCTTTTTACTCCCTGTTGTCGTTCTAATTGATGCTCATATTGGTCAATTGGTGGAATCCTTCTTCCCCCACTTTCATTTGGCCAGTCATTTTCTTTTCTTGTTTCTCTTATTTGAGACAATCGAGGTGTCAGAGTATCTCTATCTAGCCTATTGTTGTATAGTGGGTTTGGTTTACGATATTTATTTTTTCCACTTGATTGGAATTGCCACGCTTTTGTTTATCGTGATTGGTGCTTCGCTCCATAAGTTTAACAGCGTGATATTGACGAATCGTTGGACAAGGATGTTGACCATTATTGTAATCAGTTTTCTGTTTGATATGGGGAGTTATCTTCTTGCTTTGGTTGTGGGATTGACGGTAGATTCCATGCCAGTCTTCATTGTCTATAGTCTTGTCCCATCAATGATTCTGAACTTCTTATGGATGGCGATTTTCCAATATATTTTTGAAAAATTTTATCTATGAGAAAGAAATATAAATGTAACAAAGGCGTAATATTTATTATGTCTTTTTTTGGTATACTAGTAATGTCTTAAATAGAAGGAGTATCTACATAATATGAAGAAAAAAATCTTAGCGTCACTTTTGTTAAGTACAGTATTGGTTTCACAAGCGGAGGTATTAACAACTGTTCATGCTGAAACAACTGATGAAAAAATTGCTGCTCAAGATAGTAAAATTAGTGACTTGTCAGCTAAACAAAAAGAAGCTCAAAAAGAAGTAGATGAAATCCAAACGCAAGTTACAGCTATTCAAACACAACAAGCAAGCTTGCAAGCTGAAAATGAAACACTTCAAGCTGAGTCTAAGAAACTTGAAGGAGAAATTACAGAGCTTTCTAAGAACATTGTTGCTCGTAATGACTCATTGGAAAAACAAGCACGTAGCGCACAAACAAATGGTGCTGCAACTAGCTACATCAACACAATTGTAAACTCAAAATCAATTACTGAAGCTATTTCACGTGTTGCAGCTATGAGCGAGATTGTATCAGCTAACAATAAAATGTTGGAACAACAAAAGGCTGATAAAAAATCAATTGCTGAAAAACAAGTTGCGAATAACGAAGCTATCAATACCGTAATTGCCAACCAACAAACTCTTGCTGACGATGCACAAACATTGACAACAAAGCAAGCTGAGTTGAAAGTTGCTGAGTTGAACCTTGCTGCTGAGAAAGCAACTGCAGAAGGTGAGAAAGCAACATTGTTGGAACAAAAAGCAACAGCTGAGGCAGAAGCGAAAGCAGCAGCTGAGGCAGAGGCAGCTTATAAAGCACGTCAAACAAGCCAACAACAATCAGTTGTTGCTTCTGGAAATACAACACTTTCAGATCAAGTGCAAGCAGCTTCAAGCTCTTCATCAGATGATGATTCAAGCTACACTCCAGCACCTGCTCCAACTGTAACTAGAACTCGTCCAACATATAGCTCAAATGCTTCAAGTTATCCTGTAGGTCAATGTACATGGGGTGCTAAGACCTTGGCTCCATGGGCCGGTGATTATTGGGGTAATGGTGGTCAGTGGGCAGCTAGTGCAGCGGCTGCAGGTTTCCGTACAGGTTCTACACCACAAGTTGGCGCAATTGCTTCATGGGATGATGGAGGATACGGTCACGTAGCAGTTGTTACAGCAGTTGAATCATCAACTCGTATTCAAGTTTCTGAGTGTAACTATGATGGCAGTGGAACTCAACCAATCGGAAATTATCGTGGATGGTTTAATCCGACAGCATCAAGAGGTACTGTAAGATACATTTATCCAAACTAATATACTGATTATTACTAAATTTAGGGTGAGATTTTATTAATCTCACTCTTTGTATAGTGCTGAAAAATAAATTGCATTATATAATTACTTGAACTTCTATTCTATTCTTATAATTGTTTGGTTAAAGTAAAATGAAACGTAGGGATTTAGTACGAGTGTAGCATGTTAATAAAGAATGTTTTCTAAGGGAGTCGGTGTTGGAGTTATGTTTACGTATAAAATAAATGTTGATGTTAAAGAGTGGGATTTATTTTTAGAAAATCATCCTCAAGGAAATTTATTGCAGAGTAGTGATTGGTACAAGATAAAGAATACTTGGGGGAATGAGAGAGTTGGCTTTTATAAAGACAATCAATTAGTTGGAGTAGCAAATATCTTAATTCAGCCGCTACCATTAGGACTTTCTATGTTCTACATTCCACGAGGTCCAGTAATTGATTATGAAGATAAAGAACTTCTGAAATTTGTTCTTTTAACGTTGAAAAAACTTGCTAAAAAAAGCCATGCAATAATGGTTAAATTTGACCCAAGTCTATTTATCAGTAGAGGTCTTATTGGCCAAGAAACTGTCCAAAATTCTATGACTTTAGAAATTGTTGAAGAACTGAAAAAAAATAAAGTTCATTGGACAGGCTTAACAAAGGATATGGCAGAAAATATACAACCACGTTTTCAAGCTAATATTCATAAAGAAAATTTTTCACTGGATCAACTTTCTAAGTCTACTAGACAGGCCATCCGAACTGCAAGAAATAAAGGATTGGAAGTAAAATTTGGTGGACTCGATTTATTAGATGAATTTTCATTTTTAATGAAGAAAACAGAGTCTCGTAAGAACATTAGTTTACGAGACAAAGATTACTATCAAAAGTTACTGACTACTTATCCTAGCCACTCCTTTATCACACTGAGCTACTTAGATCTACCTAATAGATTGAAAGAAGTTGAGAAGCAATTCGAAAAGAATCTAAAAACAGCGCAGAAGTTTACAGATAAAACGAAAGAAGGTAAAGTAAAAGATAATCAGCAAGAGAGAAATCGATTAGAAGAAGAAATTTCTTTTCTTAAGAGCTATATTGATAGAGGAGATAGTGTTGTCCCATTGTCTGGTACTTTAACTATCGAATTTGGGAAAACTTCTGAAAACTTATATGCTGGAATGAATGAAGAATTTAGACACTATCAACCTGCTATTCCTACATGGTTTGAGACAGCTCAACATTCTTTTGAACGAGGGGCTGAGACTCATAATATGGGTGGAATTGAAAACAACTTAGAGGGTGGGTTAATTAACTTTAAATCCAAGTTTAATCCTACTATCGAAGAATTTGCTGGTGAGTTTAATTATCCAACTAGTTCATTATATTTCTTGTTTAATCTAGCTTATAAAATTCGTAAGAAACTTCGAAGTAGATAGGATAAACTAATTATTTTGCCACTACATTAAATTTAAAAAAATTAGCTATCAGAACATCTCAGCAGTATATGTTGAGATGTTTTAAATTTAGAGCTTTCAACTAGTAATTTAATAAGAAAAAATAACAAAATCACTTGAAATAAAGCTCCAATTATGATAGAATGAAACTTATCGTGTAAACGATAATACTCATTCTTGATGAATTGTGAAACTGTTGCCCTCGGGTCGTTTTGCAAGTTGAAATCGAGGAGAGGAAAAAACAAAAAGGAGAAATACTCATGGCAGTAATTTCAATGAAACAACTTCTTGAGGCTGGTGTACACTTTGGTCACCAAACTCGTCGCTGGAACCCTAAGATGGCTAAGTACATCTTCACTGAGCGTAACGGAATCCACGTTATCGACTTGCAACAAACTGTAAAATACGCTGACCAAGCTTACGACTTTATGCGTGATGCAGCAGCTAACGATGCAGTTGTATTGTTTGTTGGTACTAAGAAACAAGCTGCTGACGCTGTTAAAGAAGAAGCAGAACGTTCAGGTCAATACTACATCAACCACCGTTGGTTGGGTGGAACTCTTACTAACTGGGGAACTATCCAAAAACGTATTGCTCGTTTGAAAGAAATCAAACGTATGGAAGAAGAAGGAATCTTCGACGTTCTTCCTAAGAAAGAAGTTGCACTTCTTAACAAACAACGTGCACGTCTTGAAAAATTCTTGGGTGGTATCGAAGACATGCCTCGTATCCCAGATGTAATGTACGTAGTTGACCCACATAAAGAGCAAATCGCTGTTAAAGAAGCTAAAAAATTGGGAATCCCAGTTGTAGCGATGGTTGACACAAACACTGATCCAGATGATATCGATGTAATCATCCCAGCTAACGATGACGCTATCCGCGCAGTTAAATTGATCACAGCTAAATTGGCTGACGCTATCATCGAAGGACGTCAAGGTGAAGATGCAGCAGCAGTTGAAGCAGAATTTGCAGCTTCAGAAGCTCAAGCAGACTCAATCGAAGAAATCGTTGAAGTTGTAGAAGGCGACAACGCTTAATTCATATAAATAGTAATTACCTAGGAGGGCGGGGCGTAGCCCAGCTCTCCTATTTTTTAAAAAATATAGGAGAATCAAAATGGCAGAAATTACAGCTAAACTTGTAAAAGAGTTGCGTGAAAAATCTGGTGCCGGTGTTATGGACGCTAAAAAAGCGCTTGTAGAAACAGACGGTGACATCGAAAAAGCGATTGAATTGCTTCGTGAAAAAGGTATGGCGAAAGCAGCTAAGAAAGCTGACCGCGTTGCTGCAGAAGGTTTGACTGGTGTTTATGTTAACGGTAACGTTGCAGCAGTAGTTGAAGTAAACGCTGAAACTGACTTCGTTGCGAAAAACGCTCAATTCGTTGACTTGGTAAATGCTACAGCTAAAGTAATTGCTGAAGGAAAACCAGCTAACAATGAAGAAGCTCTCGCTTTGACAATGCCTTCAGGTGAAACTCTTGAAGCAGCGTATGTATCTGCAACAGCAACTATCGGAGAAAAAATCTCATTCCGTCGTTTTGCTTTGATTGAAAAAACAGATGCACAACACTTTGGAGCTTACCAACACAATGGTGGCCGTATCGGTGTTATCTCTGTTATTGAAGGTGGAGACGAAGCTCTTGCTAAACAAATCTCAATGCACATTGCTGCGATGAAACCAACAGTTCTTTCTTACAAAGAATTGGATGAGCAATTTGTTAAAGATGAGTTGGCTCAATTGAACCACGTAATTGATCAAGACAACGAAAGCCGTGCAATGGTTGGTAAACCAGCCCTTCCACACTTGAAGTATGGATCAAAGGCACAATTGACTGATGAAGTGATTGCTCAAGCAGAAGCTGACATCAAAGCTGAGTTGGCTGCAGAAGGCAAACCAGAAAAAATCTGGGACAAAATCATCCCAGGTAAAATGGATCGCTTCATGCTTGACAACACTAAGGTTGACCAAGCGTACACACTTCTTGCACAAGTCTACATCATGGACGATAGTAAGACAGTTGAAGCATACCTTGAATCAGTTAACGCTTCAGTAGTTGAGTTCGCTCGCTTTGAAGTTGGTGAAGGTATCGAAAAAGCTGCGAACGACTTCGAAGCAGAAGTTGCAGCTACAATGGCAGCAGCCTTGAATAACTAATAATAAAAAGAGGAAGCAAGTTTGCTTCCTTTTTCTTTTATTAAAAATTTAAAAAGCCCTTTAACAAGGGCTTTGTGTATTTAGGAGACTAGACTTCGAATTCATAGAGTGCTGTAGATAGGTAACGTTCTCCGTTATCTGGTGCAAGCGCAAGGACTTTTTTACCTGCACCTAATTTCTTGGCAACCTCAATTGCCCCGTAAATCGCTGCAGCTGAAGAAATACCAACAAGGAAGCCTTCTTTTCCGCCAATCTCACGACCAAGTGCAAGAGCATCATCTGATGTTACACGGACGATACCGTCATAGGCTTCTGTATCAAGTGTTTCAGGAATAAATCCAGCGGAGATACCTTGAATTTTATGAGGTCCTGGTTTTTCGCCAGACAGAATAGCAGATTCATCAGCTTCAACAGCAAAAATTTGAATGTTGGAATTTGCAGCTTTAAGTGCATGAGAAACGCCCGAAATCGTTCCACCAGTACCAACACCACCTACAAAAGCATCTAGCCCATCAGAACCGAAAGCAGCCAGTATTTCAGCTCCTGTTGTTCTTTCGTGTACTTCAGGATTAGCTGGATTGTTAAACTGGAGAGGCAGAAAACCATCGCGTTCGGCTGCGATTTCTTGGGCTTTGGCAATCGCACCTTTCATACCTTCGCTACCAGGTGTAAGGACGAGTTCAGCGCCATAGGCTTGGATAATCTTACGTCGTTCCACACTCATCGTTTCTGGCATGACGATAACAACTTTATATCCTTTAGCAGCACCAACCCATGAAAGACCGATTCCAGTATTTCCACTTGTTGCTTCAACAATAGTAGCACCGGGTTTTAGAATGCCATCCTGCTCAGCCTTTTCAATCATGCTAAGGGCAATACGGTCTTTGACTGAAGATCCTGGGTTAAAGGCCTCTAGTTTAACATAGACGTCTGCAGCACCCTCTGGAACAATATTGTTGAGTTTAACAATTGGTGTTTGTCCGATTAGTTCAGTAATATTATTGTAAATAGTCATAGATATACCTCTTTGTATAAGATGATACTAGTATAACGTGCTCTAGGCTATTTGTAAAATATAGAAATCCTATCGAAGCGATAGGATTTTTTTATATCAAAGGTCTAAGCCATTAATTTTCAATCGATTGTGATAAGCAAGTTCTAGTAAATAGGAGTAAAGGGGAAGAATATCCGTTTTCTTAGGAAATTCAAATTTGTGGTAACTAAAATGCTCATTATGTGCTTTTAGAAAGACATTCTCTAAATAAGTGATCGTAATCTCACTATCGTCTATACCTGCTCCTGCAGTTTCCATTTCAACGTTGACAATGTTCATCAAAAAGAGTGATTTAACAGACATTTTGCGACCAGTAGCGCCTTGCTTATCTGTAAAGATGATACGAATATTTGTAAAGATGATTGCGTCACGAATGAGCTTATATCCACTTTGGATTTCTTCATTCTCTAGTAGGTATTGACCATATTCTTTGATAAGAACTCCTTTGTTTTGCTCACTGAAGTTACCAGCAAGTCCTTGAATAAATTTCCCAAATGCCATGTATTTCTCCTTTATTTACACTAAGTTTACAGGAACTTCAACTTCTCGTAAACCTTGATCCGTTAAAGTAACCTTTCCATTAAAAAACTCTACAAGAGCAGACTTGATATTTTCTTTCTCTTCCTTATCAACATAAATTATGGTATCGATTTGATCTGTAAAGTTTGTCTCGATTTCCGTGAGTTTATGTTCTCTAAGAAAATTGCTATATTCTTGATACTGAGCGTAAGACATCTGAATGGCTATGCCAGCTTGCTCTTTGATTTCAATAATGCCTATTTCTTTGACAGCCAAGGCTACACTTCCTGCGTAAGCGCGAATCAAACCGCCAGCGCCTAACTTAATTCCACCAAAGTAACGAGTAACTACTACGCAGACATTCGTAAGATTATGATTTTCTAAGACGCCAAGCATAGGGACTCCAGCAGTACCACTAGGCTCACCATCATCACTCGTACGCTTGATTTCACTGCGTTCCCCTACAATAAAAGCAGAGCAGTTATGGGTGGCTTTGTAGTGTTCTTTTTTGATAGCAGTGATAAAGTCACGAGCTTCTGCTTCACTATAGACACGCTTTGCGTGACAGATAAAGCGGGACTTTTTGATTTCTTCTTGGACTTGCCCGTCCTCTTTAATTGTTCTAAATTCCATGATTTAATTGTACTAAAAAATTACCTAAAGCGCTATATTTTTACGAATAAAGAAGTATGAAAGTAAATCCAAATTACCTCGGTCGCTTGTTTACTGAGAAAGAATTAACGAAAGAAGAACGTCAGATGGCGGTGAAACTGCCGGCAATGAGAAAAGAGAAAGGGAAACTGTTTTGTCAACGTTGTAATAGTAGTATTCTAGAAGAATGGCATTTACCTGTAGGTGCTTACTATTGTAGGGAGTGTTTATTGATGAAGAGGGTCAGGAGTGATCAAGCTTTATACTATTTTCCGCAGGAGGATTTTCCTAAGCAAGACGTCCTCAAATGGCGTGGTCAGTTAACACCTTTTCAAGAAAAAGTTTCAGAGGGACTTCTTCAAGCGGTAGACAAGCAAGAGCCAACCTTGGTTCACGCTGTAACAGGAGCGGGAAAGACAGAGATGATTTATCAAGTTGTGGCTAAAGTGATTAATGAAGGTGGTGCAGTTTGTTTAGCCAGCCCTCGAATTGATGTGTGTTTGGAGCTGTATAAACGACTGCAGAATGACTTTGCTTGTGAGATAGCACTAATTCATGGTGAGTCAGAACCCTATTTTCGAACACCACTAGTTGTTGCAACGACTCATCAGCTGTTAAAATTTTATCATGCTTTTGACTTGCTGATAGTGGATGAAGTAGATGCCTTTCCTTATGTTGACAACTCTGTTCTTTACTATGCTGTAAACAAATGTGTAAAGGAGGAGGGGTTAAGGATATTTCTTACAGCGACCTCTACAGATGAGTTAGATAAAAAGGTTCGCACTGGAGAATTAAAAAGGTTAAGCTTGCCAAGACGATTTCATGGAAATCCATTGATTATTCCAAAGCCAGTTTGGTTATCGGATTTTAATTGTTATTTAGATAAGAGTCAGTTATCTCCAAAGTTAAAAACCTATATAGAGAAACAGAGGAGGACCGGTTTTCCATTACTGCTTTTTGCATCAGAAATTCAGAAAGGTGAGAAGTTGAAAGAAATCCTGCAGGAGCAGTTCCCGAATGAGAATATTGGTTTTGTGTCCTCTGTTACAGTAGATCGATTAGAGCAGGTGCAAGCTTTTCGAGATGGAGAACTAACAATACTGATCAGTACAACAATATTGGAACGCGGAGTCACCTTCCCTTGTGTGGATGTTTTCGTAGTAGAAGCTAATCATCGACTCTTTACCAAGTCTAGCTTGATTCAGATTGGTGGTCGAGTTGGACGTAGTATGGACAGACCAACTGGTGAGTTGCTCTTCTTTCATGATGGGTTAAATGCTTCCATCAAGAAGGCAATCAAGGAAATCAAGCAGATGAACAAGGAGGCGGGATTATGAACTGTTTACTATGTGGCCAGACTACAAAGAGTGAGCTGACTTTTAGCAGTCTCTTCCTTTTGAAGGATGACTGCAGTTATCTTTGCTCAGCTTGTGCTTCTAGTTTTGAGAAGATTGGTGAGAATTATTGCCCAAACTGTATGAAAACAGGCATGTCAACTAAGTGTCAAGATTGTAAACTTTGGTGTAAAGAAGGAATTCAGGTTGATCATAAGGCAATCTTTACCTATAATCAAGCTATGAAAGACTTTTTCAGTCGATATAAGTTTGATGGAGATTTTCTGCTTAGAAAGGTTTTTGCTCCTGTACTTGCTAATGAGTTGAAAAAGTATGGAGACTATCAATTTGTGTTGATTCCCCTAAGTCCTGGAAGATTGCTTGAGAGGGGATTTAACCAGGTTGAAGGTTTGGTTGAGGCAGCAGGCTTTTCTTTTAAAGATATATTAGGAAAAAGAGAAGAGAGCGCTAGTTCTTCTAAAAGTCGTTTGGAAAGGTTAGCTACTGAAATTCCATTTTTTATTAAAGATGGTATCTCACTTCCTAAGAAGATTTTGCTGATTGATGACATCTATACAACAGGGGCAACTGTGAATCGAGTGAAACGACTTTTGGAAGAAGCAGGTGCTTTGGAAGTTAAAACTTTTTCCCTTGTAAGATGAGGAAAAAATTTGCAAAATGAAAATGAAAGCGTTATAATATAGTTAGAAAAACAAAAATGTTTAGAAAGAAGGTACTTATATGATTAAATATAGTATCCGTGGTGAAAACCTAGAAGTAACAGAAGCAATTCGTGATTATGTAGTTTCTAAACTCGAAAAGATCGAAAAGTATTTTCAACCTGAGCAGGAGTTGGATGCACGTGTAAACTTGAAAGTTTACCGTGAAAAAACAGCAAAGGTTGAAGTAACAATTCCGCTTGGATCTATCACTCTTCGTGCTGAAGATATTTCTCAAGATATGTATGGTTCTATCGATCTTGTAACAGATAAAATTGAACGTCAGATTCGTAAAAATAAAACTAAAATCGAACGTAAGAATAAAAATAAAGTTGCGACAAGTCAACTCTTTACAGATGCTCTGGTTGAAGATGCAAATGTTGTGCAACCAAAAGTCGTTCGTTCAAAACAAATTGATTTGAAGCCAATGGATTTAGAAGAAGCCCTTCTTCAAATGGATTTATTGGGGCATGATTTCTTTATCTATGTAGATGTAGAAGATCAAACAACTAATGTTTTGTATCGCCGTGAAGATGGTGAAGTCGGTTTGTTAGAAGTAAAAGAATCATAAAATAGAATGTTTAAAGTGGTTTACACCAGTGTAAACCACTTTTGTATTGCATTATTATAAAAGGTATAAACGGGGGCAGTTATGAAAGACGTGGTGATTGTTTCAGCAGTGCGAACTCCAATAGGCTCCTTTGGAGGAAGTTTGAAGAATGTTTCAGCTGTTGATTTGGGAGCTTTGGTTGTTAAGAGTGCTTTGGAAAAAGCCAATGTCAAACCAGAGCAGGTAGACGAAGTGATTATGGGGAATGTACTAGGCGCAGGTTTAGGTCAAAACGTAGCTCGTCAAATGAGCATTCATGCAGGACTCCCTGAATTTACACCAGCCTTTACTATCAACAAGGTTTGTGGTTCCGGTTTGAAGGCAGTGCAGTTGGCTGCTCAAGCAATTCAGTGTGGCGATGCAAATATTATCGTAGCTGGTGGTGCAGAAAACATGAGTCAGGCGACATACGTTATGCCAAGCTTCCGTTGGGGCGGCCGTATGGGCGATTCAAAAGTGGTAGATACCATGATTAAGGACGGTTTGTCTGATGCTTTTAACGAATACCATATGGGGATTACAGCTGAGAATGTGGCTGAAAAATATGGCATCAGTCGAGAAGAGCAAGATGCCCTTGCTTTAGAGTCACAAAAACGAGCAGTTGCAGCTATAGAATCTGGTCGTTTTAAAGAAGAGATTGTGCAAGTTGTCATTCCTCAACGCAAAGGCGATCCTATCGTTTTTGATACAGATGAATATCCTAGAAAAGATGCTAGCTTGGAGAGCCTGTCTAAGCTAGGTCCGGTTTTCAAAAAAGACGGTTCTGTCACAGCGGGAAATGCCTCAGGCATCAATGACGGAGCAGCCGCTGTCTTGATGATGAGTGCTGAAAAAGCTGAAGAATTAGGACTTTCAGTGATTGCCCACATTCGTTCGTATGCAAATGCAGGTTTGGATCCTAAGATGATGGGATGTGGACCGATTTATGCGACTCGCAAGGCTCTTGAAAAAGGCAATTTGACAGTTGAAGATCTCGACTTGATTGAGTCAAATGAAGCCTTTGCTGCCCAGGCTTGTGCGGTTGGTAAAACACTTGGTTTCAACACAGATATTGTCAACGTCAATGGTGGCGCCATTGCTCTTGGTCACCCAATTGGGGCTTCCGGTTGCCGTATCCTAGTAACGCTGCTACATGAGATGATGAAACGTGATGCTAAAACTGGCTTAGCAACTCTCTGTATCGGAGGAGGGATGGGGACTGCCCTTATCGTGGAACGTTAGGTGTTAGTGATCTGAACACGTGGGTAGGAGGGTGATGATTCCCTCCTCTTTTTGTGTCTGAAGTTAGAGAAATCAATCATGAAAGAAAGGCTTGCATCTTTTAAAAGGTCGCTTTTTAAGGGTTTTTGTGATATAATAATGCGCAAGAGGTTTAGAATGAAAAAAAATAATTTAATCCCGTTTTCTGCAGTCTTGCTAGGACTTGCAACTTTCGGAATCTTAACTTTGCTGATTATTTTTTCACATAATCTTGCTGTAACAATCACTGTTTTGTTTTTATTTGTACTGCTTTATTTGCTTTTATTCGTTTGGCAAAAAAAACAGTATGAAAAGAGCGAAATTGAACAAATCCAATATGTAAATCACCAAGCCGAAAATAGCTTGAGTACTTTGCTTGATCAAATGCCGGTGGGAGTCCTGAAATTAGACCTATCAAGCGGAGAAGTGGAATGGTTTAATCCTTATGCTGAGCTGATTTTAACTACTGAAGAAGGCGAAATTGATGTTGAGTTAATTCAAACCATCATCAAGGCTTCTGTTGGGAATCCAGGTTCGTATGCTACCTTGGGCGAAACACGATATGCTGTTCATATGGACAAGGCTTCGGGTGTTTTGTATTTCTTTGATGTTTCTGGGGAGTACGAAGCGACTGTCGAATTGGTAACTAGTCGTCCAGTCATTGGGGTCATCTCAGTGGATAATTACGATGATTTGGAGGATGCGACGTCTGACTCTGATATCAGCCATATCAATAGCTTTGTAGCTAATTTTGTTTCAGAATTTGCAAGTAAGTATGCTATGTTCTCTCGCCGTGTGGGGATGGATCGTTTTTATGTATTCACAGATTACACAGTACTAGAGGAATTGATGAATGATAAATTCTCTGTTATTGATAGTTTCCGAGAAGAATCAAAACAGAGGCAGCTAGCCCTAACTTTAAGTATGGGATTTTCTTATGGTGATGGAAACCATGAAGAGATAGGGAAAATTGCCTTGCTCAACTTGAACTTAGCAGAAGTTCGCGGTGGTGACCAGGTGGTGGTCAAGGAAAATAACGAAACCAAGAATCCTGTCTACTTTGGTGGAGGAACTGCTGCATCTATCAAACGTACTCGTACACGTACCAGAGCCATGATGACAGCCATTTCTGATAAGATTCGAAGTGTTGACCAAGTTTTTGTAGTCGGTCATAAAAATCTAGATATGGATGCTTTGGGCTCTGCTGTTGGTATGCAGTTGTTTGCAAGTAATATTATTGAGAACAGTTATGCTGTCTATGATGCAGACCATATGCCAGCAGATATCGAACGTGCTATTCAGTTCTTGAAGAAGGAAGATGTCACGAAGCTTTTATCTCTTACAGATGCGATGAAGTTAGTTACAAACCGTTCATTATTGATTCTGGTGGATCATTCCAAGACGGCTTTGACCTTGTCAAAAGATTTTTATGATTTGTTCACTCAAACTATTGTTATTGACCATCATAGACGTGATCAGGATTTCCCAGAGAATGCAGTCATCACCTATATTGAAAGTGGGGCAAGTAGTGCCAGTGAGCTGGTCACAGAATTGATTCAGTTCCAAAATTCTAAGAAAAATCGTTTGAGTCGTATGCAGGCCAGTGTTTTGATGGCTGGTATGATGCTGGATACCAAGAATTTCACATCTCGCGTGACGAGTCGAACCTTTGATGTGGCTAGCTATCTGAGAACACGGGGAAGTGACAGTATTGCTATCCAGGAGATTGCTGCGACAGATTTTGAAGAGTACCGTGAGGTAAATGAACTCATTTTACAAGGTCGTAAGTTAGGTTCAGATATCTTGATTGCCCAAGCTAGGGACTCAATGTCTTATGACACAGTTGTTATCAGTAAGGCTGCCGATGCTATGCTGGCTATGTCTGGCATTGAAGCCAGCTTCGTTCTGGCAAAAAATACACAAGGATTTATTTCTATCTCGGCTCGAAGTCGTAGTAAAATCAATGTGCAACGCATTATGGAAGAGCTGGGTGGTGGTGGTCACTTTAATCTAGCAGCTGCGCAAATCGAGGATATGAGTTTGTCGGAAGCAGGAGAAAAATTGACTCAACTAATCCTGGAAGAACTAAAGGAAAAGGAGAAAGAAGAATGAAAGTAATCTTTTTAGCAGATGTTAAAGGAAAAGGAAAAAAAGGCGAAATTAAGGAAGTGCCAACTGGCTATGCTCAAAACTTCCTGATTAAAAAGAATTTGGCCAAGGAAGCGACTGCTCAAGCAGTGGGTGAGTTGCGTGGAAAACAAAAATCAGAAGAAAAGGCTCATGCTGAAATGATTGCTGAAGCAAAAGCCATCAAGGCTAAGCTAGAAGCAGAAGAAACGGTTGTAGAGTTTGTTGAAAAGGTTGGACCAGATGGTCGTACATTTGGATCCATCACCAACAAGAAGATTGCAGAAGAATTGCTTAAGCAATTTGGTATCAAGATTGACAAACGCAATATTCAAGTGCAAGCACCAATTCGAGCAGTAGGTTTGATTGATGTACCAGTGAAGATCTACCAAGATGTTACAAGTATCATCAATCTTCGTGTAAAAGAAGGTTAAGTTTACAACTTCTTGACAAGATTGTAAAAGGAAGGAAAGTCGGATGGCAGAAGTAGAGGAACTGCGAGTTCAACCTCAGGATATTTTAGCAGAACAATCTGTTCTGGGAGCTATTTTTATAGATGAGAGTAAGCTCGTTTTTGTCCGAGAATACATTGATTCTCGTGACTTCTTTAAGTATGCTCATCGGTTGATTTTCCAAGCGATGGTAGACTTGTCGGATCGTGGAGAAGCGATTGATGCGACAACAGTTCGGACGATTTTGGATAGCCAAGGGGATCTCCAAAATATTGGTGGCTTGTCTTATCTTGTTGAAATTGTCAACTCAGTACCAACTTCAGCTAATGCGGAGTATTATGCTAAAATTGTTGCCGAAAAGGCTATGCTTCGTCGCTTGATTTCCAAGTTGACAGAGTCTGTCAACCAAGCCTATGAAGCTTCTAAGCCTGCAGATGAAATCATCGCTCAAGCAGAAAAGGGACTCATTGATGTCAGTGAAAACGCCAATCGTAGTGGTTTCAAGAATATTCGAGATATTCTGAATATCAACTTTGGGAACCTAGAAGTTCGGTCACAACAAACAACGGATATCACAGGTATTGCTACAGGCTATCGTGATTTGGACCATATGACGACAGGTCTCCACGAGGAGGAGCTGATTATCCTAGCGGCGCGTCCAGCGGTTGGTAAGACAGCCTTTGCCTTAAATATTGCTCAGAACATCGGGACCAAGTTGGACAAGACGGTTGCCATCTTTTCACTGGAAATGGGTGCAGAAAGCCTAGTAGACCGTATGCTGGCAGCAGAAGGTTTGGTGGAGTCTCATTCTATCCGTACGGGTCAATTGACTGACGAGGAGTGGCAAAAGTATACCATTGCTCAAGGGAACCTAGCTAACGCGAGTATCTATATCGATGATACGCCAGGGATTCGAATCACGGAAATTCGTTCGCGTTCACGCAAACTAGCTCAAGAAACAGGCAATCTAGGCTTGATTTTGATCGACTACCTACAGCTTATTACAGGGACTGGTCGTGAGAACCGTCAACAAGAAGTTTCTGAAATTTCTCGTCAGCTAAAAATTCTAGCCAAGGAATTGAAAGTTCCAGTCATTGCTCTCAGTCAGTTATCCCGTGGAGTGGAACAGCGTCAGGATAAGAGACCAGTCTTGTCTGATATTCGTGAATCGGGTTCTATCGAGCAGGATGCGGATATCGTAGCTTTTCTATACCGTGACGACTACTACGATCGTGCGGGTGAAGAAGAGGAAGGAATTCCAAATAACAAGGTTGAGGTTATCATCGAGAAAAACCGTAGTGGAGCTCGTGGAACGGTGGAATTGATTTTCCAAAAAGAATACAATAAATTTTCAAGTATCTCAAAGAGGGAGGCATAAGATGTCAGATGCATTTACAGATGTAGCCAAGATGAAAAAAATCAAAGAAGAAATCAAGGCACATGAGGGACAAGTCGTTGAAATGACTTTGGAAAATGGCCGTAAGCGCCAAAAAAATAGATTGGGTAAGCTAATTGAGGTTTATCCATCTCTATTTATCGTTGAATTTGGGGATGTTGAAGGAGACAAACAAGCCAATGTCTACGTTGAATCCTTCACCTACTCAGATATCCTGACAGAAAAGAACTTGATTCGCTATCTAGACTAAGAATCCTAAAATGAAGTGAGCTTTGCTCACTTTTTTCTTTTTCTCCCGAATAGTATAAACGAGGGTAACCTCGAAAATTTATATTATTAAGGAGAATGAATGACGTTTTTAAAATCAGGAGTTAAGAAGAGTGGATGTACTCAGTTGAGTGTAGGGCTGGCTACTTTGTTCGTTACGAGTACCTTTTTGTTTGGTGGAGAATCAGTTCAGGCCGACAGTGTAGCGCGTGGAGATGACTATCCGCTTCACTACAAAAATGGTAGTGTTGAAATCGATCAGTGGCGGATGTATTCTCGCCAGTGTACCTCTTTTGCGGCCTTTCGTTTGAGTAGTGTAAATGGCTTTGAGATTCCTCCTGCCTACGGAAATGCGAATGAATGGGGACATCGTGCAAGGCGAGAAGGCTACCGTGTGGATACTAAGCCAGAAGTTGGGGCTATTGCTTGGTCGACAGAAGGATATTATGGGCACGTGGCCTGGGTATCAAATGTATCAGGGGATACGATTGAAATCGAAGAGTATAACTATGGGGTTCGAGAAAAGTATAACCGTCGAAAAGTCAAGGCTAGTTCGATGACAGGTTTTATTCATTTCAAGGATTTATCTACTAGCCATAGTGCAGGTGAGAATACTCGTAACTCAGAGCTTCCGTCCAGTGGGACAATAGTATTCACGGGGGAATCGCCGATTATGGACCAACCGTCGAGTACAGGACAGGTTATTGACTACTATTATGCTGGTGAGAGTGTGAGTTATGATCAAGTTCTTGAAAAGGACGGTTATAAGTGGCTCGGTTATTTGTCTTATAGCGGTTCTAGAAGATATGTGCAGTATGCAGAGTTAAGCAATACAGAGAATGGATGGAAAAAAGAAGGAGGGAGTTGGTATTACAGAGAGAATGGTAAGCTAGCGACAGGATGGAAAAAAGTTAATGGCAATTGGTATCATTTAAAAGAAAATGGGGCCATGTCAACTGGCTGGATTAAGGATGACTCTCACTGGTATTATCTAAAGGCTTCGGGTGAGATGCAGACGGGATGGGTTAAAGACAAGGGAACTTGGTATTACTTAGAGGAATCTGGTCGGATGAAAGCTAGTCAATGGTTCCAAGTCTCGGGTAAACATTACTATGTCGATGCTTCGGGAGCCTTAGCTGTTAATACGATTATTGATGGCTACAGACTAGACAGTGATGGGGTAAGAATAGGAAGTGTTTCTTAAACATTATACAAGCTTTCTTCTTGTTGATAAAATTTTAAAATGGATATCGAATTAGTTGACGTTCTTTGAATAGTATAATATAATAACATTAAAAACTATAAAAGGGGCTTTGTCTAATGGACAAGAAGAAAGTTATTTTAACAAGTTTAGCAAGTGCAGCTGTATTGGGTGCTAGTGTACTCGTTTCACAGCCTTCAGTAGTTAAGGCAGATGAAGGGAAAGCAGAAGAGCAGGCAGTTGCTCCTGCACAACCACAAGCTGGAACAGAAGGGGAGAGCGGTGCTCAAACTGAAAAGGGATCAGAAAACGCTAGTCCAGCTAATCCTGGTGCGACAAATCCAGCTAAAATGACCAAAGAAGAGTTGATGAAGGCTTTGGATGAACTTGAGGAACAGGCTATTAGTGATATTAAGGATAAGGAAGCGATTGAGGACAAAGAGGATGCAGCTGAAGCTGTGAAGGAATATATCGGTAAGATGTATATTTCAGATACTCTTGAGTCTGGAGAGCTTAGCTTAGATAATATCATCGCTGAATTGCCAGAAGGTGCAGAAGATAAGGCTGTGGTAACAGGTCCTGAAGTTCAAACTAATAAAAAATTATCTACTGAGGAGAAGGCTCTACTAGACCAGGCTGAAAAAGATGCCAAAGAACAAGTTTCTCAAGCGACGGATGCTCTGGTTCAAGCCCTAGAATCTCTTGAAAATGCTGTAATTGAAGATATTAAAAAAGACGCTTCAATCACCGATAAAGAAACGGCCATCAAAGAAGCCAAAGAAGAGATTGGTAAAGAAAATCTTTTGAAGGCTATCGCAGATGAGGATTTGGAGATTGGTGATGTTATTGTAGACTGGCCAGCAGATACAAGCGAGCATAAAACAGTAGCTGAACCTGTATCAGAATTCACAGATGAAGACCAAGCTAAGTTAGATGAAGCTGATAAAGAGGCTCAGGTTGATGCAGCCAAAGTTCGCTCAGATCTAATCGCTACCTTAGAAAAAATTGAAAAATCAACCATAGATGACATCAACAAGGATGCCACTATCACTGATAAGGAAGCAGCGATCAAGGCGGCTAAAGAAGTGATTGGCAAGGACGGCATCTTGAAAGCTATCGAAGAAGGCGACATTGATGCCTCAGACTTGTTAGATGATTTCTTAGCAGAAGACAGTGACCAGGTAACACCAGCCGAAGCGATGAGCCAAGAAGATTTCTCAAGTCAAGACCAAGCAAAACTCGCTGCAGCGGACAAGGAAGCGGCTGAGGAAGCCAAGAAAGAGGAAGAAGCTAAGCAAGCAGCGGAAGAAAAAGCTCACAGCGAATTGCTTTCAACGCTTGAAGGTATCGAAAAATCAACCATCGACGACATCAACAAAGATGCTACTATCACTGATAAGGACGCGGCGATCAAAGCAGCTAAAGAAGTGATTGGCAAGGATGCTATCTTGAAAGCTATCGAAGAAGGCGATATCGAAGCGTCCGACTTACTGGCAGATTTCTTGGCAGAAGACAGCGATCAGGTAACACCAGCCGAAGCAAAAACTCAATCTCAACTTTCAAGCCAAGACCAAGCTAAACTCGCTACAGCCGACAAGGAAGCAGCGGAGGAAGCAGCAAAAGTTCGCTCAGATTTAATCGCTACCCTAGAAAAAATTGAAAAAGAGACCATCGACGACATCACCAAGGATGCCACTATCACTGATAAGGAAGCAGCGATTAAGGCGGCTAAAGAAGTGATTGGCAAGGACGGCATCTTGAAAGCTATCGAAGATGGAGATATTGAAGCATCTGACTTGTTAGATGATTTCTTGGCAGAAGACAGCGATCAGGTGACACCGGCCGAAGCGATGAGCCAAGAAGATTTCTCAAGCCAAGACCAAGCTAAACTGGCTGCAGCCGACAAGGAAGCAGCAGAAGAGGCAGCAAAAGTTCGCTCAGATTTAATCGCTACCTTAGAAAAAATTGAAAAAGAGACCATCGACGACATCAACAAAGATGTCACTATCACTGATAAGGAAGCGGTGATTAAGGCAGCTAAAGAAGTGATTGGCAAGGACGGCATCTTGAAAGCTATCGAAGAAGGTGACATTGATGCGTCAGATTTGTTAGATGATTTCTTGGCAAAAGACAGCGATCGGGTGACACCGGCCGAAGTGAAGAGCCAAGAAGATTTCTCAAGTCAAGACCAAGCTAAACTCGCTGCAGCCGACAAGGAAGCAGCAGAAGAAAATAGTAATGCGAAAAAACTTGAGCTGAGTAAATTAGAAGAGCAAGTTGCTAAGATTAAAGCGCAATTATCAAGTTTACAAGTTTCTGGTGACAAGAATAGTCAAGTCAAAGACTTGCAACAAGCTTTAGCAGACTATGAGGATGCTATTAAGACTCTAAGTAGTGTCATGTCAGCTGTTCTTGAAATTGAAGACTTTAAAGGTGGGGTGAACGCAGTAGAAGCTGCAACTGCAGAGTTGCCAGAATACAAGCAAGGTGCAAACGCGGTAGAAGCTGCTGTAAATGAACTCCCAGCCTATGCAGAAAGTGGCGCTCCAGTCGTAGCGAACGTTCCAGCTTACGGAGAAAGCGGTGCCCCAATAGTAAACAATGCTCTGCCTTATGCAGAAAGTGGCGCTCCAGCCGTAGCGAATGTTCCAGCTTACGGAGAAAGCGGTACACCAATAGTAAACAACACTCTGCCTTATGCAGAAAGTGGCGCCCCAGCCGTAGCAAATGTTCCAGCTTACGGAGAAAGTGGTATACCAGTAGTAAACAACACTCTGCCTTATGCAGAAAGCGGTGCCCCAACCGTAGCAAATGTTCCAGTTTATGCAGAAAGTGGTGCTCCGGCAGTGACTACTATTCCAGCCTATGCTGAAAAGATTGAACCTGCAGTAAATGAAGTTCCGGAATACACTGGCAGTGTAGCTCCTTTGGCTACAAACCCTACTCTTGGAACTGAACAAGATCGTACCTACAAAGCGCCTGCAGCAACAGATGAGCAACTCCTTCCAAATACAGGAAGCAAAGATGCTTCAGCAGTCGCATCGTTAGGATTTGTTGGTCTCCTTCTTGGTTTGCTACCATTTGCAAAGAGAAAATTAAACAAATAAATCGCATGAAATCAATAAAAGAAAAGGATTTGAATAGTCCTTTTCTTTTTTATGGTGAAATAGGGATAAGTCCGCGTTTTTCAGCTCTTTCCGATGGTATTTTTCCTTGCTTTCCTTTATAATGGGTGTATGGACAAGAAAAAATTATTATTAATTGATGGATCTTCTGTTGCTTTTCGGGCTTTTTTTGCGCTCTATCAGCAGTTGGATCGTTTTAAAAATGCTAATGGCCTTCATACCAATGCAATCTATGGCTTTCAACTCATGTTGAATCATGTCTTAGAGCGGGTTGAGCCCAGTCATGTTTTGGTAGCCTTTGATGCAGGAAAGACGACTTTCCGAACAGAGATGTATGCAGACTACAAGGGTGGCCGTGCTAAAACTCCAGATGAGTTTCGTGAGCAATTTCCCTTCATTCGTGAGTTGTTAGATCATCTTGGGATTCGCCATTATGAGTTGGCCCAGTATGAAGCTGATGATATCATCGGGACTCTAGGTCGTTTGGCTGAGAAGGATTCTTTTGATGTGACTATCGTTAGCGGAGATAAGGATTTGATCCAGTTGACGGATGAGCATACGGTGGTTGAGATTTCCAAGAAAGGTGTGGCTGAGTTTGAGGCCTTTACACCAGACTATCTCATGGAAAAAATGGGCCTCACACCAGCTCAGTTTATTGATCTTAAGGCTCTTATGGGGGATAAGTCTGATAATATCCCTGGCGTCACGAAAATCGGTGAAAAGACGGGTATCAAGCTCTTGCTGGAACATGGTTCGCTTGAGGGTATTTATGAAAATATCGATGGGATGAAGGCTTCTAAGATGAAGGAAAATCTCATCAATGACAAGGAACAGGCCTTTTTGTCTAAAACCTTGGCGACCATTGAGACTCAGGCACCGATTGAGATTGGTCTTGATGATTTGGTCTATAATGGCCCAGATGTGGAAAATCTCGGGAAATTCTACGATGAGATGGACTTCAAACAGCTCAAACAAGCTCTAAATGTTTCGTCAAAGGATGCGCCTGAGAGCTTGGATTTCACTATCGTTGACCACGTCAGTCAAGACATGCTGAGCGCAGACTCCATCTTCCACTTTGAGCTCTTTGGGGAGAATTACCATACAGATGACTTGGTTGGTTTTGCTTGGTCCTGCGGAGATAAACTTTACGCTACAGACAAACTTGAGCTCTTGCAGGAGCCGGTTTTCAAGGAATTTTTAGAAAAAACACCTCTGAAAGTGTATGACTTTAAGAAAGCGAAGGTTCTTTTAAATCGCTTGGGTTTGAACCTCCAGGCACCTGCTTTTGACAGTCGTTTGGCAAAATACTTACTCTCAACAGTCGAGAACAATGAAATCTCAACTATTGCGAGTCTCTATGGCCAGACTTATCTGACTGATGATGAGACTTTCTACGGTAAGGGGGTCAAGAAAGCCATCCCTGAGAGAGAGAAATTCTTGGAGCATTTGGCTCGCAAGGTTGCTGTATTGGTTGAGACGGAACCGGTTTTACTTGAAAAACTCAGTGAACATGGGCAGTTAGACCTTCTCTATGACATGGAGCAACCTCTGGCTTTTGTCCTTGCCAAGATGGAAATCGCTGGAATTACAGTCAAGAAAGAGACCTTGCTTGAGATGCAGGCTGAAAATGAACTTGTCATTGAAAAATTAACTCAGGAGATTTATGAACTGGCTGGTGAGGAGTTTAATATCAATTCCCCTAAGCAGTTGGGCGTGCTTCTCTTTGAAAAGCTCGGTCTTCCTCTGGAATATACCAAGAAAACCAAGACAGGTTACTCGACAGCTGTGGATGTGCTAGAGCGTCTAGCTCCCATTGCTCCGATTGTTAAAAAAATCCTAGACTACCGTCAGATTGCTAAGATTCAATCTACCTATGTGATTGGTTTGCAAGACTGGATTTTGGATGATGGCAAGATCCACACGCGCTATGTGCAGGATTTGACTCAGACTGGGCGTCTGTCTAGTGTAGATCCAAACTTGCAAAATATTCCTGTGCGTTTGGAGCAAGGCCGTCTCATTCGTAAGGCTTTTGTGCCTGAGTGGGAGGATAGCGTTCTTCTTAGCTCGGATTATTCGCAGATTGAGTTGCGCGTTTTGGCGCATATCTCTAAGGATGAGCACTTAATCAAAGCCTTCCAAGAGGGAGCAGATATCCATACCTCGACGGCCATGCGGGTCTTTGGAATTGAACGCCCTGAGGATGTGACTCCAAATGATCGTCGCAATGCTAAGGCCGTCAACTTTGGAGTGGTTTACGGAATTTCAGACTTTGGTTTGTCTAATAATCTGGGCATCAGCCGTAAAGAGGCTAAAGCCTACATCGACACTTACTTTGAACGCTTCCCAGGTATTAAAAACTACATGGATGAAGTGGTGCGTGAGGCGCGTGATAAGGGTTATGTAGAGACTCTCTTCAAGCGTCGTCGTGAGTTACCAGATATTAATTCGCGCAACTTTAACATTCGTGGTTTTGCAGAGCGGACAGCTATCAACTCTCCTATCCAGGGATCTGCAGCAGATATTCTCAAGATTGCAATGATCCAGCTAGACAAAGCTCTAGTGGAAGGTGGCTATCAGACCAAGATGCTCTTGCAAGTGCATGATGAAATCGTCCTCGAGGTTCCGAAATCAGAACTAGCAGCCGTCAAAGCTCTAGTGAAACAAACCATGGAAGAAGCCATCCAGCTCAGTGTTCCCCTTATCGCAGATGAAAATGAAGGGGCAACATGGTACGAGGCTAAATAAGAAAGTTATGAAAGAGTTTGAAACATTTGCCTTCAAGCTCTTTTTCATGATTTTCTGTAAGCAGTTTCCTTGACTTTTCCTTGTATTTGCGTTACTATATTTCCATATAAGATATGGGAGTCTGTGTACAGTCTGAGAGGAAGTGTTAAACTTCGACCGCACCTGATCTGGGTAATGCCAGCGTAGGGAACGATACTTAGCCGAATTCTGCACCTTTTCCATATATGGAAGGGGTTTTCTTTTTGTCAAAAGGAAACCTGAGAAAAGGAGGTTTTTATGAAAGCAAGCATTGCCTTGCAAGTCTTGCCCCTATCGCAGGGGGTTGACCGAATTGCTATTATCGATCAGGTTATTACCTATCTGCAAGCTCAGTCCGTGACCATGGTAGTGACACCATTTGAAACGGTCTTGGAAGGGGAGTTTGATGAGCTCATGCGTATTCTCAAAGAAGCGCTTGAAGTGGCAGGGCAGGAAGCAGATAATGTCTTTGCCAATGTCAAAATAAATGTAGGAGAGATTTTAAGTATTGATGAGAAACTTGAAAAGTATACTGAGACGACACATTAGTCTATTGGGTTTTCTAGGAGTCTTGTCAATCTGGCAGTTAGCGGGAATATTCAAACTTTTACCCAAGTTTATCCTGCCAACCCCTTTTGAAATTCTCCAGGCCTTTGTTCGTGACAGAGAATTTCTCTGGCACCATAGCTGGGCGACCTTGAGAGTGGCTTTGCTAGGTCTAGTCTTGGGAGTCTTGATTGCCTGTCTCATGGCTGTACTTATGGATAGTTTGACTTGGCTCAATGACCTGATTTACCCTATGATGGTGGTTGTACAGACCATTCCGACCATTGCCATAGCTCCTATCCTGGTCTTGTGGCTAGGTTATGGGATTTTGCCCAAGATTGTCTTGATTATCTTGACGACAACCTTCCCTATCATCGTCAGTATTTTAGATGGATTTAGGCACTGTGACAAGGATATGCTGACCTTGTTTAGTCTGATGCGGGCAAACCCTTGGCAAATCCTGTGGCATTTTAAAATCCCGGTCAGTCTGCCTTACTTTTATGCAGGTCTGAGGGTCAGTGTCTCCTACGCCTTTATCACAACAGTGGTATCTGAGTGGTTGGGAGGTTTTGAAGGTCTTGGTGTTTATATGATTCAGTCTAAAAAACTGTTTCAGTATGATACCATGTTTGCCATTATTATTCTGGTGTCGATTATCAGTCTTTTGGGTATGAAGCTGGTCGATATCAGTGAAAAATATGTGATTAAATGGAAACATCCCTAAGATAAGGATGTTTTAGAAAAAGAAAAGAGGAAGTGAAAATGAAGAAAACATGGAAAGTGTTTTTAATGATTGTAACAGCTCTTGTAGCTGTCGTGCTTGTGGCTTGTGGCCAAGGAACTGCTTCTAAGGACAACAAAGAAGCAGAAGTTAAGAAGATTGACTTCATCCTAGACTGGACGCCAAATACTAACCACACAGGGCTATACGTTGCCAAGGAAAAAGGTTATTTCAAAGAAGCTGGAGTGGATGTTGATTTGAAATTGCCACCAGAAGAAAGCTCGTCTGACTTGGTGATCAATGGCAAGGCGCCATTTGCTATCTATTTCCAGGACTACATGGCTAAGAAATTGGAAAAAGGTGCAGGCATTACTGCTGTTGCCGCTATCGTTGAGCACAATACATCAGGAATCATTTCTCGTAAATCTGACAATGTAAGCAGTCCCAAAGACTTGGTTGGCAAGAAATACGGAACCTGGAATGACCCAACGGAGCTTGCTATGTTGAAAACCTTGGTAGAATCACAAGGCGGAGACTTTGAGAAGGTCGAAAAAGTACCAAACAACGACTCAAACTCCATCACACCAATTGCCAATGGCGTTTTTGACACCGCTTGGATCTACTACGGTTGGGATGGTATCCTTGCCAAATCTCAAGGCGTAGATGCTAACTTCATGTACTTAAAAGACTATGTCAAGGAGTTTGACTACTACTCACCAGTTATCATCGCAAACAACGACTATCTAAAAGACAACAAGGAAGAAGCTCGTAAAGTCATCCAAGCCATCAAAAAAGGCTACCAATATGCTATGGAACACCCAGAAGAAGCTGCAGATATCCTCATCAAGAATGCACCTGAACTCAAGGAAAAACGTGACTTTGTCATCGAATCTCAAAAATACTTGTCAAAAGAATACGCAAGCGACAAGGAAAAATGGGGACAATTTGACGCTGACCGCTGGAATGCCTTCTACAAATGGGACAAAGAAAATGGTATCCTTAAAGAAGACTTGACTGACAAGGGCTTCACTAACGAATTTGTAAAATAATGACAGAAATTAGACTAGAACACGTCAGCTATGCCTATGGCGATGAAAAGATTTTAGAGGATATCAACCTACAGGTGACTTCAGGTGAAGTCGTTTCTATCCTAGGTCCAAGTGGTGTTGGAAAGACCACTCTCTTTAACCTAATCGCTGGGATTTTAGAAGTCCAGTCTGGGCGAATTGTCTTGGACGGTGAAGAAAATCCCAAGGGGCGCGTGAGTTATATGTTGCAAAAGGATTTGCTTTTGGAGCACAAGACGGTGCTTGGCAATATCATCCTGCCCCTCTTGATTCAAAAGGTGGATAAGGCAGAGGCTATTGCTCGAGCGGATGACATCCTTGCGACCTTCCAGTTGACAGCTGTACGGGACAAGTATCCTCACGAACTCAGTGGAGGGATGCGCCAGCGTGTAGCCTTGCTCCGGACCTACCTTTTCGGGCACAAACTCTTTCTTCTAGACGAGGCCTTTAGTGCCTTGGATGAGATGACCAAGATGGAACTCCACGCTTGGTATCTGGAGATTCACAAACAGCTACAGCTGACGACCTTGATCATCACGCATAGCATCGAAGAGGCCCTTAATCTTAGTGACCGCATCTACATCTTGAAAAATCGTCCTGGGCAAATTGTTTCAGAAATTAAACTAGATTGGTCCCAGAACGAAGACAAGGAAGTCCAAAAAATTGCCTACAAACGGCAAATATTAGCAGAATTGGGATTAAATACTTAGATCCTTAGAACAATATTATATATTAAGTCCAAGCAAGAACCCTGCTTGGATTTAATTGTTTCAAAGCTTATGCGGACGCGGGATTGGCTGACTTATCCATCTATCTGATAAGTTAATATAAAAATTAGCACATTATAGTTGACATACTGTTATAGACCTGTATAATATAATTGAACCATTATAGACAATAAGGAGGATAATGTGGTGAAAAAGAGAACTAGTAAACTCTTTCGTGGCTTGATGGCCTTGCTACTGGTTGTGTCGGTCTTTTTGCCTGCACTAAGACTTAATGGAGTAGTTAGTGCTGCCGAAAAAACTGAATCAGAGTACACTTTGACTACAGAGCCGACGATTAATACGAACCGATTAGTCGATCATGCCAAATATGGAGAAGGTAAGTTCTATCTTAAAACAACTTACGCATTCCCAGACAATGTAACTCTGAATAACGGTGATTTCATGGTTTATCACGTTCCAAATGAGTTCAAAATCGAAGTAGATTCTAGTACAGATTTGAAAGCTCCGAACGGTGAAACGATTGCAAAACTGACAACAGAGAAGGCAACGAATACTGCTAAGATTACAGTAACAAACGAAGAGTACTTTAAGAAGTTTAATGAGAACAAACAAATTGTTGCATCATTTACTGTAGTATGGGCAGACCATGTTGAAAAGAATAAGGAATATGAAATCAACATTCCTGGTGCAGGAGTTTACCATTTGACTCGTATCGTTCCAGACGTTGACCCAACTGGATTTACTAAATGGGGAGTTCAAGACTCAGACGATCCTAACTATGTAAACTGGCGTATCCGTGTTAACCGCTATGCAAAATCTTACACTGGTGTAAATATCCAAGATACTATTCCTGATGGACAAGTTCTTGCAAGTGAAATCACTGGTTACTACTTCCCAGACTGGGAAAATGGTTACGGAAGAACAAAATTGGATAGTGCTCATGTCCAAGTAACAGATAAGAACCATTTCTCAATTACACCTAATGGTGATGGAACTCTTGATCATAAAGGTTTGTTCATCCTATACCGTACTCGTTTGACTAAACCAGTTGACCAAGTTACTAAACGTGTACTAAATAACGTGTCGGTAACTACAAACGAGGAAGCTCAACCAATTGATTTTGAAGGTTTTGCACCAATTACCACAACAGACGGTATTGGTGGAGGTGCCAAATCGGATGAGGTTGCTCTAGAAGTAACTAAGAAACTTGAAGGTAAAGCTCTTGAAAAAGATGCATTTAGTTTCCAACTTCTAGATGACAAAGGTAATCTTTTACAAACTGTCAAAAATGATGAGAATGGTAAAGTGAAGTTCGAGGCAATCAAATACAAAGAAGCAGGAACTTTTAAATATACCATTAAAGAAGTTAATGATAACAAACCTGGATACACTTATGATGCGAACGTCCTTAAAGCGACTGTAACAGTAGAAGATGTTTTGGGTGAAAAATTAGCGAGCGTCAAATTTGAAGATTCTAAGAAAGAATTTACAAACACATACGCTGCTAAAGAAGCAAAACTTCAACTTGAAGCTAAGAAAGTCTTGAACGGTAAAGCTATCGAGGCTGGCCAATTTGAATTTGAGTTGAAAGAAAACGGAGCAGTTCTCCACACTGTTTCAAACGATGCAAACGGTAAGATTCAATTCCCAGAACTTAAGTTCACACAAGAAGAAACCCGTACATTTACTATCGCTGAAAAAGCAGGTGATGTAGCCGGAGTTGAATACGATCCAAATGCTTATGAAGTAAAAGTAGTCGTTAAAGATAACGGTCAAGGTCAACTTGTTGCAACACCAGATACAAAGAACATTACTTTCACGAACGTTTATAAAGCTAAACCAGCAAAACCTATTATCATCACAGCTACTAAAGTCTTGAACGGTAAAGAGCTTGAAGCTGATAAATACGAATTCGAACTTAAAAAAGATGAAGAAGTCGTTGCGACAGCTAAAAACGCTGCAGACGGAACTGTTACTTTCAAAGAAATTGAGTTCGCAACAGCAGGTGACTACACTTACACTATCACTGAAAAAGCAGGTAGCGAAAAAGGTGTGACATACGATACTGCTAAACACGAAGTTAAGGTAAAAGTTACAGATAACGGCCAAGGTCAACTTGTTGCAGCTGTTACAGGTAACAACCCAACCTTCACCAACACTTATAAAGCAGCTACAACAAGTGCTACTATCACGGCTACTAAAGTCTTGAATGGTAAAGCTCTTGAAGCAGGTAAATATGAGTTTGAACTTAAAGAAGGTGACAAAGTAATCGGAACAGCGACAAACGCAGCAGACGGTACTGTTACTTTCGAAGATATCAAGTACGCAGCAGCAGGCAACCACACATACACTATCACTGAAAAAGCAGGTAGTGAAGCAGGTGTGACATATGACACTGCTAAACACGAAGTTAAGGTAGCAGTTACAGATAACGGTGCAGGCCAACTTGTTGCGACTGTAACTGATAACAACCCAACTTTCACCAACACTTATAAAGCAGCTAAAACAACAGCGACTATCACAGCTAAGAAAGTCTTGGATGGTAAAGCTCTAGAAGCTGACAAATATGAGTTTGAACTTAAAGAAGGTGACGAAGTAATCGGAACAGCTAAAAATGCTGCAGACGGTACGGTTACTTTCAAAGATATTGAGTACAAAGAAGCAGGCGACCACACATACACTATCACTGAAAAAGCAGGTAGCGAAGCAGGTGTGACATACGACACTGCTACACATGAAGTGACAGTAAACGTTACAGATAATGGTCAAGGCCAACTTGTTGCAACTGCAACTAACAACAACCCAACCTTCACCAACACATATAAAGCAGCTACAACAACAGCTACTATCACGGCTACTAAAGTCTTGAATGGTAAAGCTCTAGAAGCTGGTAAATATGAGTTTGAACTTAAAGAAGGTGACAAAGTCGTTGCGACAGCTAAGAATGCTGCAGACGGTACTGTTACTTTCGAAGATATCAAGTACGCAGCAGCAGGCAACCACACTTACACTATCTCTGAAAAAGCAGGTAGTGAAAAAGGTGTGACATACGACACTGCTAAACACGAAGTTAAGGTAGCAGTTACAGATAACGGTCAAGGACAACTTGAGGCAGCTGTTACAGGTAACAACCCAACCTTCACCAACACATATAAAGCAGCTTCAACAACTGTAAACATCACGGCTAAGAAAGTCTTGAATGGTAAAACTCTTGAAGCAGGTAAATATGAGTTTGAACTTAAAGAAGGTGACAAAGTAATCGGAACAGCGACAAACGCTGTAGACGGTACAGTTGCTTTCGCAGGTATCGAGTACAAAGAAGCTGGTGAGCACACTTACACTATCTCTGAAAAAGCAGGTAACGAAGCAGGTGTGACATACGATAAATCTACTCACAATGTAACAGTTAAAGTTGTTGATAACGGTGCAGGCAAACTTGTTGCGACTGTAACTGACAACAACCCAACCTTCACAAACACTTATGTTGCATCTTCAACACAAGTAATTTTCTCAGCTAAGAAAGTCTTGAAAGGTGATAAAAAGCTTGTAGAAGGTCAATTTAAGTTTGAACTTAAAGAAGGTGACAAAGTCGTTGAGACAGCTACAAACGCTGCAGACGGTACTGTTACTTTCAAAGCTATTAAGTACAACGAAGCAGGTAAGCACACTTACACTATTACTGAAGTAGATAGTAAGGAAGAAAATGTGACATACGATACTGCTAAACATGAAGTGACAGTTGAAGTGGTTGACAACGGTACAGGCCAACTTGTAACAACAGTTACAGGTAACAACCCAACCTTCACTAACACGTATACTGAACCGAAAAAAGAAGAACCTAAGGAAGGTCCTAAGGGTGAACAGCCTAAGGGAGATTTGCCAAACACTGGTGGAGCAGACTTTACAGCATTCTCTACTATTCTTGGTCTAGTTCTTGCAGCTTTGGCAGGACTTGTATACCGTGCTAAAAAAGTTGACTAATCTCAACTTTGAATAACTAAAAAAGATGGCGACTGTTTTACGGTCCCATCTTTTTGTTTTGGATAGTTTATAATAATCTTCGTAACTCGTTCCCTTTTCCTTTAAAAAAATCAAAAATTTCGGTATAATAGTCAAAGATAGTCAAGGTTCAAAGAAGGAGTTTGATTTACTATGAGATTTAAAAATACATCAGATCATATCGAAGCCTATATCAAGGCGATTTTAGACCAGTCTGGTATCGTGGAATTGCAGCGGAGCCAGTTGGCAGATACCTTCCAGGTTGTACCGAGTCAGATCAACTATGTCATCAAGACACGCTTTACGGAAAGTAGAGGTTACTTAGTTGAGAGCAAGCGTGGTGGCGGAGGCTACATTCGAATAGGCCGGATTGAGTTTTCCAATCATCATGAGATGCTCCGCGATTTGCTTTACTCGATTGGTGAGCGAGTTAGTCAGGAGATCTATGAGGATATTCTCCAGCTTTTGGTGGAGCAGGACTTGATGACCAAACAGGAGATGACCTTGCTGACTTCAGTAGCAACAGATCGTGTCCTAGGGGAAGAATCCTCAGTTGTCCGTGCCAATATGCTCCGACAGCTATTACAAGAGGTAGATAGAAAAGAGAAGTAAGATGAACTATTCAAAAGCATTGAATGAATGTATCGAAAGTGCCTACATGGTTGCGAGCCATTTTGGAGCCCATTATCTAGAGTCTTGGCATTTATTGATTGCCATGTCCAATCACAGTTACAGTGTGGCAGGTGCGACTCTAAATGATTATCCATACGAGATGGACCGTTTAGAAGAGGTTGCGTTGGAACTGACTGAAACGGATTATAGCCAAGACGAAACCTTTACAGAATTACCCTTTTCCCATCGTTTGGAGGTTCTCTTTGCAGAAGCAGAGTATGTGGCCTCAGTGGTCCATGCAAAGGTACTAGGGACAGAGCATGTCCTCTATGCGATTTTGCATGATGGCAATGCCTTGGCAACTCGCATCTTGGAGAGAGCGGGCTTTTCTTATGAAGACCAAAAAGATCAGGTCAGAATTGCCGCTCTTCGTCGCAATCTAGAAGAGCGTGCAGGATGGACAAGAGAAGATCTCAAGGCTTTGCGTCAACGCCATCGCACAGTAACTGACAAGCAAAATTCCATGGCTAATATGATGGGCATGCCTCAAGCTCAAAGTGGTGGTCTAGAGGATTACACGCATGACCTGACGGAGCAAGCGCGCTCTGGCAAGTTAGAACCAGTTATCGGTCGTGACAAGGAAATCTCGCGTATGATTCAGATTTTGAGTCGGAAGACCAAGAACAATCCTGTCTTGGTTGGAGATGCGGGTGTCGGGAAAACAGCTTTAGCACTTGGGCTTGCCCAGCGTATTGCTAGTGGGGACGTACCAGCTGAAATGGCAAAGATGCGTGTTCTAGAGCTTGATTTGATGAATGTCGTTGCGGGAACACGTTTCCGTGGGGATTTTGAAGAGCGCATGAACAATATCATCAAGGACATCGAGGAAGATGGCAAAGTAATCCTCTTTATCGATGAACTTCACACCATCATGGGTTCTGGTAGCGGTATTGATTCGACTCTGGATGCGGCCAATATCTTGAAGCCAGCCTTGGCTCGTGGAACTTTGAGAACGGTTGGTGCCACCACTCAGGAAGAATACCAGAAACACATCGAAAAAGATGCTGCCCTTTCTCGTCGGTTTGCCAAAGTGACGATTGAAGAGCCAAGCTTAGCTGACAGCATGATCATTTTGCAAGGTTTGAAAGCGACCTATGAGAAACACCATCGTGTGCAAATCACAGATGAAGCTGTCGAAACGGCTGTTAGGATGGCACATCGTTACTTGACCAGTCGTCACTTGCCAGACTCTGCTATCGACCTCTTGGATGAGGCGGCAGCAACAGTGCAAAACAAATCCAAGCATGTGAAAGCAGACGAATCCGACTTGACTCCAGCTGACAAGGCCTTGATGGATGGCAAGTGGAAACAAGCTGCCCAGTTAATCGCAAAAGAGCAGGAAGTCCCTGTCTATAAAGACTTGGTTACAGAATCCGCTATTTTGACCACCTTGAGTCGCTTGTCAGGGATTCCAGTCCAAAAACTGACTCAGACTGATGCGAAGAAATACCTGAATCTGGAAGCGGAACTGCACAAACGTGTCATCGGCCAAGATCAAGCTGTTTCAAGCATTAGTCGTGCCATTCGTCGCAATCAGTCAGGTATTCGTAGTCACAAGCGTCCGATTGGTTCCTTTATGTTCCTAGGGCCGACAGGAGTCGGTAAGACCGAATTGGCAAAGGCTCTGGCAGAAGTCCTCTTTGATGACGAATCAGCCCTTATCCGCTTTGATATGAGTGAGTATATGGAGAAATTTGCGGCTAGCCGTCTCAATGGAGCACCTCCTGGCTATGTGGGCTACGAGGAAGGTGGGGAGTTGACCGAGAAGGTTCGCAACAAACCTTACTCAGTGCTTCTCTTTGACGAGGTAGAAAAGGCCCATCCAGACATCTTTAATGTCCTCTTGCAGGTTTTGGACGACGGCGTCTTGACAGATAGCAAGGGGCGCAAGGTTGATTTTTCAAATACCATTATCATCATGACGTCAAACCTTGGTGCGACGGCTCTTCGTGATGACAAGACGGTCGGCTTTGGGGCCAAGGATATTCGTTTTGACCAGGAAAATATGGAAAAACGAATCTTTGAAGAGTTGAAAAAAGCTTATCGACCAGAGTTTATCAACCGTATTGATGAAAAGGTGGTCTTCCATAGCTTAGATAGCAAGCACATGCAAGAAATTGTCAAGATTATGGTCAAACCATTGATTGCTAGCCTGGCAGAGAAAGGTATCGACTTGAAACTGCAAGCTTCGGCACTGAAGTTGCTAGCTAGTCACGGTTACAATCCAGAAATGGGAGCTCGCCCACTTCGCAGAACCCTGCAAACAGAAGTGGAAGACAAGTTGGCAGAACTTCTTCTCAAGGGAGAATTGGTGGCAGGTAAGACACTTAAGATTGGTGTCAAAGCAGGCCAGTTAAAATTTGATATTGCTTAAAAATAGAGAGTCAGGAGCAATCCTGATTCTTTTTTGCTACTTTTTTATAAAAAATGATAAAAAAGTATTGACAAAACAAAAATATAGTATATAATAAAAACATAGAAAATAAAAATATCAAAAATTATAAAAAGGTAAAACGTTTATGAAAAAGAAAACAGCAGTGGTATTTGGGACCTTTGCCCCTCTCCATCAAGGGCATATCGATCTGATCCAGCGAGCGAAGCGTCAGTGTGACCAGGTCTGGGTAGTCGTGTCAGGCTATGAGGGAGACCGAGGTGAGCAGGTAGGTTTAAGTCTTCAAAAACGATTTCGCTATATCCGAGAGGCTTTTCGGGATGACGAGTTGACCTCTGTCTGCAAGCTGGATGAGACCAAGCTTCCTCGTTACCCTATGGGTTGGCAGGAGTGGTTGGACCAGATGTTAGCGGAGATTTCCTATGATGAAAACCAGCAAGAACTGACTTTCTTTGTGGGAGAAGAAGACTACCAGCAAGAGTTATCTAAGCGTGGATTTGGCACCGTCTTGCAAGAAAGAAAGTTTGGTATCTCAGCGACTATGATTCGAGAAAATCCAAGCAAATATTGGAAATACATCGCTCAGCCCTTCCGTCGTCAGTTTACCAAGAAAGTCTTGATTATGGGAAGTGCTAGCAATGGGAAGACCACTCTGGCCAAGGATTTGGCAAGGTATTACGATGCGCCGGTCAGCCTGGAATACGCGCGGGAGTACCAGATCAAAAACAATGTCCGCGACGATGAATTGACTCCAAAGGATTACTATTATCTCCTTTTAGGGCAGTATGACCAGACCTCAAAGCTAATCGATAGCAATGCCAATCGAGGCTTAGTGATAGCCGACACCAACTCCTTGGTAACCAAGGGCTATTATGACTATTACATGGAGACTGAGGATCAAGGGGACTTATCAGGAGAAACCTTTGACAATCTCTTTGTTTCAATCTTGGCTAAGGAAAAATGGGACTTGATTCTCTTTGTGCAGCCTGTTGGCTCCTATGTCAATGACGGATTTAGAGATATGACCATGGCGGAAGACCATATTCGCTACAGTTTTTCCCAGCATTTGGATCAGATGAGGGAGAGATACTTAACGACTATTCCTTTAGTTTATCTAGCAGAGGATTATCTAGGCAATTATGAAGCAGCAAAAGTGGCTATTGATGCCATTTACCAAGCAGATTAGGAGAAAATTATGAAAACAGTAACTAAAAAAATCACACAATTTATCGAAAACTTTAAAAATGTCCATGCCGAAGCTCGCAAGATTGGTTTTGCAGGAATCATGCGCCTGCTATGGAAAGATCTCTTTGTCGGCCGTAGCCTTTTCCAGTGGTTGTATCTTATCGCCTTATCAAGTGTTCCCTTGATCTTAGAGTTCACACAAAATACGGAAAGTCATGACTGGCTGAGCTTGTTTGCATCTTGGACTGGGATTGTCTGTGTTATCTTGGTAGCAGAAGGGCGTGCAAGCAATTATCTCTTTGGGGCTATTAACTCGGCAATCTACTTGATCTTGGCCATGAATGCGACTTTTTATGGCGAAGTCTTGACGACGGTTTACTTCTTTGTCATGCAGCCGATTGGTCTCTATGCTTGGCTGTCCAATCGTATCAACGACCAAGGAAAACCAGAAGAATCCCACTTTGAAGCTAAGAAATTATCTGTTCTTGATTGGCTCAAGTACTTGGCCTTGACTGCTATTATCTGGATTGGTATGGGCTTGGCTTACCAAAGTATCAATAGCGCCCGTCCTTTCCGTGATAGTGTTACTGATGCGACTAATGGTGTTGGTCAGCTCTTGATGACACGTCTCTACCGTGAGCAATGGATTTTCTGGATTGCAACCAATCTCTTTAGTATTTATCTCTGGTGGGGTGAAAATATCCACATCCAAGGGATGTACTGGGTTTACACACTCAACAGTCTAGTGGGATGGTATCAATGGACCAAGGCAGTTCGAAAGGAGGCATAAGATGGCAGACACAAAGATTCCAGCCGGGATGACGGAAAAAGAATATTATGAAATCCATGCCAGTCAGGAGGAGTTTTTAGACTGGTACTACAAGCAGGAACTCCCTCAATATGAAAAACCAAGTGTGACAGTGGATATGGTAGCCTACTGCTTTGTCGAAGGAAAGATCAAGCTCCTGCTAATCCGTCGCAAGGCTCACCCTTATCAAAACTGTTTGGCTTTGGTTGGAGGCTTTATGGACAAGGGAGAAGATGCTGCACATGCCTGTCAGCGCGAGGTGAGAGAAGAAGTCAATCTCGATCTACCTTTGGAGAAAATCGAGCAATTGATGACGGTATCGACCCCCGGTCGTGATCCACGGGGCTGGACAGTGACCATTGCCCACTTAGTGTACCTACCTAGTCGTGCCTTAGACCTCATTCAGGCAGGTGACGATGCCAAGGATGTCGTTTTCGTAGATGTCGATTTTCAGACAGGCAAATGCTACCTAGATGGAGTCGAGCTGGAGGAGCAAGCCTTCGCCTTTGACCATTATGCCATTATCCAAGAATCCATCAAACGAATCCAAGGCCGTCTCGACTGGAATCCGACCTTCCTCTATCTGCTGGAGGAGGAGTTCACTGTCTACGAGGGGACTGAACTGGTTAATCTCATCAACCCTGGTCGCCCAATTGTCAGCAATAACTTTCTCGTAAAATACGGAGAATATGTAGAAGAAGTCGGACTCAAACGAGTACCCAAAAAGAAACCAAGAAAAACCTATCGATTGAAATAAAAAGTGAGGTCGGGACAAAGTTCCCGACCTTTTTATTTATCATCATTTTTTATGAATGGCTATCTTTCTTAGGATTCCTCAACATGTGAGTAAAGAAGTCTTTGTATCGATACTTGAGATATTTTTCGTGTAGGAATAACAAAGCGATATAAACAATCAAAAAGATTGTAGTCAGATAGAAGACATCAAATGCAGTTCGCGCATAGTAAGTGGCTGTTTGATAAGAGCCAATAGCTCCCAAAATCAACCAAGGAAGATACTTGTAATACTTATTTAGCATAAGAGTGCACCTCCTATATTCTATTTCAATGTTATTATATTCCTTTGTCTAATGCAATGCAAGCGATTACACAAAGGTGATGTAAAAATAGAACTCTTATCTAAAAAATTTTCTATTTTTCTGTTTTATTACGAATAGAAATAGTAGAGAGAAATTTTTTAAAATAGTTTCTCTAAATAGTTGACAGATTTAAAGCTTAATGTTACAATTATATTACAAAAAGATTTCTTAACATTTCAAAAATGTTACAAAGGAGTAGAAAAATGAAAAAGAAAACCTATATCAAATTGATGGCAGCGACTGTATTGGCTTCTACCTTGCTACTAGGAGCTTGTGGAAATAAAAACGAAACCACTCAAACTAGCAGCTCTGCAAAGACAAGCCAATCATCAAGTTCTAAAGCAGCTTCTTCTAACAAAGAAAGCAAGACTCAAAAATCTTCAAGCTCAGCTTCATCTGAAAAAGCTCAAGCATCTTCTGATCAGTCTTCTACAACGGCAGATCAGTCACAAGCGAAACCAGCACCTGAATCAAGACAAGAACAAGCAACTCCTAGTCAGCCAGCCCCTTCTCAGGCTCCGTCAACTCAGCAAGGTTCTCAAGCCCAGTCTAACCAGTCAACTTATGATCCAACAACTGACCGCAAACTTCAGGACAAGCAAGCTGAACACAACAAACGCTATAAGGGAGTTTTAACCATGGTGGATGGTGACTTCTCAGCTGCAGCAGGCAACTGGAAGGGAGCGAATGGTGAAACCATTACAGTTTCATCAGGGGGCCAATTTACAGTAGAAACTGCAGATGGAAAGAAAGAAAACTATTCTATCAGAGGCTACTCTTACACTCTTGATGATGGTAAGTATAATGCCAAAATCGGTGGAGGAAAAATCATCCAAATTACAACAGGTGCGGATGGTAAAGTTTCAAGCGTTGCCTTGATTCAATAATAGTACCTAGGTTTTCCTAGGATCTAAAAAACCGTAAACTCCAAGTGAGTTACGGTTTTTTCTATTATGCTTTGTCTAATTGCAAGAGGGCTTCAATCTCTGCTAGGGTGCTAGCTTGTGAAATGGCTCCACGAAGTTTGGCAGCGCCAGATGTCCCTCGGAGGTAGTGAGGAGCGAGGCCGCGGAATTCACGAACGGCTACGTTTTCTCCTTTGAGGTTAATCAAGCGTTTCAAATGTTCGTAGGCGATTTTCATCTTGTCTTCAAAAGTCAAATCAGGGAGAATTTCTCCTGTTTCAAAGTAGTGGTTGATTTGATTGAAGAGGTAGGGATTTCCCATGGCTGCGCGACCAATCATGACAGCGTCAGCACCGACTTCTTCGATACGCTGTTTGGCTTCTTGGACCGTACGGATGTCACCATTGGCGATAAATGGAATCTTGGTCAGAGCTTGAGCGACCTTGTGAAGAGTCTCAAGGTCTGCGTGACCTGTGTACATTTGTTCACGGGTACGGCCGTGCATAGCGAGGGCAGAGACACCTGCAGCCTCAGCAGCGAGGGCATTCTCCACGGCTAAGGATGGATCAGACCAGCCTGTACGCATTTTGACAGTGAGGGGGATATCAAGGACAGATTGGACCTTGTTGATAATAGAGTAGATCTTGTCTGGATCCTTGAGCCACATAGCGCCAGCTTCGTTTTTCACGATTTTGTTAACTGGGCAGCCCATGTTGATATCGACGATATCAGTCTTGGTGTTTTCCTGGATGAATTCTGCTGCGCGTGCGAGGCTGTCTTCATCGCTACCAAAAAGTTGGATAGAAACAGGGTTCTCTCCTTCATCGATATGAAGCATATGCAGGGTTTTTTCATTGTTGTATTGGATTCCCTTGTCAGAGACCATTTCCATCACAACGAGTCCAGCCCCGAGCTCTTTTGCGATGGTACGAAAGGCTGAGTTGGTGACACCAGCCATGGGTGCTAAAACGGTACGATTGGGAATCTCAACATTGCCAATCATAAAAGGTGTATTAAGATTTGTCACGAATGAGTTCCTCCAAGTCGTTTTCATCAAAGTTATAAGTTGTTTGGCAGAATTGGCAAGTGATTTCTGCCCCGTGGTCTTCCTCTTTCATTTCCTCTAAGTCTGAAGTTGGAAGGCTGGCAAGAGCGTCCATAAAACGGTCTTTGCTGCAGTCACATTGGAAACGAATTTCTTCTTCAGATAGGCGTTTGTATGATTCGTCACCATAAATAGCCTTGAGGAGAGCTTCGATATGGTCGTCGCTTTCCAGAAGGGTTGAGATGGCTGGCATTTCTTGGATGCGTTTCTCAAAGCGAGCGATCTCTTCTTCATTGGCTCCCGGCAAGACTTGGACTAGGAAACCACCTGCAACCTTGACCTTGTCTTCCTCGTCCAAAAGGACATTGAGGCCGACTGCTGAAGGGGTTTGTTGGCTTTCAGTCAGGTAAAAGGCAAGGTCTTCACCGATTTCCCCAGAGATGAGGGGAGTCATAGAGTTGTAGGGATTTCCAGTACCGTAGTCTGTGATAACGAGGAATTGACCATTTCCCACAAAAGGTCCGACTAGAACTTCACCAGTCGCAGTCTTTTTGATGTCAACACCAGGATTTTGAACGTAACCTTTGACGTTCCCCTTGGTATCAGCGACGGTGATGATAGCACCTAGAGAGCTAGAGCCCAGCACCTTAACGGTTAGTTTGGTATTTCCTTTTTCATTGGCTGCGAGAATCTGGCTGGCGATAAGAGTTCGACCAAGCGCTACAGTTGAGCTAGCTTGGGTTTGGTGTTTTTCTTGAGCAGTGCGGACTGTTTCTGTACTATCAAGGACAAAAGCACGAAAGGCTCCGCTTTCTGATATAGTTTTAATAATTTTATCCATAGCTACTATTTTAGCATAAAAATGCCCAAAGGGGGAGCCGCGTGTTTGCTGATTTTCAGGATAATGGACTAGGAAATCAGCATGAAAATAAAAAGAGAAACAGATTATTTCAGCATTTGAAAGATTTATGCTATTCTTGAAGGAGAAAATGAAAGGGGTAACAAATGTATTTAGGCGATTTGATGGAAAAAGCCGAATCTGGTCAATTTTTAGTCCTTTCCTTTTTATTACAAGATTCGCAGACAACCGTCAAGGAAGCCATGGAAGAAACAGGCTTTTCAAAGGCGACTCTAACCAAGTACATCTCTCTGATTAACGAAAATGCCTTGGAAAGAGGGTTAGAGCTGGCCATCCACTTGGATGATGAAAGCTTGCGTCTGTCTGTCGGTACTGCCACAAAGGGGAGAGAGATTCGGAGCTTGTTTCTAGACAATGCCATTAAGTACCAAATTTTGGTTTACCTTCTCTATCACCAACAGTTCCTAGCCCATCAACTAGCTCAAGAATTGATGATTAGCGAGGCCACGCTTGGTCGCCATTTGTCTAGCTTGAATCATATTTTGTCAGAGTTTGACTTATCCATCCAAAATGGCCGTTGGCGAGGTCCGGAGCATCAGATTCGTTACTTTTATTTCTGTCTTTTCCGCAAGGTCTGGTCCAGTCAGGAGTGGGAAAGTCATATGCAGAAAGCTGAGAGAAAGCAGGATATTGCTACTCTAGAAGAAATCTGCGGTGCCAGCTTGTCTTCGGGTCAGAAATTAGACTTGGTTCTCTGGACTCATATCAGTCAACAGCGCCTTCTAGTTAACGCCTGTCAATTTCAGGTTATAGAAGAAAAAATGCGGGGCTATTTTGACAATATTTTCTACCTTCGTTTACTTGGCAAGGCTTCTTCTTTTTTTGGTGGCCAGCACATTCCTCTAGGAACTGAAGATGGGGAGATGATGATATTCTTTTCATTTCTCCTTTCTCATCGTATTTTTCCTCTTCATACTATGGAGTATATTCTTGGTTTTGGAGGGCAATTAGCCGATTTGCTGACACAAATGATCCAGGAAATGAAGAAGGAGGAGTTGCTGGGGGACTACACAGAGGACCATGTCACCTATGAACTCAGCCAGCTCTGTGGTCAAGTTTATCTCTACAAGGGCTATATCTTGCAAGATCGATACAAATATCAGATAGAGCATCGCCCCCCTTATTTGCTGATGGAGCATGACTTTCGAGATATTGCTCAGAAAATTTTTGCCTCCTTGCCAGCCTTTCATCAGGGGACGGATCTGGATAAAAAAATCCTTTGGGAATGGCTTCAGTTGTTGGAGTATATGGCAGAAAATATAGGCAAACATCTGAGAATAGGGCTAGATCTAACAGCAGGCTTCCTTGTCTTTTCGAGAATGTCGGCCCTTTTAAAACGATATTTGGAGTACAATCGTTTCATTAGCATTGAAGCCTATGACCGTACTCGTCATTATGATTTGCTGGTTACCAATAACCCTATCCATAAGAAAGAACAAACACCTATCTACTATTTGAAAAATGATTTGGACATCGAAGATTTAGCTACGATCCGTCAGATGCTATTTGCCTAAAAGACCTGATTTTTCAGGTCTTTTTTGTGAAATTCGCACAATCTCCTCACTTTTTTTTTAAAATTTTAAAAAAATTGATAGACAGGAAAGCGCTTTATTTTGTATACTAGTTACTGTAAAGAGGAACCCCCTCAAGATTTTATCAGGAGGACAGCACATGTCACAAGAAAAATACATTATGGCTATTGACCAAGGAACTACCAGTTCTCGTGCCATCATTTTTAACAAAAAAGGCGAGAAGGTCAGCTCTAGCCAAAAAGAATTCACTCAGATTTTCCCTCAGGCAGGTTGGGTTGAGCATAATGCTAATGAAATTTGGAACTCTGTTCAGTCAGTTATTGCGGGTGCTTTCATCGAAAGTGGTGTGAAACCAAGTCAAATCGAGGCAATCGGGATTACCAACCAGCGTGAAACAACTGTCGTCTGGGATAAGAAAACAGGGCTCCCTATCTACAATGCTATCGTTTGGCAATCACGCCAAACTGCTCCTCTGGCTGAACAACTAAAAAGCCAAGGTTATGTGGAAAAATTCCATGAGAAGACTGGTTTGATCATCGATGCTTACTTCTCAGCGACTAAGGTTCGTTGGATTTTGGACCATGTAGAAGGTGCTCAAGAGCGAGCAGAAAAGGGTGAATTGCTCTTTGGTACCATTGATACTTGGCTGGTTTGGAAATTGACTGACGGCGCAGCTCACGTAACTGACTACTCAAACGCAGCTCGTACCATGCTCTATAACATCAAGGATCTTAAATGGGATGATGAGATTTTGGAAATCCTCAATATTCCTAAGGTTATGCTTCCAGAAGTTCGTTCTAACTCTGAAATCTATGGCAAGACAGCTCCATTCCATTTCTACGGTGGAGAAGTGCCAATCTCTGGTATGGCAGGTGACCAACAAGCAGCCCTCTTTGGTCAGTTGGCTTTTGATCCTGGTATGGTTAAAAATACCTACGGAACTGGTTCCTTCATCATCATGAACACTGGTGAAGAAATGCAGTTGTCTGAAAACAACCTTTTGACAACGATTGGTTATGGTATTAACGGCAAGGTTTACTATGCTTTGGAAGGTTCTATCTTCATCGCAGGAAGTGCCATTCAATGGCTTCGTGACGGTCTTCGCATGGTGGAAAACTCACCAGAGTCTGAAAAATATGCTCTTAATTCTCACAATAATGACGAAGTCTATGTCGTACCTGCCTTTACAGGTCTAGGGGCACCATACTGGAACCAAAACGCTCGAGGATCTGTCTTTGGCTTGACTCGTGGAACAACTAAAGAAGACTTTATCAAGGCGACTTTGCAATCTATCGCTTATCAAGTACGTGACATCATCGACACCATGCAAGTGGATGCTCAGACAGCTATCCAAGTCTTGAAGGTAGATGGTGGTGCAGCCATGAACAACTTCCTCATGCAGTTCCAAGCTGACATCTTGGGAATTGATATCGCACGCGCTAAAAACTTGGAAACAACTGCCCTAGGGGCAGCCTTCCTGGCAGGATTGTCAGTAGGCTACTGGAAGGACTTGGATGAGTTGAAACTCTTGAACGAGACAGGAGAACTCTTTGAGCCATCTATGAACGAATCTCGCAAGGAACAACTCTACAAGGGTTGGAAGAAGGCTGTGAAAGCAACCCAAGTCTTTGCGGAAGTAGACGACTAATACTGGAAGAATAAAGTGACTTAGTTAGAAAGTGTGTAAATATGGAATTTTCAAAGAAAACACGTGAATTATCAATTAAAAAAATGCAGGAACGTACCCTGGACCTCTTGATTATCGGTGGAGGAATCACAGGGGCTGGTGTAGCTTTGCAGGCGGCAGCTAGCGGTCTTGAGACTGGATTGATTGAAATGCAGGACTTCGCAGAAGGAACATCTAGCCGTTCAACAAAATTAGTTCACGGAGGTCTGCGTTACCTCAAACAATTCGACGTAGAAGTGGTGTCAGATACGGTTTCAGAACGTGCAGTGGTTCAACAAATTGCACCTCACATTCCAAAACCAGATCCAATGCTTTTACCAGTTTATGAAGAAGATGGAGCAACCTTTAGCCTCTTCCGTCTCAAAGTAGCTATGGACTTGTACGACCTTTTGGCAGGGGTTAATAACACACCAGCTGCTAACAAGGTTTTGAGCAAGGAAGAAGTTTTAGAACGCCAGCCAAACTTGAAGAAAGAAGGCTTGGTAGGAGGTGGGGTTTACCTTGACTTCCGTAATAACGATGCGCGTCTCGTGATTGAAAACATCAAACGTGCCAATCAAGACGGTGCCCTCATTGCCAACCACGTTAAGGCAGAAGGCTTCCTCTTTGACGAAAGTGGCAAGATTACAGGTGTTGTAGCTCGTGATCTCTTGACAGACCAAGTCTTTGAAATCAAGGCTCGTCTGGTTATCAACACGACAGGTCCTTGGAGCGACAAGGTACGCAATCTGTCTAATAAGGGAACGCAATTCTCACAAATGCGTCCAACTAAGGGAGTTCACTTGGTGGTGGACTCAAGCAAGATCAAGGTTTCACAGCCAGTTTACTTTGACACAGGTTTGGGAGATGGTCGTATGGTCTTTGTTCTCCCACGTGAAAACAAGACTTACTTTGGTACAACCGATACAGACTACACAGGTGATTTGGAACATCCAAAAGTGACGCAGGAAGATGTAGATTATCTACTTGGCATTGTCAACAACCGCTTCCCAGAAGCAAACATTACCGTTGCTGATATTGAAAGCAGCTGGGCTGGTCTTCGTCCATTGATCGCAGGCAATAGCGCTTCTGACTACAATGGTGGAAATAACGGAACCATTAGCGATGAAAGCTTCAATAACTTGATTGCTACTGTCGAGGCTTATCTATCGAAAGAAAAATCGCGTGAAGATGTTGAGTCTGCTGTCAGCAAGCTTGAAAGTAGCACATCTGAGAAACATTTGGACCCATCTGCAGTTTCACGTGGTTCGAGCTTGGACCGTGATGACAATGGCCTGTTGACCCTTGCTGGTGGTAAAATCACAGACTACCGTAAGATGGCTGAAGGGGCTATGGAGCGCGTGGTTGACATCCTCAAAGCAGAATTTGACCGCAGCTTTAAACTCATCAACTCTAAGACATACCCTGTTTCAGGTGGGGAATTGAACCCAGCAAATGTGGACTCAGAAATCGAAGCCTTTGCGCAACTTGGAGTATCACGTGGCTTGGATAGTAAGGAAGCTCATTACCTAGCAAATCTTTACGGTTCAAATGCACCGAAGGTCTTTGCCCTTGCTCATAGTTTAGAACAAGCACCAGGTCTTAGTTTGGCTGATACCTTGTCTCTGCACTATGCAATGCGCAATGAGTTGGCTCTGAGCCCAGTTGACTTCCTCCTTCGTCGCACCAACCACATGCTCTTTATGCGTGATAGTTTGGATAGCATCGTTGAGCCAGTTCTGGATGAAATGGGACGATTCTATGATTGGTCAGAAGAAGAAAAAGCAACTTACCGTGCTGATGTAAAGGCAGCTCTTGCTAATAACGATTTAGCAGAATTAAAAAATTAAGAAAAACTAGAAGAGAGGGAAGCAAGCGTTCCTTGCCTTCTCTCTCCTTCTTTTAAAAGGAGACAACGATATGATGAAAGAATTATTTGGAGAGTTTTTGGGGACCTTAATCCTTATCCTCCTAGGAAATGGTGTTGTTGCAGGTGTGGTTCTTCCCAAAACCAAGAGTAACAATTCAGGGTGGATCGTCATCACGATGGGATGGGGAATTGCTGTAGCCGTTGCGGCCTTTGTATCTGGCACGCTCAGCCCAGCCCACTTAAATCCAGCTGTGACATTTGCGATGGCCTTAAAAGGAACGCTCTCTTGGGGTTCTGTTTTCCCTTATATTCTAGCCCAATTCGCAGGAGCGATGGTGGCTCAGATTTTGGTTTGGTTGCAATTCAAACCACACTATGAGGCGGAAGAAAATGCAGGAAATATTCTAGCAACTTTCAGCACTGGACCAGCTATCAAAGATACTGTGTCAAACTTGATTAGTGAAATCCTTGGGACTTTTGTCTTGGTATTGACAATCTTTGCTTTGGGTCTCTATGACCTTCAAGCAGGGCTAGGAACCTTTGCAGTGGGAACCTTGATTGTCGGTATCGTTCTTTCACTAGGTGGGACAACTGGTTGTGCCTTGAACCCAGCTCGTGACCTCGGTCCTCGCATTATGCATAGCCTTCTTCCAATTCCAAACAAGGGAGATGGGGACTGGTCTTATGCTTGGATTCCTGTTGTGGGACCTGTTATCGGTGCAGCCCTAGCAGTTCTCGTATTTTCACTTTTCTAAGATAAAAGAGTGATTGGCAACAGAGTTTGAGATGAAAATCTCAGGCTCTTTTTTGATGGCCAAAACATTAATATTTTAACTTATCTTAAAATAAGCTAAAACCAATTTTTAAGTTATGGTAAACAGTTGAAAAAAAGGTTGATAAAGTGGTAAAATGTTAGGAAGATAAGATACTAACAATACGTACTGATAGTTAATAGAAACAATATATTAATGGATAGCTTATGAAAAAACAACGAAATTTACATGTATTCTTAGGCCGGACGGCTCTATATTTTGTAATCTTGCTTGGTTTGCTTTATTTTTTTAGTTACCTTGGTCAGAGCCAAGGCACCTTTATTTATAATGAGTTCTAGTTTAAAGGAGAAGAGGAACAGTGTCTAATAAACCGATAAAAGATATGATTGAAACGATTGAGCACTTTGCTCAAACACAACCAACATATCCTGTCTACAATGTTTTAGGTCAAGAACATACTTATGGTGATTTGAAGGCTGATTCGGATAGTTTGGCTGCAGCTATCGACCAACTAGGCTTACCTGAGAAATCTCCAGTCGTCGTTTTTGGCGGACAGGAATATGAGATGCTGGCTACCTTTGTTGCGCTGACTAAGTCGGGACATGCCTATATTCCAATTGATAGCCATTCGGCCTTGGAACGAGTTTCTGCTATCGTAGAAGTTGCAGAGCCAAGTTTGATTATTGCAATCTCGGATTTTCCATTAGAGCAAACTAGCGTACCGATGCTGAATTTAGAACAAGTCCATGAAGCCTTTGCTCAAGCTTCTAGCTACGAGATGACCCATCCAGTCAAGGGAGATGACAACTACTACATCATCTTTACTTCTGGTACGACTGGTAAGCCTAAGGGAGTGCAGATCTCCCATGATAATCTCCTCAGCTTTACCAACTGGATGATTACAGATAAGGAATTTGCGACGCCAAGTCGTCCGCAAATGCTGGCTCAACCCCCTTATTCTTTTGACCTATCTGTCATGTATTGGGCACCGACCTTGGCACTGGGTGGCACGCTTTTTGCTCTTCCTTCAGCCATTACTCAGGACTTCAAAAAACTCTTTGCGACGATTTTTTCCTTGCCCATTGCTATCTGGACCTCAACACCATCCTTTGCAGATATGGCCATGTTGTCAGAAGACTTTAATAGTGAGAAAATGCCAGGAATCACGCATTTCTACTTTGATGGTGAAGAATTGACGGTCAAAACTGCTCAAAAACTGCGCGAGCGATTCCCAAATGCCCGTATTATCAATGCCTACGGACCAACAGAAGCGACGGTAGCTTTGTCAGCAGTTGCCGTCACTGATGAGATGTTGGCGACTCTCAAACGCCTGCCAATCGGCTATACCAAGGCGGATTCTCCGACCTTTATCATTGATGGGGAAGGTAAGAAAGTTCCAAATGGTGAACAGGGAGAAATCATCATTTCTGGACCAGCTGTTTCAAAAGGCTATATGAATAATCCTGAAAAAACGGCAGAAGCTTTCTTTGAGTTCGAAGGTCTTCCAGCCTACCACACAGGGGATGTAGGAACCATGACAGATGAGGGCTTGCTTCTCTATGGTGGACGAATGGATTTCCAGATTAAGTTTAATGGTTATCGCATTGAGCTGGAAGATGTCTCTCAAAACCTCAACAAGTCTCGCTTTATCGAGTCGGCTGTTGCTGTCCCACGTTATAACAAGGACCACAAGGTACAAAATCTACTGGCCTATGTCATCCTAAAAGACGGTGTCCGTCAGCAGTTTGAGCGTGATATCGATATTACCAAGGCTATCAAGGAAGACCTAGCAGATATCATGATGTCCTATATGATGCCGTCTAAGTTTCTCTATCGAGACAGTTTACCACTAACGCCTAATGGTAAAATTGATATCAAGGGCTTGATTAACGAGGTAAACAGTAGATGATGGAGCTTTATAAACAGCTACCTCATTTGGAACCTTATGGTGATCTTCAGTACTTTTTATACGTAATTGCTGCGACTTTACCTATCTTTATTGGTCTTTTTTTCAAGAAACGTTTTGCCTTGTACGAGGTGCTCGTTAGTCTCTTCTTTATCGTCACCATGTTGGTCGGTGGAAAGACGAATCAAATAATCGCTCTTATCCTTTATGTTATCTGGCAAGTACTTCTTGTATCTTTCTACAAAAGGTACAGGAAACAACGGGATAGTAAATGGATATTTTACCTGGTTAGCTTTTTATCCCTATTGCCAATCGTCTTTGTGAAAGTATCTCCTGCTATTCATGGACCTCAATCTTTGTTTGGATTTTTAGGGATTTCTTACTTGACCTTTCGTGCAGTTGGGGTTATCGTTGAGTTGAGAGACGGTGTCATCAAGGAATTAACGATCTGGCAATTCTTACGTTTTCTTCTCTTTATGCCGACTTTCTCAAGTGGTCCCATTGATCGTTTTAAACGCTTCAATGAAAATTACGAGACCATTCCTGAGCGGGATGAGCTGATGGATATGCTAGAAGAGGCTGTCAAATATATCATGCTTGGCTTCCTCTACAAGTTTATCTTGGCTCACATTTTAGGAGAGACACTATTGCCTCCGCTGAAAAATTTGGCCTTGCAGACAGGTGGTTTCTTTAACCTCTACGCTTTAGCGGTCATGTACACCTTTGGTCTGGAGCTCTTCTTTGACTTTGCGGGCTACTCTATGTTTGCCTTAGCCATTTCAAACTTGATGGGTATTCATAGTCCTATCAACTTTAACAAGCCCTTTTTGTCAAGGGATTTAAAAGAGTTTTGGAATCGCTGGCACATGAGTCTGTCTTTCTGGTTCCGTGACTTTGTCTTTATGCGGATGGTCATGGTGTTGACCAGAAAGAAGGTCTTTAAAAATCGCAATGTGACATCAAGTGTAGCCTATATTCTCAATATGCTGATTATGGGATTTTGGCATGGTGTGACCTGGTACTACATCGCCTATGGACTTTTTCATGGGATTGGGCTGGTCATCAATGACGCTTGGGTTCGTAAGAAAAAAGCACTCAATAAAGAGCGGAAAAAAGCTGGAAAGGGTTCCTTACCTGAGAATCGCTGGATTCAGTTGCTTGGCATGGTTGTCACCTTCCATGTCGTGATGGTTTCATTCTTAATCTTTTCTGGATTTTTGAATGATTTATGGTTTAAAAAATAAAAGGATGTAAAAAATGGATATCAAATCAGAAGTTATTGAAATTATTGATGAGTTGTTTATGGAAGATGTTTCTGACATGATGGATGAAGATCTTTTTGATGCCGGTGTCTTGGATAGTATGGGAACGGTTGAATTGATTGTTGAGATTGAAAACCGTTTTGACATTCGTGTTCCAGTGACGGAGTTCGGTCGTGATGACTGGAATACGGCTAATAAAATCGTAGAAGGTATTACGGAGTTGAAGAATGCTTAAACGCTTGTGGCTGATCTTCGGGCCTATCTTCATTGCTGGATTTTTGGTTCTTCTACTCATCTTTTTTTATCCAGGTACAACAAACCATAATCTGACGGAGGAGAAATATTCGGCGGCTTCTGTTAGTGCAGAGAGTTTTAAAGAGAGAAGCCAAAAGGTAAGGGCTCTTACGGATCCAAATATGCGTTTTATTCCTTTTCTAGGGTCCAGTGAATGGATTCGATTTGATAGTGTCCATCCAGCTGTTTTAGCGGAAAAATACCATCGTCCCTATCGTCCTTACTTTCTAGGTCAAGCAGGAGCAGCCTCTCTCAATCAATATTTTGGTCTACAGCAAATTTTGCCAGAAATAGAGAATAAGCAGGCTGTATTTGTGATTTCGCCTCAGTGGTTTACGGAGACAGATTATGAACCCGCAGCGTTTCAGAGATTTTTTAACAGCGACCAATTGACAGCTTTTTTGGGAAATCAATCTGGTGACATTGCTGCAAAGCATGCGGCTATTCGATTGTTAAAGCAGAATCCTAATGTTGCATTAAAAGGCATTGTTCAAAAACTGTCAAAGGGTGAAGAATTATCAGATGTTGATCAGGTTGCTATTGATCTTTTTGCGCGATTCAACGAAAAACAATCCGCTCTCTTTGGACAATTCTCCATTCGAGGACAACTCAAGTACAAGGAACACGTGGAGAACTATTTAAAAGATCTTCCGGATCAATTTTCTTATGATGAGTTAGAAAAAATTGTTCGTAAGGACGCAGAAGCAAATACGACCAATAACGATATGGGGATGGAAAATCATTTCTATACGAGAGAGATTCAAAAGGATTTAAAAAAATGGGAAGGATATCAAAAAAATTACAACTTCCTCAAGTCCTCTGAGTACAATGATTTGCAGCTGGTCCTCAATCAATTTGCTAAGTCGAATGTCAATGTGCTCTTTGTCATTCAGCCGGTTAACAAGAAGTGGATGGAGTACACAGGGCTCAGCGAGGAGATGTACCAGCATGCAGTGGAGAAAATTCGTTACCAATTAGAAAGTCAGGGTTTTACCAATATTGCTGATTTTTCAAAAAATGGAGGGGACCCTTATTTTGTTAAAGATACCATTCATCTAGGATGGTTAGGTTGGCTGGCTTTTGATAAGGTTGTCAATCCTTTCTTGACGGATCCGACTCCAGCTCCAGACTATAAGATGAATGACCGCTTCTTTAGCAAGGACTGGGCGACCTATGATGGGAACATCAAAGATTTCCAATAAAATGAGTTAAAAGTTTGGGATTTAAACCCAAGCTTTTTTGTTTAAATGGCGAATATTTAAGATAAAAATAGGTCAAAAGTTTCAAAATTTTTAGAAATAGCGTATAATATAAAAGAGAAAAAGAAAAGAAAGGGATTTTAAAATGAACAAACGTTCTTTGTTACCTGTCTTATCGACAGCCCTGTTAGCTCCAGCCTTCTTAGCTGGACAAGTATACGCTGAAGAAGCAACAACTCCTGAAGAAAGTTCAGCTGTCGTAGCGACTCCTGCTACGTCGGCGACTCCAGCTCCTGTTGAGAGCCCTGCGGTACCGGAAACTTCGGCAACTTCAGAAGCAGTTGCACCTGCAGAAGCTCCGACAGCTCCTGCTGAATCTACTAAAAGCGAAGAAAAGGACACCGTTATCTTACACACCAATGATGTCCATGGTCGTATTGTAGAGGAAAAGGGAGTAATTGGAGATGCTAAGTTAGCGACAGTCATTGAGCAGGAACGTGCGAAATCAAATCAAAATACTCTAGTTGTTGATGCGGGAGACGCTTTCCAAGGTTTACCGATTTCCAACTCTACTAAGGGTGAAGCGCGTGCTGAAATTCTCAATCAGATGCAGTATGATGCCATGGCAGTAGGAAACCATGAGTTTGACTTTGGTTTGGACGAAGCTAAGAAATACAAGGAAATCTTGAAATTCCCATTACTTAGTTCAAATACCTACGTCAATGGTGCTCGTCTCTTTGAAGCTTCTACAATCGTTGATAAAGATAAGACTGTGGAAGGTGATGAGTTTGTTGTAATCGGGGTGACAACACCTGAAACAGCAACCAAAACTCACCCTAAAAATGTCAAAGGGGTAACTTTTACAGATCCAATCTCTGAAGTCAATAAGGTCATCGAAGAAGTTCAAGCTAAGGCTCGTGCAGAAGGTAAGGACTACAAACACTATGTTGTGCTGGCTCACTTGGGTGTGGATACCACAACCCCAGTAGAATGGCGTGGTTCAACTTTGGCAGAAGCCTTGTCTAAAAATCCTCGTTTGAAAGGGAAACGCGTAACAGTAATCGATGGTCACTCTCATACAGTAGAATCAACGACCTATGGAGACAATGTTACCTATAACCAGACGGGAAGCTACCTTCACAATGTAGGGAAAATCACCTACAAATCCCGTCAGCTTTTGGGCAATCCAACTCAGATTCCGGCTGCTGATGCTAAAAAATTACCAGCCAATCCAACAGTTGAAAAACTAGTCAAAGACATTAAACAAAAATACGATACTGAAAATGCGGTTGAGATTGTTTCAAACAGCCCTGTAGAACTAAACGGTGATCGTGAAAATGTTCGGGTCCGTGAAACCAACCTCGGAAACGTCGTGGCAGACTCGCTCTATCAGTATGGTCAAACAGGATTTAGCCATCCGACAGACATCGCTGTGACAAATGGTGGTGGCTTGCGTGAAACCATTGCAAAAGGAAAACCAATCACTAAAGGAAATGTCATTGCTGTTCTTCCATTTGGAAATACCATTTCACAAATCCAAGTGACGGGGCAACAAGTTTTGGATATGTTTGAAAAATCACTCGGATCTATCTTGCAGGTCGATAAGGATGGCAAGAAGGTCTTGGATGAGAACGGACAACCATTGCTAGAACCAAGTGGTGGATTCTTGCAAGTTTCAGGTGTGAAGGTCTACTATGATACCAACCTACCATCAGGTAAACGTGTCTTGGCCATCCAGGTTAAAAACCGCGCGACTGGTCGTTATGATCTCCTAGACCTCGCAAAAACTTACTATCTTGCAACCAATGATTTCTTAGCTGCGGGTGGTGATGGCTACACTATGTTAGGCGGCGCGCGTGAAGAAGGTCCTTCTATGGATGCAGCCTTTGAAGAGTATCTGAAAACCGCTGACTTGACCCAGTATGAAAAGATCAATCCGAACTCACGGACGATTTCTGTGGATTCTAAAACCTTTAGTCTGCCAGTAGAAACACCTCAAACGAATGCAGCTGCTAGCGATGCGACTACAAATGTGCCATTGACTTATGAGGTGGCAGGTCAATTTAGCAAGAAGGCAGTTGTCTCAGAAAAAGCCCTCCCAAATACAGGAAGCGAACAGTCCATCTTCTTGCTCTTGATGGGAATGGTAGCTGGTCTGGCAGGTATCTTGTCGAGTCGAAAACCAAAGCAAAAATAGGTTAAATTTCACATCTAGAAGAGTCTAGGGAAACGTTTTTACGCCTTTTTCCCTTGACTCTTTTTTGGTTTATGATATAATTAACCAGTAAAGAATCGGTGGCTATCTATGTTTTTTACGAAAAAGATAGCTAGGGAAGGAGTAACACATGAGACAGCTTGCACAGGAAATCGATAACTTTTTAAACGAGGTGATCTTGAGATCTGAGAACCAGCATGAAATTCTGATTGGGCATTGCACGAGTGACGTAGCCTTGACCAATACTCAGGAACACATCCTCATGCTCTTGTCCGAAGAATCCCTAACCAACTCAGAGCTAGCCCGTCGCCTTAATGTCAGTCAGGCGGCAGTGACCAAGGCTATCAAGTCTTTGGTCAAAGAGGGCATGTTAGAGACATCTAGAGATCCAAAAGATGCGCGTGTGATTTTTTACCAACTGACAGAACTAGCCCGACCAGTGGCAGAGGAACACCACCATCATCATGAACACACGCTCTTAGCCTATGAACAAGTGGCAAGTCAGTTTACTCCAAATGAACAAGAAGTGATTCAGCGGTTTTTAACTGCTTTAGTAGGAGAAATCAAATAATGCGGTATATTACAGTAGAGGACTTGTCTTTCTATTATGACAAAGAGCCTGTCCTCGAGCACATCAACTACAGTGTTGATAGCGGGGAGTTTGTCACCTTGACTGGTGAAAATGGAGCTGCCAAGACAACGCTTATCAAGGCGAGCCTAGGCATCTTGCAGCCAAGATTTGGTAAGGTAACCATCTCAAAGACAAATACTCATGGGAAAAAACTTAGGATAGCCTATCTTCCCCAGCAGATAGCTAGTTTTAATGCTGGTTTTCCAAGTACAGTTTATGAATTTGTCAAGTCGGGTCGCTATCCGCGAAAGGGCTGGTTCCGTCGCTTGAACGCCCATGATGAGGAACATATCAAGGCCAGTCTAGACTCAGTTGGTATGTGGGAACACCGTAACAAACGAATTGGTTCCCTTTCGGGAGGGCAAAAGCAACGAGCAGTGATTGCCCGGATGTTTGCTTCTGACCCAGATATCTTTGTCTTGGATGAGCCAACGACAGGGATGGATGCGGGAAGCAAAAATGAATTTTACGAACTCATGCACCATAGTGCCCACCATCATGGCAAGGCTGTTTTGATGATTACCCATGACCCTGAGGAGGTCAAGGACTATGCGGATCGCAATATCCATCTGGTTCGTAACCAAGATTCGCCATGGCGTTGTTTTAACGTTCACGAAAGCGACCAGGAGGTGGACCATGCTTAGTTTGTTATCTTATGATTTCATGCAGCGTGCCTTCTTGGCGGTTATTGCCATGAGTCTCTTTTCTCCAGTTCTTGGGACTTTCCTTATCTTACGTCGTCAGAGTTTGATGAGTGATACCCTCAGTCACGTTTCTCTGTCAGGGGTAGCCTTTGGTCTGGTTTTGGGAATTTCTCCAACTATTTCAACCATCGCTATTGTCTTAATCGCTGCGGTCTTTCTAGAGTATCTCCGGACAGTCTATAAGAACTTTATGGAAATCGGGACAGCCATCCTCATGTCAACAGGACTTGCGGTGTCACTGATTGTCATGAGTAAGGGGAAAAGTTCGAGCTCCATGAGTTTGGACCAATATCTCTTTGGTTCGATTGTAACCATTAGCCAGGAGCAGGTGGTATTCCTCTTTGCCATTGCTGCGGTCGTTTTGCTCTTGACTTTCTTATTCTTACGTCCCATGTACATCCTGACTTTTGATGAGGACACGGCCTTTGTGGATGGCTTGCCCGTTCGTACCATGTCTATCCTCTTTAACATGGTTACAGGGGTGGCCATTGCCCTTATGATTCCAGCTGCAGGAGCTCTTTTGGTATCGACCATTATGGTCTTGCCAGCTAGTATTGCCCTTCGTCTGGGGAAAAACTTTAAATCCGTTATGTTACTAGCCAGCGCTATTGGCTTTTTGGGAATGGTGGCAGGACTTTATATTTCCTACTATGCGGAAACACCTGCTAGCGCTAGTATCACCATTATCTTTGTAGCTGTCTTTTTGTTAGTCAGTCTACTGAAACGTTTTATCAAATAGGAGAATGAAATGAAAAAACTAAGCTTACTACTGGCTAGTCTATGTGCCCTGTTTTTAGTGGCTTGTTCCAATCAAAAACAGGCAGATGGGAAGCTAAATATCGTAACAACCTTTTACCCTGTCTACGAATTTACCAAGCAAGTCGCAGGAGATACTGCTAATGTAGAACTCCTCATCGGTGCTGGTACAGAACCTCACGAATATGAACCGTCTGCCAAGGCAGTTGCTAAAATCCAAGATGCAGATACCTTTGTCTATGAAAATGAAAACATGGAAACTTGGGTTCCAAAATTGTTAGAATCCTTGGATAAGAAAAAGGTGAAAACCATCAAGGCGACAGGCAATATGCTCCTCTTGCCAGGTGGTGAGGAAGAAGAGGAAGGGCATGATCATGGCGGTGAGGGTCACCATCACGACTACGATCCCCACGTTTGGCTTTCACCAGCACGCGCCATCAAACTGGTAGAGCATATCCGTGACAGCTTGTCAGCAGATTATCCTGATAAAAAAGAGACTTTTGAGAAGAATGCGGCTGCCTATATTGAAAAATTGCAAGCATTGGACAAGGCCTACACAGATGGCTTGTCTCAAGCTAAACAAAAGAGCTTTGTGACCCAGCACGCTGCCTTTAACTACCTTGCCTTGGACTACGGTCTCAAGCAAGTATCTATCTCAGGTCTCTCACCAGATGCAGAACCATCAGCAGCACGTTTGGCAGAATTGACAGAGTATATCAAGAAAAACAAGATTTCTTATATCTACTTTGAAGAAAATGCCTCACAAGCCCTCGCCAATACACTTTCAAAAGAAACAGGTGTCAAACTAGACGTGCTCAATCCGCTAGAAAGTCTAACAGAAGAAGCAACCAAGGCCGGTGAGGATTATATCTCTGTGATGGAGAAAAACCTCAAGGCTTTGAAACAAACAACGGACCAAGAAGGACCAGAAATCGAGCCAGAGAAGGAAGAAAACACTAAGACAGTTCACAACGGTTACTTTGAGGATGCAGATGTCAAAGATCGTACCTTGAGTGACTATGTTGGCAACTGGCAGTCAGTTTATCCTTTCCTTGAGGATGGAACCTTTGATCAAGTCTTTGACTACAAGGCTAAGTTGACTGGTAAGATGACCAAGGATGAGTATAAGGCTTACTATAGAAAAGGCTATCAGACAGATGTGACCAAAATCAACATCACGGATAACACTATGGAATTTGTTCAAGGTGGCCAAAGCAAGAAATTCACCTATAAGTATGTCGGCAAGAAAATCTTGACTTATAAGAAAGGCAATCGTGGTGTGCGCTTCCTCTTTGAAGCGACAGATGCGGACGCTGGACAGTTCAAGTATGTTCAGTTTAGTGACCACAATATCGCCCCAGTCAAGGCAGAACATTTCCATATCTTCTTTGGAGGCACAAGCCAAGAAGCCCTCTTTGAAGAAATGGATAACTGGCCAACCTACTACCCAGATAACCTATCTGGCCAAGAAATCGCCCAAGAAATGTTAGCGCATTGATGCAAGAGAAGATCCCGCAAATCTGCGGGATTTTTTGCTAGAAACGATTATCTGAGTAGGTTGTGGGCGCTATAGTACTACAGCTGTGCTGTTCACAATGTGATAAAGAGGTCATTTTCTACTGGCTGATTCTCACTAGCTGGCGAATGCAAAAGCTACGATTGTACAAATTATAGAATCTTTTCAGGGGATTTAGGAAGGGAGCTTAGTCATATTGACGCTGCTATCGCTTTTTGTTATAGTCAAGGAGAGAGCGGTCTGGAACACTAGTTTATTCACAGTCTGTGGATAAGTCTAGGGGAAAATGACATATAACTCAGGGTGTTGAAGCACCCTGATACTAGTTCCGTACATTAGTAACTTGCTAGAGAGCTAGTAGAAACCCTAGTACAGAGCTGTTTGACAAAGGTCTGTTTAGGGGTGAAGGCCTCTAAGTCTAAGAGCTGGATTTTGGAGAAACTAGTTTTTAGGCATGTTTTCTTATCCACAAGTTGTGGATAATTTTGTGAACAAGAGAAAGAGATGTGAGATGATGACGAACATAAAACCGCATGGACCATTACCAAGTCAGGCCCAGCTGGATTATTTAGAGGATGAACTAGCTGCCTTTATCCATTTTGGTCCCAATACCTTTTATGACCAGGAATGGGGAAGTGGGCAAGAGGATCCTATGCGTTTTAACCCGACTAAGTTGGATGCGCGTGAATGGGTTCGAGTGCTTAAAGAAACGGGTTTTAAAAAGCTGATTTTGGTGGTGAAGCACCACGATGGCTTTGTTCTCTACCCGACATCCCACACAGATTATTCGATCAAGGCTAGTCCTTGGAGGGATGGAAAGGGGGACTTGCTCCTTGAAGTTTCCCAAGCTGCAACTGAGTTTGACATGGATATGGGAGTTTATTTATCTCCTTGGGATGCCCATAGTCCCCTCTATCATGTGGACCGAGAAGCGGACTACAATGCCTATTATCTGGATCAGTTGAAGGAAATCTTGTCAAATCCTGCCTATGGGAATGCCGGCAAGCTCACTGAGGTGTGGATGGATGGTGCTCGAGGCGAAGGGGCCCAGAAGGTCAACTATGAGTTTGAGACTTGGTTTGAAACCATTCGTGACTTGCAGGGCGATTGTTTGATTTTCTCAACTGAGGGAACTAGTATTCGCTGGATTGGCAATGAACGAGGCTATGCAGGGGATCCCTTGTGGCAAAAAGTCAAGCCAGACCAGTTAGGAACAGAGGCGGAATTAGATTATCTACAGCACGGAGACCCCTTTGGGACGCTATTTTCAATCGGTGAGGCAGATGTTTCTCTTCGGCCGGGCTGGTTTTACCATGAGGATCAGGATCCTAAGTCTCTGGAGGAGTTGGTCGAAATCTACTTTCACTCGGTAGGGCGGGGAACTCCACTCTTGCTTAATATCCCACCGAACCAAGATGGCCTCTTTGATGAAAAGGATATCCAGCGTCTCTATGAATTTGCTGCCTACCGTGACGAGCTATATAAAGAAGATTTGGCTTTGGGAGCCACGGTATCTGGCCCTGCTCTATCACCAGACTATGCCTGTCATCATCTGACAGATGGGCTAGAGACCAGTTCATGGGCAAGTGATGCAGAGTTGCCAATCCAATTAGAGCTTGATTTAGGTGCACCTAAAGCTTTTGATGTGATTGAGTTAAGAGAAGATTTGAATTTGGGGCAACGCATCGCTGCTTTCCGTGTTCAGGTAGAGTTGGATGGTGTCTGGCAGGAGTTTGAATCCGGCTATACTGTTGGCTATAAACGCCTTTTGCGAGGATCCATGGTAGAGGCTCAGAAGGTGCGTGTGATCATTACAGAGGCACAGGCTTTGCCTTTGTTGACCAAGATTTCACTCTATAAAACACCTACCTTGTCGAAAAAAGAAGCTGTTCAACAGTTAGAGTTTTCAGAAAAAAGTCTAGTTGTGACCAAGGGAGAAAATGTCCACTTTACAGTGAAGCGAAGAGAATCTAGCAGTCCTTTAGAAGCTAAGATTTCGATTCAACCAGGGACGGGTGTGCATGGTGTTGCTTATCGGGACGAGATTCAAGTCCTTGCGTTTCAAGTTGGCGAGACTGAAAAAAGGCTGACGCTACCAACCTTGTATTTTGCAGGCGATAAAAACTTAGATTTTTATCTAAATCTGACGGTAGATAGGCAGCTGGTTGACCAGCTTCAGGTCCAAGTTTCATAAAAGAAGAACCTTTGCGCGATGCAAAGGTTCTTTTGGTTAGGAGTGATTTGGTAGCCAGCTGAGGGTGAAGGTCAGTTGCTCAGCTTTCAAGAGGTCTTGGTGTTGAATGCTAGATACAGGAGCCTTGTCCAATCGGCATTCTTTGACAAAGTTGAAATGGCTGTGGTTTTGCTCGGCATGGATATCCAGCCATTTATTTTCCTTGGCTAGGTAGATACGGAGGTGGTCAAAGAGAGGAATTCCGAGATCGTAACTTGGCTTGCCCGGACAGATCGGGTAGAATCCAAGAGCTGACCAGATGTACCAAGCAGAGAGACTGCCATTGTCCTCATCGCCAGGATAGGCTTCCCAGCTGGGGTGAAAGGCTTTCTGACGCAAGGTTTTGATGAGTAGAGCAGTGTAGTCAGGGTAGTCGCTGTAGCGGAAGAGATAAGGGATGTGGAAGCTCGGTTGGTTGGAAATGGCGATTTGCCCAAAAGGAGCGGTAGCCATCTCGCTCATCTCGTGAATCTCGTAACCATAGCCGGTGGTTTCAAAGAGAGGAGCGTCCTGACAGGCTTTCAAAAGATAGTGGCTGAAGGCTTCTTTTCCACCCATGAGTTGACGCAAACCTGGGATGTCGTGGAGAACGCCTAAAGTCGCTTGAATGGCAGAGCATTCGGCGTAGTCGCGTCCCCAACTATAGGGAGAGAAGTCAGGGCGGAAGTTTCCTTGACTATCTCGCGCTCGCATGTAACCTGTTTCAGCATCAAATAGATGACGGTAATTTTGAGACGCAGTTCTATATGTTTCCGCGATGTCATTCTGACCAAGCTTTTCGGCACAGCTGGCGATACAAAAATCGCTATAGGCGTAGTCAAGGGTGTGACTGACACTTTCGTGGTGGTCGGTAGAGAGGTAGCCCAGTTCTTGGTATTGGGCTAGTCCGTGGCGGCCATTGATGCCGAGAGGGTCGGACTTAGTGGCTGTTTCAAGCATGGCTTGAAGGAGTTCTTTTTCTAGGTCGGGGGCCATGTCCTTGCAGGCGCTGTCTGCGATAATGCCATCTAGCAGGGTACCAGGCATCATGCCACGTTCATCTGGAGCCAACCATTTTGGAAGGAACCCAGTATCGCGGTAGCTATTGAGGAAACCTTCTAAAAAGAGGTGATAGTGTTCCGGTATGACAAGGGCAAAGAGGGGGAAGGTGGTGCGGAAGGTATCCCAGAAGCCATTATTGCTAAAGAGGATACCGGGCTTGACAGTACCAGTAGTCAGGTCCATATGGATGGTTTGCCCTGACTCGTTCACTTCATAAAAAGTCTGTGGGAAGAGGAAGAGTCTGTAGAGGCAGTGATCAAAGAAGGTCCGGTCAGCCTCTCCTGTCTCTAGTATGTCAAAACGATGGAGGAGATTTTCCCAGTCTGCTTGGGCACTTGCTTTACAGCTATCAAAGTCCTTTTGAGGTAGATTAAGCAGAGCTTGAGAAGGCGAGATGAAAGAAGTTGCTAGCTGGATGTCAGCATGACTGCTTGCTAAGTCAATTCGCCAGTCTCCGCTTTCTTGGTTGACAGCAAGAATATCCGTATTTATTTGTAGGGCGGTGAAGAGTATCAGTGGATTTTTATTGGTCTCTGTTTTGCCTTCTTGTCTGAGGGCTAGAGTCTGCTTATCTACCTGCTCAATTGTTAAATCATCTGCAGCGTGAAGGTAGAGGGAGAGGGATTTGCCTTGCTTTTGCTCCAAACGAATAGAAGCGCCATAGCAAGTCGGTGTAAGCTGGGTTTCAATCTGATAGCGCAGGGAGAAAATCTTCAGATAATGAGGTTGGAAGGAAGCTTTATCCCTATCATAGGAGGATTGACGGTGAAAGAGGTTATCTCCCCCAAGCTGGCCGGTGACAGGTGTCAGAAGGAGCCAAGAGTAGTCGCCAATCCAAGGGCTGGGCTGGTGGGTCAATCGAATCCCCTGAAAGATGGGCAGATGCGGATCGAAGAACCAAGCTCCCTCCTGGTCGCTGGTCTGAGGCACAAAATAATTCATCCCAAAAGGAACGCCTGTGTAGGGCAGGGTATTTCCTCGAGAAAAGGCATGCTTGCTAGCAGTCCCAAAGCGGGTATCGATGGTTTCAAGTAGTGGTTTCATAGTATTTCCTTTAGCTGTTTTTCTACATTATATCAGAAAAATGAGGTCTTTAGAAAAGGAGTTTCAAAGATAACTATTTTGTAGAAAAATGACTATCATTTGTGTATGTATTTTCTGTCTCAAAAACTATATACTGAACATGAAACTTGTTTGAAAGAGGAAACTGCACGATGATTTATTCGAAAGAAATTGTTAGAGAATGGCTGGATGAAGTAGCAGAGCGGGCTAAGGACCATCCGGAGTGGGTGGATGTCTTTGAGCGTTGCTATACAGACACCTTGGACAATACGGTTGAGATCCTAGAAGATGGTTCAACCTTTGTACTCACAGGAGATATTCCTGCCATGTGGCTTCGGGATTCGACTGCCCAACTCAGACCCTACCTTCATGTGGCTAAAAGAGATCCTCTCTTACGTCAGACCATTGCAGGTTTGGTCAAGCGTCAAATGACCCTAGTACTCAAAGATCCGTATGCCAACTCCTTTAACATTGAGGAAAACTGGAAGGGCCACCACGAGACCGACCATACAGACCTTAATGGTTGGATTTGGGAGCGCAAGTATGAGGTGGACTCGCTTTGCTATCCTTTGCAGCTGGCTTATCTCCTATGGAAAGAGACTGGCGAAACCAGCCAGTTTGATGAAACTTTTGTCACAGCAACTAAGGAAATCCTTCACCTATGGACAGTGGAGCAAGACCACAAGAATTCTCCTTATCGTTTTGTCCGTGATACGGACCGCAAGGAAGACACCTTGGTAAATGATGGCTTTGGACCTGACTTTGCGGTGACAGGTATGACTTGGTCAGCCTTTCGACCGAGTGATGATTGCTGTCAGTATAGCTATTTGATTCCATCCAATATGTTTGCAGTCGTTGTCTTGGGTTATGTCCAAGAAATCTTTGCAGAACTAGATCTAGCTGATAGCCAAAACATCATCGCAGACGCTAAACGTCTGCAAGCAGAGATTCAAGAAGGAATCGAAAACTACGCTTATACCTCCAACAGCAAGGGTGAAAAGATTTACGCCTTTGAAGTGGATGGTCTAGGAAATGCTAGCATCATGGATGATCCAAACGTACCAAGTTTGTTGGCTGCGCCTTATCTGGGTTATTGCGACATTGAAGACGAAGTGTATCAAGCCACTCGTCGCACCATTCTCAGCCCTGAAAATCCCTACTTCTATGAAGGAGAGTACGCAAGTGGACTCGGAAGTTCCCATACCTTCTATCGCTATATCTGGCCCATTGCCCTATCTATCCAAGGTTTGACAACAAGAGATAAGGCAGAGAAGAAATTCTTACTCGATCAGCTGGTTGCCTGCGATGGTGGCACAGGTGTCATGCATGAAAGCTTCCACGTGGACGACCCAACGCTTTACTCACGTGAATGGTTTTCTTGGGCCAACATGATGTTCTGTGAATTAGTCTTGGATTACCTGGATATTCGTTAAGGAGCGCGCTTTAGTTTCACCGATTCGTGTCAGAATCACACCTTTACATTTAAAACGTTAAAATTTAAATTTAGAATGAGGTTTAACTCATGGAAAATGTTGTTGTACATATTATCTCACATAGTCACTGGGATCGTGAGTGGTACTTGCCTTTTGAAAGCCACCGGATGCAGTTGGTGGAATTATTTGATAATCTTTTTGACCTTTTTGAAAATGACCCTGAGTTCAAGAGTTTCCACTTGGATGGCCAAACCATTGTCCTTGATGACTATTTGGAAATTCGCCCTGAAAATCGCGACAAAGTCCAAGGTTACATCGACCAAGGCAAACTCAAAATTGGTCCTTTTTACATCTTGCAGGATGACTACTTGATTTCCAGTGAAGCCAACGTCCGCAATACCTTGATTGGTCAAGCAGAATGTGCAAAATGGGGCAAATCTACTCAGATTGGTTACTTCCCAGATACCTTTGGAAATATGGGACAAGCTCCCCAAATCCTTCAAAAATCAGGCATTCACGTGGCAGCCTTTGGCCGTGGTGTCAAGCCGATTGGATTTGACAACCAAGTCCTCGAAGATGAGCAGTTTACTTCCCAGTTTTCAGAAATGTACTGGCAGGGTGCAGACGGAAGTCGTGTCCTCGGAATCCTCTTTGCTAACTGGTACAGTAATGGAAATGAAATTCCAGTGGATAAAGACGAGGCATTGGCTTTCTGGAAACAAAAATTGGCAGATGTGCGTGACTACGCTTCGACCAACCAATGGTTGATGATGAACGGATGTGACCACCAGCCTGTACAGAGAAATCTGAGTGAAGCCATTCGTGTAGCAAATGAACTCTTCCCAGATGTGACTTTTGTGCATAGTTCCTTTGATGACTATGTCCATGCAGTAGAAAGTGCTCTACCGGAGCAACTATCTACCGTTACGGGTGAGTTGACAAGTCAGGAAACAGATGGTTGGTACACGCTTGCCAATACTTCTTCATCACGCATTTACCTCAAACAAGCCTTCCAAGAAAATAGCAACCTCCTAGAACAAGTTGTGGAGCCATTGACTGTCATCACTGGTGGGCACAACCATAAGGACCAGTTGACCTATGCTTGGAAAGTCCTTCTACAAAATGCGCCACATGACAGTATCTGTGGCTGTAGCGTGGACGAGGTTCACCGTGAGATGGAAACACGTTTTGCCAAGGTCAGCCAAGTCGGAAACTTTGTGAAAACTAACCTTCTCAACGAGTGGAAGGGTAAAATCGCAACCCATGAAGCCCAAAGCGACCATCTCTTTACGGTTATCAATACAGGCTTGCATGATAAGGTTGATACGGTCAGCACAGTGATTGATGTGGCGACTTGTGATTTCAAAGAATTGCACCCAACAGAAGGCTATAAGAAGATGGCAGCCTTGACCTTGCCAAGCTACCGTGTTGAAGACTTGGAAGGACATGCTGTAGAAGCGAAAATCGAAGATTTGGGAGCTAATTTTGAGTATGATTTACCAAAAGACAAGTTCCGTCAGGCTCGTATTGCTCGACAAGTGCGCGTGACAGTCCCTGTTCATCTAGCACCTCTCTCTTGGACAACCTTCCAATTGCTTGAAGGAGAACAAGAACACCGTGACGGTATTTACCAAAATGGAGTGATTGATACGCCATTTGTAACGGTCAGTGTGGATGAAAACATCACGGTCTACGACAAGACAACTCATGAAGCTTATGAAGATGTTATTCGCTTTGAAGACCGTGGTGACATTGGAAATGAGTACATCTACTTCCAACCAAAAGGAACAGAGCCTATCTACGCAGAACTCAAAGGCTATGAGGTCTTGGAAAATACAGCACGTTTTGCCAAGATTTTGCTCAAGCATGAATTGACAATTCCAGTAAGTGCAGACGAAAAACTGGATGCGGAACAAAGAGGCATCATCGAGTTTATGACGCGTGAAGCTGGGCGCTCAGAAGAATTGACAAGCGTTCTTCTTGAAACAGAGATGACCGTCTTTGTTGACAATCCACAAATTCGTTTCAAGACTCGCTTTACTAACACAGCCAAGGACCACCGTATCCGTCTCTTGGTCAAGACTCATAACACACGTCCAAGCAATGACTCTGAAAGCATCTATGAGGTGGTGACACGACCAAATAAACCAGCTGCTTCTTGGGAAAATCCTGAAAATCCTCAACACCAACAAGCCTTTGTCAGTCTGTATGATGATGAAAAAGGGGTGACAGTGGCTAATAAAGGATTGCACGAGTATGAAATCCTTGGAGACGACACCATTGCAGTGACCATTTTGCGTGCATCAGGTGAGTTAGGTGACTGGGGTTACTTCCCAACACCAGAAGCTCAGTGCTTGCGTGAGTTTGAAGTTGAGTTTACACTTGAATGCCACCAAGCAGGGGAACGTTTCTCAGCTTTCCGTCGTGCCAAAGCCTTCCAAACACCATTCACTAGTCTTCAGGTTGCTAAACAAGAAGGAAGTGTTGCTGCGACTGGTAGCCTCTTGAGTCATGCGGCACTCAGCTTGCCACAAGTCTGCCCGACAGCCTTTAAGGTAGCTGAAAATGAAGAAGGATATGTACTTCGTTACTACAATATGAGCCAAGAAAATGTGCGCATATCTGAACACCAACAAACCATTTTGGACTTGCTTGAACGACCATATCCCGTTCATTCAGGACTATTAGCGCCACAAGAGATTCGCACAGAATTGATCAAAAAAGAAGACATTTAACAGTTTTAAAGTGTTTGATAACTAATAATAAGAGATAGAAAGGAGGGGCGAAAGAGTAAGGATTGACTACTGATTCGCCCCTTTTTATGGGAAGAACAATGACCATTGCAACCATTGATATCGGAGGGACTGGGATTAAGTTTGCCAGTCTGACTCCTGATGGAAAAATACTAGATAAGACAAGTACTCCGACGCCAGAAAACTTGGAGGATTTACTGACTTGGCTAGACCAACGTCTGTCGGAGAAAGATTATAAGGGCATTGCCATGAGCGTTCCAGGCGCGGTCAATCAAGAAACAGGTGTGATTGAGGGAATCAGTGCCGTACCTTACATCCATGGCTTTTCTTGGTATGAAGCTCTTGCTCATCATCAACTCCCTGTCCATCTAGAAAATGATGCCAACTGTGTTGGACTTAGTGAACTGCTGGCTCATCCAGAGATTGAAAATGCAGCCTGTGTCGTGATTGGGACAGGAATTGGCGGAGCTATGATTATCAATGGCAAACTTCACCGTGGTCGCCACGGCTTAGGTGGTGAGTTTGGCTATATGACAACCATTGAACCAGCTGAAAAACTCAACAACTGGTCGCTACTAGCCTCTACAGGAAACATGGTTCGTTACGTAATTGAAAAATCTGGTCAGACTGACTGGGATGGTCGCAAGATTTACCAAGAAGCTGCAGCTGGCAATGCTCTTTGTCAAGAAGCTATTTTGCGCATGAACCGTAATCTGGCGCAAGGCTTGCTCAATATTCAGTATCTCATCGACCCAGATGTCATTAGTCTGGGAGGCTCCATCAGTCAGAATCCAGACTTTATCCAAGGTGTCAAAAAAGCTGTCGATGAATTTGTCGAAACCTACGAAGAATACACGGTCGCACCAGTTATCCAGACCTGCACCTATCACGCAGACGCCAATCTCTACGGTGCCCTTGTCAACTGGCTACAGGAGGAAAATCAGTGGTAAGATTTACAGGACTTAGTCCCAAACAAACTCAGGCAATCGACTTGCTGACAAAGCATATCTCTTTACCAGATGTGGAAATTGCAGTCGCTCAGTCTGATCAGGCCTCTATCTCTATCAAGGGTGAAAGTGGACACTATCAACTAACCTATCGCAAACCTCACCAACTATACCGCGCCTTGTCCTTATTGGCAACAGCTCTAGTAGAAGGGGATAAGGTAGAGATTGAAGAAGAAGCTGCTTACGAAGAGTTGGCCTACATGGCAGACTGTTCACGAAATGCAGTGCTCAATGTCGCTTCTGCCAAACAGATGATTGAGGTCTTGGCTCTCATGGGCTACTCAACATTTGAGCTTTACATGGAAGACACCTACCAGATTGAGGGACAGCCTTACTTTGGCTATTTCCGTGGTGCCTACTCGGCTGAGGAGTTGCAGGAAATCGAAGCCTACGCTCAGCAGTTTGACATGACCTTTGTGCCTTGCATCCAGACCTTGGCCCACTTGTCAGCCTTTGTCAAATGGGGTGTTAAGGAAGTGCAAGAACTCCGTGATGTGGAGGACATTCTCCTTATCGGCGAAGAAAAGGTTTATGACCTGATTGATGGCATGTTTGCCACTCTATCTAAACTGCAGACTCGCAAGGTCAATATCGGGATGGACGAAGCCCATTTGGTTGGTTTGGGGCGCTACCTCATTTTGAACGGTGTTGTGGACCGTAGTCTCCTTATGTGCCAACACTTGGAGCGCGTACTGGATATTGCAGACAAGTATGGTTTCCACTGCCAGATGTGGAGCGATATGTTCTTTAAACTCATGTCAGCAGATGGCCAGTACGACCGTGATGTGGAGATTCCTGAGGAAACTCGTGTCTACCTCGACCGACTTAAAGATCGTGTAACCTTGGTTTACTGGGATTATTATCAGGACAGCGAGGAAAAATACAACCGCAATTTCCGCAATCACCACAAGATTAGCCAAGATATTGCCTTTGCAGGTGGTGCTTGGAAGTGGATCGGTTTCACACCCAACAACCATTTCAGCCGTCTTATTGCTCTTGAAGCCAACAAAGCCTGTCGTGCTAACGACATCAAAGAAGTCATTGTAACGGGTTGGGGGGACAATGGTGGGGAAACTGCCCAGTTTTCTATTCTACCAAGTCTGCAAATCTGGGCAGAACTCAGCTACCGCAATGACCTAGACCGTTTGTCTGCACACTTCAAGACCAATACAGGTCTATCGGTTGAGGACTTTATACAGATTGACCTAGCTAATCTCTTGCCAGACCTACTAGGCAATCTCAGTGGCATCAATCCCAACCGCTATGTCTTTTATCAGGATATTCTCTGTCCGATTCTTGACAAACATATGACACCTGAACAGGACAAACCGCACTTTGCTCAGGCAGCTGCGACGCTTGCTGAAATCAAAGAAAAAGCAGGAAATTATGCTTATCTCTTTGAAACTCAGGCCCAGTTGAACCAGATTTTAAGCAGTAAAGTGGATGTGGGACGACGCATTCGTCAGGCCTACCAAGTAAACGATAAAGAAAGTCTGAGAGAAATCGCAAGCCAAGAATTACCAAAACTTAGAAGCGAGATTGAAAACTTCCATGCCCTCTTTAGCCACCAATGGTTGAAAGAAAACAAGGTCTTTGGTTTGGATACGGTTGATATCCGTATGGGCGGACTCTTGCAACGCATCAAGCGAGCAGAAAGCCGTATCGAAGCCTATCTGTCTGATCAGATTGACCGCATCGACGAGCTAGAAGTTGAAATCCTACCATTTACTGACTTCTACGCAGACAAGGACTTCGCAGCCACAACAGCCAACCAATGGCATACTATTGCGACAGCTTCAACGATTTATACGACTTAATACTCTTCGAAAATCTCTTAAAACCACGTCAGCTTCGCCTTGCCGTATAGATGTTACTGACTTCGTCAGTTTTATCTGCAACCTCAAAGCAGTGCTTTGAGCAGCTTGCGGCTAGCTTCCTAGTTTGCTCTTTGATTTTCATTGAGTATAAAAACAAGAACAGTGTCCTTTGTTCAGAGTGTTTCTCGTGAAACCTATTTCTTATAAAAAACTTCTCCACAAAAAATAATTTGTGGAGTTTTTTCTATAATTAGTAGTTTAACCTAGCCTTCAAATAGGAGTATACTAATAATGTAATCGTTATCAAACCTAAAAATTCGATGAAATCAGTTTTTAGGAATAAAAAGGGAGGAAATTATGAAAAAGTTTTCAAAGACCTTGAGAGATAACTGGATCTTTCTCTTGATGGTTTTACCAGGGGCACTCTGGTTGATTCTATTCTTTTACATTCCAGTATTTGGGAATGTGGTTGCCTTTAAAGACTACCATATGACCAGTAATGGTTTCATAGATAGTATTGTGAATAGTAAATGGGTCGGGTTAGATAATTTCAGATTCTTGTTTAGTTCAAAAGATGCCTTTATCATCACTCGAAATACCGTTCTCTACAATCTCGGGTTTATCTTTATCGGTTTGATTGTATCAGTAGGGATTGCCATCATCCTCAGCGAGCTCCGCTCTAAGAGAATGGTTAAGATTTTCCAAACGTCTATGTTGTTCCCTTACTTCCTGTCATGGGTTATCATCAGTTTCTTTACAGATGCCTTCCTAAACATTGACAAAGGGGTCTTCAACCATTTCCTAACATCCATTGGCATGAAGGAAGTCAACTTTTACGCTGACTTAGGCATTTGGCCATACCTTCTCCTTTTCCTAGGTATTTGGAAAGGCTTTGGATATAGCAGTGTCATGTACTATGCGACGATCATGGGAATTGATCCAACCTACTACGAAGCAGCAACAGTGGACGGGGCGAGCAAGTGGCAACGCATTCGCAACGTAACCATTCCTCAGTTGACTCCACTTGTAACTGTATTGACCATCCTTGCAGTCGGAAATATCTTCCGTGCAGACTTTGGTCTCTTCTATCAAATTCCACACAATGCTGGTCAGCTTTACAATGTAACCAACGTTTTGGACGTATATGTCTTTAATGGTTTGACTCAGACAGCAGATATCGGTATGGCTTCAGCAGCCGGTCTTTACCAATCCGTTGTCGGTTTGATTCTGGTTATCCTATCAAACTTGCTTGCAAGACGAGTCGATCCAAACTCAGCTTTGTTCTAGAAAGGAGGAGAATATGGCAGAAAAGAAAATTAAAAAAGAAAAAATCGATAATGTCGGCATTCACTCCTTCAGTAAGAAAGCAGATATCTTCTTTAGTATCATCTCTGGTTTGATTGCTCTTTCTTGTATCTTGCCCTTTATCTTCGTTATCATCATTTCGGTGACAGACGAAAAGAGCATCCTCCAGTATGGATATAGCTTTTTCCCTTCGAAGTTTGGTGTAGACGGATTCCAGTTCTTGGCTCAGTTTAAAGATAAGATCCTCCAAGCGCTCTTTATCTCAGTTTTTGTAACTGTAGTCGGAACAGTGACCAACGTCTTCATTACAACCACTTATGCCTACGCCATCTCACGGACAACCTTTAAGTACCGCAGATTCTTCACGATCTTCGCTCTTCTTAGTATGTTGTTCAATGCTGGTTTGGTACCGGGCTATATTGTGGTAACTCGCCTGCTTCAACTGGGTGATACCGTTTGGGCCTTGATTGTTCCAATGCTCCTCTCACCATTCAACATCATCTTGATGCGTTCCTTCTTCAAGAAGACCATTCCAGAAGCCATTCTCGAATCTGCTCGTATTGATGGTGCCAGTGAAGCTCGGATCTTCTTCCAGATCTGTTTGCCATTGTCACTTCCAGGTATCGCAACCATCACGCTTTTGACAGCTCTTGGTTTCTGGAACGACTGGTTCAACGCCCTTCTTTATATCAAGAGTGACAACTTGTATCCATTGCAATATTTGCTTATGCAAATCCAACAAAATATGGACTACATTGCAAAAGCAGTCGGTCTATCTGGCCAACTGGGAGTTGCTCTACCGAAAGAAACAGGTCGTATGGCCATGGTTGTTGTTGCAACCCTTCCAATCGCGATTCTGTATCCATTCTTCCAACGCTACTTTGTTAAAGGTTTGACCATCGGTGGTGTGAAAGAATAGCACTTGCTGAGAAACACCGTTTCTCCCTTCCCAACTTCATCTTAGTGACTGAAGTTACAAATTATTAAATCGTTTATAAGTTTAAAAATAAAAAAAGGAGTTTTTATCATGAAAAACTGGAAAAAATATGCTTTTGCATCTGCTAGCGTAGTCGCTTTGGCTGCTGGTCTTGCTGCTTGTGGAAACCTTACAGGTAATAACAAAAAAGCTGCTGATACTGCTTCAGGTGAAAAACCTGTAATCAAAATGTACCAAATCGGTGACAAACCAGACAACTTGGATGAATTGCTAGAAAATGCAAACAAAATCATCGAAGAAAAAGTCGGTGCTAAATTGGATATCCAATACCTCGGATGGGGTGACTATGATAAGAAAATGTCAGTTATCACATCATCTGGTGAAAACTATGATATCGCATTTGCATCTAACTATGTCGTAAATGCTCAAAAAGGTGCTTATGCTGACTTGACAGAATTGTATAAAAAAGAAGGAGCAGAGCTTTACAAAGCACTTGACCCAGCTTACATCAAAGGGAACACTGTAAACGGTAAGATCTATGCAGTACCAGTTGCAGCTAACGTTGCATCATCTCAAAACTTTGCCTTCAACGGAACTCTTCTTGCTAAATACGGTATCGATATTTCAGGTGTAACTTCATACGAAACACTTGAGCCAGTCTTGAAACAAATCAAAGAAAAAGCTCCAGACGTAGTACCATTTGCGGTTACGAAGAACTTTATCCCATCTGATAACTTTGACTACCCAGTACCAAACGGACTTCCATTTGTTATTGACCTTGAAGGAGACACTACTAAGATCGTAAACCGTTACGAAGTGCCTCGTTTCAAAGAACACTTGAAGACTCTTCACAAATTCTATGAAGCTGGATACATTCCAAAAGACGTAGCAACAAGCGACACTTCATTTGACCTTCAACAAGATACTTGGTTCGTTCGTGAAGAAACAGTAGGACCAGCTGACTACGGTAACAGCTTGCTCTCACGCGTTGCTAACAAAGACATCCAAATCAAACCAATCACTAACTTTATCAAGAAAAACCAAACAACACAAGTTGCCAACTTTGTTATCTCAAACAACTCTAAGAACAAAGAAAAATCAATGGAAGTGTTGAACCTCTTGAACACGAACCCAGAACTCTTGAACGGTCTTGTTTACGGTCCAGAAGGCAAGAACTGGGAAAAAATTGAAGGTAAAGAAAACCGTGTACGCGTCCTTGATGGCTACAAAGGAAATACTCACATGGGTGGATGGAACACTGGTAACAACTGGATTCTTTACATCAACGAAAACGTTACAGATCAACAAATCGAAGATTCTAAGAAACAATTGGCAGAAGCTAAAGAATCTCCAGCACTTGGATTCATCTTTAACACTGACAATGTGAAATCTGAAATCTCAGCAATTTCTAACACAATGCAACAATTCGATACAGCTATCAACACTGGTACTGTAGACCCAGATAAAGCTATTCCAGAATTGATGGAAAAATTGAAATCTGAAGGTGCCTACGAAAAAGTATTGAACGAAATGCAAAAACAATATGACGAATTCTTGAAAAACAAAAAATCATAAGATTGATTGATTTCGTGTATTCATTCCTAATTCCTAAAAATGTGATCACTGCCTTCCTTAGTTCTCTAGGGGAGGTAGTGATTTTTAGGATGCAAATAAAAAGTTGAGAGAATTATCTGCGATTCGCTATGGTTACTGATGAAGTGCAGGGGTAGGACTCTTTCTACAATTTCCGGTCAAATAAATTGCATTCGTTTTCCCAAGTGGGTATACTAGTATAGTTGAATGAAAAATTCTGAAAATTTAAGAATAGAAAAGAGAACAAATCTTATGGCAAAAGATATTCGTGTCTTACTTTACTACCTTTATACTCCAATTGAAAATGCAGAGCAATTTGCGGCAGATCACTTGGCTTTCTGTAAATCAATCGGCCTTAAAGGTCGTATCCTAGTCGCTGACGAGGGAATTAACGGAACTGTTTCAGGTGACTACGAAACAACTCAAAAATACATGGACTACGTTCACAGTCTCCCAGGCATGGAAGACCTCTGGTTCAAGATTGACGAAGAAAATGAACAAGCCTTCAAGAAGATGTTTGTTCGCTACAAGAAAGAAATTGTCCACCTTGGTTTGGAAGACAACGACTTTGACAACGACATCAACCCACTTGAAACAACAGGTGCTTACTTGTCTCCAAAAGAGTTCAAAGAAGCCCTTCTTGACGAAGATACCGTTGTCCTTGACACACGTAACGATTATGAGTACGACCTAGGACATTTCCGTGGAGCTATCCGCCCAGACATCCGCAACTTCCGTGAGTTACCACAATGGGTTCGTGACAACAAGGAAAAATTCATGGACAAGCGTGTCGTGGTTTACTGTACAGGTGGCGTTCGTTGTGAGAAATTCTCAGGTTGGATGGTTCGTGAAGGCTACAAAGATGTTGGCCAATTGCACGGAGGAATCGCAACTTACGGTAAAGACCCAGAAGTTCAAGGTGAGCTTTGGGATGGGAAAATGTACGTCTTTGACGAGCGTATCGCAGTCGATGTCAACCATGTTAACCCAACCATCGTAGGGAAAGACTGGTTTGATGGAACACCATGTGAACGTTATGTCAACTGTGGAAATCCCTTCTGTAACCGTCGTATCCTAACATCAGAAGAAAATGAAGACAAATACCTTCGTGGATGCTCACACGAGTGCCGTGTTCACCCACGCAACCGCTATGTTTCAGAAAATGAATTGACACAAGCAGAAGTGATCGAGCGCCTAGCCGCTATCGGTGAAAGCTTAGATCAAGTCGCTACAGTATAAAGCAAACAGCCCTTAGAGGCTGTTTTTCTATGCTTTTTATCTAAAAATCTAAAATTTGTTTCTGTATCTTTCAGGAAAATAGGGTATACTATGTGTAAACGATTTCAAAGGAGGCCAGTTATGGCGAAAACATTTTTTATCCCAAATAAAGAAAGCATTCTAGGACAACAGGAGGTCTTGACTGCCAAGTCCATCTTGGCCTTGGTGGAGGGCTTGGAGTCGCACAGTTATGATGCAGTCTATCTCCGTCAGCCCCTCAATCGTCTCGAGTACATGGAGTGTGGGATTGTAGGCCAGTCGCAATTTCTTTTCAAAGTGAACTATGCGGATAGTCGAAAAGGCTATCAAGTGGTGATTCCAGACTTTCTTACCAGAGCGGACTGGGAGATTGTAGAGGCTCTCCTCCAAGCCCTATCGAGCAAGTTGGGGCAAGTGGTAGAAGGGCTAGAAGACTTTGACTTTGAAGCTTATTTCCGACAAACGATCCAGCATTATCTAGCGGATAAGGCGGTTCGTTTAGTATATTGCCAAGGACTCTTGTCTCCTATTTATCTCAACAAGGACTACCTCGAGAGCTTTTTGGCTGAGGACGGATTGGCACGTTTTGAAGAGCTAGTCAAGAAGGTTCAAGGCTCTGATGCCTACCTTGCCAGTGTGAAATTTTACCCGGATGCTCAAGGCAAGGTGCACGGTATCTACCACCTAGCCCAGGGAGTCAAGACGATTTTACCTAAGGAGCCCTTTGTACCAGCACCCTATACCGAGCAGCTAGCAGGCAAGGAGCTTGTTTGGGAGATTGACCTAGTGAAGATTTCTGGTGATGGGTCCAAAGCAGAAGACTATGAAACCATCGCTCGCTTGGACTATGCAAGATTCCTAGAGTCACTACCAACAGAATTTTACCACCAACTAGATGCCAATCAATTGGAAGTACAAGCCATTTTGGGAAAAGATTTTGAAGGATTGGCAAGCATCGAGTAGACCTTGTCCAAAAAAGAGTAAGAATAAAAATCCCTGTCATTAACAAATGGCAGGGATTTTGGTTAAAAGAAGGTCAGGATGCGAAGGTAGTCCACTGTTAGCGCCAACTCTGCAATGAAGAAGGGTAAGAGAATAGCAGCATCAAGTAAGACAGCTAGTAAGAAACGATAAAATGGGTCAAGGCTACTGGTCTTACTTGGCTTGCTAATCACAAAGAGATTTCCAAGGGCAAAGATGGTCATGCTTAGAAGAGTGAGGATGCCAGCAAATCGTAAGCCACCAAAAAGTGCAAAGAAACTTGCTAGAGCTGTTAGGACAAGTGGTATAGCAAAGAGCCGGCTGTAACGATCGCAAGCTTCTTGGAATGTGAAGTCGCTCTCCTGGTCCAGCACACGTCGGACAGTAAAGCCTCCCAAAATGATAGAAAAGTAAAATAGAGCGCTAGCGACCAAGATAGAAAGCCCAGCAAAGAGATCTAAAGGAGGGAGCTGGTTAGGTAAACTATTGGCAATAGAGGCCATATAGCCGTAGTAGAGGTGCTTGATATGATAGATACTAAAGAAAAGGCTAATCGAGGATAGTAAAGTGAGCAGGCCAAAGACACTGTAACGATGCTTTTGGTCCGTATTCTTGCTGGCAGTTGGTTCTTGGATAGCGTCCAGCAACCAAGTCCAAAATAGTGCGATTTCTTCTTTGAACCGGGCAGTTTTACGAGGGTCAATGTCTGGGATATAGGGACTATCTAAAGCCTTGCTGAGGTTACTTTTCTCTTTTGCAGGGTTTTCTTGCTTGTGCTCCTCTTCAGCTTTCCCTTCTCCCTCTTCCTCGGTTTGGGCTTCTTCTATCGTTTCGGGAGCTTCCTCCTCATGCGTTTCCGACTCTTTAGGTGAGATAGGAGTTTCTTGGCTTACTTGTAGTTCGGTCTCCACAGTTTCTGAAGTCTCAGGCTCGTTGGGCTGGATTTCTGATTTTGTCTGAGGTGATTTCTTCTCAAGATCGGCACTTTCAAACCATTCTTGTGTCATGGTGGAACCTCCTTTTTTATGGTCGTTTTCTATTTTTAGATTAGCAGATGAAAGCGTTTTTGTCAATGGTTTCTAGATGGAGAAGAGTACTCTTCTTTAGGTAGGTAGATATCCTGGTTGGCTTTTGCAATGAGCAGGTCCTTGACATCTGCTTTGTCTGTCTTGTATGGGTTGGCAAGTTCATTCTCTTTTTGTCCACGATGTTCTTCTTTGGGTTTATGATAGATACCACCATGCTGAGAAGAAAGATCTAGATTGATACGGTCAGTCTCTTTCTGGGAGAGAATGAGGTTTAGAGTGGAATGGGCCTCTAGCTCAACCTTGCCGTGGACCTTGATATTCTCAGCATAGATGTGTTCCCTTTCCGTCTTGACCTGGCTATCTGTCAATTCGGTATCAAAGATATTGATGATATGAGGTGTCGTTAGTGTACTATTCTTGATAGAGCTTTCTGTTATTCTTAAGAGATAGCCTTTTGCTTTGATTGTTGCATTTTCAAGATTGGCTTGACGAATATTGGTTTGTCCACGATTGGCTGAGACGGTGATAGCTTGCAGCTTTCTTCCTTTAGGGAGGGAGAGAACGACTTCGTCAAAACGATTAGAATAGTTGCTGGCGATACGAAGTAGGCCTTCGATTCCTGAACCGAGAAAGCGATGTTGGGAGGCTTGTTTGTCAGTGACGCTTAGTGTTTTGTCACTCATGCCAGTAGTCAGATCGTGACGACCAGACACGGAAGGATGATAGGTGATGTGAATCTTGTCATCTACAGACTCTGTGATGGTTAGGCTATGTTCCTCAAGGGTCAAATCAAGCTTTTCCACTTCACTTCCAAAGGTCACTTCTTCGATACGATTGTCATAGACGGGGTCTTTTGACATGGCAAGCAAACTTTGAATACCATTGGACTGCGCACCTACAATGATCATGATAAAACCGAGGATTGTAGAAACCACACCAAAAATGAGAAATCCTTTTGTCAATTTACGCATGTCTATCACCTCTCTTTCCTTTTTTAAGAATCCATTGTGCTAAGCGGACGATTAGGAGGCCAAAGAAACGAGCTACATAGGAGATACCTAGTAGAACAAGAGAAGAAGCACCGATAGAAAGCAAACCAGCCCCAAAAATCAAGATAAAGGCAGATTTGGCTTCGACTAGGACACTAAAGCTCTCTATGATAAAGAGTCCACCTAGCAGGATACCCGTTACAGAGACGGTAAAAAAGGCTAAAATGACGGAGACGGCTGCGATAATAATACCGATGATGGCCATGAGGATGCCGATCCCGACCGGAATTCCGATAGGAGCTACTAGCAGGGCCAGGAGGGCAATGTGTAGCAGTTGACGGTCATTCTTTTGAGCAGGGGCTTCATTGACTTTTTTATCGAGAAGATCAGAGAGGACATCATGAGCCGCTTCTTTTGGTGTTCCTAGACTGGCAATGAGTTCCTCTTCGCCCTCTGAACCTGCATCGTCAAATAGTTCCTTAAAGTAGTCCATAGCTTCGATGCGGTCAGCTTCAGGCAGTTTATTGAGATAGGTTTCTAACTGAGTCAGATAGTCAGTTCTTGTCATGGCGGATACTCCCTTCTATGATGCCGTTGACGGTGTCGGTATAGAGCGTCCACTCTTCCTTTAGAGTAACGAGCTGCTCTACGCCCCGATTGGTCAAGGAGTAGTATTTGCGCATACGCCCCTGAAACTCTCTAGAGTAGGTGGTCAGAAAGCCACTGGCTTCCAATTTTTTGAGAATGGGATAGAGCGTAGATTCTTTGATATTGGCGATGAGCTTAATGGTTTGACTAATCTCATAACCATAAGAATCCCCCTGCTCCAGTACAGCCAAGATGAGAAACTCGATCAAGGCAGAGGATGTTGGGAAGTACATGGGAAACCTCCTTTATATTATATAAAAATTTTATATATACTCTTTTCAAATATATTGTATCTCAATATGAAAGCCCTGTCAAGAAATATGTGTAAAAATTTTACATATAAAAAAACTCCTAGTAAAAACTAGAAGTTTAGAGGATTATACATCAGTTATTCGGCAGAATTCTATATTTTAAAGATAAGCTAGAATAATGATTTATAATCTAGTATATTATCTCTTATACCGTCTAACAAAGGGATAAACTCAGTAAAATCGAATTTTTCATAATTTTTTAGAACATGCTTTGAAAGAATTTCTTTTCCATAATGATTATCACCACCACTCTTGGAGAATGTTTTCCCTTTTAAAATGGGTGGCAATTTACGTGACAATAATAGATCTTCAATATCAGAAAAATTACCGTCATTCTTACTAGATACTAAAGGTGTCGCCATAATATATAAGCTCCCATTTTTATTAATACGACAAGGTTTTTCTCTTCTAATTTTTTCTAAATTATCTGAAATTTTTGATTCTAAACTCTTGGAAGTCTTCGAGTCTTTATTCTGAGGATTCATTAGGTCTTTTGCATGATTCGCAAACAAAAATAAGGGAGATTTATCCTTACCATTTCTATTATTCGGTTCATTATCAAATAAAAATATTGTTGGATAATTTGGAATATTATCGGTTAATTGTTGGAAATAAGTAATATAGTTTGCGTATAAAATTCTTTCTTCTGGATCTAGAGCAAAAAATTTTTTCTTACCTTCATCATTATAGTAAGATTTATCAGAAAAATAATTATACCAATATTTAAAACCTTCTCCCCCTTCTGGAACATTAAAAAGATACTCTATTGTATTAGTATGATTTAAAAATTCAATTTTAAATACAAAGTTATTGCCAACTTTTTCAATAAGTTCTGGATATTTACGATAAAGCTTTTTTAAAGCTGCTTTAATATATCGGGGATCTGTCTTTCCTTCTGTGACAATTATAGGTTTATCATTTCCGAAAAAATATTTATAAAATAGAAATTTTTTGTACTCTTTTTCTCTAGAATTAAATAGAGACATGTACGTTTTCTTTTGTTCCTTACCTATACTGTAGAACTCTGTTGGTAAATTATATGTATTATGTTTTTTATTATCGAATAATTCTTTTCGTAAATCTTTATTATAAAAGATATATTTCCAATAATATTTCGATTCAGATTTTTTTGATGAGTTTCTGCCTAATAAATATTTCTGTGCATCCAGATTATTTTGAATCAGGGACTTTTTATAAAGTAAGTAGTTGTTGTATTGATCTATTTGAAAAATAAAAGCAAAGCGTCCCGTTAGTTGATTGATCGTTCCTGGTTTCTTATCTATTTCAAAAGCTCCATCTTTGTATAATTGAAAGGCCATTGCGCGAGTATTTTTTATGTACTCTCTTTTTACATTTATCTTTTTGTTGACAACCAGTCCAGTCACTTCTTGGCGCTGCATGTTATTGCTCAATCGTGTTTTTTTAGGATTAATTTCAAAACCAGATGAGATGATTACCTCCTCTAATTCAGTTAAAAAGTTATCTAACTCTTTGCTTGCTCTCAGTTTATTAGAGTTTAGTTCACGATTTGTCGAAAAAGTCATATCATCGGCGTATCTAGAATATGTAAAACGATATTTTTTAGCAATTTTGACAATCCGATAATCTAAAATTCTAGTAATTAAATTTGTGATGATGGGAGAAGAAGGGGCTCCTTGTGGTAACTTACCTTGGTAACATGCAATTTGAGCAATTACTGTAGCAATTTCTGGTGAAACAGTAAAATCCTTGTCTTTTATAAAGAAGCCTCTTACTCTTCCAAAATTAAAAGAATCAAAAAAGTTTTTCAAGTCAATGTTCAGAATGTATTTCTTGTTTCGATGCATCTGAGAGTTGGTAATAATGCTTTTCCCCTTTTCAAATGCGTGAGACAGAACAGGTGTTTTAAAGTTCTTATCCTTTGATTTAGATTCTATGCTTTCAAGGTAACATTCCCACAAAACATTAGACAATTTTTTCTGAAGGAACTTCAACTCTTTTTTGGGGGCATGTATAACTCTTTCTCCACCATTCTTTTTAAGGATAGTGAAAGAGTTATATAAATTATCAGTTTTTACATTGTACAATAAATAATTGATGTATTTAGCACTTTTCAAGCCAAGTAGTTTAGCAAAGTCATCTTTTGTTTGTAGTTGATTGAATTTAGTCATAATTTTTTCCTCATAAAAAAAAGCGTATGATAACTCTTACGCGAACAAGATTTCCAGAAGAAATCCAAGAAAATCCCTAGCTAATAAAACTAGGTAAAGCCAAACATTCCTATAACATCGCTGTTAATACTTGCGAACACACAAGTCAAAAATCTAATCATACGCAAACATATTCTATCACAAAACAAGATATTAATCTAGTTTTAAGGTGTATTAAACTAGATTATTGTATGGACCAAAAAAAGCCAGACTCTGTCTGGCTTTGCATTGTTTATGGTTATGATAGATTTTAGAAAATTAGAGAATCTTATCAGTCCGATCCACCATAAAGAGTGAGATGGTCATGATGATATCGATGGCTAGAAGGGCAAGGACAGCTGGGATCCAAGATTGGAAAAGTTCAAAACTATAACCAAACAAGGCAGGACCAAAAGCAGCTAAGATGTAGCCTCCTGTTTGCGCTAGTCCTGATAGCTGAGCTGTCTTTTCAGGAGAACTGGTTTTAAGCGAGAAGCAAACCATGAGGTAGGGGAAGAGGGCACTGCAGGCCGTTCCAATCAAGAGATGGACGACTAACCAGTAGAGGAAATTATTGGTTGGATACAAGAGCATGGCAATTCCTGTCATACCAGCGATAGAGATAATTGCCAGCATGATTCGACGGTGACCATCTGATAGACGAGTCGTCAGACTTGGAACAGTCATTGAAAAAGGAATGCTGATGAGTGAGAAAATAGAAGCAAGGAGAGCCGCATCACTATTAGAAATACCAGCACTAACAGCCATAGTTGGCAACCAGGTCATACTTGTATAAAAGAGCAAGGACTGAAGCCCGCCAAAGATAATGATAGCCCAGACATCTTTACTTTTTAGAATATTCTCTTTGACTTGCTTTTCTTTTTGGTTTTCTAGGTGGTGGTTGTGGCGATGATTTGGCAACCAGACTAGCAGAGTGACCAGACAGAGAAAGCTGAGAACGAGGATGAGGCCCTTCCAAGAACTAGCTTGGGTGATAGGGACGGATAGATAAGAAGCGATGGCTGTCGAAATTCCCATGGCAGTGACATAGAGCGTTGTTAGGAAACTAATCTTTTGAGGCTGATTTGCCTGGATCATACTTGGGAGGAGTACATTGAAGATCGCAATGCTTGCTCCCACAATTAGGGTCCCTAGATAGAGAAGGGGAAGATTGAAAATCCGAATGACAGAGCCAACAGTTAAGAGGAGGAGACAGTATGTAAAGAGATGTTCCAACCCGATTTTTTGTGCCAAGCGGCTTGCAAAAGCAGAGAAAAGAGCAAACATCAAGAGAGGGAGACTGGTTAAAATCCCAAGAGAGCTAACCTCCACTCCTAGTCCCTGAGCAATATCTCCTAAAATAGTTGGAAGAGCAGTGAAGGGAGATCGTAAAACAGTCCCGATTAAGACAATTCCTAGAACAAAAAAGAGTGATTGTTTCTTCATAAAAACCTCGATAGGATGATTTTAATAACAGCTTATTTTAAGGTTTTTTCCTTATAATGTCAAGTAATGACAGCCAAGACAGATCAATCAATGGAAGTGAAAATAAAGTGAAAAGAGACAGATTTCTTTACTAGAATTTTCCTTGATTTGATATAAAAATAGGAAACTAGGAGAATTTGTGATAAAATAGTGGAAGGAAATCTATACATTGGAGAAAAACTGTGCCTGAAAAGCAAAAAATCAGCGTCTTGATGTCGGTCTATGTAAAGGAAAATCCGACGTTTTTAAGAGATGCTATCAAAAGTGTTCAAAACCAGACCTTGAAACCGAGCGAACTTGTTCTTGTTGAGGACGGGCCGCTCACACCCGAACTCTATCAGGTGCTAGAAGAAGTGGAAGCTCAGTCAGACATTCCAGTGAAACGGTGCCCCTTAGAGGAAAATCAAGGTTTAGGTTTGGCTCTTCGATACGGTGTTTTACAGTGTCAGTACGATATCATTGCTCGTATGGATACAGATGATATAGCGGTATCTGACCGCTTTGAAAAGCAAGTCCAACTAATGGAACAGGAAAATCTGGATCTCTTAGGTGGACATATTGCAGAATTTATTGACAATCCTGACGAGATTGTTTCTTACCGTCGTGTCCCAACTCGGCATGCAGACATTATGGCTTACCAAAGAATGAGAAGTGCCTTTAACCATATGACAGTCATGTTCAAAAAGGACATGGTCCTCAAGGCGGGCAACTATGAAGATGGCCTTTACATGGAGGATGACCTCCTTTGGCTCAATATGATTGCTGCAGGTGCCAAGACTGGAAACCTAGATCAAATCTTGTGTAAGGTTCGTGTCGGTGCAGGGATGTTTGAGCGTCGAGGTGGCTTGCGTTACCTTAAACTCTATCGTCAAGCTCGCCAACGGATGCTTGAGCGGGGGCAAATTTCTTACAGGGAATATGCTAAAAGTGTGGCCATTCAGGCAATTGTTGCACTTTGTCCAGGCTTTGTACGTCAGTTTATCTTCGTCAAACTTTTAAGAAAGAGAAAGTAAGCCCCGATAGACTGAATGATTCAGATTATCATAACAACAGTATCATCTGACTCTTTTAAGGGGGGAGTAAATTCCTATGAATAAAAAACTAACAGATTATGTGATTGATCTGGTTGAAATTTTAAATAAACAGCAAAAACAAGTGTTTTGGGGGATATTCGATATTCTGAGTATGGTGGTTTCCATCATCGTATCTTATATCTTGTTTTATGGCCTTATAAATCCTGCGCCTGTGGATTACGTCATCTACACTCTTTTAGCCTTCCTCCTCTATCAAATCATGATTGCATTTTGGGGGCTAAATGCTAGTATCAGTCGTTATAGCAAGATTACGGATTTCATGAAAATCTTTTTCGGAGTGATGCTCAGCAGTGTTCTTTCTTATGGAATCTGCTATGCCTTCCTTCCATTGTTTTCTATCCGTTTCATCGTACTCTTCATTTTGTTGAGTACCTTCCTCATCTTGCTTCCTCGTATCACTTGGCAGTTGATTTATTCTAAACGTAAAAAAGGTAGTGGAGATGGAGAACACCGTCGGACCTTCTTGATTGGTGCTGGTGATGGTGGTGCTCTCTTTATGAATAGCTACCAACACCCAACTAGTGACCTCGAGTTAGTGGGAATTTTGGATAGCGATGAAAAGAAAAAGGGACAAAAACTAGGTGGAATCCCAGTTTTGGGCTCCTATGATAATCTGCCTGAATTGGCCAAACGTCACCAAATCGAGCGAGTCATCGTAGCCATCCCTTCGCTTGACCCATCAGAGTACGAACGCATCTTGCAGATGTGTAATAAACTCGGTATCAAATGTTACAAGATGCCCAAGGTTGAGACAGTTGTTCAGGGGCTTCACCAACCAGGTAGTGGCTTCCAGAAAATTGACATCACAGACCTTTTGGGGCGTCAGGAAATTCGTCTTGACGAATCCCGTCTGGGTGCAGAGCTTACAGGCAAGACTATCTTGGTGACAGGAGCTGGTGGTTCGATTGGTTCAGAGATTTGTCGTCAGGTTAGCCGCTTCAATCCAGAGCGTATCGTCTTGCTTGGACATGGTGAAAACTCAATCTATCTTGTTTATCATGAATTGATCCGTACATTCCAAGGGATTGATTATGTTCCTGTCATTGCAGATATTCAGGACTATGATCGTCTTTTGCAGGTGTTTGAACAGTACAAACCAGCCATTGTCTACCATGCTGCTGCCCACAAGCACGTTCCGATGATGGAGCGCAATCCAAAAGAAGCCTTCAAAAACAATATCCTCGGAACCTACAATGTTGCTAAGGCTGTTGATGCAGCTAAGGTACCTAAGATGGTTATGATTTCGACTGACAAGGCGGTCAATCCACCGAATGTTATGGGGGCAACTAAGCGCGTGGCAGAATTGATTGTCACTGGCTTTAACCAACGTAGCAAATCCACCTACTGTGCAGTTCGTTTTGGGAATGTTCTCGGTAGTCGTGGTAGTGTGATTCCTGTCTTTGAACGCCAGATTGCTGAAGGCGGTCCTGTAACGGTGACAGACTTCCGTATGACACGTTACTTCATGACCATTCCAGAGGCTAGCCGTCTAGTAATCCATGCTGGTGCTTATGCCAAGGACGGAGAAGTCTTTATCCTTGACATGGGCAAACCAGTCAAGATCTATGATTTGGCTAAGAAAATGGTCCTTCTAAGCGGACATACCGAAAGCGAAATTCCAATAGTTGAAGTCGGGATTCGACCAGGGGAAAAACTCTATGAAGAACTCTTGGTTTCGACCGAATTGGTTGATAACCAAGTCATGGATAAGATTTTCGTTGGTAAGGTAAATGTCATGCCGCTAGAAGCGATTGATCAAAAGATTGAAGAGTTCCGTTCACTCAGCGGAGATGAGCTCAAAGAAGCGATTATTTCCTTTGCGAATGAGACAACTCATGCTGAGTAAGAGTGTCCAACTACCTTCATAATGAAACAACTATCGCCAGTTTTCTGAGAGAATCAGAAAGCTGGTTTTTATAAATAGAGAGTAGAGAACATCGGATCTTTCAAAGGTTTAATAAGCGCAACTATTCAAGGGAAGATGTTATGTGATCTATCAGGAGAGTGATTTCAGACAATCTAAAAACTACCTCTATTTTAAGCTGGTAACATAACTTTGCGAAATAAGTATTAAAGTCAAAAGGAGATTTTTGTATGCTGAGTGCTATTAGGAGTTTTTTCAAAGGCTATGCAAATTTTTCTGGTCGTTCCACACGTCCAGAATTTTGGTGGGTTTGGCTACTAAATATGGTGATTTTCTTGCCCGCCTACTACTCACTTTTTACTGGAGTAGAATCTGATAAAGCCATCAGGAATATTGCGGTCTTCAGTATGTGTATTATTTTGTTTATAATAGAGTTTGTTCCTCTACTAGCACTGATAGTACGTCGCTTACGAGATGTGGGTATCCATTGGGCCTATATTTTTATTGTATTTGTTCCTTTGGGTGCAATAACACTGCTCGTTATGCTCGCTATGCCAAGTCAACGATTTGGAGAAAAAGTGATAGAGAATAGTGAAACAAATAAAGAGAACACTGAAGACTCTCAGTTTGAAGAAATGGTACGAAAATATTAAGATATTTCTACTCTATTTTAAAGCGGCTGAGTCGCTTCGCTGCTTACGAGACGCTGGTTTCCACTGGGCCTTTATCTTCATTGCTTTGGTTCCTCTCGTTGGACCGATTGCTCTTATTGTCATGCTTGCTTGGCCAAGTAAGAAGGATGAAGATACAGATACTGAAGAACAGGATCAAATTACTGCTTAAGCATGGAGTTGATTCCTTCTGATAGTAACAACATATAAAAAATACTCCTCAACCTAGTTCACTAGTGTTAGGAGTATTTTTGTATGGTTAGAGCTGGCTAATGATATCATCAATGGTATGGGCAATCCAGTCAGGCTGATAGCTGAGTAAATCAGCCTCTTCTCCAAATCCCCAAGTAACAGCAAACTTTTTAATACCAGTTTCTTGGGCTCCAATCATATCAAACTTGGTATCCCCGATGATGAGGACTTGGTCCGCAGGGAGTTGATGCGTTTGCAAGGCGTAACGGATGACATCCGCCTTGTGTGGCGTTTCAGGACTAGAGCCGTAAATGCCATCAAAGAAATGATGGATTCCCAGATTTTTAGTCATATCATGAGCAGTAGGAGTATTCTTTGTTGTAGTGATGTAGAGAGGGTAGTTTTGCGAAAGCTCTTGAAGCAATTCCGTTATTCGGGGGAAGAGTTGGGCTTCGTGGATGCCTTTTTCCTTGTAGTAAGAGCGGTATATCTGGACGGCCTCCGAGATTTGTTCCTTGGGAAGGCAGGTCGCAAAGCTACTTTCAAGTGGCGGGCCCATGAAACCACGAATGGTTTTGGCATCAGGACTCGGAACTCCTAGCTCTTTAAAGGTATGGGTAAAGGCATTGTGGATCCCGATGGAACTGTCAACCAGGGTTCCGTCTAGATCAAAAAAGATTGCTGAGATAGAGGGCATAGTTTCTCCTAATAGATATAGATAAGCTTATTCTCCGAAGATTTCTTTTTGTAGGCGGCGACCAGTAGGTGTGGCGGCGAGTCCACCCTCGGCCGTTTCACGAAAGGCAGTTGGAAGACTTGATCCGACTTGGTACATGGCATCGATAACTTCATCGACAGGGATCTTAGATTCGATACCTGCCAAGGCCATATCAGCCGCGATAAAGGCAAAGCTAGCTCCCATGGCATTTCGTTTGACACAGGGAACTTCAACCAAACCAGCAACAGGGTCACAGATGAGACCTAGCATATTTTTAATGACAAAGGCGATGGCTTGGCTAGCCTGATAGGGCGTTCCACCTGCGGCCAAAGTCAAGGCTGCGGCACTCATGGCGGAGGCAGAGCCGACTTCGGCCTGACAGCCACCTTCAGCACCCGAGATAGAGGCATTGTTTGCGATAACCAATCCAAAGGCACCAGCAGCAAAGAGGAAATCTAACTGTTCTTCGTGGCTGAGGTCAAGTTTTTGGATAGCAGCAGTGAGAACGGCTGGCAGACAGCCAGCACTTCCTGCGGTTGGAGTGGCACAGACCAAGCCCATCTTCGCATTGTGTTCATTGACCGCGATGGCATTACGGGCTGCTGATAGGATGGTAAAGTCCGACAAGGCCTTGCCACTTTTGAGATGGCGGTCTAGTTTGGCCGCGTCTCCACCCGTTAGGCCACTACGGGATTTATTTTTACTGAGACCGAGCTCGACAGAGGCTTTCATGACTTCTAGATTGCGTTCCATGAGGAGGAGAACTTCTGGCCGTTCCCGACCGCTTAGTTGATATTCTGTCGCAATCATGAGTTCTGCGACATTTCCTTGGAAGTCTAGATCCGCCTGCTCGACCAATTCTTTGATAGAATAAAACATGTTTCCTCCTACTTAAAGAAATTGACATTGTGGAGATGAGGGATTTTTCGGATTTCTTCAATCGCCTCTTCGCAACTTCGACTATCGACTTCGATAATCATGATGGCTTTTTCTCCAGCTTTTTCTCGAGTCACATTCATCTGAGCGATATTGATATCAAAACGAGAGAGGGCTTCAGTAACATGGGCAATCATACCCGGAACATCCTGATGCACGATAATAATGGTTGGTGTGTTCATGTTGAGAGAGACAGCAAAGCCGTTAAGCTCCGTAACCTGGATATTTCCCCCACCGATGGAAATTCCTGTCACACTGATGGACTTGTGTTCATTCTTCACAGTAATTTTAGTGGTGTTAGGATGAGGAGCGTTGCTGTCTTTCTGAATGGTCCAGACAATCTTGATACCGCGTTTATGGGCAATCTCTAGGCTATTTGGAATGTCGGGATCGTCTGTATCCATACCTAATATACCAGCGACGAGAGCAAGGTCCGTTCCATGACCACGGTAGGTTTTGGCAAATGAGTTAAATAATTGGAATTCGACTTCTGTCGGCGTATCATCAAAGATGGAAGAGACGATTTTCCCGATGCGAACAGCTCCAGCAGTATGGCTACTTGATGGGCCAATCATAACTGGTCCGATAATGTCAAAGACAGATTGAAAACGAAGTGAGTGCATCTGTTTCCCCTTACAAAGATTCTTATATCTATTATATCAAAGAATGGACCTCTGCGCTTATTTCCCTTATCAAAAGCTTAAAATGATTAAAGATAGTATAAAATAAGGTCTTTTGTGACAAAAACCTACTTAAAACGGTAAATATAAAACATTTTTGTAATATTTCTACATAAAACCGTTAAACAACGGTAACATTTAAAAGGTATCATAGATATATCCAATGGAAGGAGAATTTTTAGATATGTCATTAACAACTAAAAAAATTAAAACAACTATCGCAGGAGTAGCAGCTTTGCTTGCTTTCTTTGCTCCATCACTTGCATCTGCCCAAGAAACTGTAACTTACACAGTTAAATCAGGTGATACTCTTTCAGAAATCGCTGAGAAGTACAACACAACTGTTGAAAAATTGGCAGCAAAAAACAACATCAAAGATATTCACCTTATCTATGTTGACCAAGTTTTGGTTATCGAAGGAACAGCTCCATCGACAGCAACTGCAACCGCTGCAGCTTCAACAACAACTTATGAAGCACCAGCAGCTGCGGAAGAAACTGCAGAAGAAGTAACTGAAACAACAACCTATGAAGCGCCAGCTACACCAGCGGTTCCAGCAGCAGAAAGCAACACTGCAGCAGCTTCTACTGTAAGTGGTTCTGAAGCAGAAGCCAAAGAATGGATCGCTCAAAAAGAATCAGGTGGTAGCTACACTGCTACAAACGGACGTTACATCGGACGTTACCAATTGACAGATTCATACTTGAACGGTGACTACTCAGCTGAAAACCAAGAACGTGTAGCAGATGCCTACGTTGCAGGACGTTATGGTTCATGGACAGCTGCCAAGAACTTCTGGCTTAACAACGGTTGGTATTAAGAACTAGCTAACAGAAAAATATGTAAAAGTCGAGGAAATCCCTCGACTTTTTTATATTTCCTTTGGTTGATGATAGGTCTCTACTTCTTTTTTGAGATGAGATAGCATGGAGGTTTCATCGGTTAGTTCCAGAAGGGAGAAACCTTTTTGGATAAGTTTAGAATCATCCGTACAAATCCCAATACGGACATAGCAGATAGCAAGCCTATCGTAGCTTTTCTTGTTCTTGGCATCTTCTAGTAAAGTATAGCATATTTGTTTACACATATTTCTATCTTGATTGTATAAGTAAATGGTGGAGAGGTTGAGTAGGATTGCCATTCGCAAGTCATATAAATGTTGATAGTTTTTATAGACTTCTAAGCGTTGCAAGATTTTTCCAGTGATGAGATGGATATGTTCTATAGGAAAGGTAAAGAGAATGGTATTGAGAATTTTTAAGTCATTCTCGTACCAAGTGTCCTGCTTTTCTATCTTCTTCCATAGCTTCTTTACAGTATTGTTAACTTCGATTGACAGTTTTTTAGTCCCATTTTGGCGAATATAGATAACAATTTCTAGCATATCTCGTATCTCTTTGATGGGGAGGTCGTGGTGAGTTTTGAGGTAGTCTTGACATTTTTGAAATAGTTTTTCGAGTTCATTAGTCCCTAGGATTGAGCTCATATTGAGATAGGTTTGCATAATTTCTGTGCGTTGACTTGGTTGATAAAGTTGACAGATATATTCAAACTCTTCAAAACTCATATTGACTTGTCGGAGAAGAAACTCCATATTCTCATATTTAGGAGTTGTTTTCCCGCTTTCGATTTTTGATAGGCTGGTTCTTGAAAGGACGCTACCACAGACATCTTCTTGGGTTAATCCTTTTGACTCACGTATTTCTTTATAAACATTTCCAAAATCGTAGCGCATGATCTCCTCCTTGTTCGTGAAAAAAGTTAACAGAAAATAGAAACTGATTAAAAATATTGTATCATAGTAGTATAAAAAGTAAAAAAGAAATCTAAAATAAATTTGTGAAAAAAGGGAATAAATTCTACGACTAAGATGATAAAGTACTAAGGAGGTACTTTTATGAAAAAAATCAGTAATTTCTGTATGTTACTCCTGCTTTTGTGTACCACTTTTTTTGTTTTTAATATAAACTACACACGAGAAGTGGTGCGGATTCGGGAAATGGGAAAGACTGTAGATTCTTTGGATTTGTATTTGAAAGATATTAATGAACCTGCAGCATCTGTTCTTCGATTTTTTGAGGATGTATCAAAGGAGTATAAAGTCTCCATCATCAAAACAGACAGTGGTGATGAGGTGGTCAAGTCTGGTGTTTTTGATAAAGATACCTTTCCCTACCAAGAGTTTGGGATTTCTTCTCTTGATTTTACCACAGATGGTGAGGGAGTTTACAGTAATAAAGAAATTTCCAATAAACTTGGTACGATTCCGACTTTTCTAAAAGCCAAGCCTATTCAGCTTATGACTTTTCAAACCTATATCAAGGATACATCTCGTAGTTTAAATGGTCGCTATACGATAACTTCTACACAAGAGATGGACAAGGATAGGATTGTACAGAAATGGAGCGATTTTTTCAAGATAGACCAGGCTACCTTGCTAGAGCCGACCTATAAAAGTGCAGTGGAAGTCATAAATCGAGATTTGCTTTTATCTGCCATTGTTTTTGTCTTGGCTATTTTACTTCTTGTGTTAGTGACAGTGTATCAACCGATGATGGATATGAAAAGAGTTGGGGTACAAAAATTACTGGGTTTTCAAGATCGGGCTGTTTTAGCTGATGTTGTGAAAGGCAACCTCTACCTCCTCCTAGGTGGGGCGCTTGTGATCAATCTAGGAGTATGTTTCTTGCTTGATTACAAGCCAAAAGATTTGTTCCCAATGTTATGGTTGTCGCATTTTTTGCTTTTGCAACTTTATCTCTTTATCAGTTGGTTGACTTACCTCTTAATTCAAAAAATGACAATCAGCTCTTTGCTGAAAGGTTTTTCATCTTTCAAATTTAGTCTACTCTTTAATTATTTGATGAAAATTGGAACTACTATTTTACTGACAGTCTTGCTAGTTGGGGTAGGAAAAAGTTTGGAGCAAGAAAACAAAGAGTTGGATTACCAGAAACAGTGGATCAGTCAAGGAAATTATCTGACCTTGGAAACTTTTCAACTCAATGATAATCTGTGGCAAGAGCAGTTGGCAGGCTCAGGGCAAGCAGTGGATTATTTCTATCGATTTTATCTGGATTTGGTAGAAAAAACGCAGGCGGGCTATGTGCAAAGTAGCAGTCTTCCTGTAAAAAATTTTGTCAAATCAGAACAGATTCAGCAATATCAGTTAACAGATACGGTGGATGTTTACTATGCTAATCGCAATTTTCTAAAGAGCAAGGAATTCAAGTTACCCGATACCGGCACTAAAAAAGTTATTTTGATGCCAGCAAGTACGAAAGGTGAAGAAGATAAAAATCAGCTCTTGGGGAAATTAATTGCCTATCTTTCTATGAAGTATGAAGAGCAGCAAAAACGAACGATAGAGGAGATGGATATCGAGATTGCTTACTATGAAGGTGATTGGTCATTCTTCCCTTATAACGAGAAGCGAAAGGAAAATCTCTACAATCCAATTATTAGCTTGGTCAATGATTCTGATATGATGTGGGATGAAAAAGCTTCCCTGTCAACAACAGGTTTAAATAATCCCATTAAAATCGAAAATACAGCTCAACATCAAAAAGAGGTGACAGCGTTAGTTGAGAAATTATCAGATGGGAATTATTTAAAATTTTCATCTATTCAAGCCATTCAACAAGAGAAAGTAGATTCTTATCGAGATGCTGTTCGGAATTTCAACATACTCTTTGCTTTGGTTGGTCTTCTTAGTATGATGATTTCCTACTTCTTACTAGTAACAACTTTCTTATTGAAGCGAACAGATATCATCACCAAGAAGTTCATGGGTTGGAAATTGATAGATCGGTATCGTTCTTTCTTGAGGATTCTATTGTTGGTATATAGCTTCCCTTTTGTAGTCCTGCTATTCTTTACACAGGCACTGTTCCCGCTCTTGCTTTTCGCAGGATTTACAGGCTTAGATATTCTGTTTGTACTTTTCTTGGGCTCTAAGATGGAAAAACGAAATGTAGTGCAGTTATTGAAAGGGGATCACTTATGATAAAGTTGGAAAATGTTACGAAAACCATTGGGAAAAAAGTTATTTTGGAGAACTTATCTCTAAAAATTAACCAAGGAGATTTAGTTGCCATTGTTGGAAAAAGTGGCAGTGGCAAGTCAACCTTGTTAAATCTCTTGGGTTTGATAGATGGCGATTACAGTGGACATTATGAAATTTTCGGTCAGCAAAATGTACCTGTCAATTCTGTTAAGTCGCAAGCGATTATCCGCGAACATATCTCTTATCTGTTTCAAAACTTTGCTCTGATTGATAATGAAACGGTAGAGTATAATCTCATGCTCGCTCTAAAGTATGTAAAATTATCCAAGAAGGACAAAGGCAAAAAGATAGAAGAAATTTTAGAGAGAGTGGGATTGTCATCAACCCTACATCAGAAGGTTTCAGAGTTATCTGGAGGGGAACAGCAACGAATCGCAGTTGCTAGAGCCATTTTAAAACCGAGTCAGCTCCTGTTAGCAGATGAACCAACCGGCTCTCTAGACCCTGAAAATCGAGATTTGGTTTTAAACTTTCTCTTAGATATGAACAAGGAAGGGAAAACGGTCATTATCGTTACCCACGATGCCTATGTAGCTCAACAATGCCATCGAGTTATTGAATTGTGAAAGAGAATGTGGCGAGTTCATTGATCTCTTCATCTTACCTGTAATTGGGTAATTGTATTTTTAAAAACTCAAATAGTATAAATAAGCTTATTATATGTAAAAATATATCATATAATAAGCTTTTTCTTGATTTTAATGAAATAAAATACAGTTTTTTCTTGACAAACGAAAATGAGAGGAGTATTATTTATACAACAATAAAGTATAAAAATAAAAGGAGGCTCTTCTATGAATAAAGTGAAGAAGGTGTTGATGACGATGTTTGGTTTGCTTATGTTTCCCTTATTATTTGCTTGTAGTAACGCTCAATCCCAAGGTGTTGAAGCCATTAAGGCTAAAGGAAAATTGGTGGTGGCCCTAAATCCAGAGTTTGCTCCATTTGAATATCAGAAATTGGTCGATGGGAAAAATCAGATTGTAGGTTCAGATGTTGAGCTAGCCAAAGCCATCGCAAAGGAACTAGGTGTAGAAGTGGAGTTCTCTCCAATGAGTTTTGACAATGTACTGGCTAGTCTTGATTCAGGCAAGGCCGATCTTGCCATATCAGGTGTTTCTAAAACGGAGGAGAGAAGTCAAGTTTACGATTTTTCAATTCCCTACTACACTTCGAAAAATAAGGTTATCGTAAGAAAATCTGAATTAACGAATTACCAATCAGTCAAGGATTTGGCTCAGAAAAAGGTTGGAGCGCAGAAAGGCTCTATCCAGGAAACTCTGGCCAAAGAAACCTTGCAGAATGCTTCTCTCGTTTCACTTCCTAAAAATGGAAATTTGATAACAGATTTGAAATCAGGGCAACTGGATGCAGTTATCTTTGAGGAACCAGTGGCGAAAGGCTTTGTAGAGAATAATCCAGACCTAGCCATCGCTGAGTTTGATTTTGACAATGACAAAGAAGATTCCTACGCTGTTGCGATGAAAAAAGACAGTAAAGAATTAAAAGAGGCGGTTGACAAAACCATCCAGAAGTTGAAGGATTCTGGGGAGTTGGACAAATTGATTGACGATGCTTTTAAAGCCTCTATCGAAAAATAGAAAGAAGGATGAGAAATGAGTAAGGAAAAAGTTATTTTAGCCTATTCAGGTGGATTGGATACATCAGTTGCTATTACATGGTTAAAAAAAGACTATGATGTGATCGCTGTTTGTATGGATGTGGGTGAAGGAAAAGATTTGGAGTTCATCCACGATAAAGCTCTCAAGGTTGGGGCTGTAGAGTCTTATGTCATTGATGTTAAGGAAGAATTTGCTAATGACTATGTTTTAGTGGCCCTTCAGGCTCATGTCTACTACGAACAGAAGTATCCCTTGGTATCTGCTCTGAGTCGCCCTCTTATTTCAAAAAAACTCGTTGAAATAGCTCATCAGACGGGGGCAACCACAATTGCCCATGGTTGTACAGGCAAGGGAAACGACCAAGTTCGGTTTGAAGTCTCTATTGCGGCTTTGGATCCCAATTTAAAAGTAGTTGCGCCTGTTCGTGAGTGGAAATGGTCTCGTGAAGAAGAAATCCAATATGCCAAAGAAAACGGCGTCCCAGTTCCTGCTGACCTTGACAATCCTTACTCTGTCGATCAAAATCTTTGGGGACGCGCAAATGAATGTGGTGTCTTGGAAAATCCTTGGAACCAAGCACCAGAAGAAGCATTTGGAATCACATCTTCGCCAGAAGAGGCGCCAGACAGTCCAGAATTTATAGACATTGAGTTTAGCTGCGGGGTGCCCATCTCCCTCAATGGTGAGAAGATGAAAGTGGCGACTTTGATTCAAAAGCTCAATGAAATTGCGGGCAAACACGGTGTTGGTCGTATTGACCATGTGGAAAATCGCCTAGTCGGTATTAAGTCAAGAGAGATTTATGAGTGCCCAGGTGCTGTGACTTTATTGGCAGCTCATAAGGAGATTGAGGACTTGACTCTTGTGAGAGAAGTGGCTCATTTCAAACCTATTATCGAAAATGAGTTGTCCAATCTCATCTATAATGCCCTGTGGTTTAGCCCAGCAACTCAGGCTTTGATTGCCTATATCAAGGAGACACAGAAGGTCGTCAATGGAACTGCAAAAGTTAAACTTTATAAGGGGAACGCCCAGGTAGTGGCTCGGAAATCACCAAATTCTCTTTACGATGAAAATTTGGCGACTTATACCAGTGCGGATACCTTTGACCAAGATGCGGCTGTTGGATTTATCAAGCTTTGGGGGCTTCCGACTAAGGTTTATTCAGAAGTTCAGAAAAATGTTGAGTAGTGACGCGATAGAAAGGGACGACAGGATATGCCGAAAAATACAAAATTATGGGGTGGTCGATTTGAAGGCACTGTGGAAGATTGGGTAGAACAGTTCGGTGCGAGTATTTCTTTTGACCACCAGCTGGCAAAATTTGATTTGATGGGTTCCCTAGCTCATGTTCAAATGCTAGGACAGACTGGCATTTTAAGCTTGGAAGAGGCAGAGCAGATCCAAGATGGTCTGCAAGCTTTGTTGCGAGATTTAGAGGCAGGAGAGCTTCATTTTGATATTGCAAATGAAGATATTCATATGAATATGGAAGTGTTGCTGACAGAGAAAATTGGTCCTCTGGCTGGGAAACTACACACGGCTCGTTCTCGGAATGACCAAGTCGCAACGGATATGCACTTATATCTAAAGGAGCAGCTTGGCCATGTCTTGGATAAGTTGGCGAATCTGAACAGTGTTTTGCTGGATTTGGCTGAAAAACATGTGGAAACCATCATGCCAGGTTATACTCATTTGCAACATGCCCAACCGATTAGTTTTGCCCATCATCTCATGGCTTATTATAATATGTTCCAAAGGGATAGCGAGCGCTTTGCATTTAACTTGAAACATACGGACCTATCTCCACTGGGTGCGGCTGCCTTAGCGGGGACAACTTTTCCAATCGATCGTCAATTATCGAGTGATTTATTGGGTTTCCAACAACCCTATACCAATTCCTTGGACGCAGTGAGTGACCGTGATTTTATCTTAGAATTTCTGTCAAATGCCAGCATTTTGATGATGCATATGAGTCGTTTTTGTGAGGAAATCATCAATTGGTGCAGTTTTGAGTATCAGTACATTAGCTTGTCTGATAGCTTTTCAACGGGTTCATCTATCATGCCCCAGAAGAAAAATCCTGATATGGCGGAATTGATTCGAGGGAAGACAGGCCGAGTTTACGGGAACTTGCTTGGGCTATTGACCGTCATGAAGTCTTTGCCTCTGGCTTACAATAAGGATTTGCAAGAGGACAAGGAAGGCATGTTTGATACAGTAGAAACGATTTTAAATTCTCTGGATGTGTTGGCAGGTATGCTATCGAGCATGCAGGTTAATAAGGCCAAAATGCAGCAATCCACAGAGAATGATTTTTCGAATGCGACCGAACTGGCAGATTATTTGGCTGAAAAAGGACTCCCTTTTAGAGAAGCGCATGAAATTGTAGGGAAATTGGTTCTAGACTCTATCAAGCATGGTAAAAACATCCAAGATTGGGATTTGGAGGAGTTGCAAGCCTACCATCCCTTGATTGAAGAGGATATTTATATCTACTTGCGTCCAGAAACCGCTGTTCGGAGACGGAATTCCTTAGGAGGAACCGGCTTTGAGCAAGTGAAATACCAGATAGAACAAGCGAAGAAAGAACTTAAAGGGGAAAATTGATTCGTTTGCAAAGGAAGAAAGAGAGGTTGAGATGATTTATCAGCCTCTTTCTTGTCTTCTCCAACCAAGCGTGTTATAATGAATACTGCTCAAGCGACCTTCAATCGTTAAAGCACACACGACCTTCAATCGTGAATAAACGAATAGATGGGAGACTTACCATGAGTGATAACTCTAAAACACGTGTTGTTGTGGGGATGAGTGGTGGTGTTGATTCGTCGGTGACGGCTCTCTTGCTCAAGGAGCAGGGCTACGATGTGATCGGTATCTTCATGAAGAACTGGGATGACACAGACGAAAACGGCGTCTGTACGGCGACCGAAGATTACAAGGATGTGGCTGCAGTGGCAGACCAGATTGGCATTCCTTACTACTCTGTCAATTTTGAAAAAGAGTACTGGGACCGCGTTTTTGAGTATTTCCTAGCGGAATACCGTGCAGGGCGCACGCCAAATCCAGACGTTATGTGTAACAAGGAAATCAAGTTCAAGGCCTTTTTGGATTATGCTATGACCTTGGGTGCAGACTATGTAGCGACTGGGCATTATGCTCGAGTGGCGCGTGATGAGGATGGCATCGTTCACATGCTTCGTGGCGTGGACAATGGCAAGGATCAGACCTATTTCCTCAGTCAACTTTCGCAAGAACAACTCCAAAAAACCATGTTCCCACTGGGACATTTGGAAAAGCCTGAAGTTCGCAGACTCGCAGAAGAAGCAGGACTTGCGACTGCTAAGAAGAAAGACTCGACAGGGATTTGCTTTATCGGAGAAAAGAACTTTAAAAACTTTCTCAGCAACTATCTGCCAGCTCAGCCTGGTCGCATGATGACTGTGGATGGTCGCGATATGGGTGAGCATGCCGGCCTTATGTACTATACGATTGGTCAGCGTGGCGGACTCGGTATCGGTGGCCAACACGGTGGTGACAATGCCCCTTGGTTCGTTGTCGGAAAAGATCTAAGCAAGAATATCCTCTATGTCGGCCAAGGTTTTTACCATGATTCGCTTATGTCAACCAGCCTAGAAGCCAGTCAAGTTCATTTTACTCGTGAGATGCCAGAGGAATTTACGCTAGAATGTACGGCTAAATTCCGCTACCGTCAGCCTGATTCTAAGGTGACAGTACATGTCAAAGGAGATAAGGCAGAGGTCATCTTTGCGGAACCGCAACGCGCCATCACACCAGGACAGGCAGTTGTCTTTTACGATGGCGATGAGTGTCTCGGTGGCGGTTTGATTGATAATGCTTATCGAGATGGACAGGTTTGTCAGTACATTTAAGATTTTCTAAGAGGAAAGAGAATGTTTCAGTTTTTTAAGAAAAAAACGGCTAAAAAAGAGCAAACAATGAGCCTCTCTGACTATAAGAAAGAGTATTTGAGAGAGAAAACGACAGAGTCAATTGAAGCCTTGTTCAAGGAATTGAAACAAGCTAAAGTCTGGGTCCCCTTCAATCCGAATCTTCTGGATGAGAGTGATGAACAAGAAGGGGTACGACTAAAACCGGATATTCTGCGAAAGGGAGACGACTACTTCTATCCTTGTTTCTTAACTGAACAAGATATTCCCAGGGACTATTATGACCGTTTTTCCTGGTTGCAATTACCTCTTACGGACTGTTTATCTGTTGCGGAAGAGATAGGGGAGTTTCCGGTGAGAGGGATTGTTCTGGATGCCTTCTCTGACCCAGTCGAGATTGACAAAGGAGCTTTTGAAGCGATTCGCCAATTATAGTACATTTAGATTGACAAATTTTCTCAATTTGCTACAATAATAAAAGCAATAGAAATGATGGTCAAAGCTCATGGATGTTGCAGGCTTTTTTGTCCTGCACTTCTTTGGAGTTTTGACTGTTTTTGTGTCGTTTAAGGGAAAGGACAAAAATGACTCAACAAGACTTTCGGACAACAGTGGGAGACACGGTCTTTGGTGTTCGGGCGGCAGCCTTGATTCTCCAAAATGGCAAGCTCCTAGTTACTAAAGACAAGGGTAAATATTACACTATCGGCGGTGCGATTCAAGTCAATGAAAGCACGGAAGACGCGGTAGTCCGTGAAGTGAAGGAAGAACTAGGTGTCAAAGCTCAAGCTGGGCAGCTAGCTTTCGTGGTTGAAAATCGTTTTGAACAGGACGGTGTTTCCTATCACAACATCGAGTTTCATTACCTGGTGAATTTGCTTGAAGAAGCTCCATTGACCATGCAGGAAGATGTGAAAAGGCAACCTTGTGAGTGGATTGATTTGGATCAGCTCCAGAATATCCAGCTAGTTCCAGCCTTTTTAAAAACAGCCCTACCAGAATGGAACGGCCAACTAAAACACATTCATCTTGAGGAATAGGAGAGAAAATGATGGTTAAGCTTATTGCCCATGTACTTGTTCATAGTGGTGGTGATTATTTGCTCATTCAGCGTTCGGAAATTAAAAGAGGAGAACCCAACGTTTATCCAACTTACTGGGATATTCCTGGTGGCGGGGTTGAAAAGGGTGAACTTCCGCGAGATGGTGCTCTTAGAGAATGCATTGAAGAAGCGGGAGTTAGGCTAGATAGCAGTTCGCTCAAACTTCTTCACGAAGATAGTCAACTGGATACCTCTAAGGATACGGTTTTTACTCGCTTAGTTTATAAAGCAGAGTGGATTGGGGAGAAGCCAATTATCAGATTAGATCCTGAAGAGCATACACACTTTAAATGGGTTACTATGGATCAAGCTCTAGAGGAGGAGAAGTTAGTTCCTTATTTGCGAGAAATTTTTGAAAGGTTAAGAAATGACTTATAATTTTACGGAAGAATACGATATTATTGTAATCGGTGCGGGGCACGCTGGGGTGGAGGCATCTCTAGCTGCTAGCCGTATGGGCTGCAAGGTATTGCTTGCGACCATCAACATTGAAATGCTGGCTTTCATGCCTTGTAATCCTTCTATCGGTGGCTCTGCCAAGGGGATTGTCGTGCGTGAAGTGGATGCCCTTGGTGGTGAAATGGCTAAAACCATTGACAAGACCTACATCCAGATGAAGATGCTCAACACTGGGAAAGGTCCAGCTGTCCGTGCCCTTCGTGCGCAGGCTGACAAGGAGCTTTACTCTAAGGAGATGCGCAAGACAGTTGAAAATCAAGAAAATCTCACCCTTCGTCAAACCATGATTGATGAAATTTTGGTGGAAGATGGCAAGGTTGTCGGTGTGCGTACAGCTACCCATCAAGAGTATGGAGCAAAAGCGGTTATTGTAACCACAGGAACAGCCCTCCGTGGGGAAATCATCATCGGAGACCTCAAGTACTCATCAGGTCCTAATCACAGTCTTGCTTCTATTAACCTAGCTGATAATCTCAAGGAATTGGGCCTCGAAATCGGTCGTTTCAAGACAGGAACCCCTCCACGTGTCAAGGCTTCCTCTATCAACTACGATGTGACAGAGATTCAGCCAGGAGATGAAGCACCAAATCACTTCTCATATACTTCACGTGATGAGGACTATGTCAAGGATCAAGTGCCATGCTGGTTGACCTATACCAATGGTACCAGTCATGAAATTATCCAAAATAACCTCCATCGTGCGCCTATGTTTACAGGTGTGGTCAAGGGAGTGGGACCTCGTTACTGTCCGTCAATTGAGGACAAGATTGTGCGCTTTGCGGACAAGGAACGCCACCAACTTTTCCTTGAGCCAGAAGGGCGCAATACAGAGGAAGTTTATGTTCAAGGTCTATCAACCAGTCTGCCAGAGGATGTACAGCGTGACTTGGTTCATTCTATCAAAGGTCTGGAAAATGCAGAGATGATGCGAACAGGTTATGCCATTGAGTACGACATGGTCTTGCCACACCAGTTGCGTGCGACTTTGGAAACCAAGAAAATCTCAGGACTCTTTACTGCTGGTCAGACAAATGGAACGTCAGGTTACGAAGAAGCTGCTGGCCAAGGGATTATCGCTGGTATCAATGCGGCTCTAAAAATCCAAGGCAAGCCTGAATTGATTTTGAAGCGCAGTGACGGCTATATCGGGGTCATGATTGACGACTTGGTGACCAAGGGAACTATTGAACCCTATCGTCTCTTGACCAGTCGTGCTGAATACCGTCTCATCCTCCGTCATGACAATGCTGATATGCGTTTGACTGAGATGGGTCGTGAGATTGGTCTCGTTGATGATGAACGCTGGGCCCGTTTTGAGATTAAGAAAAATCAATTTGACAATGAGATGAAACGCCTAGACAGCATCAAACTCAAGCCAGTCAAGGAAACGAACGCTAAGGTTGAAGCGATGGGATTCAAGCCGCTGACAGATGCAGTGACAGCCAAGGAATTCCTTCGCCGTCCAGAAGTCTCTTACCAAGATGTGGTGGCCTTTATCGGACCAGCTGCAGAGGACTTGGATGACAAGGTCATTGAATTGATTGAAACAGAGATCAAGTACGAGGGTTATATTTCCAAAGCCATGGATCAGGTTGCCAAGATGAAACGCATGGAAGAAAAACGCATTCCAGCCAATATCGACTGGGATGACATTGACTCGATCGCAACAGAAGCCCGTCAGAAGTTCAAACTCATCAATCCAGAAACCATCGGCCAAGCCAGCCGTATTTCGGGAGTAAATCCAGCAGATATTTCTATTTTGATGGTCTATCTTGAAGGTAAAAATCGTAGTATTTCTAAGAATCAAGAAAAGAAAGCATAGAGAAAAACAGCTCCGAAGACGGGGCTGTTTTGTTGCTTTATTCTTCATCTGGTGTGAGGATCATCGGAATGATGATCGGTTCACGTTCTGTATTTTCATAGAGGAATGGTCGAATGGCGTTGACAATAGCACCATTGACAGATTGGATGCTAGCATCTTTGTTTTTCAATGCGATACGAATGGCATTGAAGAGGATGCGCTGACTTTGACGAATCAAGTCGCCAGACTCTCTCATGTAGACAAAGCCTCGACTGAGGATGTCTGGACCAGACAGAATCATCTGCGATTTGAAGTCAACAGTTGCGACTGCAAGTACGACACCGTCTTCGGATAGATCTCTACGGTCTTTGAGGACGGCTGCACCGATTTCGCCGATACGATTTCCATCGACATAGATGTCTTGGGCATTGAAATGACCTGCGATACGAGCTGAGTTAGCAGTAAGGGCAAGCACGTCACCATTGCTCATGATAAAGATATTGTCCTTCTCGACACCAGTATCCACCGCTAGTCCAGCGTGGACTTTTTGCATGCGGTATTCACCATGGACAGGCATGAAGTATTTTGGCTTAATCAAACGGAGCATGAGTTTTTGCTCTTGCTGACCACCGTGTCCAGAGGTGTGGATATTGTTAATCTTTCCGTGGATGACTTCGACACCAGCTTCAGAAATGATGTTAATCAGCTTGTTGACGCTAGTGGTGTTTCCAGGGATTGGGCTAGAAGAGAAGATAACAGTATCGCCGGGTTGGAGTTGCACCTGACGGTGGGTTCCGTTAGCGATACGAGAGAGGGCTGCCATCGGCTCACCTTGACTACCTGTACAGAGGATCAGAACCTCGCCTGCAGGATAGTCTTTGATTTCATTTGGCTCGATAAAGGTTCCCTTAGGAGCTTTGATGTAGCCAAGCTCGATACCGTTGACAATGGCTTTTTCCATCGAACGTCCAAAGACTGCAATCTTGCGTCCAGTCTTAACAGCGGCATCCGTTGCTTGCTGGAGACGGAAGATATTTGAGGCAAAGGATGCAAAGATGATGCGTCCTTCAATGCCTTGGATAATCTTCATGATGGATTGGCCAACGACTTTTTCAGAGTTGGTAAAGGTTGGCACTTCTGCGTTTGTCGAGTCAGACAGGAGACAGAGTACGCCTTCTTCACCAAGGGCTGCCATCCGGTGCAAGTCCGCCGGTTCTCCAACTGGAGTGAAGTCGAACTTGAAGTCACCCGTACAAACGATTTTTCCTTGAGGAGTATGAATAACAATCCCCAAAGGCTCTGGAATAGAGTGAGTCGTTCTAAAGAAAGTTGCCTTGAGATTTTTAAAGGTCAACTCAGTGTTGTGATTGATTTCGTAAAGTTTGGCGTTGCGCAAGAGGCCGTGTTCTTCGAGTTTTCCACGGATCAAAGCTAAGGCAAGCGGTCCAGCGTAGATAGGGACATTTGCTTGCTTGAGCAGGAAGGGAATCCCACCAATGTGGTCCTCGTGTCCGTGGGTAATCAAAACAGCCTTGACGCGGTCGATATTGTCCACGATGTAAGAGTAATCAGGAATGACATAGTCGATACCCAGCAAGTCATCTTCTGGGAATTTAATCCCAGCATCGACGATAATAATCTCGTCTTGGTATTCAATTCCGTATGTGTTTTTTCCGATTTCTCCCAGACCACCGATGGCAAAAACGCCGACTTCTTCAGGTTTAAGAGTGTAGGCCATATTAGAACTCCGTAATCTCGAAAGCGCCAGTTTCTTTTTCGTAATCTAGCAATTTGTCAGACAAGAGTTCGATGAATTCGATGTTGTACTCTGGGCGGTTTTCTTCGACAAGTTGGCGAGCAGCGATACGGCCCTCAAGTTCTGAGTTGGCATCGATGTCTAGGTAAAGTGAGCGTGTTGTTTCACGACGTGGGCTACGTTCTTTTGTTTCTTGATAAAAAACTTTGTAAATCATATAGTTCCTTTCTATTTACAGGTCAGCTTATTCCAAACTTTTAGCAGAGATTTGCTTGATTTCATTCCATTTTGTGTCTAGATTGACCTTGATTCGTTACAATTATTTCAATTATACCACAAAATGAAAAATTAGTAAAAGACGGAAATGGAGAAAGTAGGGAGGGTAAGAAGGAGCAAAAAGACAGGTAGGATCTGGTCGGAGAGCGCTTAGGTGTTATAATTAAAGGGGGAATCTAAAGAGATAGTAGATTTAAGGAAGAATATAGTTCTAGTTTCATTAATCGTTGGAGTGGATGGTTGGGACAGAATGATATCTTTGAAAAAAGAAAAAGCTCTTGAGAAATCTCGAGAGCAACCAAAAAGGCTGAGACAAAACTCGGGGATTTTCCTGGAGCAGTCCAGATGGCAGCACCTCTACCTGAAGCGAATGCATCGCAACCTTTGAATGACTTGTCACCAAATCAAACTCGATCTCAGCTTTTACTTAATTCTATCATCTATGAGGCTAAGAAGTCAATCTATAAGTATAACGATGTAGAAATAGCATGGAGTGGAGCGCTTACTAAAAGGTAAAGACAAGCACTTAATTTAAGAGTAAGCAAAAAGAGAGGACCAATGGTAGTCAGGGGTCTTTACAGCTCAAAGCTGAGGGCAGTCCCACACCCGTACCAGAAGTTGGTACCTTTGAACGCTCTGTCACCAGTCGCCCTATGTTATCCTCTCGATATTTATACTTTACTATAACTTACTGAGGGAATCAACTTTAAAAGCATCAAAAAGCTCCTGACCGAAGTCAAGAGCCGTCAAACACTGGGGGCGAATTGTTCAATCGCAATTTCAGTTCTTTAGAAACCAAAGTTTCAGGGATAGCACTGCAACCCGAAGAGTCAACGACTCAACCTGATTTTCCTATCAGTGTTGAATTACATTTTAACATTGATAGAACAACATTGTCAACAGTTTATATAAAAATAGGAATACCAAAAGGAGGATTAAGAATGTTTAGTTTGTTTGAATTTGCAGTAGGGGTTCGCCTCTTGATGTTTGTAGTCTTTGTAGCTTGTGTCTATGGGGGGAATGCCCTGTTTGTGCATCTGGAACACCGCAAAACAAAGTTCCTTTGGAAGCTTGCTTTTGTGACGCTCTATTCAATTTTTCTCCTCCTTGTAACCTATGTTGTCTGGCTTGTTTTCTACTTTGGTTTAAATGCCTAAAGTCAATTATTCCTCTAGATAAACAGAAAATCCACCTCGTCTTGATAGATGGGATGGACTTTTTCTATTTTTAGGTGCTATCTTTATTGTTATGACGATGATTTCTCACATCGAAAATCGAGTTAAGGTATATATGACTTATTTACACTTCTTTTTGTCTAAGTGGCAGGCCCTTTTGTTTCAAAAAGAAGAAAATTCCCATGCGTCAGCTTTTGTAGTATAATAGTAAGCAGACAAAAAGATAGGAATGTGTTATGAAAGTATTAGCTTTTGATACGTCCAGCAAGGCTCTTTCTCTAGCCATTTTAGAGGATAAGCAAGTTCTTGCCGAGACTATGATCAATATCAAGAAAAACCACAGTATCACCCTTATGCCTGCCATCGATTTTTTGATGGAAAGTCTGGACCTGACACCCAAGGACTTGGATCGAATCGTGGTGGCAGAGGGACCAGGTAGCTACACAGGTTTACGAATTGCGGTAGCCACTGCCAAGACTTTGGCTCATACTCTGAACATTGAGTTAGTGGGGATGTCCAGCCTCTTAGCTCTGGTGCCAAGTCAGCAAGAAGGCTTGGTGGTTCCTATCATGGATGCACGTCGCAACAATGTCTATGCAGGATTTTATGAAAATGCCAAGGCTGTCTTTCCAGAAGCGCACCTGTCTTTTGCGGAAGTGCTAGAGCAGGTCAAGGATGCTGAGCAGGTGACCTTTGTCGGAGAAGTTGGAGCCTTTGTGGAACAAATCCAAGAGCATCTGCCACAAACTAACTACGAAGAAACCTTGCCAAATGCAGCTAATCTAGCTCTTTGGGCCTGGGATAAGGAAGCAGACTCCTTGCACGACTTTGTGCCAAATTACCTCAAGCGTGTCGAAGCCGAGGAAAACTGGCTCAAGAATCACACCGAGTCTGGCGAGTCTTATATTAAACGCCTATGATAGAGATCAAACGAATCCAACAGCGACCTGACTTGGCTCAAGCTATCTATGCTGTTATGGTAGATGTTTACCCAGTCAGCCCTTGGACGCTGGAACAAATCCAAGCAGACCTATCCCAAGATCAGACCTGGTATGCATTGGCTTATGATGGGGGAGAAGTGATTGGCTTTCTAGCCGTTCAGGAGAATCTCTTTGAAGCAGAAGTCCTACAAATCGCTGTCAAAGGAGCCTATCAGGGTCAGGAAATTGCGTCAGCCTTGTTTGCTCAATTGCCGACAGATAAGGAGATTTTCCTTGAAGTCAGAAAGTCAAACCAACGAGCGCAAGCATTTTACAAGAAAGAAAAGATGGTGGTCATCGCTGAGAGAAAGGCCTACTACCATGACCCAGTCGAGGACGCCATTATCATGAAGAGAGAAATAGATGAAGGATAGATATATTTTAGCATTTGAGACATCTTGTGATGAGACCAGTGTCGCTGTCTTAAAAAACGACGACCAGCTCTTGTCCAATGTCATCGCTAGTCAAATCGAGAGCCACAAACGTTTTGGTGGCGTAGTGCCAGAAGTGGCCAGTCGTCACCATGTCGAGGTTATTACGGCCTGTATTGAGGAGTCGCTAGCAGAAGCAGGGATTACCGAAGAGAACATAACAGCTGTGGCGGTTACCTACGGACCAGGCCTGGTCGGAGCCTTGCTTGTTGGTTTGTCAGCTGCCAAGGCCTTTGCTTGGGCACATGGCCTGCCGCTTATCCCCGTCAACCACATGGCTGGCCACCTAATGGCAGCTCAGAGTGTGGAGCCTTTGGAGTTTCCTTTGTTGGCACTCTTGGTCAGCGGAGGACACACCGAGTTGGTCTATGTGTCAGAGGCTGGCGATTACAAGATTGTTGGGGAGACACGAGATGATGCGGTTGGTGAGGCCTATGATAAGGTCGGCCGTGTCATGGGCTTGACTTATCCAGCAGGTCGCGAGATTGACGAGTTGGCCCATCAAGGTCAGGATGTTTATGACTTCCCTCGTGCCATGATCAAGGAAGACAATCTGGAGTTTTCATTCTCAGGTTTGAAGTCTGCCTTTATCAATCTTTACCACAATGCTGAGCAAAAGGGAGAAAGCTTGTCTACAGAGGATTTGTGTGCTTCCTTCCAAGCAGCTGTCATGGATATTCTCATGGTAAAAACCAAGAAAGCCCTAGATAAATATCCTGTTAAAACCCTTGTTGTCGCAGGTGGTGTGGCGGCCAATAAAGGTCTTAGAGAACGCCTAGCAGCCGAAATTACAGATGTCAAAGTCATCATTCCACCCCTGCGTCTCTGTGGAGACAATGCAGGTATGATTGCCTATGCCAGTGTCAGCGAGTGGAACAAAGAAAACTTCGCAGGCCTGGACCTCAATGCCAAACCAAGTCTCGCTTTTGATACCATAGAATAAAGAGTCAGCTTGAGGCTGGCTTTTTTGCTAAAATATTTTAGGTAACTATATATCAGTTTACACTAGACACAATATATAGTGCTTACAAGAATATCAAAAAGGCGACTTCCAAGAGGAAATCGTCTTTTTCATGCTTATTTCAAAAATTCATACTCAAATAGGAATGGCACAATTTCAGAATTATAATACTCTTTTACCATTGTTTTCAATGTATTCAAGTGTCCGTTTAATTCGGGATAGTTATAGATTGTTTTATCATTTTCATCTTTTTCAGATGTGTTAAGCTCATCAATAATCTGATAAACTGAATACGTTAATTTAGAATTATAATTTTTCGTTTTCTTAGCTTCTGTTAGGACTTTTCCCCATTGTTCAAATAAATCAGTCTCTTTAGAACCTTGTTTCAATTTTGCTAAGCTGACTGTTGCTAGCGTATCTCCATTAGAGTTATCCAATGACAACTCATTTCGGTAGAATCGTCCATCAGAACCATATAAACTTCTCATGTGATTTTGCGTTTCAAGTGTTGTGAATAGAAGAATTTTCAATAAGTCTTGTTCAATCTTGTTACTTGATACAGCTTTATTAAAACGTTCAACGCCATCGGCCGATTTCATAATATTAGCACGCTGTGTCCAGTGACGATTATAAGTAATGTAGCGACTGGCGGCAAACATTGGGAGTTTTTCTAGGAAGTTGTCAGAGCGAAGGAAAAAGCCATGTCCATCATATCTACCTGCCATTATTAAGGTAGCGTGTAAATCTGGGTTATCAAATCCAGAACTATATACTGCCATATAGCCCAGAATGTTTGAATTAAATAAAGGAACAACACTCTTAGTTTTACCTTCATACTCTTTACCATTTAATCCTAGATAAAGTCCATTATTTTCATCATCTATGAACTTTCTTTTATCAAAGTACTTTTGGCTATACGTGCTATGTATCCTTTTAATAATGATATTATTTTCAGGAAGTAAATTTCCATCCTTATCAATATCATAGGCTTCTAATTTTAGTGACTCTAGTGCAACTTCTTCTTTACTCCAAAGAGCACACATAATCATCGCATGAATATTAGTGTGAAAGTGTTTGCGATTAAAAGCAAAACCACCTAAAAATTTTTGATTGATGAGATGCTGAGCTTTCCAATACTTTACAGGACTATAGACAATATAAGAATCTGTTGGTTGGCGTAAATAATATTTGAAAGCAGACCAGATAAAGATATTTCCGAGTTCGTTTGTCGCTTGTCCTTTAACCTCTTTTTTCATCTCCGTCACTAAAAAGCTCTTTTTCCAAGCAGATGATTTCTTACTAGTCCCAGCTTTTTGGTGTTCAATAGAAGTAGTCTCTGCATAAGGGGGATTCTCGTACATGATAATTGTCACTTTTGGGTCGTTGATATAGCGTTTAATAATTTCATTGTTAATGTATTCCTTGCTAAGAGCGTCAGCTCCTCGGACTAGTCCCATATTAAACGTATCTTCTTTCTCAGTTGGTGGGATAATGTGGCGAACCTTGTCACCTAGCAACTCAACAAGAACTTTATATTCATAGTATTCAATAGTAGAAAGGACGCAGTGACTTAGTTCCTCGTCGCTCATCAATTTCTCGAGGTTTCCAGTCCCAGCACATCTATCCAAAATAATATAATCATTTCCTTCTGGAACACGCTTAATAGCTTGTCGGACTAGCTCCAATGACTTTTCAACATAAGGTTCAGGAGTGTAGAAAGCTCCTAAGTTTTTCTTTTGTAAAGTATCATTGAGTTTATCCATCAAATAGTGAAATTGTGCATTAGTTTCACCGATATAGGGATTGATAAATTCTTTTAGTTTCTCAGGTTTCCGAATTTCACCAATAATTTTAACTTTACCAGTTTGGTCACCGATAAAATCAGACTTTTTAGCTCCTTTGTTTTCACGATAAAAACGTTCCGCCCAACCAACAATACAGTTTTCGTCAATGTTAATTTTTGTGTATTGCTTTGAACGTAGTAAAGTAATGAGACGACTTTCATCTAGTTGACTTTGACCGTATTCTAAAACCTCAAGAGGAGCATCAGAAGAAAAACCAGCTGTTTTAACACTTGCACCACCAAAATATACTTTTTCGATATGTGTTAAATATTCCTGACTATCAAAAACGTAGATTTTTTCATTCGTTAGCGATACAAGCAGAATGTTTTTAGGGATTTCTTTCCCTTTGATTCTCCGAGCGGATAGATATTTGATGGTTTGGAATAGAACAGAGTTAATATCATTGATAACAACTTTAAATTCAATCAGATTTCCATATACAATACCATCTGTATAATCCGTTAAAATATCATCTGTTTTCAAAGTTTTATCAACAAGAGGTAGATAATCTTGATAAAACTTGAGTTGTCCATCAACTTCGTTTGAGAAATGGTTATGCATATTGTAGCTCCCCATTTCTCTCTAAAGATAACTCAGAAAACTCAACATAAAAAGCCTTCTCACAAAAATGTGAAAATGCCTGTTTTAATGCTTGACAAAAAACACGTCCGATTACATAATCAGCGTGAGCTGTGAGCTGTGAGCTGTGAGCTGTGAGCTGTGAGCTGTGAGCTGTGAGCTGTGATTGCGTTCATAATACTTAATTTCCTTTATTTTTGTTACTTCTATTATATCAAAATTTTGAAATCCTGCGAAGAATTTAGACATTATTAAAAGACGATTTCCGTTTGTAAGTCGCCTTTTTGATATTCTCGTAAGCACTATATCTTGTGTCTAGTGTAAACGGGTATATAGTTCCCATATTTTATAACATGTTAAAAAAGGAAAAGTATTTACGAATGGAATAGTAAAGAGGGTTTTGGACAGGAGTTTGGTCATGATTGAAAAGATGGCATTGGGAGAATTTTACAAGGAATTGCGATTGGCTAGAAAACTCAAGCAGTCAGATGTAGCTTGTGATGGACTGACAGCATCTCAGTTATCCAAGTTTGAGTTAGGGTAGTCTTCGTGTTATACTGTCTTTGTTTCATAGTATAGGAGAAAATAGAATGAAAAAGATAATCTCTGTACTGCACCCCAAAAGTTAGATTTTTCTGTCTAACTTTTGGGGTGCAGTACAGTTTCAGTCTTTTTTATTTTGACTATCTGTTACTAGTTTTTGATCAATTCTTTGTTTCCTCAAAATTTAGAGAACAAATCTCAAAATGTAATCGAAAAATTCAAAGTTTGTCAATCCTAGAGTTTTCTTGTATAGTAGAAATATGAAATTTACAAAAATAATTAGTAGTTTGCTTGCTATTGGAGTGCTAATCTTATTTATAAAATCTTACCAAAACTTTAAAAATTTGGAATTTCCTAGTACGCAGTTAGTCATGTTTAAATCTCTTTCCTTTTATATGTCCACAGAATCTTTTGAAAAAGTATTTGGAGAAGCTGATAAAGTTGTTGAGGAAACAGAAATGGCTTATCGTGATACTTGGCGTGCAGAAGACCCTTATTTTTATAAAACAGGTCGCCTCTTCTACTATTACGAAAACATGAGGTGGAAAGACTATACTGTTCGTGCAGATTTCACATTTTCAAAATGGCATACTTTAGAAGAAGTAAGAGTCTCTTTTCCTATCAATTCAAAAGTGGAACAGAAAGAACTGGTCAACAATTTATCTCAGTTTATAAAAACAGAGATTGAAACTTTGCCAGACTATCAGTCTTTGACTGTTGAAATGCTAGGACTCGAGAAAGATTCTTATCGATATAAAGCCAAATTACAAGGACAAATGGAGGAACTCTGGGTTGAAGTCTATCCAACAGAACTAGGTTATCATGAGAAACCTGAAGATAAGAAATATGGGGTTGGGATTAGTCAATATCGGAGGCATGCATCGTAATCCTTTCCTTCTATACCCTAGAATAGAAGTCAGTTAATGGTTAACTCTTTTATCTTGGACAAATGATAGAGTTTTTTAGTATAGTAAAAATATGAAAATTACAAAAATAATCAGTAGTTTACTTGCTCTTGGAGCTTTACTCATGCTTTTATCAGCTTGCCATAATATCAACAAGACGCAACTAGTTTTGTTTGAATCCCTTTCGTTTGGTATGCCTGTTAAATCTTTTGAAGAAGTATTTGGAGAGGCTAGCCAAGTGGTGGAAGAAGAGGAAATGGCCTATCGCGATACTTGGCGTGCAGAAGACCCTTATTTCTATAAAACAGGTCGCCTTTTCTATGATTACGAAAATATTTCTTTGAAGGGCCATACAGGTCGAGTAAGATTCACATTTTCAAAATCGCATCGCTTGGAAGAAGCGACAGCTCATATTACTGTAGCTTCAAAAGGGGAGCAACAAGTAGTGATCAACAATCTATCCCAGACTGTAAAAAAAGAATTGGAAGAACTCCCAGATTACCAGTCCATGACCACTGATCCGGTAGGACTCTATGATGACGGTTATCGCTACAAGGTCAAGCTGAAAGGACAACAGTGGGAACTCTGGGTCGATGTCTATCCGACAGAAGATGAAGATGCTGAAAAAACTGAAGCCAACAAGTATATGATTCGAGTGGATCAATTTCTCATGTATCCATAAACAGGTAACATTTTTTACAATGTTTACTAGCTTCAAGTTTCAAACTCTAAACTTTTTTCCCTTATTTGAATATGTTATAATAGTCCGTGCTGTGGCTGTGATAACGAACAGCCTCAATTGGAGAGAATATGAGGAGAAGGATGAAAGAAAAAGGATTTTGGGAAGGTGTACAGGCGGCCATGCCGACTGCCCTTGGCTATGTCAGCATTGGTCTGGCTTGTGGGATTATCGGTGCGCCCTATGTGACACCTGTTGAGATGGGCTTGATGAGCCTCTTTGTTTATGCTGGGAGCGCCCAGTTTGCCATGTTAGCATTGATTGCGGTCCAAGCACCTGTCGCAGCTATTGCTATGACGGTCTTTTTGATCAACTTGCGCCTCTTTTTGCTGAGCTTGCATGCATCGACCTATTTCCGTCATACTAGTCTCTGGCAAAATATCGGTATGTCTAGCCTCTTGACAGATGAGACTTACGGGGTTTTGATGGGAGAATTAGCCCATACAGACAAGGTCAATCCTATGTGGATGCATGGGAACAATCTCAACAGCTATGTAGCTTGGTTTGTGGGGACAGTAGTCGGAACAGCTCTAGGTGGACTCCTACCAAATCCAGAAATTTTTGGTTTAGATTTTGCCCTTGTGGGAATGTTTATCGGGATTTTTGCTTCGCAGTTCCAGATTATGCAAAGACGGATTCCTGTCCGCAATCTGCTGAAGATCCTAGCAGTTGTTACGGTGTCTTTCTTTTTGCTCTTGACAGTGGTGTCTCAGTCACTAGCTGTTCTGTTTGCGACGCTACTTGGTTGTACGATGGGGGTGCTTTTAGATGGTCAGTAAATATCTTTTGTTAGCCATTATCTTTTCGGGCCTAGTGACTTGGGTTCCCCGTATGATTCCTTTCATCTTGGTCAAGTACAAGGGGTTGCCAGCTATCGTAGAGCGATTTTTGAAGTTCTTGCCTGTCTCTATCATCTTTGCCTTGATTCTTTCAAGCGTAGTGACCGGTAAGGTTGGCAGCCTTCCTCAGATCAAGTGGTTGGACTTCTTGGCAGTCTTTCCAACGGTTTGGGTAGCCTTTCGCTACCGCAATCTAGTTGCTACAGTTCTCTTTGGAGTGGTCTTGATTGCAGTCTTGCGTCTGGTCTTTTAGCCAGCCATAAGAAAAACCTATCACCGAGATAGATATCATATAATGGCGTAAATTCCTTTTTTCTGTTAAGATAATACAGTATTCTATTTTGGAGGAAATGACATGAAAAAAATCGTTAAATATTCATCTCTTGCTGCTCTAGGACTTGTTGCCGCAGGTGTACTAGTAGCTTGCTCAGGTGGTGAGAAGAAAGATGCGGCATCAGGTGATGCAACAAGTGCTAAGAAAGAAATCGTTGTAGCAACTAACGGCTCACCAAAACCATTTATCTATGAAGAAAATGGTGAATTGACTGGTTACGAGATTGAGCTTGTTCGTGCTATCTTTAAAGACTCAGACAAGTATACTGTCAAGTTTGAAAAGACAGAGTGGTCAGGTGTCTTTGCAGGCCTTGATAGCGACCGTTATCAAATGGCTGTGAACAATATCAGTTATACCAAAGAACGCGCTGAAAAGTACCTTTATGCAGCTCCAACTGCTAAAAACCCTAACGTTCTCGTTGTGAAGAAAGACGACGACAGCATCAAATCACTTGATGACATTGGAGGCAAGTCTACTGAGGTCGTTCAAGGGACAACATCAGCTAAACAGCTAGAAGATTATAACAAACAACACGCTGACAATCCAACTGTTCTTAACTACACCAAGGCTGATTTCCAACAAATCATGTCTCGTTTGAGCGATGGTCAGTTTGACTACAAGATCTTTGATAAGATCGGTGTTGAAACAGTTATCAAGAACCAAGGTTTGGACAACTTGAAAGTCATTGAACTTCCAAGCGACCAACAACCTTACGTTTACCCACTTCTTGCTAAAGGTCAAGATGAGTTGAAATCATTTGTAGACAAACGAATCCAAGAACTCTACAAAGACGGAACTCTTGAAAAATTGTCTAAACAGTTCTTCGGGGACACTTATCTCCCAGCAGAAGCTGATATTAAATAGTCGTATGAAATCATCCAGTCTGAGAAAGACGGATGATTTCTCAATTTTCAGGTATATAGTTTCAAACTATATGTCTGCCTATCTAATAACAATTTGCTAATTCAAATAAAGTATGAGATACTATTACGGTATTATTTTTAAAGGAGAAAGAATCATGAAAATTAAAAAATGGCTCGGTGTAGCAGCTCTTGCTACAGTTGCAGGTTTGGCTCTTGCAGCTTGCGGAAATTCAGAAAAGAAAGCAGACAACGAAACAGTTGTCAAAATTGCAACAGTTAACCGTAGCGGTTCTGAAGAAGCGCGTTGGGATAAAATCCAAGAATTGGTTGAAAAAGATGGAATTAAATTGGAATTCACAGAGTTCACAGATTATTCACAACCAAACAAGGCAACTGCTGATGGCGAAGTAGACTTGAATGCTTTCCAACACTACAACTTCTTGAACAACTGGAACAAAGAAAACGGGAAAGATCTTGTAGCGATTGCAGATACCTACATCTCACCAATCCGCCTTTACTCAGGTAAAAATGGGGAAGAAAACAAGTACACTAAAGTTGAAGAAATCCCAGATAACGGTGAAATCGCCGTACCAAACGATGCAACAAACGAAAGCCGTGCGCTTTACTTGCTTCAATCAGCTGGTTTGATCAAATTGGATGTTTCTGGAACTGCACTTGCAACAGTTGCTAACATCACAGAAAATCCAAAGAACTTGAAGATTACTGAATTGGACGCTAGCCAAACAGCTCGTTCATTGTCATCAGTTGATGCTGCCGTTGTAAACAATACCTTCGTTACAGAAGCAAAATTGGACTACAAAAAAGCACTCTTCAAAGAACAAGCTGATGAAAACTCAAAACAATGGTACAACATCATCGTTGCGAAAAAAGATTGGGAATCATCACCTAAAGCTGATGCCATCAAGAAAATTATCGCGGCTTACCACACTGATGAAGTGAAAAAAGTTATCGAAGAAACATCAGACGGTTTGGACCAACCAGTTTGGTAATAAGACATAGGGAGGTGGGAGAGAGTTTCCACCTCTTACTTTTGTATAGAGAGTTGATTTTAAAGAGGCACTTGTGGTCGTTCTGAGGACACAAGTACGTAGTAGAAAGAGAGAGAAAATGGTTTTTCCTAGCGAACAAGAGCAGATTGAAAAATTTGAGAAGGATCATGTGGCCCAGCATTATTTTGAAGTTTTGCGTACCTTGATTTCCAAGAAATCAGTCTTTGCCCAGCAGGTTGGACTCAAGGAGGTCGCAAACTATCTGGGTGAGATTTTCAAGCGTGTAGGGGCTGAAGTGGAGATTGATGAGAGCTATACGGCTCCCTTTGTCATGGCGCATTTCAAGAGTTCGCGTCCAGATGCTAAGACTTTGATCTTCTATAACCACTATGACACTGTACCAGCGGACGGAGATCAGGTGTGGACAGAGAATCCCTTTACGCTTTCGGTCCGCAATGGATTTATGTATGGGCGTGGTGTTGACGACGACAAGGGCCATATCACGGCTCGTTTGAGTGCTCTGAGAAAGTATATGCAGCACCACGATGATCTGCCAGTCAATATCAGCTTTATCATGGAAGGGGCAGAGGAGTCTGCTTCTATGGATTTAGACAAGTATTTAGAGAAACATGCAGACAAACTTCGTGGGGCGGATTTACTAGTCTGGGAACAAGGGACCAAGAACGCCTTGGAACAGCTGGAAATCTCTGGAGGAAACAAGGGCATTGTGACCTTTGATGCCAAGGTAAAAAGTGCGGATGTGGATATCCACTCGAGTTATGGTGGTGTCGTGGAATCAGCTCCATGGTATCTTATCCAGGCTTTAAGTAGCCTACGTGCAGCAGATGGGCGTATCTTAGTAGAAGGCTTGTACGAGGATGTTCAAGAGCCAAATGAACGAGAACTAGCCTTGGTGGATACCTACGCCCAACGCAATCCTGAGGAAATCAGTCGCATTTATGGCTTGGAATTGCCTCTCTTACAAGAGGAACGTGTAGCCTTCCTAAAACGTTTCTTTTTCGAGCCAGCCCTTAATATCGAAGGGATTCAGTCAGGTTATCAAGGGCAAGGGGTTAAAACGATTTTGCCAGCAGAAGCCAGTGCTAAGCTAGAAGTTCGTTTGGTTCCTGGCCTAGAACCGCATGATGTTCTGGAAAAAATTCGGAAACAGCTAGACAAAAATGGCTTTGATAAGGTAGAATTATACTATACCTTGGGAGAGATGAGCTATCGAAGCGATATGAGCGCGCCAGCCATTCTCAACGTAATCGAGTTGGCCAAGAAATTCTATCCACAAGGCGTATCAGTCTTGCCGACCACAGCGGGAACAGGACCTATGCATACGGTCTTTGATGCCCTAGAGGTACCAATGGTGGCCTTCGGTCTAGGAAATGCCAATAGCCGAGATCACGGTGGAGATGAAAATGTGCGAATCGCCGATTACTACACCCATATTGAATTAGTAGAGGAGCTGATTAGAAGCTATGAGTAGAGATATTATCAAGTTAGATCAGATCGATGTGACTTTTCACCAAAAGAAAAGAACCATCACAGCGGTCAAGGATGTGACTATTCACATCCAAGAAGGGGATATCTACGGAATCGTTGGATATTCTGGAGCAGGGAAATCAACCCTTGTACGGGTGATTAACCTCTTGCAAAAACCATCTGCTGGGAAAATTACCATTGATAACGACGTCATTTTTGATGGCAAGGTAACCTTGACGGCAGAGCAGTTGCGTCGCAAACGTCAAGATATCGGGATGATTTTCCAGCATTTCAACCTAATGAGTCAAAAGACAGCAGAGGAAAATGTGGCCTTTGCCCTCAAACATTCTGGACTCAGCAAGGAAGAAAAGAAAGCAAAAGTAGCTAAGTTGTTGGACTTGGTTGGCTTGGCGGATCGTGCTGAAAACTACCCTTCACAACTATCAGGAGGGCAAAAACAGCGTGTAGCCATTGCGCGTGCCTTGGCAAATGATCCGAAAATTTTGATTTCAGACGAGTCAACGTCTGCCCTCGACCCTAAGACAACTAAGCAGATTTTGGCCTTGTTGCAAGATTTGAACCAGAAATTAGGTTTGACGGTTGTCTTGATTACGCATGAAATGCAGATTGTCAAAGACATTGCCAACCGTGTGGCGGTCATGCAGGATGGCCGTTTGATTGAAGAAGGCAGTGTCCTTGAAATCTTCTCAGACCCTAAACAACCTTTGACACAGGACTTTATCTCAACAGCTACAGGTATTGATGAAGCCATGGTCAAGATTGAGAAGCAAGAAATCGTAGAACATTTATCTGAGAACAGTATCTTAGTGCAGCTCAAGTATGCAGGGGCTTCGACAGATGAACCACTTTTGAATGAATTGTACAAACATTACCAAGTAACGGCCAATATCCTCTATGGAAATATCGAAATTCTCGATGGCACTCCTGTCGGAGAATTGGTGGTGGTCTTGTCAGGTGAAAAAGCAGCACTAGCAGGTGCCCAAGATGCCATCCGTCAGGCTGGCGTCCAGTTAAAAGTATTGAAGGGAGGACAGTAAAATGACAGAGTTGATTCAAACTTATCTACCAAATGTCTATAAGATGGGCTGGGCTGGTCAGGCAGGCTGGGGAACAGCCATCTACCTAACTCTTTATATGACAGTTCTTTCTTTCATCATCGGAGGGTTCTTGGGGTTGGTAGCAGGTCTTTTCCTCGTCTTGACAGCGCCAGGCGGTGTCTTGGAAAATAAGGTTATCTTCTGGATTTTAGACAAGATTACCTCTATTTTCCGCGCGGTACCATTTATCATCCTCTTGGCAATCATGTCGCCACTCTCTCACTTGATTGTGAAGACTAGCATCGGGCCAAATGCAGCCCTTGTCCCCCTTTCTTTTGCAGTCTTTGCCTTCTTTGCCCGTCAGGTGCAGGTTGTCTTGGCTGAGCTGGATGGCGGTGTCATTGAGGCGGCTCAAGCGAGCGGAGCGACCTTCTGGGATATCGTGGGTGTTTACCTATCAGAAGGTTTGCCAGATTTGATTCGTGTGACGACTGTGACTTTGATTTCCCTTGTTGGGGAAACAGCCATGGCGGGAGCAGTTGGTGCTGGTGGTATCGGTAACGTGGCCATTGCTTATGGATTTAACCGTTACAATCACGATGTGACCATCTTGGCAACCATCATTATCATCTTGATTATCTTTACGATCCAGTTCTTGGGAGATTTCTTGACCAAGAAATTAAGTCATAAATAATGGAAGGAGTTCAAAGGGACTCCTTTTTGTTTTCTCACCGAAATGCAAGAAGGATAAAGCTTCTTTTTAGAAATATGCTATAATAAATAAAGGTCCTCAATTAGCAAATCAAAAAGTTTGCTGTAGAAGAGATGATAATGTAAAGGAGTTTGTCTGGTATGAATTATTTCGAGGGGAATGAGTTTTTCCTTCTCTTGTTTGTAGTTTTACTGATTGGTTTTGTGGTAAACTTTTTTGAAAAACGTAAAGACTACTATATTTTGGCGCTCTCCCTCTTATTTGCAGGAGCTATCTATGGTAAGAGCCGAGCGATGATTGTCTATTTACTCGCCTTTATCGTTTACCAGTATTTTCTGGTTTTTCTAGCGCAGCGGATAGAGGCAAAGTGGCTGAAACCACTGGTTTTCCTTTCCATTCTTCCTTTGGTGATCAATAAAGTCTTTGCCCTGACTTCTCTGCATTTGTTGGCCTTTATTGGAATTTCTTACATGTCCTTTAAGACCATTCAGATCATGTTAGAGATATCGGATGGCTTAATCAAAGAAAAAATCACTGTAAAAGATTATCTACAGTTTTTGCTCTTTTTCCCAACAGTTAGTGCTGGTCCGATTGATCGGAGTAGGAGATTTTTAAAAGAGATAAACGAGGTCATGCCCCGAAAAGAGTATCTAGAGTTAGCAGGGGACGGTGTGTATCGTATCGTTCTAGGCCTCCTTTACAAGATTGTTTTATCAACCTATGTTTACCAGATGTTACTCGCTCTAAATAATACTGGCACAGTCGTTTATTCAATCAAGTATATGTACCTCTATACCTTGTATCTGTTCTTTGACTTTGCAGGCTACAGTCTAATGGCCGTTGGAAGTAGTAACATTCTAGGTATTCAGACACCGATGAACTTTAACAAACCTTTCTTGAGTGTCGATATCAAAGATTTCTGGACCAGATGGCATATCACCTTGTCGACCTGGTTGAGAGATTTTGTATTTTCAAGAGTATTGATGCAGGTTATCAGGAAAAAATGGTTTAAAAATAGACTACACAATGCAACCTATGCCTATATAATTAATATGTTAGTCATGGGTTTTTGGCATGGTCTTAGTGTTAGTTACATTGTCTATGGTTTTTATCATGGTGTCTTGATGGCTGGATTTGAAGTGTATCAAAAGAAAAGCAATTTTTATAAGAAAAATAAAAACAAAAACTGGTATAAGCTACTAAGTTGGTTTGTGACCATGAATTTGGTTATGATTGGTTTCTTTATCTTTTCGGGTGAACCCTATAAAATCTTACTGACGACTTTAAAGAGATAAGAGATTGAGAAGAAATCGGACAGATCGAAGGGATAGGATAAAACGAGATGATTAAATTAAAAGCATTTTTACTATCGCTTGTGCTCGTAATTGCGACGCTTGCCCTTTTAAATGTGACGTATGTCAAGAAGATTGATGATTATTATAAAGTCAAGGATAACAGTATTCGTTATAACACCTCGTATGAAAAGTATAAAAGTAGAGATATTCTAACAAGCAATATCACCCCCAATACACTGGTTCTAATGGGTTCCTCAGAGTTGGTTGCGACGATAAATGAAGACTATCATCCAAATAAAATTTTTAACTACAACGATTTTAATATCATGCAGATTGGGACTAGTTATTCTCAAAACATCATTCAGGCTACGACCTTGGGCTCTATTGAAGGATCAATGAGTAAGCGAAAAGTAGCTATAGTAGAGTCGGTTCAGTGGTTTGAAAAAGATGGGACCCATCAAGATGCCTTTTTGAACAAGGCTTCTCAGGAACATATTTTTCACATGCTAGATAATGACAAGATTAGTAAAGAAACGAAAGAAAAACTAATCAATCGCATTATCGAGATTACCAAAGGAAACAAGCAACAAAACGACATCTACAAAAAATATAAAAGTTATTTCATAGATGGAAAAGGAACCATTGTTGATAAAAAACTATTAGAGTTAGATAACGCGATGTATTCCTTTAAGCTCAAACGAAAATTTTATGAAAATCATGAGAAATCAGATTATCCTTCACTAGGAGACAAAACCCCAGACTATGATTGGGAAAAGATGACGGCTCAGTTTGTGGAAGAGGTCAAAAGGAAAACAGACAATAATGACTATGCTGTTGATAATAACTACTACAATACTTACTTAAAAGATCGCTATGCATCGCTAAAAGATTCCAATAAAGATTTGAGCTACCTAGAGTCACCTGAATATTCAGATATGGAACTTTTCTTGACGGTTGCTAAAGAATTGGGCATTGAAGTTGAGGTTATTATTTTCCCAGTAAACGGGAAATGGAACGACTACACTGGTGTCTCAAGAGAGATGCGAGAAAAAACTTATAAAAAAATAGAAGATGTCGCAAAAAGCCATGGTGCAACCGTATTAAACTATGGAAACAGAGAGTATGATGATTACTTTTTATTTGACGTGATGCACGTTGGAGTGAAAGGATGGATGGAAGTTGAAAAAGAACTTTACAAATTTGCAAACCAAGCTAACTAACACTCATCGATTAATCTTGTGGACACTTTTTTTCTATACGGTTATCTTGAGCATCGTGATTTACTGTTTTGTGACCGATTTTTCGAATATTCAAGAATTTATCTATAGTGAATTCTAAGATTGTATACAAAAAGGCCCTGGAACTAGGCATAGCTAGTCTTCAGGGCTTTTATCTTATAGTTTATCAGCTATTTTTTGACTTAGAAATTGCCCAACCAAAGCCCCAATCAAGGCACCTACGAGGATGCTCGAAACAAAGAGAAGGATTTTGTCCAACTCTGGAGCGACCATGATACGGTCAATGTATTCTTGGGATTTCCCACGTGCAAGTAAGGTGGCCACGTAAGCTTTGGGACGGATCCACATGAGGAAGATAGGGCCACTTGTGCTAAAAGCAAAGACGAGGAAGGAGAGGGTGTTTTTGATTCGATCTCTGTAGTTTCCGAGACGAGCGATGGCATCTGCTGCAAGACCACAGGCGAGTCCTGGGAGAAAGGCACCAGCGCCATGTTTGCTCGCTAGGAAGAAAAGTGCCATAAAAAGTCCTAGAGTGGTGATAGCGCCAAAACGAGGGACCTTCGTCAAAAGAAGCATGTAGACACTGCCACCGACAAGGGCAGCAAAGGCAGGTGCGTAGAACATATTGCCTGTTTGGTCGACCAGGTGTCCTAGGAAGACTCCAATCCCTACACAGAGGAAATAGAGGACGACAGCTAAGAGGGTGGTTAAGATATTTTTCTTCATGAGAATCTCCTTGATGCGAATTAACAAAACCAATTGTATCACGCTTTTTGAGGATTGTAAATGGGAGTTCTATATTTTTGAAAACGCTTGAAATATGATATAATAGTTACATCGTTAGTTTAAGGAGAGTAGCATGGGAAAGTTTCTAGAATTCGTCTTTAATCGTATCTTTTTGGGAATGATTGCGACGGCTTATTTCTGGCTATTAACACTAGCAGGAGGAGTGATCTTTGGTTTGGCCCCAGCTAGTGCTACCCTGATGAGTTTGTATGCGGAACATGGTTATACCTATCGAGCCTACCATTTGAAGGAAGCTTGGGAATTGTATAAGAGCAATTTTGTCAAGAGTAATCTGGCTTTCTATAGTTTCGTGTTTGTGGATCTTGTCCTAGTTTATGGTTTGTATCTTCTAGTTCAATTGCCCCACCAGACGATTTTCCACCTTTTGGCGACCTTTCTCAACGTCCTTGTAGTTGCTCTTGTCTTTCTAGCCTATACTGTTTCCTTGAAACTTCAGGTGTACTTTGATTTGTCCTACCAAAATACCTTGAAACTGTCCCTTATCGGTATTTTTATGAGCTTACCTGCGATTGCCAAGGTTTTACTCGGGTCCGCTCTCCTTATAGGAGTTGGTTATTATATGCCTGCCTTGCTCTTTTTTGTAGGAATTGGAATGTGGCATTTCTTTATCAGTGATATGTTGGAACCTATTTATGAAAGTATCCATGAAAAATTGGCGACAAAATAGAATGAAGCAGTTTTGGCTTCACTCTCTTTTACGGATTTATAGTTTGGTTATGATCGTGGTCATTGCCAGTTTTGCGATTATGCTATCGTATGCTGACTGGGACTCGCGTGAGAAAGAGGCCCAACGGGTTGCAGAACGTGTGACCACTCGGACAGTGAGTGAAGTGGAATATTATCACAGAGAGTCAACTCAACTTGCTCAGTCTTTGGTTGAAAATCAGGCCCGCATCGAAGGAATTTACAAGTATTTCAGTCTCAGCACACCAGACTATTTCTATTGGCAATTAGAACGTAAAACTTCGCCTTATATCTCGGTTTCCCTGTATGAAAATATTGATGATCTCTATGTTCGGAATGATTTTGTGACTGGAGTGGCTATTGTTCTTCAGGACTATAAGGAAGTGTATGTTTCGACTAGAGAAAAACGCAGTGGGGAGAAAGTTCCTGCGGAGGGTTTTAAGCCGACAGCCAATAGTTTTGCCATTCCTGTTTCTGATCCTGTGTCTGACAAGGATTTAGGAGTGATCTATATCTCCCTATCCCCGGATGTTTTACATGGAGCTATTGACAATACAAGGGGCCATATCCCAATGGCTGTAACAGTAACTTCGCCTTTTGAGACTGAGATGTTCCATATTGGGGAGAAGGTATCAGCTGAGCGAGAAAACTGGTTTGTAGGTGTCACCTCTCACGGTTATCAGGTTCGAGTTGCTGTTCCTAAAAATTTTGTTCTTACAGGAACTTTGACGAGTTCAGCTGTCATTATTGGGCTAAGTATTCTCTTTATCATCATTTTGTACGTGACTCTTAGACAGACTTTTTCAAATTACCAAAAGCAGGTCGTAGACCTAGTAGATTCGATCGAGGTGATTGCTCAAGGAGAAGAAGGCCTTCGAATCGATACATCTGAAAAAGGCCAAGAGTTGCTTCTCATTGCAGAAACAACCAATGATATGTTGGATCGCCTGGAAAAAAATATCCATGATATCTATCAGCTAGAGCTCAGTCAAAAAGATGCCAATATGCGAGCCCTGCAAGCTCAAATCAATCCTCACTTTATGTACAATACTCTGGAGTTTTTACGGATGTATGCTGTCATGCAAAGTCAGGATGAACTGGCAGATATTATCTATGAATTTAGTAGCTTGTTACGCAACAATATCTCCGACGAGCGGGAAACCACGTTGAAGCAAGAGTTGGAATTTTGCCGAAAATATAGCTATCTCTGTATGGTGCGTTATCCTAAATCCATTGCTTATGGTTTCAAGATTGCACCAGAATTGGAAGAAATGAGGATTCCAAAATTTACACTCCAACCATTAGTAGAAAACTACTTTGCCCATGGTGTTGATCATCGCAGAACAGATAATGTCATCAGTATCAAAGCCTTGAAAGGCCAAGGATGCGTTGAAATTCTAGTAGTAGATAATGGTCGAGGAATGCCCGCTGAGAAACTAGCTAGCTTGCAAGAAAAATTAACTCAACGAAGTTTTGAACACGAGGCAAGCTATAGTGGGGAGCGGCAATCAATTGGAATAGTAAATGTACACGAACGCTTTGTTCTCTACTTTGGGGATCGCTACCAAATCAGTGTAGAGTCAGCTGAGCAAGAAGGTGTTCGTTACCATATCACTATCCAGGATGAATAGAAAGGGTAGAAATGTATAAAGTTTTATTAGTAGACGATGAGTACATGGTGACAGAGGGGCTCAAGCGATTAATCCCCTTTGAAAAATGGGATATGCAAGTCGTCGCAACAGCTAATCACGCAGATGATGCTTTGGACTACGTCAAGGGAAATCCAGTAGATGTGGTCATTTCCGATGTCAACATGCCAGATAAGACCGGACTTGAGATGATTAGGGAAATGAAAGAGTTACTTCCAGATACCTATTATATCTTGCTGTCTGGTTATCAGGAGTTTGAGTACGTTAAAAAAGCCATGAACCTTAGTGTCGTGGATTATCTGGTCAAGCCAGTAGACAAGGTGGAGTTGGGCAATTTATTAGAAAAAATTGCGAGCCAACTTCAGGAAAAGGTGGAGCAAAGCCAGACTCTTAGCCAAGAATTGGATGAAGAAGGCTTTGTCAACTTCTTAGCAGGTAAAGATAACTGGTGGATAGGTCTTTCCAAGGAAAAACAAGGTTCTTTCACAATTCCTTACTATGTTTTGGGGCAAGACTGGCAGATTTTCATCTCTGATCAACAGCTCGATGGCATCATCGTGACACCATTTGAAGCACCCTACCAGCAGTCCTTTGAGAATTGGAAGATCAACGCTGAAAAAGCCCTCTTCTACGGTTCAGTTAATCTAGAAAAATCCGAGAGTTTGTTTGCTTATTACGAGCCGATTTATCGGGTGATTATCCAAGGGAATATCAATCAAATCATCGAAGAATTAACCCTGCTAGAGAAGGTCGTCTTGGAAAATACCCCGCGCGTGGCCATCACGAAGCAGCTCTTCACTCAGTTTGTCATGGATGTCTTTCATTTGTTTGAACACCTAAAAGCAGATGATATGACCGAGATAGTCAAAGCTATCCATGCCATTAACACCTTTGAAGAATTGGTTGCCTATATCAAAGAAACCTTGACCAAGTTCTTTGGCCAGTATCGCATGAATGAAAATGTGGTGAGCGTTCTGGAGGTGATTGGGCGTGATTATCAGAAAGAGCTCTCACTTAAGGATATTAGCAAGGATCTCTTTATCAATCCTGTCTATCTCGGTCAGCTGATCAAGAGGGAAACCAACTCAACCTTTGCGGAATTGCTCAATAAACAGAGAATTAAGGCAGCGCAGCAACTCTTACTGTCGACCAGTGATAGCATCGAAGATATTTGCTATGCAGTTGGCTATAGTAATGTTGGATATTTCTATAAGGTTTTCCGTAAATTGTGCGGAAAATCACCGAAAGCTTATCGGAAACAAGTTGAAACTAGCTTGTAAAAGTTGTATTCCTGTACAAAAAATGCTATAATGTTCAAAATATCTTTTGGAGGAAAACATGAAAAAGAATCCTATTTATCTTTGGGTTTTGTTAGTCTTATCAGCCCTCATTTCATCTATGTCATTATTTGGAATCTTGAGTCCATTGCCAAGTAAAGATGTGCTTCGTGCTAGCCTGGCGAATAGCGGGACGCTTACTGCTCAGCAATTAGAAGACACAGTCAACTATACTTACCAAGTAACAGCGTCATCGCACTCTATTTTTAATACGTTGTTGATTGTTTTATCTGCAATTTTAGTTGTAGTAGCCTTTGTATTTCTAGTACGTAAAAATGTGCAATTCGCAAACTATGCTTATATTGGCTATGTTCTACTAGCGATTGTTGGTTTGGTTTATAGCTATATGAACGTTCAAGATGCGGTTCAATTAATCAAAGATACTACTCTCGGCTTAGGAATGGGAGCATTGGCACAAGGAACGAATATTTTGTTCATCATTATCAATGTTCTCTTTTTAGCCTTAGTCTTTTACAAGATGTGGCGCCAACAAAAAGATTTGGCCGAAGAAGTCGAAGCAGAAGAAGTTGCCTAAGTATTGACAAAAAAGAACTATCAAGTTACAATCTTGGTAGTTCTTTTTAAATCGTAAACAAAAAATCGAGGTCAACATGAAAAAAATATCCTTAGTGTATATCAGTCTGAGTGGGAATACAGAGAGTTTTGTAACCCGACTCAAGGACTATCTCTTGTCTCAGTACGAAGAAATTGAGGTCCAAAAAATCCATATCAAGGATTTGGTCAAGGAAGGCCAAGAATTCTTTGAAATGGAGCATCCCTATGTCGCTTTCTTGCCGACCTATCTGGAAGGTGGAAATGGTGTCGATAACGGCGATGTTGAGATTCTTACGACTCCAGTGGGCGACTTTATCGCTTATGGAGACAATGCTAGTAAGTGTTTTGGGGTAGTGGGATCTGGTAATCGCAATTTTAACAATCAATACTGCCTGACAGCCAAGCAGTATAGCCAGCGCTTTGGCTTCCCGGTCCTAGCAGACTTTGAAATGCGTGGTATGTTGGGAGATATTAAAAAAGTCGCAGCGATTATCGCGGACTTGTATGAGTTAGAAACAGAAAAATAAAGTAGTACTGAGGGGCAGTTGAGATTTTCAACTGCTTTTTGTGTATGCAAAAAGCACCCCGTAAGGGTGCCATTTTATATACTATCCTGCTTTTCCGATGGCAAGTGCATAGATGAAGAAGATAGCAAAGCCAAAGAGGAAAATCAATCCTGCGATAGCAAGGAGTTTTAGCCAGGAAGGAAGATTTTTATTCTCACGTGTCACTAATACATAGTTCAAAAGAGCGAAGAATGGTGTTGTCAGGAAAGAACCGATCATGGCAAAGCGAAGCATGGTGGAAACTTGACCAGCAAAGAACTTGATGATGACGATACCGATAATAGCTGTGAGGGTCATCCAGATGTTCAAAGATTTGCGAGAATCCTCTTTTTGCCGAATTAAGAGTCGCAGCGATTCCTGATTGACACGAGAGTAGCCATCGATAACGGTGATGACCGTTCCAAAGATACAAAGAAAGGCGATAAAGGTGATCAAATAACGGGACCATTCTCCAAGAACAGAGGCATACATACCCACGAATTGAGAGATGTATTTGGCTGAAGCGGCTTCAACTGCTTGTCCTGTAGGATATTGAATCAGTGCTCCAAGTGCCACGAAGAATACAGCCAGGATAGCAGTTCCAATGTAACCAACGTTAAAGTCGAAAAGGGCGTCCTCTGTATTAAAGTTGACAGTCTTTTTCTTTTCAGCAGACCAGAGTGAATTGATGGCAGAAATCTCAATAGGAGCAGGCATCCATCCTAAGAGGGAAACGATGAAAGGGAGGGCCGCCATTTGCCAAGGTGTCTTTTCGACAAAATCAGAGCTGTATTCTGGATGTTTAATTGCTGCAATAATAACTGCAAGAACTGTTGCAATGGTCAAAGCAGACATGATCCATTTTGCCATACCATCCAATAGTTTGTAGCCACCAAAGAGTAGCATGGCCCAAATGACTGCAACAAGGATAAGGGACCATTGAGTGATGCTAAGACCAATCATTGGAAAAGCGCTAGCGATGATAGCTGAGCAAAGGATAGCGACTCCAGCTGTATTAACCATGGCAGAGAAGACGTTGAGGACAAAGAAAATCCAGAGATAGAGTTTTCCTTTTTCGGCATAACCTTCCACCAAGGTTTTGCCAGTGTCGGCAGTATATTCGGCACCAAAACGGAAAAATGGATATTTAAAAACATTGGCCAAGATAACCAAGAGGAGTAGTGACCAACCATAAGAACCACCAGCTTGAGTGGAGGATACGATGTGAGAACCTCCAACGGCTGCAGAAGCCATTAGGATTCCTGGCCCCATTGCCTTTAGTTTGCTTGCCCAGGTTGACTGGTTTGATAACGTAACTTGTGACATAATAAACACTCCTATTTTTGAATTTTCAGAATAATCTGAATAGATAGCTACTATTCTACAAAAAACGTAAAGGAAATGCAAGAATATTTTGAAAAAATACAGAAAATTACAGAAAACTTTACATGCATTAATGAAATTTCTCCAAGGAGAATATGGTTAAGACTAAAAAATCCGAGAAGAAAGCTTCTCGGATTTTGATTATTTCAATTGATCTGTAACGTCTTTTGAGAGCAACATTCCCAGATGGTAAGTTTTATTGATATGTGCAATGACATCATTGATATTTTCAGTCGTGTGAATTTTCTCTTTAATGTCAGACCTAAATGTCTCGTCCTTCAAGAGTTGCTCTTGGTAGAGTCTTTGAAGTCTTTCCTTCTCGTACTTATTGAGCAGAAAAAGGAAAACCAAGCTAAGTACAACGAGGATATAAGCATATTGGCTCATAAGGAATCTCCCAGTGTGATAAATAGTAAAAGTGAATAAATTGTTTCATTGAAATGCTACAATGCCGAACAAAATATAAATGTTATTTTGCTCAATCGTTCGGATTGCTTTCAAGTAATTTAAAAGATTACGACATGAGCCTAACCAAATCGATATTATTTGGTTAGGTGAATTAGTGAAGCGCCTAGCCAAAGTCCGAATAGGATTTGGCGTTAGTTACTTAGATTGCTCCGCAATCAAGTAACTTTGGCGATTTACATCTTCTCTGGCGCTTCTACTCCGAGCAAACGAAGAGCTTCTTTGAGGACGACTGCGGTTGCGTAGCTGAGGGCCAGACGGCTGTCGCGCTCAGGACTTTCATCTAGAATACGTGTATGTGCATAGTACTTGTTAAAAGCTTGAGCCAAACTAATCGCAAATTTCGCAATGATAGAAGGTTCAAAATTATCTGCTGCACGATTGATAATGCGTGGGAAGTCTTGGAGTAGTTTAATGATTTCCCAGCTTTCAGCATCCTTCAGGCTGTAGTTGCCAGCTGTATCTGGTTTGAAATCAGCTTTGCGCAAGATAGATTGGATACGAGCGTAGGCGTATTGAACGTAAGGTCCAGTTTCCCCTTCAAAGGATACCATAGCTTCAAGGTCGAAGTCATATCCATTTGTACGGTCGGTCTTAAGATCATAGAACTTGATAGCCCCGACTCCAACAGCGTGGGCAACCTGGTCTTTATTTTCTAACTCAGGATTTTTCGCTTCGATTTGGGCCTTGGCACGACTAACAGCCTCTGCAATAGTAGGCTCTAGCAAGATGACATTTCCTTTACGAGTAGAGAGTTTTTTCCCTTCTTTTGTTACCAATCCAAACGGAACATGGACAATGTCTTGGCTCCAATCGTAGCCCATCTCTTGTAGTACTGCCTTGAGTTGTTTGAAGTGGGCAGATTGCTCTTGACCAACAACATAGATGGATTTTGCAAATTGGTATTCGTTTTTACGGTAGAGGGCTGCAGCCAAGTCACGTGTGATATAGAGAGTTGCACCATCAGATTTCTTGATAAGGGCTGGATGTTCAATTCCATATTTCTCAAGATTGACAACTTGGGCTCCCTCTGACTCAACAAGAAGTCCTTTTTCAGCGAGAATGTCTACAACAGCATCCATCTTATCATTGTAAAAGGCTTCTCCGTTGTAGCTGTCAAATTCGACTTGCAATTCATTGTAAAGGCGGTTGAATTCCACTAAACTTTCATCACGGAACCATTGCCAGAGAGCGAGGGCTTCCTCATCTCCATTTTCCAGTTTACGGAACCATTCGCGTGCTTCTTCGTCCAAGCTAGGATCTTTTTCAGCTTCAGCATTGATGCGAACGTAGAGCTTAAGAAGTTCATCGATTGGATGCGCTTTAACGGCCTCCTCATTTCCCCATTTCTTGTAGGCAACGATCAACATTCCAAACTGTTTGCCCCAGTCTCCTAAATGATTGACCTTGACCGTTTGATAGCCGATTTTTTGGAAAATATGTGACAAGCTATCTCCGATAACTGTTGAACGCAAGTGCCCAATAGAGAATGGTTTTGCGATGTTGGGACTAGACATATCAATAACGACATTTTCTTGCTTGCCAATGGTTTGGTCAGCATAGTGCTCTTTCTCAGTAATAACATCCTGTAATACTTGAGCCGAAATAGCAGATTTATCAAGGAAAAAGTTGACGTAAGGTCCAGTAGCAACAACCTTTTCAAAGGCTTGACTATTGATTTTTTCAGCAATATCTGTTGCAATCATTTGAGGAGCTTTACGCTCGACCTTTGCTAGAGAAAAGGCAGGGAAGGCGATGTCTCCCATTTCTGAGTTTTTAGGTGTTTCCAGTAAATTTAAAATAGCCTCTTGGTCCAGACTATCAATGACGCTAGCCAACTCGCTAGCAATCAATTCTTTTGTATTCATAAGGGCTCCTTTTGGGCTTTTTTACTATTTTAACACAATTTACTACATTTTTTGAGAAAGAAAAGAATTTTTTTGAATTATCTATTTTTTTTGGTATAATATAGTTATAAAATAAATGTAAAATTTGTTATAAATATTCGCTTAAGAGGATAATATGAGAAAAAGAGAACGGCATCAGTTGATTAAAAAGATGATCGCTGAAGAAAAACTTGGGACACAAAAAGAGATTCAAGATCGTTTAGAAGCTCGTAATGTTTATGTGACACAAACGACTTTGTCGCGTGATTTGCGTGAAATCGGCTTGACCAAGGTTAAGAAAAATGATATGGTGTATTATGTACTAGCAAATGAGACAGATAAGATTGATTTAGTTGAGTTTTTGTCTCATCATTTAGAAGGTGTTGCAAGAGCAGAGTTCACCTTGGTACTGCATACCAAACTTGGGGAAGCTGCAGTCTTAGCAAACATTGTAGATGCAAACAAGGATGAATGGATTTTAGGAACGGTTGCTGGTGCTAATACCTTATTGGTTATTTGTCGAGACCAGCACGTTGCCAAGCTGATGGAAGATCGTTTGCTAGATTTGATGAAAGATAAATAAGGTCTTGGGAGTTGCTCTCAAGACTTATTTTTAGCAAGGAGAGACGAAAAATGGCAACAGAAAAGCTATCACCCGGCATGCAACAGTATGTGGATATTAAGAAACAATACCCAGATGCTTTTTTGCTTTTTCGAATGGGTGACTTTTACGAGTTGTTCTATGAAGATGCAATTAATGCAGCACAAATTTTAGAAATTTCCTTAACGAGTCGGAATAAAAATGCAGAAAATCCGATACCAATGGCGGGCGTCCCCTATCATTCTGCCCAGCAGTACATCGATGTTCTGATTGAGCAGGGCTATAAAGTTGCCATTGCAGAACAGATGGAAGATCCCAAACAAGCAGTGGGGGTTGTCAAGCGAGAGGTGGTCCAGGTCATCACACCTGGAACGGTCGTTGATAGCAGTAAGTCGGATAGTCAGAATAATTTCTTGGTTTCCTTAGATCGTGATGGCAATCAGTTTGGTCTGGCTTATATGGATTTGGTGACGGGTGATTTCTATGTGACAGGTCTACTAGATTTCACGTTGGTTTGTGGGGAAATTCGCAATCTCAAGGCTCGTGAAGTGGTGCTGGGTTATGACTTGCCTGAGGAAGAAGAACAAATTCTAAGTCGTCAGATGAATCTGGTGATTTCCTATGAGAAAGAAGGTTTTGAGGACATCCATTTATTGGGTTCACGACTGGCAGCTGTGGAGCAAGCGGCAGCTAGTAAGCTACTCCAGTATGTTCACCGAACCCAGATGCGGGAATTGAACCACCTCAAACCAGTTATCCGCTATGAAATCAAAGATTTCTTGCAGATGGATTATGCGACCAAGGCTAGTTTGGATTTGCTTGAGAATGCCCGTTCAGGCAAGAAGCAAGGGAGTCTTTTCTGGCTTTTGGATGAAACCAAAACAGCTATGGGCATGCGGCTCTTGCGTTCTTGGATCCATCGTCCTTTGATTGATAAGGAGCGAATCATCCAACGTCAAGACGTGGTGCAGGTCTTTCTTGACCACTTCTTTGAGCGCAGCGATTTAACGGATAGCCTCAAGGGTGTTTATGACATCGAACGTTTGGCTAGTCGGGTTTCTTTTGGTAAGACCAATCCAAAGGATCTCTTGCAATTGGCGACCACCTTATCTAGTGTACCACGGATTCGAGCGATTTTAGAGGGAATGGAGCAGCCTGCTCTGGCCTACCTCATCGCACAGTTAGATGCCATTCCTGAGTTGGAGAGCTTGATTAGTGCTGCCATTGCTCCTGAAGCTCCTCACGTGATTACGGAAGGTGGCATTATCCGTACGGGATTTGATGAGACCTTAGACAAGTACCGTCGTGTGCTCAGAGAAGGGACTAGCTGGATTGCTGAGATTGAGGCTAAGGAGAGAGAAAACTCTGGCATCAGCACGCTTAAGATTGACTACAATAAAAAAGATGGCTATTATTTCCATGTGACCAATTCGCAACTGGGAAATGTGCCATCCCACTTTTTCCGCAAGGCAACACTGAAAAACTCGGAACGCTTTGGGACAGAGGAGTTAGCCCGTATCGAGGGGGATATGCTGGAGGCGCGTGAGAAGTCAGCCAACCTAGAATATGAAATCTTTATGCGTATCCGTGAGGAAGTCAGCAAGTACATCCAGCGTTTGCAGGCTCTAGCCCAAGGAATTGCAACGGTTGATGTCTTGCAAAGTCTAGCAGTTGTGGCTGAAACTCAGCATTTGATTCGACCAGAGTTTGGGGATGATTCACAAATCAATATCCAGAAAGGGCGCCATGCTGTCGTCGAAAAGGTCATGGGAGCTCAGACCTATATTCCAAATAGTATCCAGATGGCAGAAGATACGAGTATTCAGCTAATTACAGGGCCCAACATGAGTGGGAAGTCAACCTACATGCGCCAGTTAGCCATGACTGCGGTTATGGCCCAGCTGGGCTCGTATGTGCCGGCGGAGAGCGCCCATTTGCCGATCTTTGATGCTATCTTTACCCGTATCGGAGCAGCAGATGACTTGGTTTCAGGTCAATCAACCTTCATGGTAGAGATGATGGAGGCCAACAATGCCATTTCGCATGCGACCAAGAACTCTCTCATTCTCTTCGATGAATTGGGACGGGGAACGGCAACATATGATGGGATGGCTCTTGCCCAGTCCATCATCGAATACATTCATGAACATATCGGAGCCAAAACCCTCTTTGCGACCCACTACCATGAGTTGACCAGTCTGGAGTCCAGCTTGAAAAACTTGGTCAATGTCCATGTGGCGACCTTGGAGCAGGATGGGCAGGTTACCTTCCTTCACAAGATCGAACCAGGACCAGCTGACAAATCCTACGGTATCCACGTTGCTAAGATTGCTGGCTTACCAGCAGAACTTTTATCAAGAGCGGATAAGATATTGACTCAACTGGAGAATCAAGAGACGGAAAGTCCTGCTCCAATGAGAGAAACAAGTGCTGTTACTGAACAGATGTCACTCTTTGATACCCCTGCAGAGCATCCTATCCTAGCAGAATTAGCTAAACTGGATGTTTACAATATGACACCGATGCAGGCTATGAATGTCTTGGTTGAGCTCAAACAAAAGTTATAAAAAAATCCCACTCACATTTTTGTGAGTGGGATTTTTCTCTATTACTTTTTATGGGCCAAAAGTTGATTGATGTGGTCTACTTTTTTAGCTTCTCTTTTATAGAGAATAGCCCAGATGATGAGGTAGACAATCGCAAACTCTGGAATGAGCTGGAGATAGAAGGTCCAGTGGAAGGGGAACCAACCAGCCAGAGTTGCTAGTGGAACAAAGCCAATCAGCATGAGGAAGAAATGGGAAAGTGTGGCACGGAGCAGGCTCCAGTCACGGCTGAATAAGCGGCTGCCAAAGCTAAAGAGAACACCGATAGCTGACCAGATGACCATACAGTAGAGCAAGACTAGAGCACCGTGAACCTGATGTTGAGCCATCGCTTGGCCGATAAGAGACTCGGGACTTAGTGGGGCATAGGTATTTGGTGCATAAATGAGTGAAAAGAGGATAGAGAGGATGAGGCCGATAAGTACACCAGCGGCTGCATCGTGAAAGATTTGTTTTTTCATAGTTCTAATTTCTCCTTGATGGTTTTTAGGTAACGGCGTGAAGAGTAAGTGAAGCTTTCGTTTTTTAAGAAAATTTCAACCAGGCCGTTGGGAGTGAGTTTGAGATGAGAGATGGAATCGATATTGACGATTTCAGATTGGGAAATTTGGATAAAAGTGGTCGGCAGCATTTCAAGAACCTGATAGAGTCGCAAATCAATGGTATAGGCCTGAGATGCAGTTTCTGCTAGAACCTTGCGATTCTCGATATAGAAGCGTTGAATCTTACTAACCTTAATTAGATAGACCTGATCTTCAATCTTTCCTTTGATTGTTTCTTTTTGGTCAAGATTTTCAGCGAACTCGATGACTTTCTGGACTTTTTCGGTCGGCTGAGGAGTTTGGACAATCAGCTTTTCTTCCTCGTAAGTCTCCTTAATCTGTAGTTCTACTTTCATAAATTTCCCTCCTTACATTTCATACAAAATTGTGATCACTTCCTGTACACCTTTATTAAACACTATTTTACGACCCATGGCAAGAGCTTTTGTCTATGTGGAGAGATTTGGAGTCTATGTGGTATTTGCTTTTTCTGGTAACATCTGAAATATGGTATAATAGCACTAATCAATTTCTAGGAAAATAGATACAGAAAGGGGCTGAAAGATGTCTCATATTATTGAATTGCCAGAAGTGTTGGCAAACCAGATCGCGGCAGGAGAGGTCATTGAACGTCCTGCCAGTGTGGTCAAAGAGTTGGTAGAAAATGCCATTGATGCGGGTTCTAGCCAGATTATCATTGAGATTGAGGAAGCTGGTCTTAAGAAGATTCAAATCACAGATAATGGCCATGGAATTGCCCACGATGAGGTTGAGTTGGCCTTGCGTCGACATGCGACCAGTAAGATAAAAAATCAAGCAGACCTCTTTCGGATTCGGACGCTTGGTTTTCGTGGTGAAGCCCTGCCCTCTATCGCTTCTGTCAGTGTCTTGACTCTGTTGACGGCGGTGGATGGTGCGAGTCATGGGACCAAGCTCGTTGCGCGTGGGGGAGAAGTTGAGGAAGTCATCCCAGCGACTAGTCCTGTGGGGACCAAAGTTTGTGTTGAGGACCTCTTTTTCAATACACCTGCCCGTCTCAAGTATATGAAGAGCCAGCAAGCGGAGTTGTCTCATATCATTGATATTGTTAACCGTCTGGGATTGGCTCATCCTGAGATTTCTTTTAGTTTGATCAGTGATGGCAAGGAAATGACACGGACAGCAGGAACTGGTCAACTGCGACAAGCCATCGCAGGAATTTATGGTTTGGCGAGTGCAAAGAAGATGATTGAAATTGAGAACTCTGATCTAGATTTCGAAATTTCAGGTTTTGTTTCATTGCCTGAATTGACACGAGCAAATCGTAACTATATCAGCCTCTTCATCAATGGCCGTTATATCAAGAACTTTCTACTCAACCGTGCTATTCTTGACGGTTATGGAAGCAAGCTCATGGTAGGGCGTTTTCCACTGGCTGTCATTCACATCCATATCGATCCTTATCTGGCTGATGTCAATGTTCATCCAACCAAGCAAGAGGTGCGGATTTCTAAGGAAAGAGAGCTGATGGCACTTGTCTCAGAAGCTATCGCAAAGAGTCTTAAGGAACAGACCTTGATACCTGATGCTTTAGAAAATCTTGCCAAGTCGACCGTGCGTAATCGTCAAAAGGTAGAGCAGACCATTCTCCCACTCAAAGAAAATACGCTTTACTATGAACAAACAGAAGTAACAAGACCGACTCAAGTTGAGGTTTCAGACCATCAAGTAGGCTTGACTGAAGAAAGACAGGATTTAACCCTGTTTGCCAAGGAAACCTTGGACCAGTTGACCAAGCCTGCAAAACTGCATTTTGCAGAGAGAAAGCCAGCTAGCTATGACCAACTAGACCATCCAGAGTTGGACCTTGCTAGTCTCGATAAAGCCTATGATAAGCTGGAGCGAGAAGAATCATCAAGCTTTCCAGAATTGGAATTTTTCGGACAGATGCACGGGACTTATCTCTTTGCCCAGGGGCGAGATGGACTCTATATCATTGACCAGCATGCAGCTCAGGAGCGGGTTAAGTACGAGGAATACCGTGAAAGCATCGGCAATGTTGACCAGAGTCAGCAGCAACTCTTAGTGCCCTACATCTTTGAATTTCCTGCGGATGATGCCCTTCGTCTTAGAGAAAGAATGCCTCTCCTAGAGGAAGTAGGTGTTTTTCTAGCAGAGTATGGAGAAAATCAATTTATCCTGCGTGAACATCCTATTTGGATGGCAGAAGAGGAGATTGAGTCAGGCATCTATGAAATGTGTGATATGCTCCTTTTGACCAAGGAAGTTTCGATCAAGAAATACCGAGCAGAGCTGGCTATCATGATGTCCTGCAAACGGTCTATCAAGGCCAACCATCGCATCGATGACCACTCAGCCAGACAACTCCTTTATCAGCTTTCTCAATGTGACAATCCTTACAACTGTCCCCACGGACGTCCTGTTTTGGTGCATTTTACCAAGTCGGATATGGAAAAAATGTTCCGACGCATTCAGGAAAATCATACGAGTCTCCGTGAGTTGGGGAAATATTAAGAACACAAAAAGCCTTTGTTTTTTCCAAACAAGGCTTTTTAGCTTTTCTATGGTGGGAATTTTGAATGGACATGGCAACTTGCCATGAGGTTTACACTTGCTTGACAAGAAAAAGTAATGAGAAATATGATTCAATTGACTCAAGGTTTCATAGAGTCGTCTTGGTTTGAGGGATTCTCAAGACCAATCACTTTATCAAGATAACGTTGTTTGGTTTTGAGAGTCTTGCTGATAGCAATCGCTGAAGCAATCAAAAGAACGAAGGTCAGCCAAATCCAGGCGGTGAACTCGGCTGGAAAACTAGAACCAGCTAAAAAGAGATAGATAGCCAGAGCTAAGACGAAAATATAAATCACCTGCCAGAGGCCAAAAGATTTAACTTCTTTATAGTATTTGTCCTTATCTTCCTCCAAAATCACTTCTGTAGAAGTTTTTTCAGAGTTTTCATCTAGTAGTAGATAGTCAGTTGTCACTTGAAAAATCTTGCTTAATTCAATGATTTTTTCGATTTCTGGAAGAACTTGACCAGACTCCCACTTGGAGATACTTTGCCGAGAGACATTGATTTGTTCTGCTAGCTTTTCCTGGGACCAACCTTTTTCCTTTCGGAGCTCAAATAGTTTTTCTGCGAGTTTCATGATTCTATCCTCCTTTTTCTACCTCTATCCTAACAATTTTTACTTATAATGAGAATACAATCTCTTGTACTATTTGTCAACCAGAGGGTGCACCTTTTGTTGCAGTCTGTCTCGGGGAAATATGATATACTAGGTAAGAAAAAGCGAAGAAATTATGAAAAAGGAATGAAAGATGAAAGAATTTTTTGCCCTCCCCAAGCAAATTCAAATGCGGGAATGGATGAGCTTTGTAGCACGGATTTTAGAGAGTGCCATTACTCCTTTTATGGCCATGTACTATGTTCAATATTTTGGAGCCTTTTGGGCGGGGTTATTGATGATCACAACCAAACTCATTGGTTTTTTAGCTGGACTGTATGGTGGACATTTGGCGGATCTTTGGGGACGTAAGAAAGTCATTGACTGGGGAAACTTTGGTCTTGCTAGTGGCTACTTTCTTGTGCTGCTGGCAAATATGCCTAATCATATTTTTCCCTTTTTGACTTTTGTCGGAATGTTGCTGGCAGAGACCGCAGGAACTTTCTCTTGGCCGGCTATTGATGCGATGATTATTGATTTGACCGACGAGCAAAATCGCCGTTTCGTTTATACGATTAGTTATTGGTTTGTCAATGTATCCGTTATGTTAGGAGCAGGGCTTGCAGGTTTCTTTTACGACCACCATTTTTTTGAGCTGCTTCTGGTTTTGACGGTGATTAGCTTCTTGAATTTTTTCCTCGCTTGGAAATATTTTTCAGAAAGCAAGCCAGCTAATCTGGTCTTTGAGCATGGTAGCAGTCCTTTGGCAACTGTGAAAAATTATGTTTCTGTTTTTCAGGACAAAATTTTCCTACTTTATACGTTAGGGACTGTATTTAATGGTGTTATCTGGTTGCAAATTGACAATTATATACCCGTTCATTTGAAAGAGTCATTCATCGCGAGTAGTGTTTTCGGTATTCATATTTCAGGAGCTAAGATGCTCAGTATCATGGTTTTTATCAATACCCTGATTATTGTTTGCTTCATAACGACTGCCAATCGTTTGACCAAGGAAATGAAGATCATACCGCAGTTTTTATTGGGAAGTATTATCTTTGACTTGGGTATGCTTTTCACCATTGTCTTCAGGAGTTTCTGGGCTCTGTTTTTGCTAGCCATTCTCTATACTATGGGGGAACTCATCTGCATGCCGCCAAGCCAAGTTTTGCGGGCGGAAATGATGAATGAGAATAAGCTCGGAACCTACTCAGGTTTCCTTAATATGGCGCAGCCTTTAGCGTCTATTTTAGCGGGGGCGATGATTTCTATCAGCGCTGCAACAGGTGCTGTAGGTGTTTGGCTCGTTTTTATTGTGTGTGCAGTACTTGGGCTGCTTCTTATCATCAGAGCAGCGCATTTACACGGAATTGCAAATCAATTATAGAAAGTGAAAATAATGTACGAATATTTTAAAGGAATCATCAGTAAAATTACAGCCAAGTACATCGTATTGGAAGTCAACTCTATCGGTTATATCTTGCATGTAGCCAATCCCTATGCCTACTCAGGTCAGGTCAATCAAGAAACTCAGATTTATGTGCACCAAGTTGTTCGTGAGGATGCCCATCTGCTCTACGGTTTTCGCTCAGAAGATGAGAAAAAGCTCTTTCTCAGTCTGATCTCGGTCTCAGGGATTGGTCCTGTGTCAGCTCTTGCTATCATCGCAGCTGATGACAATGCTGGCTTGGTTCAAGCGATCGAGACTAAGAACATCACCTACTTGACCAAGTTCCCTAAAATTGGCAAGAAAACAGCCCAGCAGATGGTGCTGGACTTGGAAGGCAAGGTAGTCGTGGCTAGTGATGACCTTCCTTCCAAGGTCGCAGTGCAAACCAGCGCTGAAAACCAAGAACTGGAAGAAGCTATGGAAGCCATGCTGGCACTGGGCTACAAGGCGACTGAACTTAAGAAAATCAAGAAATTCTTTGAAGGAACGACGGATACAGCAGAGAACTATATCAAGTCGGCCCTTAAGATGTTGGTCAAATAGGAGTATAATATGCCAAAACGCTGTGGTTGGGTAAAAATGAATAATCCCTTATATGTAGCCTATCATGATGAGGAGTGGGGGCAACCCCTTCATGATGACCGCGCTCTTTTTGAACTGCTCTGTATGGAGACTTATCAGGCTGGTCTGTCTTGGGAAACGGTACTCAACAAACGCCAGGCTTTCCGAGAAGCATTTCATGGCTATCAAATTCAAGCGGTCGCGGAAATGACAGATGGGGAGTTGGAAGCCTTGTTAGAGAATCCAGCCATCATCCGAAATCGTGCCAAGCTCTTTGCGACACGCTCCAATGTCCAAGCATTTTTACAAGTTCAGGAAGCATATGGCTCCTTTGATGCCTATCTCTGGTCTTTTGTCAATGGACAAACCATCATCAATGATGTCCCCGACTATCGCTTAGCCCCAGCTAAAACGTCTTTATCTGAGAAAATATCCAAGGATCTCAAAAAACGTGGTTTCAAATTCACAGGTCCAGTTGCGGTTTTGGCTTTTCTACAAGCAGCAGGTTTGATTGACGACCACGAAAATGATTGTGAGTGGAAAAACGGAAATTAGTGAGTCCAAGCGTCTAACTATCTGAGAAAATAGAAAAAGCTGAGAAAATTATCTCAGCTTTTTGATTATATGCTAGTAACTTTTATAGTGCAGTAAGAAATGTCAGTCCACCTAAGACAACGCCAGCTGAGTTTGGAATAATTAGTATCCAATCCTTCTTAGGCTCTTTTGTCCATCCGTAAATAACCCAAATTAAACAAGATACTGCTGCGGATAAAGGCTGGAATGGTTGAGCTTTGTTGCCTTGTAAATTGGCAAAAATTTGTGGGATGTAGGCGATAAATACAATAATCCCGATAAAGGCCCCGATTGAACCGACAATTTGATTTATTTTTTGTTTAGTCATATACACCTCCTTTAAAAAGATATCATAGAAATAAGCAAAATGCAATAAATTCAGACACAAATTGTAACGAAAATCAATACCAAAGCACAAAAATGGAGAAATTGTTTATTTTTTGTTATCGTCAAAGCGAATGACTTGCTCCTGTGCATCTACATAGGCGTGAACGCCAAAGGGAACAATGGCTCTTGGCGTTGCGTGGCCGACATTTAGATTATAGACAATCGGGATATTGTTATCAATGATATCCAATAGTGCTTCCTTATAGTCGTCATAGAAGGTTTCATCCATTGGTTTCCCGACCAAGAGTCCACTGATGACCTTAAATATCCCAGTTTCTTTCAAAGCCTGCAACATTTTTTTGAAATCCTCAGGTTCAGGTTTTTCTTCACTTGTTTCTAGCAAGAGGATCTTTCCTTCCCAGTCGGATAAGTCAGGGAAGAGTTTGTACTTTTGGCAGAGCTCCGTGCTGTCTGCGTATCGAGAATTGTCAAAGATATCATAGAGAGATTCAAGGCAACCTCCGAGAATTTCTCCCTCAAACTGGGTATTTCCTTGTAACAAGTCAAAACCTGCATTTACATGACTGATACGAGCTGTTCCCAGGGCCTTGGGACTAAAATCAGTCCGTTCCTCATACCAAAGGTCGCTAGGGCGGATTTCTGAGATTCTCCCAGTCTCGATCAATTCTTTAAAGTAGTGGAGGCTATAGGGCAACATTTCTTTGTCTAACTCACAAATGTCCGCTAGAAATGATTGGCCGTAAAAAGTCTTGATTCCTAGTTTATGCAACATAAGGTGGTTCATAGTGGTATCCGAGAAGCCAAGAAAAATCTTTTGTTTGATAACTTTTTGTAGTTGGTCATTTTCAAAAAGGTAGGGTAGCAAGCGATAGGTATCATCCCCACCGATGGCGCATAGGATCATGTCGATGCTATCGTCCGAAAAGGCCTGCATCAAATCCTCTGCACGCGTCTTGGGATGATCCTTGATAAAGTCCAAGCCCTTTAGCGAATGGGGCAAAAAGACAGGATTGAGTCCAAGATCCTTGAGACGCTGGATACCTAGCTCCACTTCATGTTTGACAAAATACTCTCCGATAACACCACTAGACAAACTAACAATACCAATAGTAGAAACCATACCTCATCCTCCTAGAAATTGATTGAGCCTATTTTATCACAAAAGGTGAGAGAAAACTACAATAATGAGACTCAGAAGTGCTATTGAATCTCAAGAAAGCAGGAAAAAAAGCAACCCCCTATGCAGTTGCTTTTCGTTTTTCTAATCTCGCTAGATATGAGTTACTTGGTCAACTCTTGATTATAGGAGAGAGCTAAATCAATCCAGTAAGGAAGTTCTTTTTGACCTTCGATATCTAGGTCTATATAGCCATGATAAGGTCTCCCTCTCATCAATGTAGTATGAGCTCCTGTTCGGGGTAGAACTTGCTTTTCTATTTCTTTGCCAATTCTCACCATAACCAGCTCGTCCTTTCTGGAACTGACTGTAAGGACCATTTTCCCACGAATCATAAAGGCAAGGCCACCAAACAGTTTCTTTTCTTCTAGCTCTTCTTCGAAAATTTGGGGAGGAAGTTTGAGTGCTAGAATTTTTCGAATCTGCTGAGCTAAAGATTGACTATATGCCATAGCTTTTCACTTTTCTTAATAACGTGATGGGCCCGCGCTTGCACTTCGGATATTGAAACGTTTCTTGAGATAGAAGCGAAGAGCGAGAAGGGCAGCTCCCAGGATAGCCAAAGGCAATGGAGCAAGGACTGGATTGAGGTTGGCTGGTAGGAAGCTTGTTGCAAAGAAGACAACCAACCAAAGAAGCATAGCAGCGAGGATGACGAGGATTGATTTCCAGAAAGGAGGGCGCTGGCTACGATCTGTGTCTGGTCCATAGTACTGGTAGACAAAGTAGTACATCAAGTAGAAGGCAAGTCCTCCTACAAGTCCAACCAACAAGAGGGTAATCAAGCCATAGCCAATAGCCTGATCTGTAGAGAAGAAGGTAGTCAGAGCGCTAACCAATGCAAAGAGACTGGTGATAAAAAGGGCTGAGTCCATAATCATGAGTTTTGGATCGTCATTTTCTTTTGGATGCTCTTTTTCGTATTGCTCCTTGACAGTGAAGCTATGAGCCCAGTGGGTTGGAGCCCCGTAGAGGGAACGTGCAGTCGTCCCCTTGGCTTGCTCTTCAAGGATTTTAGGAATGACTTCCTCAAAGACAGCCTTGATTTCAGCGTCTGTTTTACCATCTTTAATAAATTGTTGGGTAGCGATGTGGATAAACTCTTGGTTTTTCTTAGTTAATTTTTGTAAATCAATCTGAGACATAGGGATTCCTCTTAGAACCATTTTTTATGGATGAGATAGAGAGTGAGCGAAACACTCATAGCAAAGGCGATAAAGACGATTAACCAGAAGGCATGAGGCTCACCGTTTAGAGGGATTTCATTATCCTTAAAGTTCATCCCGTAGGCTGAGAAGATCATGGTTGGGACAGACATAACGATGGTCACGAGAGCCAGGGTCTTCATGATGTTGTTCTGGTTGTTGGAAATGATAGAGGCAAAGGTCTCTGTCATAGAGTGAAGGACATTTCCATAGATATCTGCCATCTCGATGGCCTGTTGGGTTTCAATCAGAGTGTCTTCGAGTAGGTCTTCGTCTTCTAGGTATTTCTTGATATTGCTAGTTGCGCTAGTCAATTTCTTAATCACGCGCTCGTTCGTCTTCAGTGAGGCCTTGAAATAGACGATGGTCTTTTCCAATTCCATGAGCTCAATCAGCTCTTCGTTTCGAGTGGATTTGTGAAGTTGACTTTCGATTTGTTCACTCTTACGGTCAATCGAACGAAGGGCCGTAAGGTAAAGTTCGGCGTTGCGATAGAGAATCTGGAAGATAAAGCGTGAACGCATGAAGGTGTAAAAGTTGCGCAGTCTACGGTTGATAAAGACATCGAGAACGGGGAGGGGTTCCAAGCAGGTGGTGATAATGGTTTCCTCTGTGATGATAATCCCCAGCGGAATCGTAACGTAGTAGGTACGATTGTTTCTTTCCTCTGTGATGGGAACGTCCACGATGATCAAAGTGTACTCATCTTCGATGGTAATACGGGACATTTCTTCCGCATCGAGCGGTGCTCGAAGGTCGGCAATGTCAATGTCGAAGGCGTTAGCGATTTCCAACGATTCATTTTGTGTAGGATTGACGAGGTTGATCCAAGTACCTGGTTCAAGCGTGTCGATCTCTTTAAATTCCGTTGTTGTTGAGAGAAAAACTTGTTTCATATCCCCTATCCTTTCCTACTATTCAGTGATTCATTTTTTGCACCGTACTATTATACTATAAAAACAGCTTTTTGGGTAATAGAATTTCACATTTTTTGGTATAATGGAAAGCAATAATGGACTAGAAAGAACAAAGATGCAAGATAAAATTGTGATTCATGGGGCACGTGCCCATAACTTAAAAAATATTGATGTGGAGATTCCGCGAGACAAGCTGGTCGTTGTGACTGGTTTGTCAGGGTCTGGGAAATCCAGTCTGGCCTTTGATACCCTTTATGCGGAGGGGCAACGTCGCTATGTAGAGAGTCTATCAGCCTATGCTCGACAATTCTTGGGCAATATGGAAAAACCAGATGTGGATGCCATTGATGGTCTCAGCCCAGCTATTTCCATCGACCAGAAAACCACCAGCAAAAACCCTCGTTCGACCGTGGGAACCACGACTGAAATCAACGATTATCTGCGTCTCCTCTACGCACGTGTGGGGACGCCTTACTGTATCAACGGGCACGGGGCTATCAAGGCTTCTTCTGTAGAGCAAATCGTGGATAAGGTCTTGGAATTGCCAGAACGTCAGCGCCTGCAAATATTAGCTCCTGTCATTCGTAAGAAAAAAGGGCAACATAAGAGCGTCATTGAAAAGATTCAGAAAGATGGCTATGTTCGTGTTCGTGTGGATGGGGAAGTTTATGATGTGACCGAAGTGCCAGAGTTATCCAAGAGCAAGCAACACAATATCGATGTTGTGGTCGACCGTATTGTCATCAAGGAGGGCATCCGTAGCCGTCTCTTTGACTCCATTGAGGCTGCCCTTCGTATCGCAGAAGGTTATGTGATTATCGACACTATGGACGATTCGGAGTTGCTCTTTTCTGAGCACTATGCCTGTCCAGTTTGTGGTTTTACTGTCCCAGAATTAGAGCCTCGACTCTTCTCCTTCAATGCTCCTTTTGGATCTTGTAGTGAGTGTGACGGTTTGGGCATCAAGCTAGAGGTGGATGTTGACTTGGTGGTTCCTGATACCAGCAAAACTTTGCGTGAGGGAGCCTTGGCACCTTGGAATCCTATCTCATCCAACTACTATCCAAACATGCTAGAGCAGGCCATGACAGCCTTTGGAGTAGATATGGATAAGCCTTTTGAAGACTTGTCAGAAGAAGATAAAAACTTGATTCTTTACGGCTCAGATGGCAAGGAATTCCATTTCCACTATGAAAATGAATTTGGTGGAGTGCGCGATATTGACATTCCTTTTGAGGGGGTTGTCAATAATATCAAGCGTCGTTACCATGAGACTAACAGTGATTACACGCGCACCCAGATGCGCCTCTACATGAATGAGCTGACCTGCGGAACTTGCCACGGCTACCGTCTCAACGATCAGGCCTTGTCTGTCCGTGTGGGTGGGGAGCAAGGGCCACATATCGGTGAAATTTCGGACCTGTCTATCGCAGACCATTTGGAATTAGTGAGCCAGCTGACCCTGTCTGAAAATGAAGCCATCATTGCCCGTCCTATCCTCAAGGAAATAAAGGATCGCTTGACCTTCCTCAATAACGTGGGACTCAACTATTTGACTCTGTCACGTTCGGCAGGAACCCTTTCAGGTGGGGAGAGTCAGCGTATTCGCTTGGCAACCCAGATTGGGTCCAACCTATCAGGTGTCCTTTATATCCTGGATGAGCCGTCGATTGGTCTTCACCAGAGGGATAATGACCGCTTGATTGCCAGTCTGAAAAAGATGCGTGACTTGGGCAATACTCTCATCGTGGTGGAACACGACGAAGATACCATGCGCGAGGCGGATTATCTGATTGACGTTGGTCCAGGTGCCGGTGTTTTTGGTGGCGAGATTGTTGCTGCAGGAACGCCCAAGCAGGTGGCCCGTAACAGTAAGTCTATTACAGGCCAGTACTTATCAGGAAAACGAGCGATTCCAGTACCAGAAGAGCGCCGTTCCGGAAATGGTCGTTTTATCGAGGTGACAGGAGCGCGTGAGAACAACTTGCAAAATATCACCGCTCGCTTCCCGCTAGGAAAATTCATCGCAGTGACAGGTGTATCAGGTTCAGGGAAATCGACCTTAATCAACAGCATTCTCAAAAAAGCCATTGCCCAGAAGCTCAATCGCAATTCAGACAAACCTGGTAAGTTTAAGACGATTACAGGGATTGAGCATGTAGACCGCTTGATTGATATTGACCAGAGCCCAATTGGACGAACGCCGAGGTCCAACCCGGCTACCTATACGGGGGTCTTTGACGATATACGTGACCTCTTTGCCCAGACAAATGAAGCTAAGATACGAGGCTATAAGAAGGGCCGTTTCAGTTTTAACGTCAAGGGAGGTCGTTGTGAAGCCTGCTCGGGTGACGGAATCATCAAGATCGAGATGCACTTCTTGCCAGATGTATATGTAGCCTGTGAAGTCTGCCACGGGACCCGCTATAACAGTGAAACCCTTGAAGTTCACTACAAGGAAAAGAATATCTCGCAGGTCTTGGACATGACCGTCAACGATGCGGTGGAATTCTTCCAACACATTCCCAAGATTCAACGCAAACTTCAGACCATCAAGGATGTGGGGCTGGGCTATGTAACGCTAGGGCAACCGGCTACCACCCTTTCTGGAGGAGAAGCTCAGCGTATGAAGTTGGCTAGTGAACTCCATAAACGCTCGACAGGAAAATCCTTCTACATTCTGGATGAGCCAACGACAGGGCTTCATACTGAGGATATCGCTCGCTTGCTTAAAGTCTTGGCTCGCTTTGTCGACGATGGAAATACAGTCCTCGTCATCGAGCACAATCTAGATGTTATCAAGACAGCAGACCATATCATCGATTTGGGTCCTGAGGGCGGTGTCGGTGGTGGAACCATCATCGCAACAGGAACCCCAGAAGAAGTAGCGGCCAACGAAGCCAGCTACACAGGACACTATTTGAAAGGAAAGTTAAAATAAGATTTAAAAGGCTCTGCTTTTTTAGGCAGAGTCTTTTTTATAATAAATTACGAATTTTTTCTTTTATAAATGGGTTAAGAGAATAGTGTTTATCCAGATATTCTAGGAGTGCTTGAGCAGACTCAGAAATGCGTTCGTAACCTTGCAAAAAGTGAGGTAATTGCTTGGCTTCCTTTGGATAACCTTCTTCAAATCGTCTGTTGGTATTAAAGATATCTATAAAATTAGATTTAGAAGTTGTTTCCAAACTGATTAGTTCAGTCCAAAGCTTGACGGATCTGTTTTGTATTAAATCATAAGCAGCTAATTTTTCGCCTCGCTGATAGCGACCTAGCCCTAAATATAGATTACATAAAATTTCTCCCAACAGCCATTCACGATCTCTGTTTTCTTTTGATGGCAGTCTTTGTGGCTGACAGATTGTTTCATCAAAACCGACCTCCTTCCAGATAATCTTGCCTTCAGAGAAGGGAATGTTTACTAGTTCGTGAGCTTCAAAGACAGCAAATTCACAAAAAACATCATCTTCAAATAGAACTTTATGTCCGTCCACTGTATTTTGGTAGTGAAATGCAATTGGTTCTAGCTTACTTAACCAGGTTAGGTCTTGGATATAGGTCTGCTTGTAGCCATCTTTTACAATAACAAAGAAGTCTAAATCTGAGTACTGATCCAATCGTTCTCTTTCTGTTCCGCAAGAACCAAGCGCCAGCAAAGCTAGTGCTTGGTTCGAATCTTTTAGAGACTGACCAATCTCATCTAGTCTTTGTAACAGCAATTCTGTTTTATTCATATCGATACCTCATTCTTTCTTGTTTAACAGAAATTATACATTAAGCGCTTTCAAATGTCAATTTTATCTAATCTTAGCTATATAGATTGTATTATTTTCGATATTTTTTTGCTATAATAAATTAAATCATTTTATGGAGGTTTTCTCATGTTATCAAGAGTTGAAAAATTTGAAGTAGCCTTAAAACAGACAGAGTGTGATGCTGTCTTAGTAACCAATCTGAAGAATATTTACTATCTGACTGGTTTCAGCGGGACAGAGGCGACAGTTTTCATCAGTAAAAAGCGCCGGATTTTTCTGACGGATTCTCGTTATACTCTTATTGCCAAGGGCGTGGTTGAGGGCTTTGACATTGTGGAAACGCGCGATGCGGTTGGTGAAATTGCTAAAATTATAGCGGACGACAAGCTGGAAAAAATTGGCTTTGATGACGAGATTTCCTATGCTTACTTCAAGATGCTGGAAAGTGTGTTTGCTGGTCATGAGCTGGTTCCAATGACTGGTTTTATTGAAAATCTGCGGATGATCAAGGATGAGCAAGAAATCGCAACCATTCGTAGGGCCTGCCAGATTTCTGACCAAGCCTTCCTAGATGTACTGGATTTTATCAAGCCCGGTGAGACGACTGAGCTAGCCGTTATGAACTTTTTAGATGCCCGTATGCGCCAGCTAGGTGCTTCAGGTGCTTCTTTTGATTTTATCATCGCTTCGGGCTACCGCTCTGCTATGCCACATGGCGTGGCTAGTGACAAGGTCATTCAAAAGGGTGAAACCCTGACCATGGACTTTGGTTGCTACTACAACCACTATGTCAGCGATATGACGCGGACAGTTCATGTGGGGCAGGTGACAGATGAAGAGCGGGAGATTTATGATATTGTCCTGCGCAGCAATCAAGCCCTCATAGATGCAGCCAAGGCTGGTCTCAGTCGAATTGATTTTGACAGGATTCCGCGCCAGATTATTAACGATGCAGGCTACGGTCCTTACTTCAGCCACGGGATTGGACATGGGATTGGTTTGGATATCCATGAAATTCCTTACTTTGGCAAGTCAGAAGAGCCAATCAAGGCTGGCATGGTCTTGACCGATGAGCCGGGTATTTATCTGGATGGAAAATACGGGGTGCGTATCGAGGATGATATCTTGATTACGGATACAGGTTGCGAATTATTGACCCTTGCTCCAAAGGAATTAATTGTTATTTAAGAAAATTAAGATAAATCATTGACTTTTATATTTTAAAGGTTTATACTGATAGACGAAAACGGTAGGTGAGGCTACCATAGGGATACGGATGACTACCGCAAAGCAGTGGAGACACTACTCGTTGGTCAACAGTCCTGGTCGCGAAGGCCAAGACTAAGCTCATTACATCGCCCTATGGAGTTAAAGCTTGAACGAAAAAACAGATAATTAGTTTTTTAATCCTGCCATTTTATGGTGGGATTTTCTACTGTTTTAGAACAAGGAAAGGAGACAAACGATGCAAATTGACGATCATCCAGAACCGCACATACACAGCCAATCGCTGATTTGTGTCGTTCTGCCCTTATAAAGTGATTGGTCTCTGTGTATGAAACACATCATTCATACAGATAGGAGAAACCAATGAAAACTACAAAAGAAAGATTAGCAACAGCTATTCACACACCCTTAAACGAAACTCTATCTTTTTATAAGACAAGTCTAACAGGCTTGACTGAGGAGCAGGTGGAGAAAAATCGTGACCTATATGGCGAAAACACCATCACCAAGGGTCAAGAAGACAGTATCCTCAAAAAGATTTACGAATCTATTATCAATCCATTTACAATCATCCTGCTGGTCATCGCTATGATCTCCATGGTGACCAATGTCTGGTTGGCGAAGCCTGGACAAGAAGATCCGACGACCTCTATCATCATCGTCGTTCTCGTATTGATTTCTGGTGGCATACGCTTTGTCCAAGAACTGCGGAGTGACAAGGCTGCGACCAATCTATCAAAAATGATTGTGAACACTGCCACAGTTATTCGCGAAGGCCAGAGTTTAGAGGTCGCAATTGAAGATTTGGTCGTTGGAGATATAGTCAAGTTAAGTGCTGGGGATATGATACCAGCAGACCTCATTTTAATTGAATCACGCGATTTCTTTGTTCAACAGTCTGGTTTGACAGGTGAAAGTGACTCGGTTGAAAAACTAGCCTTGTCAAAAATGAGTCAGTCAAACTTCGATAGTCTGCTAGAAGCAGAAGCGCTCGCTTTTATGGGAACCAACGTGATATCAGGAAGTGCCAAGGCTTTGATTCTAGCGGTTGGTGATGATACCATGATGGGAGAAATCGAGCAGACTCTCAATACCTATGACGAACCGACCTCTTTTGAACGGGAGATGAACAGCATCTCTTGGCTCTTGATCCGTTTGATGTTGGTCATGGTTCCCATCGTCTTTCTCTCCAATGGCTTGACAGATGGCGACTGGCTGGAAGCTGGCGTATTTGCACTGAGTGTTGGTGTTGGTTTGACACCTGAGATGCTTCCTATGATCATCACGGCTAGTTTAGCAAAAGGCTCCATTATCATGGCCAAGGAAAAAGTCGTCATCAAAAAACTCAATGCCATACAGGACCTAGGTGCTATTGATATCTTATGCACGGATAAAACCGGAACCCTTACCCAAGACGAAATTGTCCTTGAATATCCTTTGGATATACACGGAGATTTGGATTTGTCTGTGTTGAGACGGGCCTACCTCAATTCCTATTTTCAAACCGGTTTGAAAAACTTAATGGACCGTGCTATTATCAGTAGAACTGAAAAAGAAGCTAAAGAACACGCTATTCTACAAAATTTAGATACTAGCTTCCAAAAAATAGATGAATTACCTTTTGATTTTGAACGCAGACGGATGAGTGTCATCGTCAAGGATGAGAACGAAGTTGTTAGTTTGGTAACCAAGGGTGCCCTAGAGGAAATGCTTGCGATCTCAACCCATGTGGAATATCAAGGTGAGATTAGCCCTCTGACGGATGATATCCGAGTGGAAATCTTAAAAGAAGTAGATCAACTTAATCAACAGGGATTGCGAGTCTTGGGAGTCGCTTATAAAACAGGCCTAAAAGAAGGTTTTGCTTACTCAGTTGAAGATGAAAAAGAGATGATTCTAACAGGATATCTTGCCTTTCTAGATCCACCAAAACCATCAGCAGCACCTGCTATCCAAGCTTTGTTAGAACACGGTGTTCAAACAAAGATCTTGACGGGAGACAATGAGAAGGTAACCCAAGCAGTTTGCGAAAAAGTTGGTTTAGACGTTGATCAAATCTTGTTGGGTTCTGATATTGATGCCATGACGGACGAAGAGTTGGCTCAAGCAGTTGAGAAAGTGACGGTCTTTGCCAAACTCTCTCCGGATCAAAAAGCACGAATCATTTTACAAATCAAATCGAATGGACATTGTGTCGGCTATATGGGAGATGGGATCAATGATGCCCCTTCTATGAAAGTGGCCGATGTGGGGATTTCGGTTGATACAGCAGTAGATATTGCCAAAGAAACGGCTGATGTCATTTTGCTAGATAAGGATTTGATGGTGCTTGAAAAAGGGCTGGTTGAAGGACGCAAAGTCTATGCCAACATGACCAAATATATCAAGATGACGGTCAGCTCTAATTTCGGGAACATTTTCTCTCTGCTAGTGTCTGGTATCTTTTTACCTTTCCTTCCTATGGCTCCGATTCACTTGATTGTGTTAAACCTCGTCTACGACCTTTCTTGCATTGCCTTGCCATTTGATAATGTAGATGAAGACTTTTTGAAGCATCCCCATAAGTGGGAAGCTAAGTCTATTACTCGTTTTATGATTTGGATGGGTCCGATTTCTTCTGCCTTTGATATTTTGACCTTTATCTTGCTCTATTTTGTCATTGTTCCAATGGCGACAGGTCAAGCTTATGCTCACGGAGCAGAGTCTGCAACGGGCTTTATCATTTTGTTCCAGACAGGTTGGTTCATTGAATCCATGTGGTCCCAAACCATGGTTATCCATATGCTTCGTTCAGCAAAACTTCCTTTCTTACAAAGTCGTCCATCATGGTTTGTTCTTGGAACAACCTTGCTAGCAGCTAGTTTTGTGACCTTCCTTCCCTACTCTTCAATTGCTAGCCTGCTTCATTTAACCCCTTTGGAACCAATTTATTTCCTCTTTTTGCTTTTGATTATCGTTCTCTATATGATAAGTGTTACAGTTGTAAAACGATTGTATATCAAAAAATTTAAAAGTTGGTTATAAATTGATTTTGTCAAGAAAAAAGTACGAAAATCGCGAAAAAAGTTAATTTTTTTTAAAAATAGGTCGCAAGTCGGATGTTTTTTATGGTATAATAGACTAAACTGATAGTAACATGTAGCGAAAGGGGTAGGTACATGATCAAAATTTATACAGTCTCAAGTTGTACTAGCTGTAAAAAAGCGAAAACCTGGCTCAATGCCCACCAGTTAAGTTATAAAGAACAAAATCTCGGTAAAGAAGGAATTACAAGAGAAGAGTTATTAGATATTCTCACGAAAACAGATAATGGAATTGCCAGTATCGTTTCGTCAAAAAACCGCTACGCTAAGGCACTTGGAGTTGACATCGAGGATTTGAGTGTCAATGAAGTGCTCAACTTAATCATGGAAACACCACGGATCTTAAAGAGTCCGATTCTCGTTGATGAGAAGCGCCTACAAGTCGGCTATAAAGAAGATGATATCCGTGCCTTCTTGCCACGCTCTGTCCGTAATGTAGAAAATGCAGAAGCACGTCTACGTGCAGCTCTATAAAACATCAAGGCTGGGAGTGACTCCTAGCCTTGTTTGCTCTTTTGTTTTAAAATCATGTGAGGAATTATGAAAAAGTTACTAATTGCTAGTTTTGCTCTCCTCTTTTTGCTTGCGGGATGTGGGCAAAAAAAGGAAACCCCTGCTGCTTCTACAACAGCATCTGAACCTCTCCAATCCAACCTTCCCGTTTTGGACAATGCCGAAAAGAATACGGTTGTCACCAAGACCTTGCTGATGCCGAAGTCAGAAAATGGAACGCAGCAGATTCAGACCATTACTTATAAAGGCAATCAGTTTTTGACCTTGACCATCCAGCAAAAACGACCTGTCGGGGATGAACTCAAGACCTTTATCTCTGAAAATGGCCTAGAGGAGACGCAAAAAGCGCTTCTAGAAGCGGAAGAAAAGGATGAGACCATCCAAGAGGCACGCAAACTAGCAGGATTCAAACTGGAAACCAAGCTACTCAGCGAGATAGAAATCCAGACGACAACGACTTATGATTTTCAAGTATTGGATGTCAAAAAGGCATCTCAGCTGGAATATTTAAAAAATATCGGCCTTGAAAATCTCTTAAAAAACGAACCTAGCCAATATATTGCAGATAGAGTGGCAAATGGGGCGACAGAACAATAGAAAATCCAAATTAATAGACTGACTTATTTGTAGAACGTCAGGGAATGTGCTATAATAGTACTATTCTAAGGAAAGAGGGTGTTAGAATGGGATTTACTGAAGAAACTGTACGGTTTAAATTGGATGATTCCAATAAGAAAGAAATTAGCGAAACATTGACAGATGTTTATGCTTCTTTGAATGACAAGGGCTACAATCCGATTAACCAGATCGTCGGTTATGTATTGAGTGGAGACCCTGCCTACGTTCCTCGTTATAACAATGCACGAAATCAAATCCGTAAGTATGAGCGTGATGAAATTGTTGAAGAATTGGTACGCTACTACCTAAAAGGACAAGGAGTCGATCTATAATCTATGAGAATTATGGGATTGGACGTCGGTTCAAAAACAGTAGGGGTGGCTATTAGCGATCCGCTCGGTTTCACCGCTCAGGGACTTGAAATCATCCAGATTAATGAGGACCAGGGCCAGTTTGGTTTTGACCGCATCAAGGAATTGGTTGACAGCTATAAGGTAGAACGCTTTGTAGTAGGTTTGCCAAAGAACATGAACAATACCAGTGGTCCGCGAGTAGAAGCCAGTCAAGCCTATGGTGCCAAGCTAGAAGAACTCTTTGGTTTGCCAGTAGACTATCAGGATGAGCGTTTGACAACGGTCGCTGCGGAGCGTATGTTGATTGAACAAGCAGATATCAGCCGTAACAAACGCAAGAAAGTTATTGATAAGTTGGCTGCTCAGCTGATTTTGCAAAATTATTTAGATAGAAAATTTTAAGACAGAGGAGAAACTATGTCACACGATCACAACCATGACCACGAAGAACGTGAATTGATTACACTAGTAGATGAGCAAGGAAATGAAACCTTGTTTGAAATTCTTTTGACCATCGACGGGAAAGAAGAATTTGGTAAAAACTATGTTCTGCTAGTGCCAGTTAATGCAGAAGAAGATGAAAATGGTGAAGTTGAAATTCAAGCTTACTCATTCATCGAAAATGAAGACGGAACAGAAGGCGAATTGCAACCAATTCCAGAAGACTCAGAAGACGAATGGAACATGATTGAAGAAGTCTTCAACAGCTTTATGGAGGAGTGATACAGTCTGGGAGACTGTATCAGCCCAACTCCCAGAAATTGGAGAGAGTTGGAACGTCCGGGGAACGTTTTTAGCCCAGTTCCTTAAAATAAGAGAGAACTGGTATGTCTGGGAGACTGTATCACCCCAACTCCTAGAAACTAGAAAGAGTTGGAACATCCAGTGGATGTTTTTAGCTCACGTTGAAATTCATAGTAGCTAGTGATTAGCTAACCAGGTAAGAGGTCGGGATTTTAGTCCCGACCTCGTTTTTTATTTGTAATCATACTTTGATGCGGTAGTTGATTGGACTTTTGTTAAGGAGACATGTATGTTTGAAGTAGAAAAATGGCTGCATAGTCGGATTGGTTTAAACTTTAGATCTGGACTTGGACGAATGCAGCGAGCTGTGGATTTGCTGGGGAATCCTGAGAAGACTTATCCTATTATCCACGTAACAGGTACTAACGGTAAAGGGTCAACTATTGCCTTCATGAGGGAGTTGTTTGTTGCTCATGGTAAAAAAGTTGGTACTTTCACCTCTCCTCATATCGTCAGTATCCATGATCGAATCTGTATTAATGGGCAACCGATTGCTGATGCAGATTTTATCCGTTTGGCGGAGCAGGTCAATGAGATGGAAAAGACGCTTTTGCAAACCTATGACCAGTTGTCCTTTTTTGAATTACTGACTCTGATTGCTTTGCTTTACTTTAAAGAGAAGGGAGTGGATCTGGTTCTGCTAGAAGTGGGGATTGGTGGTTTGCTTGATACCACTAATGTCGTAACAGGAGAGATTGCAGTTATTGCTTCGATTGGGCTAGATCATCAGGAGACCTTGGGCGATAGTCTGGAGGAAATAGCCGAGCAGAAAGCTGGTATTTTCAAGGCTGGCAAGAAGGCAGTCATTGCCAAGCTTACTCCAGAAGCGGAGCTTGTCTGTCAAAGTAAAGCGAGAGAGTTAGCTGTCGAACTTTATCAAGCTGGGCGAGACTTCACCTTGAATGCTGGGGATTTTTCAAGTAAGCTAGCAAACTTTTCACAGCTTGAAATCGGTTTAGAAGGTGCTTATCAGCAAGAAAATGCCGCCTTGGCTTTAGAAACTTTTCTTCTGTTTATGGCGTCAAGAGGTGAAAGGGTCGAAGAAGAGTTTGTCAGACGGGCTTTGAAGGAGACACATTGGGCAGGTCGATTGGAACGGATTCGTCCACAAATCTACCTAGATGGGGCTCACAATCTGCCAGCCTTGACTCGTCTAGTCGAGTTTATCCAAGGGAAAATCCAGCAAGGTTACCAGGTTCGCATCCTTTTTGGAGCACTTAAACGCAAGGATTATCAGGGGATGTTAGGCTATCTATCTAAGCAGTTGCCTGAGGTGGAACTTAAGGTAACAGGCTTTGACTACCAAGGCTCTCTGGATGAAAAGGATGTGGCGGGTTACGATTTGATTTCTTCCTATGGCGGTTTTATCAGAGAATTTGAAGAAAAGGCCAAAGATCAGGACTTGCTTTTCGTGACGGGCTCGCTCTACTTTATCTCGGAAGTCCGAGCGAGTTTGGTTGGAAGCGACGAGATTAGTTGACCTTATAGGCTTAAGTTGTTATACTTGAGGTAGGAGGTATATCTGGAAACGATTCCAGCAAAACATTGGCACAAAAGAAAGGAAATCGCTATGAAAACGAAAACATTCACACTTTCTATTGCTTCCCTAGCAATTCTTAGTCTTTTAGCAGCTTGTGGACCTAAGGCACAAGCCCCTACCCAGCAATCTGCTCAGCAATCATCTTCTCAACAAGAATCATCTTCTAGCGCTGCGACAAGTGCTAGTCAACCACAGGCGTCCTCAAGTCAGGACACTACTGTAGCTCAACCTACGAATATCGATGGTACCTATACTGGAAAAGATGAGAATGACCAAATCACTCTTGTTGTAACAGGTAAAACTGGTACATGGACTGAGGTCGAGCCAGATGGAGATAAGGAAATCAAGCAAGTCAGCTTTGAACCAGAAAATCAACGTGTCATTATCGGTGATGATGTCAAAATTTACACGGTTAATGGTAATCAATTGATTATCGACGATATGGACCGAGAGACATCTGACCGAGTGGTATTAACTAAGCAATAATGATTAAGTAAAAGTTCCAATGAGATGAAATCCATCTTTTTGGAGCTTTTTTCTTGAAAAAGTGGCTGGCTGTTCTTTACTAACTTTTTACTTAAAACGCTTACAAATATTTGTAAAACTTCTTATAAGGTCGTATACTTATAGTAAATAATCAAATAGCGCAAAGGCGCAGGAGGAAAAGCATATGGCTACATTTTACGTTCCGGCAGTTAACCTTATTGGTAAAGGTGTTGTAAATGAAGTAGGTCCGTATATCAAGGAACTGGGGTATAAGAAGGCCCTTTTGGTGACAGATAAGTTCATCGAAGGTAGTGATATTTTACCCAAAGTCCTAAAACCGTTAGATGCTGAAGGGATCGACTATGTAATCTTTAGCGATGTGGAGCCAAATCCGACTTGCAAGAACGTTACAGATGGGGTTGCTGCTCTGAAAGAGCATGGATGTGACTTCATCATCAGTCTTGGAGGAGGGTCTCCTCAGGATGCGGCTAGTTGTATCTCTATCATTGCTGCAAATGGTGGAAAACCACAGGACTACGAAGGTCTCCACAAGTCTACTAAAAAAGGGTTGCCAGTGGTTGCGATCAATACAACAGCTGGAACTTCTGCAGAAATCACCATTAACTATGTTATTACTGACGAAGAGCGCAAGGTCAAGATGGTAATGGTTGATAAGAACAGCCTTGCCCTTATCTCTGTCAATGATCCAGAACTCATGCTTTCAAAGCCGAAAGGATTGACAGCAGCGACAGGTATGGATGCTCTTACTCACGCTGTCGAAGCCTTGGTAACACCAGGTGCTTATAATGTGACCAAGAAACTTTCTATCGGAGCGATTGAACTCATCAAGGAGTATCTTCCTCGTGCTGTGGCAAATGGCCAAGATATTGAAGCGCGTGAGGCGATGGTCAATGCCATCTTCCTCGGTGGTATGAGCTTTAACAATGCTGGTTTGGGCTATGTTCATTCTATGGCTCACCAACTCGGTGCAGTTTATAACTTGCCACATGGTGTCTGCTGTGCCATGCTTCTTCCAGTTGTAGAGCGTGAAAATGCTAAACGTGTACCAGAAGCTTTCCGCAATGTAGCCAAGGCCTTGGGACTCCATGTTGAAGGGAAAACAGACCAGGAATGCGCTGACTATGCTATCGCTGAAATTGAAAAACTGTCTGAAACAGTAGGTATTCCGAAGAAACTCACCGAACTCGGTATCCAAGAAAAAGACTTTGACTTTGACTACCTTTCTAAGAATGCTTTGATTGATGCATGTGCGCCAGGCAATCCATTTATGCCAACTTTAGAAGAAACCATTGCTCTCTACAAAGAACTCTTCTAAAAATCAAGTAGAGTGGAAGGGACGTATTCCCCAACATATAAATAATATTGGAAAGAACTATCATTTTGGTAGTTCTTTTTAAGTTTCTTAATACCCTAGTTAAAAAGATAAAAAGGGATAGCACGTCATATAGTGAAGGAGTAATTTAAGAATCTTGCAGTTCTTGGAATAGTTTGAATAGAAAAAGGTAAAAGGTTGCCATCTACCCCTGAACTGAGGTATACTAGTAGAAACAGTAGTTTATCAAGCAGTTAAGGAGAATGTTAGAAAAGGAAGGGGGATGTATGACAGCTAGAAAAATGCAGCTACTCATGTCCAAATATGGTTTCAGTATTACCATCATGTTGGCAGAGTTGTTTATCATCTTTGGTTTATTTCTCTATCTAGGGCAGATGGCTCCAATTGTCTGGATTATCCTAGTCATTTTAGTGAGTTTAGCGACCATTGTATCGATTGTTAATCGGTCCATGAATCCTGAGAGTAAGGTAACATGGCTGTTAGTAGCCTTTGTGCCAGTGTTTGGCCCCTTACTCTATATCATGTTTGGAGAGCGCCGTTTATCTAAAAAAGAAATAAAGCAGCTAAAGCAGCTCCAATCAATGGTTGATCGAGAGGACAATAGCAGAGCTCTCCGTTTGGAGTTAAAGGAACAAGACAAGTCGGCTTACGGCGTTATCAAATCACTCCTCAGCATGGACACGAATGCCGATGTCTATGATCGAACGGATACACAATTTTTTGCATCTGGTGAAAGCATGTGGCATCAGATGCTAGAGGATCTCAAGAAAGCTGAGAAGTTTATCTTTCTCGAATACTATATCATCGAAGAAGGTTTGATGTGGAATAGTATTTTGGAGATTTTGGAAGAAAAGGTAGCTCAAGGTGTAGAAGTGAAGCTTCTCTATGATGATATTGGTTGTATGGCAACCTTGCCTGGAGATTACACCATCCAGCTTCGTGGTCGAGGGATTGAAGCCCACAAATTTAACAAGGTGATTCCACGTTTGACCGTTGCTTATAACAACCGTGATCACCGTAAAATCATGATTATAGATGGTCAAATTGCCTATACAGGTGGTGTCAATCTGGCCGATGAGTATATCAACCATATCGAACGCTTTGGTTATTGGAAGGATAGCGGTATTCGTCTGGATGGACCGGCAGTTAAGGCTTTTACCAGACTCTTTTTATCTGCATGGTATATCAACCGTGGGGAGATTAGTGACTTTGACCAATACCATCTCGAAAATCAACCAAAAGATGGGATGGGGCTCTGTATTCCCTATAGTAGTGGACCAAAACCCATCTACCGAGCCCAGGTTGGAAAAACGGTCTATCAAAATCTTATCAATCAAGCTACAGATTACGTCTACATCACGACTCCCTATCTGATTGCGGACTATGATCTCACCGAAAGTATCAAAAATGCAGCTCTGAGAGGGGTAGATGTGCGAATTGTGACGCCGTGTATCCCAGATAAGAAGGTTATTCAGTTAGTTACTCGGGGAGCCTATCCAGATTTGCTATCTGCTGGGGTTCGTATTTATGAGTACAGTCCGGGATTCCTTCATAGCAAGCAAATACTTGTCGATGGAGAGGCAGCCACCGTGGGGACCATCAATTTTGACTATCGTAGCTTGCTTCACCACTATGAAAATGCCGTCTTACTTTATAGAACGCAGTCTATCATCGATATTGAAAGGGACTTCGAAGAGATTTTTAAAGTTTCTCAAGAAATTTATCCCCACACCATCAAAACAAGCTGGTATCAAAGCCTGATCAAGGAAATTGTCCAGTTGTTTGCACCTATGCTTTGACAATCAACCAAGATCTAGCCCAAGGCTGGATCTTATTTTTGTCTTCTTACGAATAGATAAGTAAAGGAGAAAACCATGCTTAATCTAGAAGATGATGATTTTATCAGAGAGTATAGAAACAGCCGATTTCACCGTTTTCGTGAAATCGAACGCTTTGCGATATTGAATAAGAAATTCAGCAAATATCAATCCCAAGCTGACATTCCTGTAAGATTTTGATATACTAAAACAGATAAACTTAGAGGAGAAATTGAATGAACGTATACGGGAAAATAGATGAGAAACAAGAAGAATCTCATTACCAAGACTGGTCAGTGCCAGAGAAACGAGAAGGAGCTCCCATTCCCTTTTTTAGTATTTTGCTTTGGAGTTTAGTGGCCACAGCCATTTCGGTTGCCCTACCTAATATTTTTGGTTTAGTCAGTCCGCAACAAACCCAGGATCTTTATACCGGTTGGGCCTTGCATCAAAATGGTCAAATGTATACAGATTATTTTGGGACGGAGGGATTGCTCTATTATGTGCTAACCTACCTTTTTCAAGGCAGTATTCTGATTGCTTTGGTTGAGTGGTTGGCTTTGTTTGGAGCAGGTGTTTTTCTTTTTAAGGCTGCGGATACTCTTGTCGGCCAAGAAAATGAAGCGAAGCGAGTTGTCTTTATTCTATACTTGCTTGTAGCGGGCCTCGCTTTTGGTGGCGGTTATGCTCTCTTGCTAGCCCTGCCTTTCCTATTTTATTCATTGAGTATCGTTACAAATTATCTAGCTTTTCCAAAGGATGATAAAGGATTTGTACGAGTGGGGATGAGCCTTGCTCTCGCTTTCTTCCTTGCGCCAATCCCAACCGTCTTGTTTGCGGCTGTACTGGCCTTGGGCATCATCGGCTATAATCTAGCTAAAGGTCACTTTGTTCATGGCTTATATCAGTTCTTTGCGTCAGCCCTAGGATTTTCACTCTTATTCTATCCTTTAGGCTACTATACAGTGTGGACAGGTAGTTTTGGAGATGCCATTAGCCAGACCTTGTATCCGGTAAATACTCTTAGCCTCTTTTCAAATTCGCATTTGCTTGAAAATGCAGCCTTCTACGGTTTGCTTGCTATTGGATTAGGTTCCCTTGTCTTGCTCTTTACAGGCTTGTTCCAGTCAAAACCAGCCAAGCAATATGCCCTCTCAATTGCTGCTAGCTTGGGATTGTTGGTTTCTTTGGGAATCTTGATTCTCTCCAAAGAACCTATCAACGGTACTCGTCTTGTGGTGCTAATTCCTTTCTTGGTCTTGCTCCTTCTGACAGGAATCAAGGAAGATGTTTCGGATGGAGGCGGTCGTCGTAGAAGAAGACGTGAGAAACAAACTTCTTTCCTTAAAGGAAATTTCTATCTACCACTGATTGCCCTTGCCTACCTTATTGTTCTTCCTATCGTGAGTCGCTACCTTTCGCACCCAGCGACTTATCAGGAGAGAGACCGTCTTGCTAGCGTGGTTAAACAACAAACGAGTTCTGAGGATCGTGTCTATGCTTGGGATGATCGTCCTGATTTCTACCGTACCAGTGAGCGCTTGGCGCCAACTTCTCTATCAACTCCAACACTCTATACTGCAAGCGATGAAAATAAAACTAAACTGATGAATGACCTGAAAGAGAATCAACCGAAGATGATTGTGGTCAATCAAAAAGTTGCCTTGTGGTCAGATGTAGAGAGCTGGATCAGTGAAAACTATGAGCTTGTTCAGACAGATACTAGCGAGTTCAAACTATATAAATCAAAATAACAAAAAATCAATATCTTGTGGAATTTTAAAATTTTTAGGATTTTTAACACAAGATATTGATTTTTATTTTTAGAGTGGTATAATACTGAATATAAACAATTCAACAATATTTTAGAAAAGAGCATGGATATGATTGTATTAGAAGAAAAGCTTGCAACCGTTCCCACCTTGTTCGTTGAAAAACGAGATGGTAGACGTGTGGTGTTTGATGTAGACAAGATTGACAAGGCTCTCCACAAGGCGGCGGAAAAGGTTATGGACGTTACGCCTCTAGTAGAAAAACGCCTAAATGGTCTAGTTGAAAGAATCGTGACGGAAATTCACAGCCGCTTCCCTCAAGGTGTCAAGATTTACGAAATTCAAAATGTCGTAGAACATGAACTCCTTGAAGCCAAAGAGTATGCGCTGGCTGAGGAGTATATCACTTATCGGACACAAAGGGATTTTGAGCGCTCAAAAGCGACAGATATCAACTTTAGTATCCATAAACTTCTCAATAAAGATCAAGCAGTTGTTAATGAAAATGCTAATAAAGACAGCGATGTCTTCAACACCCAACGTGATTTGACAGCAGGGATTGTTGGGAAATCAATCGGGCTACAAATGCTTCCTAAGCACGTAGCTAATGCTCACCAAAAAGGGGATATCCACTATCATGACTTGGACTACAGCCCCTACACTCCGATGACCAACTGCTGTTTGATTGATTTTAAAGGCATGCTGGAAAATGGTTTTAAGATTGGAAATGCAGAGGTAGAGAGTCCCAAGTCTATCCAGACTGCGACAGCTCAAATTTCACAAATCATCGCCAATGTTGCTTCTAGCCAGTACGGGGGTTGCTCAGCTGACCGTATCGATGAAGTCTTGGCTCCGTATGCGGAGAAGAATTACCAAAAACACCTCAAAGATGCGGAAGAGTGGGTCTTGCCTGACAAACGGGAAGATTATGCTTGGAAGAAAACCCAAAAAGACATCTACGATGCCATGCAATCTCTCGAGTATGAAATCAACACTCTCTTCACTTCAAATGGCCAAACACCTTTTACTTCGCTCGGTTTTGGTCTGGGAACCAATCGTTTTGAGCGTGAAATTCAAAAAGCTATTTTAACCATTCGTATCAAGGGTCTTGGATCAGAACATCGTACAGCCATCTTCCCTAAACTCATCTTTACGTTGAAAAGAGGCCTTAACTTGGAAGAAGGGACTCCGAACTATGACATCAAACAGTTGGCTCTCGAGTGTGCAACCAAGCGGATGTACCCTGATGTCTTGTCCTATGATAAGATTATCGAGCTGACAGGTTCTTTCAAGGTTCCTATGGGCTGTCGCTCCTTCCTCCAAGGCTGGAAAGATGAAAATGGTGTTGAGGTCAATTCAGGTCGGATGAATCTAGGTGTTGTGACGGTCAATCTGCCTCGTATCGCCCTCGAGTCTGAAGGGGATCTGAATAAGTTTTGGGAAATCTTCAATGAGCGGATGAATATCGCAGAAGATGCTCTGGTTTACCGTGTTGAACGGACCAAGGAAGCAACACCAGCGAATGCCCCTATCCTCTATCAGTACGGAGCCTTCGGTCGCCGTCTCGGAAAAGAAGAAAGTGTTGACCAACTCTTTAAGAATCGCCGTGCGACAGTTTCGCTGGGCTACATCGGTTTGTACGAAGTGGCTACAGTCTTCTTTGGAAATAGCTGGGAAAGCAATCCTGAAGCCAAGGAATTCACACTGGATATTATTCGTGATATGAAACGTCGTGTGGAAGAGTGGTCTGACCAATATGGTTACCATTTCTCTATCTACTCCACACCGTCTGAAAGTCTGACAGACCGCTTCTGTCGCTTGGATACAGAGAAGTTCGGCTCTATTCCTGACATCACGGACAAGGAATACTACACCAACTCTTTCCACTACGATGTTCGTAAAAATCCAACACCGTTTGAAAAATTAGACTTTGAGAAAGTTTACCCAGAAGCAGGTGCGTCAGGTGGTTTCATCCATTATTGTGAGTATCCAGTTCTTCAACAAAATCCTAAAGCCTTGGAAGCTGTTTGGGACTATGCCTATGACCGTGTCGGTTATCTAGGGACCAATACTCCGATTGATCGTTGCTACAAGTGCGACTTTGAAGGGGATTTTGAACCAACTGAGCGAGGATTCGCTTGTCCCAACTGTGGCAATAGCGACCCTAAAACAGTAGACGTGGTCAAACGTACGTGTGGTTATCTGGGAAATCCTCAAGCGCGTCCGATGGTTAATGGACGCCACAAGGAAATCGCTGCGCGTGTCAAACACATGAATGGCTCTACTATCAAAACAGCTGGACATGAAGTAACAAATTAGAAGGAAATGGAATGGGGAAATACCAATTAGACGATAAGGGACGCGCACAAGTGACCCGTTATCACGAGAAACACTCGAAAGGTGGAACAGGTAAAAAAGAACGCTTGCTCAACCTCAGAGAACAGTTTTTAAACAAGAAAAAGAAAAAATAAAAGTGAGAGTCTGCTCTCACTTTTCTCTTAGGTGGGAGGGAAATATGGAACTACGCAGACCAAGTTTGGAAGATAAAGAAGCGATTTTAGAGATGATGGCAGAGTTTGAACAAGCACAGTCCCCTCACGACGGTGGATTTTGGGATGCTGAGAATTTTGTTTATGAAGAGTGGTTAGAAGAAAATCTTCAAGCGGAAGCGGGACTCAATATTCCTGAAAACTGGGTTCCTGCTATCCAGCTGGTTAGTTTTGACATAGCAGGCCAGGCTCTTGGCTTTCTCAACCTTCGTCTCCGATTAAATGACTACTTACTAGAAAATGGTGGGCATATCGGCTATTCCGTTCGCCCCTCTGAAAGAGGCAAAGGTTATGCCAAAGAAGCTCTCCGACAAGGCTTGCAAGTCGCCAAGGGAAAGAACATCAAAAAAGCGCTTGTGACCTGTAGCACAGAAAACCCTGCTAGTAGAGCAGTGATTGTGGCAAATGGCGGGGTGTTTGAGGATGTTCGCAATGGTGTAGAACGTTACTGGATAGATTTGGAGTAAAAGGATGACATGGAATACACCAAAACCAGGTGAATGGAAAAGTGAGGAGCTTAGTAAAGGGCGGATCATTGATTATAAGGCCTTTAACTTTGTCGATGGAGAAGGTGTGCGAAACTCTCTCTATGTATCAGGTTGCATGTTTCACTGCGAGGGGTGCTATAATGTTGCGACTTGGTCTTTCAACGCAGGCATTCCCTATACGGCAGAATTAGAAGAACAAATCATGGAAGACCTTGCCCAACCCTATGTTCAAGGATTGACCCTGCTAGGAGGAGAACCCTTTCTTAATACGGGCATTCTCTTGCCTCTCGTTAAGCGCATTCGAAAGGAATTACCAGAAAAAGACATCTGGTCCTGGACGGGTTATACTTGGGAAGAAATGATGCTGGAGACTCCAGATAAACTGGAACTCTTATCATTGATTGACATCCTTGTCGATGGACGGTATGATAAAAGCAAACGCAATCTCATGCTCCAGTTTCGAGGTTCGTCCAATCAACGGATTATCGATGTGCAAAAATCTCTCAAAAGTGGGCAAGCGGTGATTTGGGACAAGCTTAATGACGGAAAAGAAAGCTATGAACAGGTGAAGAGAGAATGAAGAAAAAAGACCTGATAGAACAACTGGTTTCAGAGATCGAAACGGGAAAAGTTAGGACACTAGGAATCTACGGTCATGGGGCTTCAGGTAAGTCAACCTTTGCACAGGAATTATATCAAACCCTAGATTCTACTACAGTAAATTTGCTAGAAACAGATCCCTATATCACCTCGGAACGTCACCTGGTAGTACCAAAGCAAGCACCAGATCAAAAGGTGACAGCTTGTCTGCCAGTGTCGCATGAACTGGCAAGTTTACAGAGAGATATTCTCGCCTTGCAGGCAGGTATGGATGTCCTGACAATCGATGAACCGTGGAAGGCTAGTGAAATCTTGTCTGGAGCAAAGCCAATTCTGATTGTTGAAGGGATGTCTGTGGGCTTTCTACCCGAGAAACTCTTTGACAAAACCATCTGTTTCTACACGGATGAGGAGACCGAATTAAAGAGGCGCTTAGCTCGAGATACGACTATGAGAAATCGCGATGCATCTTTTGTATTAGCTAGCCATCAGATGAGACGGGAGCAGTATCTGCGATACTATAGAGAAACCGAGTCTAAAGCGGACATTTTAGTAGATCAATCAGAAGATACATTCAAGGTCAAAATGACACACATTATATAGAAGAAAAGGTAGTTTTTTATAGATATAAATCCGTAATCTTGGAAAGATGAAAAGAGAAAACAGTTTCATCCTAAAAAAACGAAAAAAAGCTCACAAATCCCTTGCAATCGCAGGGGCTTTGTGTTATTCTATTATGGTGCTGTAAATTACAGCCTTAGCTTTGATGCAAGAGGTTGCGACACGCTCGGTTGCATTGCCACGCAACGCGCGTCGGTTTTCTTGTGGAGCTAGCCTATTATCTTAAATAGACGAAAAGGAGAAAAAGATGGCAAACAAAAAAATCCGTATCCGTTTGAAAGCATACGAACACCGTACGCTTGACACAGCGGCTGCAAAAATCGTAGAATCAGCTACTCGTACAGGTGCACAAGTTGCGGGTCCAATCCCACTTCCAACTGAACGTAGCCTCTACACAATCATTCGTGCGACTCACAAATACAAAGACTCTCGCGAACAATTTGAAATGCGTACACACAAACGTTTGATCGATATCGTTAACCCAACTCAAAAAACAGTTGATGCGTTGATGAAATTGGATCTTCCAAGTGGTGTAAACGTAGAAATCAAGCTTTAATCCAAAGCTTGAAACCTTGAGCATGAAAAACGCTCGTTAAAAACTTTTTGAATAAAAAATATAGAAAAGGAACTATTTTCTCATGACAAAAGGAATCTTAGGGAAAAAAGTGGGAATGACTCAAATCTTCACTGAAGCTGGCGAATTGATCCCTGTAACAGTTATTGAAGCAACTCCAAACGTTGTTCTTCAAGTTAAAACTGTAGAAACAGACGGATATAACGCTATCCAAGTTGGTTTCGATGACAAACGCGAAGTATTGAGCAACAAACCTGCTAAAGGACATGTAGCGAAAGCTAACACGGCTCCTAAGCGCTTCATTCGTGAATTCAAAAACGTTGAAGGCTTGGAAGTTGGTGCTGAAATCACAGTTGAAACATTCGCAGCTGGAGACGTTGTTGACGTAACTGGTACTTCTAAAGGTAAAGGTTTCCAAGGTGTTATCAAACGCCACGGACAATCACGTGGACCAATGGCTCACGGTTCTCGTTACCACCGTCGTCCAGGTTCTATGGGACCTGTTGCACCTAACCGCGTGTTCAAAGGTAAAAACCTTGCAGGACGTATGGGTGGCGACCGCGTAACAATTCAAAACCTTGAAGTTGTACAAGTTGTTCCAGAAAAGAACGTTATCCTTATCAAAGGTAACGTACCAGGTGCTAAGAAATCTCTTATCACTATCAAATCAGCAGTTAAAGCTGGTAAATAATAAAGAAAGGGGAAATCAGTCACAATGGCAAACGTAACATTATTTGACCAAACTGGTAAAGAAGCTGGCCAAGTTGTTCTTAACGATGCAGTATTTGGTATCGAACCAAATGAATCAGTTGTGTTTGATGTGATCATCAGCCAACGCGCAAGTCTTCGTCAAGGAACACACGCTGTTAAAAACCGCTCTGCAGTATCAGGTGGTGGACGCAAACCATGGCGTCAAAAAGGAACTGGACGTGCTCGTCAAGGTTCTATCCGCTCACCACAATGGCGTGGTGGTGGTGTTGTCTTCGGGCCAACTCCACGTTCATACGGCTACAAACTTCCACAAAAAGTTCGTCGCCTAGCTCTTAAATCAGTTTACTCTGAAAAAGTTGCTGAAAACAAATTCGTAGCTGTAGACGCTCTTTCATTTACAGCTCCAAAAACTGCTGAATTTGCAAAAGTTCTTGCAGCATTGAGCATCGATTCAAAAGTTCTTGTTATCCTTGAAGAAGGAAATGAATTCGCAGCTCTTTCAGCTCGTAACCTTCCAAACGTGAAAGTTGCAACTGCTACAACTGCAAGTGTTCTTGACATCGCAAATAGCGACAAACTTCTTGTCACACAAGCAGCTATCTCTAAAATCGAGGAGGTTCTTGCATAATGAATTTGTATGATGTTATCAAAAAACCTGTTATCACTGAAAGCTCAATGGCTCAACTTGAAGCAGGGAAATATGTATTTGAAGTTGACACTCGTGCACACAAACTTTTGATCAAGCAAGCTGTTGAAGCTGCTTTCGAAGGTGTTAAAGTTGCCAACGTTAACACAATCAACGTAAAACCAAAAGCTAAACGTGTTGGACGTTACACTGGTTTTACTAACAAAACTAAAAAAGCTATCATCACACTTACAGCTGATTCAAAAGCAATCGAGTTGTTTGCTGCTGAAGCTGAATAATCTAAGGAGGAAATATCGTGGGAATTCGTGTTTATAAACCAACAACAAACGGTCGCCGTAATATGACTTCTTTGGATTTCGCTGAAATCACAACAAGCACTCCTGAAAAATCATTGCTTGTTGCTTTGAAGAGCAAGGCTGGTCGTAACAACAACGGTCGTATCACTGTTCGTCACCAAGGTGGTGGACACAAACGTTTCTACCGTTTGGTTGACTTCAAACGTAACAAAGACAACGTTGAAGCTGTTGTTAAAACAATCGAGTACGATCCAAACCGTTCTGCAAACATCGCCCTTGTACACTACACTGACGGTGTGAAAGCATACATCATCGCTCCAAAAGGTCTTGAAGTTGGTCAACGTATCGTTTCAGGTCCAGAAGCAGATATCAAAGTCGGAAACGCACTTCCACTTGCTAACATCCCAGTTGGTACTTTGATCCACAACATCGAGTTGAAACCAGGTCGTGGTGGAGAATTGGTACGTGCAGCTGGAGCTTCTGCTCAAGTATTGGGTCAAGAAGGTAAATATGTTCTTGTTCGTCTTCAATCTGGCGAAGTACGTATGATTCTTGGAACTTGTCGTGCAACAGTTGGTGTTGTCGGAAACGAACAACATGGACTTGTGAACCTTGGTAAAGCAGGACGTAGCCGTTGGAAAGGTATCCGCCCAACAGTTCGTGGTTCTGTAATGAACCCTAACGATCACCCACACGGTGGTGGTGAAGGTAAAGCACCAGTTGGTCGTAAAGCGCCATCTACTCCATGGGGCAAACCTGCTCTTGGTCTTAAAACTCGTAACAAGAAAGCGAAATCTGACAAACTTATCGTTCGTCGTCGCAACGAGAAATAATAGTAAACTAGTCGCCTAAGCAACTAGGAAATCCGCCAGCTCGGTAGCGCTCCATGTGAGCGCAAGCCGCTGTGGTACAACATTTAAAGGAGAAAATATAAAAATGGGACGCAGTCTTAAAAAAGGACCTTTCGTCGATGAGCATTTGATGAAAAAAGTTGAAGCTCAAGCTAACGACGAAAAGAAAAAAGTTATCAAAACTTGGTCACGTCGTTCGACGATCTTCCCAAGTTTCATTGGTTACACTATTGCAGTTTATGACGGACGTAAACACGTACCTGTTTACATCCAAGAGGACATGGTAGGTCACAAACTTGGTGAATTTGCACCAACTCGTACTTACAAAGGTCACGCTGCAGACGACAAGAAAACACGTAGAAAATAAGGAGAACATAAATGGCAGAAATTACTTCAGCTAAAGCAATGGCTCGTACAGTACGTGTTTCACCTCGTAAATCACGTCTTGTTCTTGACAACATCCGTGGTAAAAGCGTAGCCGATGCTATTGCAATCTTGACATTCACACCAAACAAAGCTGCTGAAATCATCTTGAAAGTCTTGAATTCAGCTGTAGCTAACGCTGAAAACAACTTTGGTTTGGACAAAGCTAACTTGGTAGTATCTGAAGCATTCGCAAACGAAGGACCAACTATGAAACGTTTCCGTCCACGTGCGAAAGGTTCAGCTTCACCAATCAACAAACGTACAGCTCACATCACTGTGGCTGTTGCAGAAAAATAAGGAGGTAACATCGTGGGTCAAAAAGTACATCCAATTGGTATGCGTGTCGGCATCATCCGTGATTGGGATGCCAAATGGTATGCTGAAAAAGAATACGCGGATTACCTTCATGAAGATCTTGCAATCCGTAAATTCGTTCAAAAAGAACTTGCTGACGCAGCAGTTTCAACTATCGAAATTGAACGCGCAGTAAACAAAGTTAACGTTTCACTTCACACTGCTAAACCAGGTATGGTTATCGGTAAAGGTGGTGCTAACGTTGATGCACTCCGTGCAAAACTTAACAAATTGACTGGAAAACAAGTACACATCAACATCATCGAAATCAAACAACCTGATTTGGATGCTCACCTTGTAGGTGAAGGAATTGCTCGTCAATTGGAGCAACGTGTTGCTTTCCGTCGTGCACAAAAACAAGCAATCCAACGTGCAATGCGTGCTGGAGCTAAAGGAATCAAAACTCAAGTATCAGGTCGTTTGAACGGTGCAGATATCGCCCGTGCTGAAGGATACTCTGAAGGAACTGTTCCACTTCACACACTTCGTGCAGATATCGATTACGCTTGGGAAGAAGCAGATACTACATACGGTAAACTTGGTGTTAAAGTATGGATCTACCGTGGTGAAGTTCTTCCAGCTCGTAAAAACACTAAAGGAGGTAAATAACCAATGTTAGTACCTAAACGTGTTAAACACCGTCGTGAATTCCGTGGAAAAATGCGCGGTGAAGCAAAAGGTGGAAAAGAAGTAGCATTCGGTGAATACGGTCTTCAAGCCACAACTAGCCACTGGATCACTAACCGCCAAATCGAAGCTGCTCGTATCGCCATGACTCGTTACATGAAACGTGGTGGTAAAGTTTGGATTAAAATCTTCCCACACAAATCATACACTGCTAAAGCTATCGGTGTGCGTATGGGATCTGGTAAAGGGGCACCTGAAGGTTGGGTAGCACCAGTTAAACGTGGTAAAGTGATGTTCGAAATCGCTGGTGTATCTGAAGAAATCGCTCGCGAAGCGCTTCGTCTTGCAAGCCACAAATTGCCAGTTAAATGTAAATTCGTAAAACGTGAAGCAGAATAAGGAGAAGGCATGAAACTTAATGAAGTAAAAGAATTTGTTAAAGAACTTCGTGGTCTTTCTCAAGAAGAACTCGCGAAGCGCGAAAACGAATTGAAAAAAGAATTGTTTGAACTTCGTTTCCAAGCTGCTACTGGTCAATTGGAACAAACAGCTCGCTTGAAAGAAGTTAAAAAACAAATCGCTCGTATCAAAACAGTTCAATCTGAAGCGAAATAATAGACTAGGGAAGGAGAAATTTCAATGGAACGCAATAATCGTAAAGTTCTTGTTGGACGTGTTGTATCTGACAAAATGGACAAGACAATCACAGTTGTAGTTGAAACAAAACGTAACCACCCAGTCTATGGTAAACGTATTAACTACTCTAAGAAATACAAAGCACATGATGAAAACAATGTTGCCAAAGAAGGCGATATCGTACGTATCATGGAAACTCGTCCGCTTTCAGCTACAAAACGTTTCCGTCTTGTAGAAGTTGTTGAAGAAGCGGTCATCATCTAATCAAACCTGAAAGGAGAAAACTGAAATGATTCAAACAGAAACTCGTTTGAAAGTCGCAGACAACAGCGGTGCGCGCGAAATCTTGACTATCAAAGTTCTTGGTGGTTCAGGACGTAAATTTGCAAACATCGGTGATGTTATCGTGGCATCTGTAAAACAAGCTACTCCTGGTGGTGCGGTTAAAAAAGGTGACGTTGTAAAAGCTGTTATCGTTCGTACTAAATCAGGTGCTCGTCGTGCTGATGGTTCATACATCAAATTTGACGAAAACGCAGCAGTTATCATCCGTGAAGACAAAACTCCTCGCGGAACACGTATCTTTGGCCCAGTTGCACGTGAATTGCGTGAAGGTGGCTTCATGAAGATCGTGTCACTTGCTCCAGAAGTACTTTAATTGATTTTCGCAGAGCAAAAACAAACAAACTAGTCCCCTAGCTTCAGGCTAGGGTGCCCTTATGGGCGTAAGAAAAATCAAGGAGAAACCTAATGTTTGTAAAAAAAGGCGACAAAGTTCGCGTAATTGCTGGTAAAGATAAGGGAACAGAAGCTGTTGTCCTTACTGCCCTTCCAAAAGTAAACAAAGTTATCGTTGAAGGTGTTAACATCGTTAAGAAACACCAACGTCCAACTAACGAGCTTCCTCAAGGTGGTATCATCGAGAAAGAAGCAGCTATCCACGTATCAAACGTTCAAGTTTTGGACAAAAATGGTGTAGCTGGTCGTGTTGGTTACAAATTTGTAGACGGTAAAAAAGTTCGCTACAACAAAAAATCAGGCGAAGTGCTTGATTAATCACGAAGGAAAGGAGAAGTATAATGGCAAATCGTTTAAAAGAAAAATATCTTAATGAAGTAGTTCCTGCTTTGACAGAACAATTCAACTACTCATCAGTGATGGCTGTGCCTAAAGTAGATAAGATCGTTTTGAACATGGGTGTTGGTGAAGCTGTATCAAACGCTAAAAGTCTTGAAAAAGCTGCTGAAGAATTGGCACTTATCTCAGGTCAAAAACCACTTATCACTAAAGCTAAAAAATCAATCGCCGGCTTCCGTCTTCGTGAAGGTGTAGCGATCGGTGCAAAAGTTACCCTTCGTGGTGAACGTATGTACGAATTCTTGGACAAATTGGTTTCAGTTTCACTTCCACGTGTGCGTGACTTCCACGGTGTTCCAACAAAATCATTTGATGGACGCGGAAACTACACTCTTGGCGTGAAAGAACAATTGATCTTCCCAGAAATCAACTTTGATGACGTTGACAAAACTCGTGGTCTTGACATCGTTATCGTAACAACTGCTAACACTGACGAAGAGTCACGTGCATTGCTTACAGGCCTTGGAATGCCTTTTGCAAAATAATATAGGAGGTAAATCTAATGGCTAAAAAATCAATGATTGCTAAGAACAAACGTCCAGCGAAGTTCTCTACTCAAGCTTATACTCGTTGTGAAAAATGTGGTCGTCCACATTCAGTTTACCGCAAATTTAAACTTTGCCGTGTTTGCTTCCGTGAATTAGCTTACAAAGGACAAATTCCTGGTGTAACAAAAGCATCTTGGTAATTTAAGATATCAAGGGCGTAAAAACTCCAAGTGAAAATAGGTAACTTGACGAAGAAACTGAAGTTTCTAGGAAAGTTTATCTTTTTCACACAGAGTTTAGCCCGGGTTCAGTTGGGCTTTCCAATTTGAACACGAGCTACAGCTTTGGCAAAAAAGACCAATTTGTTTTGGAGCATCGCTCCTACATCAAATTGCCTATTTTTGCTCTTGCTGTCACGCTCTTTGTATCATGTATTAACTAGCAAGTGCGACTTGCAAACTACTAGTAAGAGGAGAAAAACAAAATGGTTATGACTGACCCAATCGCAGACTTCCTAACCCGTATTCGTAACGCTAACCAAGCGAAACACGAAGTACTTGAAGTGCCTGCATCAAACATCAAAAAAGGGATTGCTGAAATCCTTAAACGCGAAGGTTTTGTTAAGAACGTAGAAATCATCGAAGATGACAAACAAGGCATCATCCGTGTATTCCTTAAATACGGACCAAACGGTGAAAAAGTTATCACTAACTTGAAACGTGTTTCTAAACCAGGACTTCGTGTCTACAAAAAACGTGAAGATCTTCCAAAAGTTCTTAACGGACTTGGAATTGCTATCCTTTCAACTTCTGAAGGTTTGCTTACTGATAAAGAAGCTCGCCAAAAGAATGTTGGTGGAGAAGTTATCGCTTACGTTTGGTAAAATCAAGATACAAAGCTCGTAAAGAACAAAGCAAAATTAGGAAGTTGGAGAAGTTTGTTTACAAACAAGCCAACTTATCTATTTTGCACAGTTCTTAGAGCGTGTTCAATTTAGCTGATTTACTGATCAGCTAAATAGAGAGTAAATTAGTTTAGGAGAAAAAGATGAAAGCTACTGAATTGAATGAAAAACTTATTGTTGCAGAAGACGCTTTGGCTGAATTGTCAAAAGATGACCTTGTATCTCTTTTATGTGAAATTGGTTATAGTCCTGCGGCTATTGATGTATTGACAGAATATCAGGAGTTTGTCAAAGCCTTTCGAAAGAAACTAGGTTTGCTCTAATCCGAATGCCCCCCGTGAAAACTGGCCATTCTGGCCTGACAATTTAACAGGAGAAAATAAACATGTCACGTATTGGTAATAAAGTTATCGTGTTGCCTGCTGGTGTTGAAATCACTAACAATGACAACGTTGTAACTGTAAAAGGACCTAAAGGAGAACTTACTCGTGAGTTCTCAAAAGATATTGAAATTCGTGTGGAAGGTACTGAAGTAACTCTTCACCGTCCAAACGATTCAAAAGAAATGAAAACAATCCACGGAACTACTCGTGCCCTTTTGAACAACATGGTTGTTGGTGTATCAGAAGGATTCAAGAAAGAACTTGAAATGCGCGGGGTTGGTTACCGTGCACAACTTCAAGGATCTAAACTTGTTTTGGCTGTTGGTAAATCTCATCCAGACGAAGTTGAAGCTCCAGAAGGAATTACTTTTGAACTTCCAAACCCAACAACAATCGTTGTTAGCGGAATTTCAAAAGAAGTAGTTGGTCAAACGGCTGCTTACGTACGTAGCCTTCGTTCACCAGAACCATATAAAGGTAAAGGTATCCGTTACGTTGGTGAATTCGTTCGCCGTAAAGAAGGTAAAACAGGTAAATAATGTTGAGTGGTTGATTTTTAACCACCAACCTATTTTCCAACTTAGTGCATAGCACACGATTTAAAACTAAAGAGGTGAAAACTGTGATTTCTAAACCAGATAAAAACAAACTCCGCCAAAAACGCCACCGTCGCGTTCGCGGAAAACTCTCTGGAACTGCTGATCGCCCACGTTTGAACGTATTTCGTTCTAATACAGGCATCTACGCTCAAGTGATTGATGACGTAGCGGGTGTAACGCTCGCAAGTGCTTCAACTCTTGACAAAGAAGTTTCAAAAGGAACTAAAACTGAACAAGCCGTTGCTGTCGGTAAACTCGTTGCAGAACGTGCAAGTGCTAAAGGTATTTCAGAAGTGGTGTTCGACCGCGGTGGATATCTATATCACGGACGTGTGAAAGCTTTGGCTGATGCAGCTCGTGAAAACGGATTGAAATTCTAATAGGAGGACACTAGAAAATGGCATTTAAAGACAATGCAGTTGAATTAGAAGAACGCGTAGTTGCTGTCAACCGTGTTACAAAAGTTGTTAAAGGTGGACGTCGTCTTCGTTTCGCAGCTCTTGTTGTTGTTGGTGACCACAACGGTCGCGTAGGATTTGGTACTGGTAAAGCTCAAGAAGTTCCAGAAGCAATCCGCAAAGCAGTAGAAGATGCTAAGAAAAACTTGATTGAGGTTCCTATGGTTGGAACAACAATCCCACACGAAGTTCTTTCAGAATTCGGTGGAGCTAAAGTATTGTTGAAACCTGCTGTAGAAGGTTCTGGAGTTGCCGCTGGTGGTGCAGTTCGTGCCGTTGTGGAATTGGCAGGCGTGGCAGATATTACATCTAAATCACTTGGTTCTAACACTCCAATCAACATTGTTCGCGCAACTGTTGAAGGTTTGAAACAATTGAAACGCGCTGAAGAAGTTGCTGCCCTTCGTGGTATTTCAGTTTCTGATTTGGCATAAGAAAGGGGATAAAATGGCTCAAATTAAAATTACTTTGACTAAGTCTCCAATCGGACGCATTCCATCACAACGTAAAACTGTTGTAGCACTTGGACTTGGCAAATTGAACAGCTCTGTTATCAAAGAAGACAACGCTGCTATCCGTGGTATGATCACTGCAGTATCTCACTTGGTAACAGTTGAAGAAGTAAACTAATGAATTTTTAGGGGATGTGGCAATACTCATCCCCTAAAACTAGATATAGTCATCTAAGATGACAATGTATAGGCGAGTTGATAAGGGAGACAACCTTTTCTCTCTTATCGGCGCTAGCATTTTACAAAAGAGGAGAAAATAATAATGAAACTTCATGAATTGAAACCTGCAGAAGGTTCTCGTAAAGTACGTAACCGTGTTGGTCGTGGTACTTCATCAGGTAACGGTAAAACATCTGGTCGCGGTCAAAAAGGTCAAAAAGCTCGTAGCGGTGGCGGAGTTCGCCTTGGTTTTGAAGGTGGACAAACTCCATTGTTCCGTCGTCTTCCAAAACGTGGATTCACTAACATCAACGCTAAAGAATACGCAATTGTAAACCTTGACCAATTGAACGTCTTTGAAGACGGTGCAGAAGTAACTCCAGTTGTACTTATCGAAGCAGGAATTGTGAAAGCTGAAAAATCAGGAGTTAAAATTCTTGGTAACGGTGAGTTGACTAAGAAATTGACTGTGAAAGCAGCTAAATTTTCTAAATCAGCTGAGGAAGCTATCACTGCTAAAGGTGGTTCTGTAGAAGTCATCTAAGAGAGGTGACCCATGTTTTTTAAATTACTAAAAGAAGCGCTCAAGGTTAAACAAGTTCGATCAAAAATTCTCTTTACGATTTTTATCATTCTTGTTTTCCGTATTGGGACAAGTATCACTGTTCCAGGTGTGAATGCAAAAAGTTTGGAAGCTCTCAGTGGTTTATCTTTCTTGAACATGCTTAGTCTTGTTTCAGGGAATGCCATGAAGAACTTCTCCGTTTTTGCACTCGGAGTAAGTCCGTATATCACTGCTTCCATCGTTGTTCAATTGCTACAAATGGATATTTTACCGAAGTTTGTAGAATGGGGTAAACAAGGGGAAGTAGGACGGAGAAAACTAAACCAAGCTACTCGTTATATTGCACTTGTGCTTGCATTTGTTCAATCTATCGGGATTACAGCAGGATTTAACACTCTATCTGGAGCAAAATTATTAACGACAGCGTTAACACCACAAGTCTTTGTTACTATCGGTATTATCCTCACAGCAGGTAGTATGATTGTAACTTGGCTCGGGGAACAAATTACAGATAAGGGATACGGTAACGGTGTTTCTATGATCATCTTTGCAGGTATTGTTGCTTCAATTCCTGAGATGATTAAAGGCATCTATGTTGACTACTTCGTCAATATTCCAAGTAGCCGTTTGACTTCATCTATTATCTTTGTCGTTATTTTGATTATCGCTGTCTTGTTGATTGTTTACTTTACAACCTTTGTTCAACAGGCAGAATATAAAATTCCAATCCAATATACAAAAGTTGCTCAAGGAGCCCCATCAAGCTCATACCTTCCATTGAAGGTAAACCCAGCGGGGGTTATCCCAGTTATCTTTGCAAGTTCCATTACAGCAGCACCTGCAGCCATTCTTCAGTTTTTGAGTGCTACAGGTCATGATTGGGCTTGGGTACGTACAGCACAGGAAATGTTATCTACAACATCTCCGACAGGTGTTGCTATGTATGCCTTGTTGATCATTCTCTTTACATTCTTCTATACATTTGTACAGATCAATCCAGAGAAAGCAGCAGAAAACTTGCAAAAGAGTGGAGCCTACATTCATGGTGTCCGTCCTGGTAAGGGAACTGAAGAGTTCATGTCGAAACTTCTTCGTCGCCTTGCGACTGTCGGATCAATCTTCCTTGGTGTGATTTCAATCTTGCCGATTGTGGCAAAAGATGTCTTTGGTCTTTCAGAAGCTGTTGCTTTTGGGGGAACTAGTCTTTTGATCATTATCTCAACCGGTATCGAAGGAATCAAACAACTTGAAGGTTACCTATTGAAACGTAAGTATGTTGGTTTCATGGATAAAACAGAATAAAAGCAAAATTATTTTTGCTTAGAGAGTGGAGTATGAAGGTCTATCTATCAGAGAGATTTTCGTCTCCCCTCTTCTATTTTGTTTTTAAATAGGGGTTGAAACGAATTTCTGCTTCTATTTAAATACAAAATAAGGAGATCCTATCATGAATCTTTTGATTATGGGCTTACCTGGAGCAGGTAAGGGAACGCAAGCAGCTAAAATTGTGGAGCAATTCCACGTGGCACACATTTCAACTGGAGATATGTTCCGTGCTGCTATGGCTAATCAAACTGAAATGGGTGTACTTGCCAAGTCATATATTGACAAAGGTGAGTTGGTTCCGGATGAAGTTACAAATGGAATTGTTAAAGAACGCCTTTCTCAGGACGACATCAAGGAAACAGGTTTCTTGTTGGATGGTTACCCACGTACGATTGAACAAGCTCATGCCTTGGACAAAACATTGGCGGAACTTGGTATCGAACTAGAAGGCGTGATCAATATCGAAGTGAACCCAGATTGTCTCTTGGAACGTTTGAGTGGTCGTATCATCCACCGCGAAACAGGTGAAACCTTCCACAAAGTTTTCAACCCACCAGTTGACTATAAAGAGGAAGATTATTACCAACGTGAAGATGATAAACCTGAGACAGTGAAGCGTCGTTTGGATGTGAATATCGCCCAAGGTGAACCAATCATTGCTCACTACCGTGCCAAAGGATTGGTCCACGATATCGAAGGAAATCAAGATATCAATGATGTGTTCAAAGACATCGAAAAAGTATTGACAAATTTGAAATAAAGCGTTTTTCACACTTGCAAAAAATCGCTACAAATGTTATACTGAGATAGTCTGACTTATAATTGTTGTCTCTGTTTTCAGAGGCATCGAATCGAAATTTATGGAGGTGCTTTTGCGTGGCAAAAGACGATGTGATTGAAGTTGAAGGCAAAGTAGTCGATACAATGCCTAACGCAATGTTTACGGTTGAACTTGAAAATGGACATCAGATTTTAGCAACAGTTTCTGGTAAAATTCGTAAAAACTATATTCGTATTTTAGCGGGAGATCGTGTTACTGTCGAGATGAGTCCATATGACTTGACACGTGGACGTATCACTTACCGCTTTAAATAATCGAAAAACTTGGAGGGATAAGAAATGAAAGTAAGACCATCGGTCAAACCAATTTGCGAATACTGTAAAGTAATTCGTCGTAATGGTCGTGTTATGGTAATTTGCCCAGCAAATCCAAAACACAAACAACGTCAAGGATAAGATAGAAAGGAGAAAAAATGGCTCGTATTGCTGGAGTTGACATTCCAAATGACAAACGCGTAGTAATCTCATTGACTTACGTTTATGGTATCGGACTTGCAACATCTAAGAAAATTTTGGCTGCTGCTGGAATCTCAGAAGATGTTCGTGTACGTGACCTTACATCAGATCAAGAGGATGCTATCCGTCGTGAAGTGGATGCAATCAAAGTTGAAGGTGACCTTCGTCGTGAAGTAAACTTGAACATCAAACGTTTGATGGAAATCGGTTCTTACCGTGGTATTCGTCACCGTCGTGGACTTCCTGTCCGTGGACAAAACACTAAAAACAACGCTCGCACTCGTAAAGGTAAAGCTGTTGCGATTGCTGGTAAGAAAAAATAATATAGGAGGTAAAAGTCTTGGCTAAACCAACACGTAAACGTCGTGTGAAAAAGAATATCGAATCTGGTATTGCTCATATTCACGCTACATTTAATAACACTATTGTTATGATTACTGATGTGCATGGTAATGCAATTGCTTGGTCATCAGCTGGTGCTCTTGGTTTCAAAGGTTCTCGTAAATCTACACCATTCGCTGCTCAAATGGCTTCTGAAGCTGCTGCTAAATCTGCACAAGAACACGGTCTTAAATCAGTTGAAGTTACTGTAAAAGGTCCAGGTTCTGGTCGTGAGTCAGCTATTCGTGCGCTTGCTGCCGCTGGTCTTGAAGTAACAGCAATTCGTGATGTGACTCCAGTGCCACACAATGGTGCTCGTCCTCCAAAACGTCGCCGTGTATAATCATCGCATTACACTGCTTTTCGTTTAAGAGGGAGTAACTAAATGATTGAGTTTGAAAAACCAAATATAACAAAAATTGATGAAAATAAAGATTATGGCAAGTTTGTAATCGAACCACTTGAACGTGGCTACGGTACAACTCTTGGTAACTCTCTTCGTCGTGTACTACTAGCTTCTCTACCAGGAGCAGCAGTGACATCTATCAACATTGAAGGTGTCTTGCATGAGTTCGACACAGTTCCAGGTGTTCGTGAAGACGTGATGCAAATCATTCTGAACATTAAAGGGATTGCAGTGAAATCATACGTTGAAGACGAAAAAATCATTGAACTTGACGTTGAAGGTCCTGCTGAAATTACAGCTGGAGACATTTTGACTGACAGTGATGTTGAGATTGTAAATCCAGATCATTATCTCTTTACAATCGGTGAAGGTTCTTCTCTAAAAGCGACAATGACTGTTAACAGTGGTCGTGGATATGTACCTGCTGATGAAAACAAAAAAGATAATGCACCAGTTGGAACACTTGCTGTAGATTCTATTTATACACCAGTTACAAAAGTCAACTATCAAGTTGAACCTGCTCGTGTAGGTAGCAATGATGGATTTGACAAATTAACCCTTGAAATCTTGACTAATGGAACAATTATTCCAGAAGATGCTTTAGGGCTTTCAGCACGTATCTTGACAGAACATCTTGATTTGTTTACAAATCTTACTGAGATTGCTAAGTCAACTGAAGTGATGAAAGAAGCTGATACTGAATCTGACGATCGTATTTTGGATCGTACGATTGAGGAACTGGACTTGTCTGTGCGTTCATACAACTGTTTGAAACGTGCCGGTATCAACACTGTGCATGATTTGACAGAAAAATCTGAAGCAGAGATGATGAAAGTACGAAATCTTGGACGCAAGAGTTTGGAAGAAGTGAAACTCAAACTCATTGACTTGGGTCTTGGATTAAAAGATAAATAAAGGAGGAATACATGGCTTACCGTAAACTAGGACGCACTAGCTCACAACGTAAAGCAATGCTTCGCGATTTGACAACTGACCTTTTGATCAACGAATCAATCGTGACAACTGAAGCTCGTGCTAAAGAAATCCGTAAAACTGTTGAAAAAATGATTACTCTAGGTAAACGTGGTGATTTGCATGCACGTCGTCAAGCAGCTGCTTTCGTACGTAATGAAATCGCATCTGAAAACTATGATGAAGCAACTGATAAGTACACTTCTACTACAGCACTTCAAAAATTGTTCTCAGAAATCGCACCTCGTTATGCTGAACGTAACGGTGGATACACTCGTATCCTTAAAACTGAACCACGTCGTGGTGATGCTGCGCCAATGGCGATCATCGAATTAGTATAAAATCATCAATTTTGTTGAGTGTTATGATGATGGAGTCTTGTGCTCTTAGTCTAGCTCTGGTCTACCGCTGGGACTTCGGTCCTAGCGGGAACACTCATCATCATTTGATAGGGTAGACGCTTGTTTACGAAATTGTTTTTTTCTTAAGAACAATTTCGTAAGCAGGCGTTTTTTAGTATTTTCTATGGAAATATGCTATACTAGGAAAAAAGAAAATCAAAAACGTTCAGGTTTTCTAAAAATCATAGAAATGGGGTATAAGGATGAAGGCTATTATTACAGTGGTTGGTAAGGACAAGTCTGGGATTGTTGCTGGCGTGTCTACTAAGATTGCAGAGTTGGGTTTGAATATTGACGATATTTCTCAGACGGTGTTAGATGAATACTTTACTATGATGGCGGTCGTTTCTAGTGACGAAAAACAGGATTTCACTTATCTACGAAATGAGTTTGAAACTTTCGGTCAGACCTTGAATGTCAAAATCAATATTCAAAGTGCGGCGATTTTTGACGCTATGTATAATATCTAGGAGGTGGCTATGGATATTAGACAAGTTACAGAAACCATTGCCATGATCGAGGAGCAGAACTTCGATATCAGAACCATCACCATGGGGATTTCCCTTTTGGACTGTATTGATCCAGATATCAATCATGCTGCTGAAAAGATTTACCAAAAAATTACCACTAAAGCTGCAAATCTAGTGGCTGTAGGAGATGAAATTGCTGCAGAACTTGGGATTCCTATTGTTAATAAACGGGTATCGGTGACTCCGATTTCTTTAATTGGTGCTGCGACTGATGCGACAGACTATCTTGTTTTGGCAAAGGCTCTTGATAAGGCTGCCAAGGAGATTGGTGTTGACTTTATTGGTGGATTCTCTGCCTTGGTACAAAAAGGCTACCAAAAAGGAGATGAGATTCTCGTCAATTCTATCCCACGCGCTCTAGCTGAGACCGACAAGGTTTGTTCGTCTGTTAACATTGGCTCAACTAAGTCAGGCATCAACATGACTGCAGTTGCAGATATGGGACGTATCATCAAGGAAACAGCGAACTTATCAGATATGGGTGCGGCCAAGTTGGTCGTATTTGCTAATGCTGTTGAGGACAATCCTTTTATGGCAGGGGCTTTCCATGGTGTTGGGGAAGCAGATGTTATCATCAATGTCGGGGTTTCGGGTCCTGGTGTGGTCAAGCGTGCCTTGGAAAAGGTTCGTGGACAGAGCTTTGATGTAGTAGCGGAAACAGTCAAGAAAACGGCCTTCAAGATTACTCGTATCGGTCAATTAGTTGGTCAGATGGCTAGTGAGAGACTTGGAGTTGACTTTGGGATTGTAGACCTAAGCTTGGCACCAACTCCTGCAGTTGGCGATTCTGTGGCTCGTGTCCTTGAGGAAATGGGCCTAGAAACAGTTGGTACGCATGGGACGACGGCTGCCCTTGCTCTTTTGAATGACCAAGTTAAGAAGGGCGGAGTCATGGCTTGTAACCAGGTTGGTGGCTTGTCAGGGGCTTTTATCCCTGTCTCTGAAGATGAGGGAATGATTGCTGCGGTGCAAAATGGCTCTCTGAATTTAGAGAAACTAGAAGCCATGACGGCTATCTGTTCTGTTGGGCTGGATATGATTGCCATTCCAGAAGATACGCCTGCTGAAACCATTGCAGCTATGATTGCGGATGAGGCGGCCATTGGTGTGATTAACATGAAAACAACGGCTGTTCGTATTATTCCAAAGGGCAAAGAAGGCGATATGATTGAGTTTGGTGGTTTGCTAGGAACAGCTCCAGTTATGAAGGTCAACGGAGCTTCGTCTGTTGATTTCATCTCTCGTGGTGGCCAAATCCCAGCTCCAATCCATAGTTTTAAAAATTAATAAAAAAGTGAGAGGATTTAAGTTGAGTTTAAGGATGACTGTGTATACTATAATCATTAAATAAAGACCTCCTAACTTTATTTAATAGAAATCCTAAACTTTTTCATAATAATCTCCTAGGGAAGCTACCGTGAGGGTAGCTTTTCTTGTGGCAAAATTAGGAGAAGGAGCTTTGCTTTTGAAAGCCAAATATTTCTTTGATCCATGATATAATAGAAGAAAATGGAGGATAGAAAATGTCTAAAGTAAGATTGTACTTAGTCCGTCATGGGAAAACCATGTTTAACACGATTGGACGTGCTCAAGGATGGAGTGATACGCCTCTAACTGCAGAAGGTGAGTTGGGAATTCATGAGTTGGGAATTGGCTTGAGAGAGTCTGGTTTGCAGTTTGACCGAGCTTATTCCAGTGATTCAGGGCGTACCATTCAGACCATGGGAATTATCCTAGAAGAACTGGGTTTACAAGGGAAAATCCCTTACCGCATGGATAAGCGAATCCGTGAGTGGTGCTTTGGTAGTTTTGATGGGGCCTATGATGGAGACCTCTTTATGGGGGTCATTCCTCGTGTTTTCAAGGTGGATCATGTTCATCAGTTATCCTATGCAGAGCTAGCTGAAGGTTTGGTAGAGGTTGATACTGCTGGTTGGGCTGAAGGTTGGGAAAAACTTAGTGGCCGAATTAGAGAAGGTTTTGAAACGATTGCCAAAGAAATGGAAGAACAAGGTGGTGGCAATGCCTTGGTTGTTAGCCACGGGATGACCATTGGTACGATGGTTTATCTCATTAATGGCATGCATCCGCATGGTCTAGATAATGGTAGTGTGACCATTCTAGAATACGAGAACGGTCAGTTTACTGTTGAAATCGTCGGTGACCGTAGCTATCGGGAACTGGGACGTGAGAAGATGGAAGAAAATTCTATTTAATCAGTAAATACGTTCATCAGAACTTCGGGTCATGTATTGTGATAAGAGATTAGAAAAACAGCCTAGGATCATCCTTTCGGCTGTTTTTGATAGGGAAAAATTAGAGTGTAATGTTATTGCTTTTAGAGATTTTCATGAATAATAGTAAGGAAGCGACTGTTAGGATAGATAAAATCGTGGATAAAGCTGCGGCTACACCATAATTTCCTCTGAGAACCTCTGTATAGATTGCTACGGTCATAGTTTTTGTTTTGGAATTATATAGCAGGATAGAAGTAGAGAGTTCTGAAATCATTGTTACCCATGATAGAATAGATCCAGAAATAATACCGGGTAACATCATTGGAACAGTGATTTTACTGAAAGTATTGAGACGGCTACTTCCTAAACTCTCAGCGGCTTCTTCAATGCTAGGTGTTATTTGTTGCAAGCTAGCAACAGATGAGCGGATTGTATAAGGGAGTCTTCGGACAGATAAGGAGATAATCAATATAAAGGCTGTTCCTGTAATCATCAGAAATCCGCTTCCAAAAAGACCAGTATTGAATGAAGAAATGAAGGCAATACCTAGAACAGTTCCTGGCACAATATAAGGTACCATACTAAGGCTATCAATTAAGTTTGTAAACAAATTTCGTTTTCTAACAGCTAGGTAGGAGATAACCGTTGCAAATAAAACAACAAGAATTAAAGCAATCAAAGGAATGCGAATCGTATTAAAAATAGCAGATCCCATACGATTGAAGGCAATTTTGTAACTATTTAGAGAATAGCCTTTGACAAATACCATACCTGATGTTTTTAGGAAAGAGGTATAAATCAAGTAGACTTGAGGTAGAACAGAGAACAAGATAATTCCGTAGACTGTTGCATAAATAGCAGCCATTTTTCCTTTTGTAGTTTTTTTCGGCTCAATTGGATGGAGCGAATTCATGCTGAAACTATAGCGATTTGAAATATATTTTTGGATGAGGAAGATTGTTAAAGCAATGATAATCGCCATGATTGCTAAAGCAGATGCAAATGCAGAATTTCCGCCAACCTCACTAATGAATTGATTATAAATTAAAACAGGGAAAGTCCGATATCCTTCACCAATTAACATAGGAGTTCCGAAGTCGGAGAATGCTCTCATAAATACAAGTAGCGTAGCAGCAAGTAAAGTTGGAACTAAAAGAGGCAAAACAACTGTTACCATACGTTTGAATCCGATTACCCCCATACTTTCAGCGGCTTCAAGAAGGGAATGGTCAATCCTTTTCATTGCTCCAGCCACGTATAGAAAAACTAATGGGAATAGCTGAAGTGTAAACACAAGTACAATTCCTTTGAAGCCATAAATATCAAAAGCAGGCAAATGGAGTGTGTTGGTTAGAAATTTTGTAATAACTCCGTTTCTACCAAGAAGTAGAATCCAAGAATAGGCACCTACAAAGGGAGCTGACATGGATGCTATGATAATCAATATCTGTAAAAATTTCTTTCCTTTGAAGTCATATATAGAAAAGAGGTAAGCTAATAAAGTCCCTAAAACTAGGGAAGTTACAGTAGAAGTAATGGAGACGTTAAAACTGTTTACTAGTGTCTCAGAGTAATAGGATTTACTAAAGAAATCTTCAAAATTAGCGAGTGAGAATTGACCTTCATGTATGAGTGCTTGCTTGAGTACAATAATAATTGGATAAACAAGAAAAATAAGATAGGTAAGAAAGATGAAGAATGAGGAGGCTGTCCAAATATTTAGTTTTTTACCTTTCATAGCCAACTCCTGTAATAAGATTTTGGGAACCATCTGCAGAAAAGACATTTAACTTTTGAGTATTGATTCGTAGACGAATTCGATCCCCTTTTTGAAGATCTTCTTCAAAAGTTGATTCTTCGCTGACCTGTATTTTTGAAGAAAATGCAGTCTCTACAAAATATTCAGTGGTGAGTCCAAGATAAACACTATCGGAAATGATTCCTTCAATATCTCCAGATTCATCTTTGATAAACTCTTCGGGACGGATACTCACAAGAACAGCTTGTTCCTTAGCTTGATCAAGAGCTGGCATAGGGAGGGCATAGCCATCTGAGAAGACGATATAAGCACTGTCGCTCTTTTTTTGTAGTTTGGCTGGGATGAGATTTGTGCGTCCAATAAAGGTTGCCACAAACTCATTAGCTGGTTTATGATAGAGTTCTTTTGGTCGTCCGACTTGTTGGATGATCCCATCTTTCATAACGGCAATCTGGTCTGAAATAGCCATCGCTTCTTCTTGATCGTGGGTCACATATACAGTTGTAATTCCCACTTCGTGTTGAATTTCTCGAATAACTTGGCGCATATCTAAGCGAAGTTTCGCATCCAGGTTACTAAGTGGCTCGTCCATGAGGAGAACACTTGGATTAACAGCTAATGCACGTGCTAAGGCGACACGTTGTTGTTGTCCACCACTGAGTTTATCGGGCTTTCGATCTGCGTATTGATTAATTTGCATTAGTTCCAGATATTTATTAGTTTGTTGAACTAATTCATCTTTTGGAACCTTTTTTTGTTTAAGACCAAAAGCAACATTATCTCGGACAGTCAAATGTGGGAAAATAGCGTAGTTTTGGAAAACCATGCCGATGTTGCGTTTGCTGGGTTCTATATTATTTATTTTAGTATCATCGAAGTAAAATTCTCCGCCTTCAATACTGTTGAAGCCTGCAATCATTCGAAGAAGGGTCGTTTTTCCACAACCTGAAGGTCCAAGAATGGTGAAAAGACTTCCTTTTGGAATCGTAACGTTTAAATTCTCAATGACAGGAATGTCGTGGTAGATTTTTTTTGCGTTAATAATTTTGATCTCACTCATAGTGAACCTCTTTTACTGTTTCGATTGAATATTAGTGAAAATATCATTGTACTTTTTAAGAATAGCTGATTTATTTTGGATGACATAATCTGAATCTTCAGTAGCGATATTGATTTCTGTCATTGCTTTCATATTTTTATTGATTTTAGCATTTTTTCGAATGGGTCTAATGGTTGTTTCAGTTCCTAGTTTATCCTGAATGTCTTGAGAAAGAAGGAAATCGATAAATTTTTTAGCGTTTTCCATGTGTTTGGCATTTTTGATAATAGCTGCGTTACCAGGCAAAAAGACGGTTCCTTCTTTTGGATAAATGACTTTTACATCAACGCCATCGTTTAAGAGTTTCAATGCAGGATCTTCATAGGTGAGTCCGACAGCCATTTCTCCGTCAGCGACTGATTTGTAGACATTTGAAGAACTAGAAGCAATTTTCCCATCTACTAAGCTAAATAGATTTTTCACATATGTCCAAGCTTGCTCATTTTCATAGCCCCCTTGATCCACAAGCATGTTTGTTAATTGAGCAAAGGCACTAGAAGAATTACTTGGATCAGCAGTAGCGATTTTTCCTTTTAATTTGGGATTGAGTAAATCATTGTAGCCTTCAATTTTAATGTCTTTTGTAAGAGCTGAATTGGCAATGATGACACTGACGTCAAGTGTATAAGGGGTGTAGAATCCGGTTTTATTTTGATATTCAGGGATAATGTGGTCGTTTTCTTGGGAAGTATACGGCTCAAAGAGCTTTTCGTTAGAAGAGAAGAGTGCGTAGGAACCTCCGAAAATGACATCGGCTACAGGAGCTTCTTTCTCAGCCTCAGCTTTCTTGAATAATTCACCAGTACTAGCTTGGACTAAATCAACCTTGATACCATATTTTTCTTCGAAAGCTGGGATTGTTTCTTCAATAAGATCTTCAGGGTTAGGCGAATAAACAACTAAAGTCTTATCCGTATCATTTTCAATGCTAGTTTCAGCTTCTGTTGTTGAAGAACATCCTGACAAAAGTAGAAATATCCAGCTGAAATAGAGAAGTGATAGTGTTTTTTTCATAATTTTTCTCCTTTTTTACGAACATTATTCTCTGTTTGTTTACCTAATGTTTTCAATTACAGAGTTCTACATCATATAATAAAAACCTTAAAGAAATCTAAAACGAGAAATATGAGTTAAAGAAGTTAGGGGAAGTAGCTACAAGAGACAAATAATCAATAGAAGTTAGCTCCGATTAGGAGCTAATTTTTTTCCTGTTAAATAAGTTGGATTTGCGACTCAGTATTTCTTGTTATCCAAGTCTAAAAGAACATTTCTCGTCTTTCAAATTCCCCCAAAAATGGTATAATAGTAACATCACAAAATTGGAGAGAGACCATGAGTTTTTACAATCATAAAGAAATTGAGCCTAAGTGGCAGGGCTACTGGGCAGAACATCATACATTTAAGACAGGAACAGATGCATCAAAACCGAAGTTTTATGCTCTCGACATGTTCCCATATCCTTCAGGAGCTGGATTGCACGTAGGACACCCAGAAGGCTACACAGCGACTGATATCCTTAGCCGTTACAAACGTGCCCAAGGTTACAATGTCCTTCACCCAATGGGTTGGGATGCCTTTGGTTTGCCAGCTGAGCAATACGCTATGGATACGGGGAATGACCCAGCAGAATTTACAGCAGAAAACATTGCCAACTTCAAACGTCAAATCAATGCGCTTGGATTCTCTTACGACTGGGACCGTGAAGTCAACACAACAGATCCAAACTACTACAAATGGACTCAGTGGATCTTCACCAAGCTTTACGAAAAAGGCTTGGCCTATGAAGCCGAAGTACCAGTAAACTGGGTAGAAGAATTGGGAACAGCTATCGCCAACGAAGAAGTCCTTCCTGACGGAACTTCTGAGCGTGGTGGCTATCCTGTTGTCCGCAAACCGATGCGTCAATGGATGCTTAAAATCACGGCCTATGCAGAGCGCTTGCTTAATGACTTGGATGAGTTGGATTGGCCAGAGTCTATCAAGGACATGCAACGCAACTGGATTGGGAAATCAACTGGTGCCAATGTCACCTTTAAAGTGAAAGGGATTGACAAGGAATTCACCGTCTTTACCACTCGTCCTGATACTCTTTTCGGTGCGACCTTCACTGTCTTGGCTCCTGAGCATGACTTGGTTGATGCGATTACAAGTCCAGAACAAGCTGATGCAGTTGCGGACTACAAACACCAAACTAGTCTCAAGTCTGACTTGGCTCGTACCGATCTTGCCAAGGAAAAAACAGGGGTTTGGACGGGCGCTTATGCCATCAACCCTGTCAATGGCAAAGAAATCCCAATCTGGATTGCCGACTATGTTCTTGCTAGCTATGGTACAGGTGCGGTAATGGCTGTTCCTGCCCACGACCAACGTGACTGGGAATTTGCCAAACAATTTGACCTTCCAATCGTAGAAGTGCTTGAAGGTGGAAATGTAGCAGACGCTGCCTACACAGAAGATGGTCTTCATGTCAATTCAGACTTCCTTGATGGACTGAACAAAGAAGACGCTATTGCTAAGATTGTGGCTTGGTTGGAAGAGAAAGGTTGCGGTCAAGAGAAGGTTACCTACCGTCTCCGCGACTGGCTCTTTAGCCGTCAACGTTACTGGGGTGAGCCAATCCCAATCATTCATTGGGAAGATGGGACTTCAACAGCTGTTCCTGAAAGTGAATTGCCACTTGTCTTGCCAGTCACCAAGGATATCCGCCCTTCAGGTACTGGGGAAAGCCCATTGGCTAACTTGACCGACTGGCTTGAAGTGACGCGTGAAGATGGTGTTAAAGGTCGTCGTGAAACCAACACCATGCCACAATGGGCTGGTTCAAGTTGGTACTACCTCCGCTATATCGATCCACACAATACTGAGAAATTGGCTGATGAGGACCTCCTCAAACAATGGTTGCCAGTAGATATCTACGTAGGTGGTGCGGAGCATGCCGTTCTTCACTTGCTTTACGCTCGTTTCTGGCACAAATTCCTCTATGACCTCGGTGTTGTTCCAACTAAAGAACCATTCCAAAAACTCTTTAACCAAGGGATGATTTTGGGAACAAGCTACCGTGACCACCGTGGAGCTCTTGTAGCGACTGACAAGGTTGAAAAACGTGACGGTTCTTTCTTCCATGTGGAAACAGGAGAAGAACTGGAGCAAGCACCTGCTAAGATGTCTAAATCGCTCAAGAACGTTGTTAACCCAGACGATGTGGTGGAACAATATGGTGCCGATACCCTTCGTGTTTATGAAATGTTCATGGGGCCACTCGATGCTTCCATCGCTTGGTCAGAAGAAGGTCTGGAAGGAAGCCGTAAATTCCTTGACCGTGTTTACCGTTTGATCACAAGTAAAGAAATTGTTGCGGAAAACAATGGTGCTCTTGACAAGGTTTACAATGAAACCGTTAAAGCTGTAACTGAGCAAATCGAATCCATGAAATTCAACACAGCTATTGCCCAACTCATGGTCTTTGTCAACGCTGCTAACAAGGAAGACAAACTCTATGTGGACTACGCCAAAGGCTTTATCCAATTGATTGCCCCATTTGCACCTCACTTGGCAGAAGAACTTTGGCAAACAGTTACAGCAACAGGTGAATCCATCTCTTACGTGGCTTGGCCAACTTGGGACGAAAGTAAATTGGTTGAAGACGAAATCGAAATCGTCATCCAAATCAAAGGAAAAGTCCGTGCCAAACTCATGGTCGCTAAAGACCTGTCACGCGAAGAATTGCAAGAAATTGCTCTGGCTGACGAAAAAGTCAAAGCGGACATTGACGGCAAGGAAATCGTGAAGGTGATTAGTGTACCAAATAAATTGGTTAATATTGTTGTGAAATAACGAGTTTATTAGCTCTATCTGCCACCTTCAATAGTACACTGGACTATTGAAGCCAACCAAACTTGTTAATATCGTTATTAAATAAGAAATGAATCCTTCAGAGTAGAATCTGAAGGATTTTTTGAATTTTTTCATGAAAGTATGATATACTATGTGCAATTATAAAGTTTGAAAAGTGAATCAAGGAGAAAACGATGCCAGTAAACGAATATGGTCAGATGATTGGTGAGTCAATGGAAGGTTATACTCCAGGAGAATTGCCTTCCATTGATTTCTTAGAAGGGCGCTACGCTCGGATAGAGGCTCTTTCGGTGGAAAAGCATGCGGAGGATTTATTAGCTGTTTATGGTCCAGATACTCCTCGGGAGATGTGGACCTACCTCTTTCAGGAGCCGGTGGCAGATATGGAGGAACTGGTTACCGTCTTAAATCAGATGTTGGCTCGTAAGGACCGTTTTTACTATGCGATTATAGACAAGGCAACTGGTAAGGCTTTGGGGACTTTTTCTCTCATGCGTATTGACCAGAATAACCGAGTAATAGAAGTGGGTGCCGTCACTTTTTCTCCAGAATTAAGGGGAACACGTATAGGGACAGAGGCTCAATATCTCCTAGCTCGCTATGTTTTTGAGGAGCTTAACTATCGTCGCTATGAGTGGAAATGCGATGCTCTAAATCTGCCATCAAGACGAGCTGCGGAGCGTTTGGGCTTTGTTTATGAAGGAACCTTCCGCCAGGCAGTTGTTTATAAGGGACGTACACGTGATACGGATTGGCTGTCTATGATTGATAAGGACTGGCCTCAAGTCAAAGATCGTTTAGAAACATGGTTGGCTCCTGAAAATTTTGATAAAAATGGACGACAGTACAAGAGCTTGAGAGAACTTTAAGAGGTGTTGACATGATCACTATTAAAAAGCAAGAAATTGTCAAGTTAGAGGATGTTTTGCATCTCTATCAGGCAGTTGGATGGACAAATTATACCCATCAACCTCAGATGCTGGAGAAGGCCTTGTCTCACTCCTTAGCGATTTATCTGGCACTTGATGGTGATGCCGTGGTGGGCTTGGTCCGTTTGGTCGGAGATGGTTTTTCATCAATTTTTGTCCAGGATTTGATCGTTTTGCCTAGCTATCAGCGCCAAGGGATTGGTAGCAACTTGATGAAAGAGGCTTTAGGTGACTTCAAAGATACCTATCAAGTCCAACTAGTGACCGAACAGACAGAAAAAAACTTGGGATTCTATCGATCTCTGGGATTTGAAACCTTATCTACTTATGATTGTACAGGAATGATTTGGGTGGATCGAAAAAGATAAAAAAATTATTTTTCTTAAGTAAAGTTTAAGTCTCCTCGTGTATTATATAGTTATTAGATAAAGACCTCCTAATACTCTTCGAAAATCTCATCAACCTTCGTTAGAGTCGACTTAGCTAACTATAGTTATGCTTGCGCCTATCTGCCTAGTCTGATTTCGATTTTCATTGAGTACCCTTTATTTAATGAAATCCCAAACTTTTCTTTTTCATCATAATCTCCTAAAGAAGTCACCCAATCAGGTGGCTTTTTTGTGGCTTGGAGAGGAAAATTCCATTTGAAAAGAATTTTTTAAAAAAATGATAAATCAGAGAAAAAGTTAAGTTAGCTTTAAGATTCATCTTGTATTATATAACCATTAAATAAAGACCTCCTAATACTCTTCGAAAATCTCACCATACTTCGTTAGAGTCGACTTAGCTAACTATAGTTATACTTGCGTCTATCTGCCTAGTCTGATTTCGATTTTCATTGAGTACCCTTTATTTAATGAAATCCTAAACTTTTCTTTTTCATAATAATCTCCCTAAAGAGGCCACCCAATCAGGTGGCTTTTTTGTTTGAAAAAACTCCTTAGAAAAGACTAAGGAGAAAGAATTATGTTTTCTTTTTTAGTTGTTGGTTTCGATACTGTCTAGGTGTTAGGTAATAGTGCTGCTTAAATTGACGGTTGAAGTTTGAAAGGTTGGTGAAACCGACCTGGCTTGCAATTTCTTGAATACTGAGGTTGGTTTGGACGAGTTTCTCACAGGATTTCTCAAGACGTAACTGGAGCAGGTAGTCCATACAACTGGCTCCAGTATGTTGCTTGAAAATACTCATAAAGTGATTTTTACTATATCCAAATGTTGCAGCCAGTTGCTCAATATGAATGGCTTCTGAGTAGTGCTGTTCAAGGTAGCAAATCACTTCTTTTAGTTTTTGGTATTTTTGGTAGGTATCATCTGTATAGTGTCGATTGACGTATCTATACTTAAAGAGAAGATGAAGCAATTCGTATAGTTTAGATTTTATGAGTAGGTCGTAGTATATGCCTTTTTCTTCAAGGATAGAAAAGAGTGAAAGAAGGCAGGATTGAATTTGATCATAGGCCTTATCTCCTGGTGATATTTGAGGAGTTAGGCAAAAGTGACCAGAGTGGAGGGGTTGGATATAGCGTTGGCTAAAGCTGTCAATCTGACTTCTCCCAAGATAATCTAGATGAATTCGAAAGCTAGTAGAAAATAGTTCTTGATCTTTGTGAGAATAGATAGCATGGAGAGAGGTCGGTTGGATAAGAAAAATATCTCCTTCACGACTTTCAAAGCGTTCTGAGTTGATATGAACGATGGCAGAACCCTTTGTAACATAAATAATCTCTAGCTCAGGATGACAATGATAGATTGTGTCAGGAGATGTTTTGGATAAGATTTGTTTTTCAAAATCATATGGGAAGTCAGATGGGTTATCTCGTAAGAAACGTGAACGGTCTGCCATGGTAAATCCTCCCAATATTCTATTACTACTTTTATTATACCAAAAAAACTTCCTTATCTAGGAAGTTTTCGAGTTTTAAGCTTTCTTTTTCATATAAACAAAGTATAAATTTCTAATTATCTTTTTATATTTTCTTAAATGCTCGTAAAGCCTTATTCTATGTGCTTTCGAGTATTTTTACTGTAGGAAGATACTTCACGTTTCTTTGCATATTTCCTCATGTCTTAGCTGTCAGAAGTGGTAAATAAGTAGTAAATTCATTTGTACTACTAAGCAACAAGACGCTCCTGTTGCTTCTCTTTATTCAAGCGTTTCATTTCTGCCATTGCAGAATCGAATGTTGCATGTGCGTAATAGTTCAGCGTCATGGCTATATTAGCATGTCCCATAATGTACTGTAATGCCTTTGGATTCATTCCTGCATTTGCATAGTTGGTACAGAATGTATGTCGCAAACTATGTGGAGTGATGTGTGGCAATTTATCCTCGTTATACTTATTGTATTTCTTAACAAGACCTTTCATCATGCCGTTGTAATCACTTGCCACTTTTGGATAGTTCTTTCTATTAAGAAAGAGGAAATCACTATATCCATCAATCTCAACACGCTTATCATTCTTTCGATTCGCTAACACTCGCTTAAATGCTTGATAGGCTTCTTCAACCATAGGAACTTGACGTTCGCCACTTTTGGTCTTTGGTGTTTCAATGTAGTACCCAATTTCAGTATCTCTCAATAGCTGATGGTCTATATTGACAAGACGATTCTCAAAATCTAAATCTGGAAGTGTCAAACCACCAAACTCTGAAATACGAAGACCTGTTTTTAAGAGTATCAGAATTTCATCATAATTTTTGCTGTAGGTTTTATCAGCTTTTGCAAAGGCTAACAGTTTTTCTTCCTGTTCTTCTGTTAGTACGGTCTTAGGGACAGTATCATCATCAAGAACTGCTTTCAGTTGAAAGTCAAATGGATTCTTCCGAACACAATCATCTTGTATAGCAATATAGAATGAAGCCTTTAAAGAACGTTTGTAGTTATTGATGGTTTGATAAGCATAACCATTTTCACTCATTCTAATAGCCCATTCTTTAGCGTCTGATGGCTTAATACTGTCAATACTTCTTACACCTAACTTGTCTTTCTTCAAAATATCCATAAGATATTTGCGTCCAGTTTCAGTGTTTTTTCTAACCTTTGGTCTTTGAGCGTTCTGTTTTGCGTAAAGCTGGCAGAGTGTCATTTTCTTTCCTACAACATCAATACCATCATGAATGTCTTTCTGTAACTCTGCGATTTTCTCTCTAAGTGAGATACAATCACGCTTTCCTGCTGGTACTCGGTCTGTAGCCACAAGTTTCCACGAGTAAACAAATTGCGGTTCTCCAAATGAATCTATATATTTGTATAAGTATCTTCCGTCTTTTCGTTGGCTCTCTCCAGTCTTTAAGATTCGACCTTTATTGTCACGTCTTTTTTCTGACATGGCATTTGCTCCTTTCCTTTATGGAAAGAGCCTTGATACGACTTAATACTATTTTATCATATACAAGACCCTTTGGCGACGCTAGATTGCGTCCAATGTATCTATAATTTTTTCAAATTGTTTTCGTTTAATCTGAATACGATTGCCATTCATAATCAGCCAATTTGCATTTTTATTTTCCTCTGCCAAGCGTCGTAGCTTGTTTTCGCCAATACGAAAATATTTTGACGCTTCTTCAATGGTTAGGGTATAACGTTCCCAAATAGGAATGTCAGTCTGCTTCATAAAATCCTCCTTTCCAAATCACTTATTTGGATTTCATAAAAGTTGTTTTACCAGCAATCGAACAGCTTTAGCAAAGCTCACGGGAGTTCCACCCCTGCATGGTTCTCATGTAGCCATACTCATTGCCTGCGACGGTTTTATCACGCTCGGACTATTGACTGTATGGGAGTATCATTATCACGATAAGAATGTCGTTGCAGGCAATCCTGCTAAAGATTGCTTCTCGGATCACTAACATGAATCGCTCGCTATCTTTATAAGATAGGTCATGGCGGTTAGTTCCGTTGGCTCTTTTCTTATCGAAACGTATTCGATTACTTTTATTCAGTTTTCAAAGAACAATGGCTCGTTAGCCTATCAAAACACATTGAAAGCTCAATATGCTTTGGTGGAATAACAAACCTCCCTGTTCGGGAAGCGTGGAATGGTTTAGCACGCTTCCACGAAAGGAGAGAGGATATTACTTAATTTCAAATGACAAAATCTTTGTAATCAGTCTGGTTTCCATTCTTCCACGTAAGACTTCATCAACGACCATACTTTGATTGCCATATTCATCTTTCATAAGTCGTAGGGAACGCTTCGTTATGTACCCTCTGTAATGATGTAGAATCTGGTTAATCGCTTCGGTATCGCCATCTGTTGCCTTTACAATGAGAGGAAAGGGAATCATAGGATATTGTGTTTTCATTCTTCAAATTCCTCCATAAACTTTTTAATTAAGGCTAGTCCACTGGTTCTATGCCGATAGACAGTAGAACGGTTCAATTTCAACAGGTCTGCAATTTCTGAATCGCTCATGTCCATAAAGTAAAACAGCAGTAGAATTTCACGTTTCTTGTCTGGCAACTCACGTAATGCTTCACTCAACAAATCATTTTCAACGCCTACTGATAACCCATTGAGTGTAAAAATCTGAAAGTCAGTTGAATAGTTATCTGTTGTCGCAAACTGGCTAACAAGATAATCGCCAACATCCGAAAAGGACACCTCACGCTTTGCAATCCTTGAAAGATAAAGCATATAATTCTTTCGCTCGTCTTCCATAGCACGTTTACAGATATAGTCAAACTGATTTTCTATTGTGGTCTGAAAAGAAGATGGTTTCATGTTTCTCACCCCCTTTCTGTCTAGGAAAGGAAGTGAGCCTTGCTCGTTTATCTCCTTTCACTCTTAGTCCCAATGTGAAAGGGGGATTTGTTGCATTACTGATAAATAAACTTTGTAAAAAAGTTCTGAATAGCCAAAAAAGCATATAAACAGATTTATTTCTCTGTTTACATGCTTCTGTTATTCTATCTATATGATTTATAAAACCACATTGGTGGACGTACTTATCTATTGCAGATAGACGACTTTTTTTGACAAGAACCCAATGTAAGGAAATTTATTGTATATGATGTACTTCATGGCGACGTTGACCTCCAACAAACCGCCATTTGGAAGTAATATACAATATTTTAACAGCGTAAATAGCACTACCATATAACGGTTTTTTTTATTGGCGTTTAGTAGTGCTTTTTATTAAATATAAACCTATAAACCATATAACACGTTTTTCTATACCTGTTTTTAATTCAGTAGGAACAATAAAATGTATAGAGGTGGTCTACTATGCGTAAAAAAGAAGATAAATATGATTTTAGAGCCTTTGGTTTAGCCATTAAAGAAGCTCGATTGAAACGAGGTTTAACTCGTGAACAAGTGGGAGCATTGATTGAAATTGACCCACGGTACTTAACTAATATTGAAAATAAAGGGCAACACCCCAGCATACAAGTTCTTTATGACCTTGTATCGTTACTTCATGTTTCCGTTGATGAATTTTTCTTACCTGCTAATAACTTGGTAAAAAGCACCCGACGATTACAGATAGAGAAATACATGGATAGCTTTACAGACAAAGAACTATCCTTAATGGAATCTTTAGCCAGCGGTATCAACGAAGCAAGAAACATCGAAGACTAATTAAAAGAATCCATACATAACGGAAAGAGCCGATAAAATGAGATTGTATTAATCTCATTTTATCGGCTCTGCGTCTTTGCGTCTGGCTCTGTAATCACAGTTACTTTGAACTGCTTTATTTCAATTAAATTTTCTTGTCTGCATTTCGGACAATAGAGGGGGAATTTTTTTAATTCAGTATCTTCCCTTATCTTTAATCGTGTTTTATTTCCACATACAGGACACAATATCCACTTGTAGTTTATAATAACTATCTCCTCCTTTACACTTTAATTCAAATCTTTATTAAAAAATATTTCATCTTATTTAACAAGAAACCATATTTATATAACAACATAAAATACACTAAGTTATTTTATTGAACATATATCGTACTTTATCTATCCGACTATTTGGACGACGGGGCTGGCAAACAGGTTCACCGGTAGTAACATGGTACCCTTTTAACTCTGTTAAACAAACACTACGTCCATTTGTAAAGAAAGTTAAATCACTACGATATTCTTGAATACACCGAGCAGGGATTTCTCCACTAAGAATGACCTCATTATTTTTCAATTGAGTGTCTACGATGTTCGCACAATATTTAGGAGCATCGTTGTATGCTCGTGAAAGATATTCCTGTGGCGCATAAATTTTAAAACTAAGATATGGCTCTAACAATTCTGTTCCAGCTTTTTTTAAGACTTGTTCCAATACAATAGGAGCAAGCATCCGAAAATCTGCTGGGGTACTAACAGGGCTATAGTATAAGCCATACTTAAAACAGATTTTACAGTCCGTCACATTCCAACCATATAATCCTTGTTCGCAACCATAGCGTATCCCTTCCATAACTGCATTTTGAAATGATTGATTTAAGTATCCAAGAGAAACCGAGCTCTCATACTGCATTCCACTTCCCAACGGAAGCGGTGATACAGATAAACCAATGGAAGCCCAGAAAGGATTTGGCGGCACTTCGATGTGAATGGTATATTCTGCATTTTTTAACGGTCTCTCCATATAAATGACTGTAGGCTCTTTTAGTTCTATCTCCACATGATACTTTTCTTGCAACAGTGCACTAATCACTTCCATTTGTACTTTCCCTAAGAAAGAAAGTATAATTTCATGTGTCGTAGAATCCACGTAATATCGTAGAAGCGGATCACTATCTGAGATTTCCAAAAGGGCATCAAGCAACATTTCTCTCTGTTCAGGTTTACTCGGTTCAACAGTTGTTTGTAGTAGAGGGTGCGGATTTTCAATCTTTTTTCTCTGTGGCAATAGTTTTGTATCTCCAAGAACACTATTTAACTTCAAAAACTCATTTTGCAAAATAACAATTTCTCCAGAATAAGCTCTATCAATCTTACATAATTCACCATTTATTGAAGTATACATTTCTGTAACTTTTATTTTTTCTTTTTCTGATACTCTAACCGAATCTCGTAAATGTAGTACTCCACTATAAAGGCGTATATATGCAAGACGTTGTCTTTTTTTTGTATATTCAATTTTGAAAACATTTCCGCAAAGTTCAGACGGACCTCGATGTGTTGATGAATAAAATTTATTAGTAATAACTTCTATAAGGTTATCAATCCCTATATTACTTTTTGCACTTCCATGATAAAGAGGGAACAGAGAACAATTCTGAAATCTTATGCTTTCCTCTTGTTCGAGTTCCAATGCTTCTAATGATTTACCGGACATATATTTCTCTAAAAGGTCATCGTTTCCCTCTATTACCGTATCCCATTGTTCAGATTCGGTAAAGTTCGTCACACACATATTAGGATACAGTTCTACCTTCTGTTTGATTACAATTTCGGCAGAAAGTTTCTCTTTAATATCCTGATAAACCGTTGATAAATCAATTCCATTTTGGTCAATCTTATTGATAAAAAAGATTGTGGGAATCCCCATTTTCCTAAGTGCATGAAATAATATACGAGTTTGTGCTTGTACGCCATCTTTTGCAGAAATCAGTAGAATTGCCCCATCTAAAACTGATAATGAACGATATACTTCTGCTAAGAAATCCATATGTCCTGGCGTGTCTATGATGTTCACCTTCGTATTTTCCCACTGAAAAGAGGTTATTCCTGTCTGAATTGTAATTCCTCTCTGACGTTCTAAAAGCGTATTATCCGTCCTCGTTGTACCTTTGTCCACGCTTCCTAATTCTGTAATCGCTCCACTGTTATATAATAAGCTTTCTGTTAAGGTAGTTTTTCCTGCATCAACATGAGCTAAAACTCCAATATTAATAATTTTCATGTGATTTTCCTCCATTCAAAAACCCAAAAGGGCATAAAAATCCCAGTGATAAATACTTTTATCACTGGGATTTTTATGCATAACCATAGGTATACAAAGCATACAGATATTCTCTGGATACTTTAGAATCACATGATAAAGGTATTCTTAAACTGGGTACAAAAAACTAAGCCCTCCTAAAAAAGGACATCCAATTATTTGTTCCCACTATCAAATTGACAGTTTATTTAAGAATACCTTGCCGCATATTTATTAACTCCTTTTAAATAGATACTTAAATAATAGCACATAAGAGCATATTTGTAAAGGAATCTCCAATTTTTTATCAAAGAGAGTACGTGATTACAAAATAGCTGTAATAATGTACCAATATTTGTTATTCTATAATCTTCCAATTACTCCCGTTCTTTTCAAGTACCAAATCAAATTGAGATACCTGCGTTGCTTTGGTCTGCTGGTCGATATACTCCACTGTCAGCGATACCGTGACTTGATTATCCTTACGATTGTGAATAGGATTTACCAGTTCTTGAAAGATGTACTCTTTTCCGATTGGTTTTAATATCCCGTCATTCACATAGTAGGAAAGTTCACTGGCTGTCGCTGTAGGATAGAGCTTGAAGAACGTCGTTAAAAACTCATTGATTTCATTGGTTGTAATGGAATCAACCGTCCCCTCACTTTCAATGGCTTTTGGTTTATAACTTGATTTCTTAGGTATGTTGGTAATGGTCGGATTCTTAACCAGTACCATATTTCCAGAACCATCTACATAGACACTCACTATATAAGCAGAGTGGACGGTCTTTGTATTTTCTCCCTCTGTAATGAGCTGGTCTACACTGTAGGTTACATTAAACTCATTGTCGCCAGTTGGCTCTACCGTCCATATCTGAAATCCTCTTACAGAAGACGATACAGGAATATCTTTGCGTACTGTATCAACATTGAGAGCTTGAAGTTCATCTGTCAGATAGCCTTTTAGACTTTCCATTCGATTATCAATGGACTTATCGGATTGCTCCCATGAATAGTAGACTTTCGCAAAGTTCTCTACAAAATTTTCTACATGATGAGTATCAACGTATTCCTTTTCTATGATAGTTGTTTCGTGAATAGTATGAGTATCTATAGCTGTAAAGTGCTTGAATATCGCAAAGCTGAAACTAAGCCCTAAAAGTACCCACAAGGCAATCACAACCTTTTTATGAGGATTGACCTTATAGTAGACACGAGGTTTCTTTTCCTTTGGTATCTGTTTTTCTTTATTCTGATTTTTTCTAAATTTCATCATTAAATCTTCCTTTCTCATTGTTTGATTCGTCCTGCTCCCACTAAATGCTGTTGCCAGTAGGGGCTTGTTAAGTCGGCATAACCGATTGGGTCGCCTGCATGAAACATACGGTTATTGCCAAGGTATATCCCAACATGAGTAATATAAGAGCCAGCGTTATAGGTAGAATGAAAGAAAACCAAATCGCCAGCTTGTGCTTCCGATAGTGGGATATGCTGGGTCACATCATATTGCTGTTGTGCGGTTCGTGGTAAGTTAATTCCAGCTTTTCCATACGTCCATTGTGTCAGTCCGCTACAATCAAAAGAAGTAGTCGGGGAAGCTCCACCGTAAACGTATCGCCAGCCCTCATATTTCAGTGCTTCGTCCATGATGGCTTGTACCGTATCATCATCAAACTCTGTTGTGACAAGATACTGCGTTACCAGTTGCACATAAAACATATTGCCATAGTTGTATCGCCAGCCCCCATTGATAGGTATGGCTATGGGATTGGGGTAAGACACTTTTTCGCCACCTGAATACTCTTTTGAGAAACTTTGAGCCAGTTCAAAGGTATATTTATTTCCACGATTAGCCACATACCCTAAGAAACCACCACCATAATTGTAGGACTGGATAACCGATTCTAAATCTACACTGAGCCTTTCGCTACTGGCTAATAATTCACTGAAATACTTCACACCTTGCTTAATGGATTCTTCTGTACTCAATGAATTAGGTGGAAGACCGAGGGATTCCGAGGACTGCATAACATCTTCCGCAGTACCGCCCGATTCCACCTGTATAATCGCAAGAAGTATGTTGACATATTCTTCAACGCCATATTCTTTGGCATATTTTTCTACCATAGGCTTATGAGCCAGCACTTCTGCGGAAACATTCACACCTCCATAATGAATATTGGAAATTCCGCTGTCCTGTTCATCTGAAAATAAAATGGCAACAAACAGAAGCAGTGAGAAGACCATCAAGAATAATCCAGAACCACCAATCACTAAAGTTTTCAACTTCATGGTTTCTTACCGACTTTCTTAATGGTGGCGGTTTTGATTGGTGGTCTACTTCTTGTATTTTGTAGTGGTACTCTTTGAACAGTAGACGGACGTTCTTTTGTGATTGGACGTTGTGAAGTTCTATCTGCTGTAGTGGTTGAAGTTGCTGGCTTTTGAACGGTTTTTTCTTGAACGGTATTGCCTTGGCGTTCCACTTTTGGACTTGAAAAATCGGACTTAACTGCTGGACGCTCTTGTTTGGCTTGTTGAGATTCCTTATATGAAGTCTGAATATTAGACTGTTTTGAGGTCTGTTCATCATGATATTGTTCTTGTCTTGTAGTCGGTCTTTCATGAACAGAAGAAGCAGGCTGTTTTTTCTGTTTGACCTGTTCCATTTCAGAGCGACGCTTCGCAATGGTTTTTCGCCTTTGTTCCTGCTGTTCCTTGCGTCCACTGGCTCTGTCCGCTTTGGTTTGAGAAATACTACTGGTTAAATCACGGACATTCTCTTTTACTTTGGATTTTCCTTGATATACTGCATATCTTGCATTGGTCGGCAAATCTTTAACCTGTTCTTTCAAACCACTAGCAGTGTCTACCATTCTGTCTTTGGTATCAGCTACTGTACCGATGGTTTGACCGATACGTTTTCCAAGTGTTGATTTTTCCTTTCCGTCTGGTCGGGAGTGATCTGCTTGTGTCCTTGCAGAACTCCCCGAACCCGACTGTCCTTTTTTACCTGTAACAATGGCAGACCCAGCCCCTAGAGTAGTCATGGAACGTCCAAGTTTCCGCTGTAGACGGTGCATGTGAGCGTGCATAAGCATACGAGGTTTTCTCATCACACGACTTCCCACACTTTGAGAATCGTTACTCTGTAGAGAAAACATACTCATTAAATCGCCCAGCTTGAAGTAGATTCCTGCAAAGGTCACAATCTGTAGAAAAGCAATCAAAAAGAACGGATAACCAGCCGATAAGGTATAGAGCATGGTTGAAATACTAAATGCTGTCGTAATAATCAATGTGATTCCAGCTCGTGTCAAAATGGTATTAAAGAGCTTTGTTATGGCTCGTTTTGACATACCATCAAATGATGGAATCATGCTTAAAATAAAGCTCACAGGCAGAAACATAGCATAGATGATAAAAAGTACCTGCGAGAAAATCATGATTCCTGTTAATAGGAATACAAATATGGAAATCCCAATATTGAAGACAAATAGGAAGAAGACTGTACCTAAACGGTTAATGGTCTTTGTAAAGGTTAGATTGGTATTGCTTCTGTCTTCAATTTCTTCCGCAACAATTTTTTCTCTGTCTTCGCCATTGTTGGAATCTGGGCTGGTGGAGAGCAGGCTTTCCACACGGTCAATACCGATACTTTCAATGTCTGAACTGTTGTATTGAAGCAGTAGCCACGGTTGCTGAACCTGTATGGAAAACAGGCTATCTCTGATTAAGTCCACGCTGTCCTTGCCTTGACTATCGGAATGGGGCATGACAATCTTCGTGCCAAGTGATAAACTGGCATTACTGATGTCTGATGAAAAGTCATTGATTTTTTTAATGTAGTCGGGAGCGTAGGCAATAAAGGAAGCCGATAGGATAAACACCAGCACAAAATTCATAATGGCATGAATTGCCTTTGTGGTTTCTCTCTTTATCAGTCCCGTATAGGCAACATAAACCCCAAGAACCAAAATCAAGAGTAAGAGGAATCCAACATAGAAACCCTCTGTTGAAAATCCGTTTGCACTCACACCAGCTAAGGTCTGCATATTCTTACCAATGGAATCTGCTGTAGCGGAAATGAAGTCTAAGGAATAGGCTTCCTGTACTAAGTAACCTGTCGCATTGGAAACATACAAACTGATTGTCCAAATAAAATTGGTAATGGCATATAGTCCATACATGACCTGTTTTCCAATCCCGTCCGACCAGTTCCACGGAAGCCAGCCCCAGCTATTATCCACATAAAAATCCAGTTGATAGTTTTCAAGTGGGTATCGGCTGTATTCATTTGCCACATTGACCGTATCATCTACCAAGCCCGCAGCTTGAACCACCGTTCCCAGCATGGCTAAAAGAAAAATGGCAATCACAAGTGTGAAAGCCACTGTCATTGCCACTTTACCTAGACGTTTCAGCGTCCAGTTTGATTTTATTCTGTTTACTATTGATGGTTTCACATTTACACCTCTTTTCGCACAGGTGGTCTGGTATCAAAGGCATGGAGCAGTTCTTCAAATACAGGGTGGAACTGTATCACACCGACACGACCATATAAATCACTGATAAGGCATTGCCCGTTTTCCAAATCACGCAATCGCTTCTGATTGTTTTCGTCCTCTGGGTCTACACCAAAAAAGGCTAAGGTCTTTTTAATCTCGTTAAGGTCAGTGGAACGAAATGCAAATTTTAAGCCGAGGTTATTTTTCAGTTTTTCATCTAAGAGGTCGTCTGTATTTTGGGTCACGAAATATACCCCAGCGTTCATAGCACGACCAGCCCGAACCAGCTTCATAGATAGTGTTTTTCCTTGTGCTACCTGTAAAAAGCTCCATGCTTCGTCTAAATCTACAATCTTGAAAATGCTTCGGTCTGTATGGATAAAGTCTAAAGCAAAGGTACTAATGACAATCAGCATAGCAACGGATAAAAGCTCCATAGTGGTATATTCCTCAAAGGAAGTTTCCTTGTCGGGAAGTACCAAGTCCGCAACCTGTATAATGTTCAGTTGTTTTTCTAAGCTGATAGACTGCTCCACATAACCATTACTGAATAATAAATGTGCAAAGTCATAGTCTGTAAAACTTTCGATATGGTCGGCTATACTGGTACTTAGTGGCGTATTCTCAACCCGTAATTCCTCAATCACTTTCATCAACCCTCGTACTTCACTATTGGTTACTGCACGAATGGCTTTTCTAAGGATTGGGAAGCGTTCCCCATCACGAGAGGAAATCCCCGTAAGGAATGTCAGAATATCAATAGCCAGTGATTCAGAATCTTTGGGATTTTTCATAATCACATAAGGGTCAAGTAAGCCTTTGTTTTTCTCATCAGAAGTCAGAGTGACGATATTGATTTCATGGGAAATCTCTGGCAAGGTTTCTTTCCATCTGCCACGTTCTGCTTTTGGGTCTACAATCACTGCTTGTGCCCCATAAAGCACCGCATAATAGACGATAAGGTTATTCGCAAAGGATTTACCACCACCCAGCGAACCAACAAAAGCCGACGCTAACGCATTGGTTACTGAACCCTTAACCCCTTGACTGGCAAGAGCAGGTTTCAGATAGACATTGCGTCCAGTATCTAAGCTGTAGCCAACATAAATCCCCTCATTTTCCCCCAGCATTTGAGTAGCACCAAAACCTAAACCAGCGAGGAAATCAGAGGTCACGTATTGAATATAATCATTCATATAACGCTTGCTGGCAGGTAAAAATTCTTCATGTAAGCCGAGCATATCCCCAAATGGTCGTACCAGTTTTACGCTTAAATCGTCATAAAAATCTTTCACTTCATTACAACGACGTTTGAGTTCGTCAAGATCATTTGCTGATACCCTTACCACATAAGACAGCTTGTACATAGATTCCTTGCTTTGGTCTAAATTGGTTTCCAGCTCATTCACACTTTCCAGAGCTTCCGCCACATTGGAGCTGGTTTCATTATCACTTTGCCAAGCGTGGTTATCCAAGTCTTTCAGTTCTTTCTTTTTATTGCGGACAGTAGATAGGGCTTTACGATTCGCTACAATTTCCACATTCATTGACGTATCAATCGGGAATGTAAATTGCTGTTGCTGGTAGTAGAAGATTTCAGAGGACGGGAAGTCCAGTTCTCCGACAATGCTGTTAATGGTAAAGTAAGCTACATAGACGGTTTCATCTTCCTGCTGGATTTTCAAATATCGCTGTTTTTCTTCCACCAAACAGCGAGTAGGCTTAATCAAGTCATAGTATTTAATCAGCGTTTCATTATCCAGCTTTTTCTTTGATAGATGGTACTCATACTCTTCATAGGCAGTGCCTGTCTGTCCGTAAAGGTGTTCAATCAGATAGCCGAAGTCGTCCTTATCTAACCTGCGGATTTTGAAACGACGAGAGATTTTATTTTCTAAGAGCTTTTCCATCTTCTGAAAACGCAGGATTTCATCATTACTCATACTAACAAAATCGCCCATCAGCTTATGGTTCACATCATAGACAAAATCAGACAAAGCATTTTTTGCTTCAACGGTAAGACTTTTCATAGAAAACTCCTGATCGTTGAGAAGCAACTTAAAGCCGATAAAGAAACGGTAGTTCACTTGATTTTCGCCAATCATGGATATTAAAGCGTCTGTCTGTTGGTCGATTTTGTCATAGGCAACCGCTTTGAGCTTGCCAGTGACTTCATTTTTGGAACGCTCTTGTGCAGAACGTATGCTGGATTCTGTACTGATTTGTAAAGCATGAATTTTGCCATCACGATTTTGTGCGATAAGCTGTCTGAAAGAATCATGCACTTGTATTTTCTGTTCTGGACTTAGAAATGAGTAATTGTAAGGAACAAGCTCATAGTAAGCATAACATTCCCCGTCTTTATTCCAGACGAGATTGTTTTCAATGTATTTAATTGGATATGCCATAAAATTCACTCCTAACTGCTGTAATGGCTTCTTGTGGCTGGTTTCTGCCAAGCGTTACTTTTTTTCCTGCATAGGTCAGCTTTGGTCGCAGTGCATAAGCAATGACAGACTTCAAAAATCCATAAGGCTTTTTACCATCAAAAGTTTTTGTAGACATAAACCATGTGAAAGCCACAGGAATCCCAAAGTATTTGAGAAATGCTCCCTCTATCATGGAAAGAGGGGGCAAGTTGCCAAGTATCATCACTGCAAAGAGTGACACGACAAACCATGTCATTTGCGTAAAGGTTATGGGAAACGGAAGTCTAAAATCATTGATAGAATACAGTACCTTTTCCACAGACCAGATACTGGTATAGCTTCGTATTTTCTTCATGTAATCAATCCTTTCATAAAAAATAGGGGTAGCTGATTGAGCCACCCCGTAAAATAGAAAATCTGCCAGTAGTAATGTACCGACAGATTTAATAGACGATTTCAAAAATCCCATGATTGGTTGAGATAAACGTTCCTGAAAGGTCTAAATCCCGACCATAGGCTTGATAATCAATATAGTTTTGAAGACTAGCTGGTACTTCGCCTAAAGCACCCGTTTCTTCAATGTAGTAGCGTGCCACGTCATACATATCATCACAATCGGAATGAATGATAATATCCTCTTGATGTTCGCTTAGTTCTTCAATGCTTGAAAAATGAGTGAGCAGAGCAGATAGCTCCGATTGTAATTCTTCGGGTAATTCCGATACCATTTCCCATAGTCGATTGAGTTCGCCAATGGAAGTGTATTCGTCAACCGTAAAGGGTAACTCGTAGTCATGAATGGCGTATTCCTCATATTCATCATTCAAGCCGATTTTCTCTTTGACTTCCTCAAAGTCAATGGGAAAGGTAAACCACGCACCGACCAATTCGCCCTCATTGTATTTGCCTAAATTCGCAATATAGACTTGCATATCGTCCATATATTCACGTCCTTTCTTTGTAGAGATTCAAAAATCCCTACCGCACTTCGTTTGGTGTACCATTCCTTTGCGGAACATAAGAAAACCACTTATATTCCACAAAAGAACGGTTTTATTTAAGCACCAATAATGCGATTGAATAGCTCTAGTAAAATGTCTTTTACTCCAGCAGCGTTGAAGACTAAGCCAACCGCAATAATCGCAATAATTAAAAAGCCAATCAGTTTGCTAAACTCACGCTTGAAGCCAAGATACAAGCCAATCACAACGATTGCTAAAAGCACCAGTGATTGAGCGTTTGATAGAAACCAGTTATAAAGGTTTTGTCCAAAATTCATAAAAATGTTCTCCTCTCTATATTCAATGAATTTGTATTTGAGTTATTTTTTTGGGGTATACACTTTCTGGTATGGATAGAGATTCCATGCCAGATTTTTTTATACAAAAAAGAGGACATTTGCTGTCCCCTCGTTATACAATCAATTCACCACAAAAATCATGAAAGAAGGTTAAACAAATGTCCCATAATGATTCTATCCTAAATATTCTTGGAATTAAAGATAAAAATATTAAAATTATTTCTGTTGAAGAAGCTGAACACAACAACGATTCTGTTAAAGAGTATATAACGCTAATAACAGCTACTCTTTCTTATCCGATTAATCGTTGTCGTAACTGTGGCTTTCCCACAGTTAATAAGGATGGCTTTCGCAAAACTCATGTACGACTGGCAAGTTTAAATGGGAGAAGATATGAACTAGAGCTTCGTAAACAACGCTATAAATGTAAATCATGCCATACTACTTTTGGTGCTATTACTAATTTAACCAAAGAAAATCAAACCTTATCCAGTGATCTCAAAAATCAAATCATGCTTTTAGCTCGTAAAGGCTTATCTGGTCAGCTTATTGCTGAAATGTGTCACTGCTCTCCTAGCAGTGTTCGTCGAACAATCTTAGAGCGCATGGAACCACACTATCGTGTGGCTAAGTTGCCTAAGCATCTATGTTTTGACGAGTTTCGTTCAATTAAGTCTGTGATGTCCTTTATCTGTTGTGACGCTGAAACCCACCAAATTGTCACAAAGTTACAGGATCGTCTATCACCTACCATTGTTGATTATTTTGAAAGTCGTTATTCAAAAGCCGAACGCGAATGCGTTCAATCAGTTGTAATTGATTTAAATGCTCAATATCAAAGTTTTATCTATCGCCTTTTCCCTAATGCCAATATCATTATTGATCGCTTCCACCTTGTACAATTAGCTGGTCGCGCTTTGGACAATTGTCGTATCTCTATCCTAAAGCAACTTGATAAACAGAGCCAAGAATATAAAATTATGAAGTCACATTGGAAGCTATTCCATAAAAAAGCTGAAGATCTTCACCCTGAAGAAGTAGTTTTTCTTCGCGGCGTTAAACAATATATGACTCGCCAAAATGCTGTTGATCTCATTACTAGTAAATTTTCCAAGTTCGCTGAAGTATACCAAACTTACCAAGATATCACGAAAGCCCTAAACGAGCGCAATAGTGAATTACTAGAGTCAACCATCTTAGACTACCAAAAAACCAATACAGAAATGGATACTGCTATTCAAACCCTTCGTCAAAACAGAAAATATGTCTTAAATAGCGCTAAATTTGAATACTCTAATGGTCCTTTAGAAGGCATCAATCGCAAAATCAAAACCCTAAAACGAACTTGTTATGGTTTTGCCAATCAAAAATTTTTCTTTTTAAGAATCGATTGTATTTTTTCGTAAAAAAATACCCCCTACATTTTCGTAGGAAGTATTTTTAGTCAACCATACCAGTTGACAGATATCCCACTTAGGACATTTTCCTACAAGGGGTCCCGAGCGCTTAGTGGGAATTTGTACCCCTTATCGATACAAATTCCCCGTAGGCGCTAGGGACCTCTTTAGCTTCTTGGAAGCTGTCAGTAGTATATCTAATAATTTATCTCCATTCCCTTTAGTAACGTGTAACTTTCCAAATTTAAAAAAGCGACTCATAGAATTATTTCCTCCCGTTAAATAATAGATAACTATTAAAAATAGACAATACTTGCTCATAAGTAATGGTACTTAAATTGTTTACTTTGGCGTGTTTCATTGCTTGATGAAACTGATTTTTAGTAAACAGTTGACGATATTCTCGATTGACCCATTTTGAAACAAAGTACGTATATAGCTTCCAATATTTATCTGGAACATCTGTGGTATGGCGGGTAAGTTTTATTAAGACACTGTTTACTTTTGGTTTAGGATGAAAGCATTCCGCTGGCAGCTTAAGCAATTGCTGAATCGAGACTTGAGTGTGCAAGAGCAACCCTAGTGTTCGGTGAATATCCAAGGTACGCTTGTAGAATCCTTCTTCAACAATCAGATAGATGTCAGACGCACGGCTTTCAAAAACCACTTTTTTAATAATTTGTGTGCTTAAATGGTAAGGAATATTCCCAACAATTTTATACCTCTGTTTGTTAGGGAATTGAAACTGTAGAATATCTTGGTGAATTAAAGTGACACGAGTATTCAGTTTTAATTTTTCTGACGATAAGTTGAATAGATGACTGTCTAATTCAATAGACGTTACCTGTTTACTTATTTTAGCCAGTTTCGTCGTTAAATGCCCTTTACCTGTTCCAATTTCGTAAACGGTATCGGTTTCTTTTAAATTCAATTGTTTTATTATTTGGTTGAGTACTTTTTCACTCGTTAAAAAGTTTTGAGAATATTTTATATTTTTGTTCATGTAATCTCTCCTGAAGTGATTACATCTATAAACAAATACAGAAGTTAAACGATTTGTTTGTAATTTTAGTTATCTGTTTAAAAAGTCATAAGATTAGTCACTGGTAGGAATTAATCTAACGTATTTATTTATCTCCGTAATCACTGTTTTTAGTCTGTTTCAAAACAGTAGATGTTTTATCTACATTACGCATTTGGAACACCAACATGACGAATCCCTCCTTCTTAATTACAAATTTTTAGCATCTAATTTAACTTCAATTCCTATTATACAAAATTTTAAGATAATGCACTATCAACACACTCTTAAGTTTGCTTCTAAGTCTTATTTCCATAACTTCTTTTACGTTTCCGCCATTCTTTGCTGTTTCGATTTTTATGATATGGTGCAAGTCAGCACGAACACGAACCGTCTTATCTCCCATTATATCCTTTTTTTGTTGTTATCACGTCCTGTTCTTTTACTGACTGTTGCTTCAAAATCTGCTTGTGTCGGTCTGTCAGTTTCGCATGGTCGAGAATGTCTTTTACAACCTGCGTCTGGTTGATTTCATCAAGTTTAATCGCAACCTTTAAGGTCGGGGCAACTTGATGAGATAGCCAGTTCAGCGTCCTTTGGAAGGAGTAAGGCTCTGGTTTTGTGGTTAGTTTTAATCGTTCACGATTGTTCCCAATAAACCAAGCCCATTCTTCATTCAGTTTCCAATCAGAACGAGGTTTGGAATCGTCTTTATCTACAAAACGGATATACCGATTGATAATTTTAAAGGCGGTATGCTCTGGATTGTCATAGACGAGTAAATCACGGACTGCATAATAGGCACGCTCATTTTTCAATCGAATCTCAAAACGGTTTTTTACTTCTGCGTCTTCAATGGGAATATCATTTTTCTTGTACTGCTCGTAGTCCTTTTCATAGATACAGAAATAAACTTCACTTTGTAATGAACCGATATAGAGGGTGTTTCCCATACATTCCTTTTCCTCTTTGCGTACCAGTTCGCCACTGCGATAGCTTTTAAAACTGCGGAAGACGGAGATACATTCTTCCTGTTGGCACTTTTCAGTGAGTACAGGGATATTCAAAATCCCTGTCTTATCGTTAATGGCAAGGTCAAGGCGTTTCATCACACCGCCAGCCACCAAAACGTCCATAAAGAACTCATACCAGCTTCTTTGTTGTGCCAGAAGATAGCTTTCAAATTGTCTGCACCCACGACCTTTCAATTCCACCAGAACTCCTTTGTCCAGTTCATGGGAGCAAAGGACGAATATGTCGCCTAAAGCATAATGCTCTGAATAAGAATAGAAACCATAGTCCTCATGAAGAAAATAGGACAGTTTCAGTTGTAAGATGTTTTCGACCACCTGCTGTACGTCTGTTGTCGGAAAGCGAATCCTTACATAATCAAACAGCATTTCAAGGGGAGCGTCGGGATTGAAGCGTTCCAGAGCTTCCCAAAGGGACTGCTGTAAATCCTCTGATGGCTTGACTTTTCCTGTTTCAATATCGCTTAGATACTGCCTTGTAATACCAGTCGCAACAGCTAAACGGTTTTGAGATAGTCCATAAGCCAAGCGTTTTTCTTTTAAATGCTGTAACCAAGTTTGTTCATTCAGTAAAAATCCCTCCAATCAAAAAGGCGTATGTCAACTTTTAAAGCCCATTTGACATACGCTGAAATTTTGTAAATCCCTTGTAACCAAAGGATTTTCTAATGTTTTTTTGACTGTTTCCTGTCGATTTGTACCCCCCTGTTAGATACGGGGGGTTAAGTGCTGGCGTGGCTATTGCCACACCAGCCAGCAAGATCAGTCCACACCTGCGACTTCCGCTTCGCACGTCGCCTGCGTGGACTGTCTGCTGTTGGATAACTTTTTAATTTCCTCCAAGAAATCATATCCTTTTGGTACAAGGGGAGTATAAAACTATGATATGACACTTGTTCCTACATCAACATAGCCACGACCTTTGATTCGCTTTAAGAAGAAATCCTTTTGTACGTCACTGCCAAACATCATGCCATAGCCCATTTCAGACATACGACCTAAAGCCACTCTGAAATTAAACTGATCACGGATTCCGTCGCCTAAATATTTTGCGTCTGGACGTTGACAAGCCAGTATTAGAAAGAAGCCAGCTTGACGACCTAACATGACAATCTGTTTCAGCTTATTCATAACTGCGGTGTTTTCTTTTGTTCCCAGCATTTCCATGAAAGCGACGTATTCATCAAAGATTAAGAAGTGTGCCGGGAGACCTAAGTAAGCATAATTTTTGCCAGTCTTATAGTTCTTCATCTGCTTCATTTCCTCACTACGTTTCATCATTTCTTCATAGAATGTTTCAATGCAAGAAAGCAAGTCTTCTTTTCTATAGTAGACATTTGCCATCACAGAACCTAAGTCCGCAAGGTCAGCATTTTTCGGGTCAAGAATATACAGTTTTGAATCTGTATGAAGCAAGGCTTCAATCAGTGTCAGTATAAAGTAAGTTTTACCGCCACCTGTACCACCAGCAATCAACATATGAGGGAGCTTATCATATTCCCACCATACGTTTTTCATTAAGCGAAGTTTACCATCTTTAGCTTCTACTTCATCAATAGAAATACGACTGGCTATGGTGTCATAGAGCAAAGTATATTCCACATAGGAATCCTTTAACTCTTTATCCGTCAGCTCACAGTACAAGCCACTCTCTAATTTCTTTTCCAAGTGTAAGAGTTGGTCTTGATATTTTCCCAGCGTGATTTCCACCCGTATCTGTATCAAGCCATTTTTAAGTCGATAATACATTTTAGGGAAGTAGGTTATCTTTTCCTTTGTACGACCAGCACTATCTTTAAAGAAACCCTCTGTTTTGACCTGTTCAGATTCATACCACTTGTTTTCAAGTATCATCTTTGCCAGTTTTTGACGGTGGTAAAGTTGTTTAACCGTATCATAGCGAACCCGTTTGAATACAAACGCTACCAGCAAGCAGATAAGAATTGCGACACTGAAACTGATAATTAAATAGGGAATGTCAATCTTATCTGCTTGTGATAGGTTAAAATCCTGCCAGTTGATCTGCTGGATTGTCTTCACATGAAACAGTCCGACAACCAGCAGGAAAACAGGCAGGAGTGACGCTATCGTAAAATGAAAGACTAAATCTTTACCAGATGGGCGAATCCTTTTACCACGCTGTTTCATGCGAAAAAGTCTCCTTTCTACCTAGCGACTATTTGTCTTGTGTCGGTTCTTTCTTTGCTTGTGGTTGAGCTTTGAATGAACTAGAATCCTTTGTCAGCACAATATCGTCTGCCTTGATATACCAGTCAACATCTGCTCCTTGATAGGTGGCAGTAGCAACGGTGTCCGCAATGGGATTGATAAGTTCCACCCGTGCGTTATAATCAAACTCTTTCAAAGGCACGCTGGCAGGAATACTTACTTGAATCATGCGTCCTTGTCCTTTGGATTTTAAGTCATAGGTACGTTCCTTGATTTCATCTGAAACCGACCCGTCTTCATTTTGGATTCTCACTTCACGACGTAGAGCAGAGAATTTCAATTCTCCAAAAGTCGTGTCTTTATCTAATACAATGCCATTTGCTAATCTCATCATTTTTCCTCTCTTTCTTTATTCTTTTATCATGTCGTCAGCATGTAAAAGGTAATTTGTAAAACCACGAGTGCCGATTTTGTAGCCCTCTGCGGTAATACGTGGATTGACTAACTTCACACGTTCCTCAAAGCCGAAATGTTTTTCGCCAGCTTCAGCAGGAAGCACCACCACAATATCATCTGCTCTTTGAACATCAGAATAGAGATTATAGCTTCTTGATAAGACAGTTAGCCGTCCGTTGATTCTTCGCTGAACGACTTTATCCTCGCCAGCAAATTCTAAATTGCCGAATGTTTTTTCCATGTTGGGAATCACAAATTTAAGTTCCATATTTTTACCTATCCTTTCTTTTTTATTGGCTGAATGAATGTTTGATGGTCTTAAAGAGTGGGGAACGACCTTTTGATTCTTGATTTTTTGTTTTCATAAGTTCACTTCCTTTCAAAATCGGGTAAAAAAATAGACACCTCATTTTTTGAAGTGTCTACCTATTAAATATTCAAATTTTATTGGAAGTATCTTTATATCTTCACTTTTCAAGGATAAATCGTCGTATCAAAGCTCATTCATAAGTAGTAAATTAGTAGTAAATTGAGTGGTTTTGACCTTGATAAAGTGTGATAAGTCCAGTTTTTATGCGGATAACTAGATTTTTATGCTATTTTTCATATAAAAAATAGTAAGCATAAGTCCAATGAAGGCTAAAGCAATAGCAACATAAAAAGCTACACTATAATTTCCATTATTAGCCATTGCCATTTGAACAGCGACCTTGGGAGCGAAAAATGCTGCTAAAGAATATCCAGTGAAGACGATACCGTAGTTGACTCCTTGATTTGCAGGGCCATAATTTTCCATGACGATAGATGGGAAGACCCCCATAACACCACCAAAGCAGATACCAAGTCCTATAATTCCTAAGGTAAACCCAAATTGACCAGGGACGATAGTTAGGGAGAATAAAGCTAGGACAATGACAGAATAGATAATCAATAAGGTCTTTGAACGGCCGATTTTATCAGAAAGTGATCCCCAGATAAAACGACCACTAGAGTTTGCGATTGAATAAAGAGAGACATAGAGAGCTGCAGTGCCTGCAGAGAGTCCAAACATTGATTGACCGATTGGTGATGCTTGAGAGGCAATCATCAAACCAGAAAAGGCGCCAACAAAGAACATGCTAATGATAATGTAAAACAGAGGACTTTGTAGCATTTGTTTCCAGTTTTTATTAGTAGGTCCTTGTTTGGTTGGGATAGGAGCTTTCCAGCCTGCTGGTTGGTAGCCGCTTGGAGCTGCCTTAATAAAGAAAATTGCACAGATGATAACAACAATATAGACTAGCCCAATTGTACGAAAAGCAAAGAAGGCATCTTGTTTTTGAATGAGATTGCTCGCGACTGGAGAAGCGATGACTGCGGCAAATCCCATGCCACCTGTCAGAATTCCAGAGGCTAAGCCACGTTTATCAGGGAAGAGGCGAAGTGAATTGGAGAGGGCACCTGAATAGGCAAAACCTTGACCAAGCCCGGCCATTAATCCATAGGTCAAATAAAGCATGGCTGGTGAATTGGCATAGCCGGTTAAGTAAAATCCGCTAGCAAATAGAAGAGCGCCGAGGGCGATGGTCCATTTTACATAACCTTTGTCAACTAAATAACCTCCGAGAATCATGGGGATAGGGCCTATTGCAGAGTTGATAGCAAATGCTAACATAATATCAGACATGGACCAGCCTGTTGAACTGCTAAGTGGTCCGGCAAAAACAGAAAAGGAATAGACGGCACCTGTACAAAGAAGAATGGCTGTAGACGCGACTAAAATCCTCCAACGATTGAATGTCTCTTTCATAAAAACATCCTCCTTAAATGTATATTTTTTCACCAAGACTATATCATAGTTAAGGAAACCGGTCAATAGTTTATGAAGATATTTTGTTAATTTTTTCACGAACTTGTACTAAAGTACGATAATCTGATAGAATAACACGGTCTTTATTATCAAGGATTTACAAGATTTTCTAAAGTAGTATAATGAAAGTAGATTAAATAAATGAAAGGGGTACCAAGATGAAACTAGTTGCTATCGTTGGAACCAATTCAGATCGCTCAACCAATCGGAAACTCTTGAAATTTATGCAAAAGCACTTTTCGGATAAAGCCGACATTGAGGTATTGGAAATCAAACAATTGCCAGCCTTTAACGAACCTGAGGACAAGCAAGCGCCAGCTGAAGTTCAAGCTTTTTCAGAAAAAATTCTTGCTGCAGATGGTGTGATTATTTCAACACCTGAGTACAATCACACAATACCAGCACCTTTGGCCTCTGCTTTGGAGTGGATTGCTTATACCAGTCGTGCTTTGGTTAACAAACCAACGATGATTGTTGGTGCTTCTCTCGGTTTGCTTGGAACCTCTAGAGCGCAGGCACATTTACGCCAGATTTTAGATGCGCCGGAGCTTAAAGCGAGAGTTATGCCGGGTACAGAGTTCTTTCTAGGTCATTCTGAGCAAGTCCTAGATGATGAGTGTCATTTGAACAATCCTGAAAAGGTTGCAGAACTAGAAGAACATTTTTCAGAGTTTCAAAATTTTGTTGAACTAACAAAGGCTTTGGTCAAACCAGAAGATACAAATCGTAAGAAATCTTTCATTTGGGAAGAATGGTTGAAAGCATAAGTATTTCAAGAAAGGAGAACAATCCATGAAATTAGTAGCTATTGTTGGGACTAATGCAAAAAAATCCTATAATCGCAACCTGTTGCAATTTATGAAAAGACATTTTGCTCAGAAAGCGGATATTGAGATTTTAGAGATAACAGATGTACCAATGTTCAATGAAACAGATGATCAAACAGATACACCTATTATTCAGAAGTTTAATAAAGCTATTTCAGAAGCTGATGGTGTCATTATCTCGACACCCGAGCACAATCATACGATTCCATCAAGTTTGAATAGCTTGCTCGAGTGGTTGTCTTTTAACATTCATCCACTAGACGGAAAGCCGACAATGATTGTCGGAGCTTCCTACGATATTCAAGGTTCTTCACGTGCCCAACTTCATCTTCGTCAGATTTTGGATGCTCCTGGGGTAAATGCAACAGTTATGCCAGGTAGTGAGTTTTTACTTGGTCGAGCGCATCGAGCGTTTGATGACAATGGAGATTTGATTGATGAGCGAACCGTTGATTTCTTAGATAGTTGTTTTTATCGCTTCCTTCGCTTTGTATCTATTGCAAACCAACTAAACCTTCCTGAAGAAGTTCGCTTTGAACCGGGGACTTACCATGTTACAACTGAAGGCCATAATGGTAAATTGCCGATGGATGTCACGGTTTCTGAGGACCGTATTGAAAAAATTGAAATCGATTCTTCTGGAGAATCTTCAGGAATCGCAGATGTCGTCTTTACCCGTATTCCAGCAGAAATCATTGAGGGGCAAACATTAAATGTTGATGCGGTGTCAGGAGCTTCTGTGACTTCAAATGGTGTTTTAGATGGAGTTGCGCGTGCAGTCAAACAAGCCGGTGCAAATCCAGATGTTTTACGGAAGCGTTCAAAAGCGCCATCTGCCCTAGATAAAGAAGATAAGACCTATCAGGCAGATGTTGTCATCGTCGGAGGCGGAGGAGCTGGATTAGCTGCAGCGGCTGCAGTCTTACAAGCTGGTAAGAAGCCAATTGTTGTTGAGAAATTTCCTGCAATTGGAGGAAATACTGTTCGTGCAGGTGGTCCAATGAATGCACCAGATCCAGCATGGCAAGGAACCTTCGCAGCTCATCCAGGTGAGGCACATACGCTTCAAGAATTGATTGCGACAGATGAATCAACGATTGATCCAGAATATCTAGAGGACTTTAGAGCCTTGAAAGTTGAGGTTGAGCAGTATTTGCAGGACCCGAGCTATTTGTTCGATTCTACCTTGCTCTATCGTATCCAAACCTATATCGGTGGGAAACGAAAAGATTTACAAGGGAATGAAATTCATGGCCAATACGATTTGGTTTCTGTTTTAACCGAACGGGCCCTAGAGTCTGTTCGTTGGTTGGAAGACATCGGCGTTGAATTTGTTCGTAGCGAAGTGACAATGCCAGTTGGAGCCCTTTGGCGTCGTGGCCATAAGCCGGTTCAACCAATGGGGTATGCCTTTATATCTGTCCTACAAAAATATGTTCTAGAACATGGTGGCAAGATTTTGACAGATTCTCCAGTTAAAGAATTGCTTGTAAAAGACGGGGCTGTCAAGGGTGTCAGAGCAGAAGGTCGAAATGGTCAAACCATCATTGTCAATGCAGATGCCGTTGTTCTAGCTTCTGGAGGATTTGGTGCCAATACAAAGATGCTACAAAAATACAATACCTACTGGACTGAAATTGCAGATGATATTGCTACATCTAATACACCAGCTGTAACAGGAGATGGTATTCTTTTAGGGCAAAGTGTAGGTGCAGATTTAGTGGGTATGGGCTTTAGTCAAATGATGCCAGTATCCGATCCAGTGACAGGAGCTCTTTTCTCAGGACTTCAAGTTCCTCCAGCAAACTTCATCATGGTAAATACTGAAGGGAAGCGCTTTGTAGATGAGTACGGTAGCCGAGACAAGCTATCTCAAGCGGCGATTGATAATGGAGGCTTGTTCTATCTAATCGCAGATGAACGTATCAAGGAAACAGCCTACAATACTAGCCAAGAAAAAATCGATGCCCAAGTTAAAGCAGGCACTCTTTACCGTGCAGATACGATAGAAGAGTTGGCTGTTCAGATTGGTATGAATCCAGAGGTGTTAGCAGATACAATCAAGAAGTATAACTCTTATGTGGATGCAGGATTCGACCCTGAATTTAACAAGGGTAGTTTTGATCTCAAGTGTGAGGTTGCGCCATTTTACGCAACACCGAGAAAACCAGCTGTTCACCATACAATGGGTGGACTCAAGATTGATACTTCAACACACGTTTTGAATGAAAACGGTCAGATTATCCCTGGTTTGTATGCTGCCGGAGAAGTCGCAGGTGGACTCCATGCAGGTAACCGTCTAGGAGGAAATTCGCTTACGGATATCTTTACTTTTGGACGTATTGCAGGTCAAACAGCTGTTAAAGAAAATTGTTAGTGATTGATTTAAAAATTAAGGGAATTTTAAGTCTCCTTGTGTATCATATAGTTATTAAATAAAGACCTCCTAACTTTATTTAATGAAATCCTAAACTTTTCTTTTTCATAATAATCTCCCTAATGAAGCCACCCAATCAGGTGGCTTTTTTGTTTGTGGCTTGGATTTTTGATATAATAGAGCCATGAGTAGAATTTTAGACAATGAGATCATGGGGGATGAGGAGTTAGTAGAACGTACCCTCCGTCCCCAATATTTACGTGAATATATCGGTCAGGATAAGGTCAAGGACCAGCTGCAAATCTTTATCGAGGCTGCCAAAATGCGGGATGAGGCACTGGACCATGTTCTTTTATTTGGTCCTCCAGGTCTCGGGAAAACAACCATGGCCTTTGTTATTGCCAATGAACTGGGAGTCAATCTCAAGCAAACGTCTGGTCCTGTTATCGAAAAAGCAGGGGATCTGGTAGCGATTTTGAATGATTTGGAGCCTGGAGACGTTCTCTTTATTGACGAGATTCATCGCTTGCCCATGTCGGTGGAAGAGGTACTTTATAGTGCCATGGAGGACTTTTACATTGACATCATGATTGGGGCTGGAGAGGGCAGTCGCAGTGTCCATTTGGACTTGCCGCCTTTTACCTTGATTGGTGCGACGACACGTGCGGGGATGCTTTCTAATCCTCTACGAGCACGTTTTGGGATTACGGGTCATATGGAATACTATGCCCACGCTGACTTGACAGAGATTGTTGAGCGGACGGCAGATATTTTTGAGATGGAAATCACCCATGAGGCAGCTTCGGAGTTGGCCTTACGCAGTCGAGGAACTCCTCGTATCGCCAATCGTCTCCTCAAGCGCGTGCGCGACTTTGCCCAGATTATGGGGGATGGCTTGATTGATGATGTGATTACGGATAAGGCTTTGACCATGCTGGATGTAGACCGTGAAGGTTTGGACTATGTAGACCAAAAAATCCTTCGCACCATGATTGAGATGTACGGTGGTGGTCCTGTCGGTTTAGGAACTCTTTCTGTTAATATTGCCGAGGAGCGTGAGACAGTCGAAGATATGTACGAACCTTACCTGATTCAGAAAGGTTTCATCATGCGAACTCGTTCTGGGCGGGTTGCAACGGCTAAGGCATATGAGCATTTAGGGTATGAATACAGTGAAAAATGAACAAAAAATTCTAGATACTTTCAGAGAAAATCCGGATATGATGACCATTTTGACCATCATTCGTGACCTTGATCTGAAAGACTCGTGGTTGGCAGCAGGTTCGGTCCGAAATTTCATCTGGAATCTCTTGTCAGACAAATCGCCTTTTGACCGTGAGACGGATGTGGATGTGATTTTCTTTGATCCAGATATTTCTTATGAGGAAACAGTATCCATAGAGAAAAAGCTGAGAGAAGATTTCCCTCAATATCATTGGGAGTTGAAAAATCAGGTCTATATGCATCTGCACAGTCCCCACACTGTGCCTTACACGAGTTCTTGTGATGCCATGAGTAAATATCCGGAACAGTGTACGGCGATAGGACTCCGCTTGCATGCCGACGCAACTTTGGAGCTCTTTGTCCCCTATGGTATAGAGGATATTTTGAACTTTCAGGTTTCCCCAACTCCTCATTTTTTAGAGAATGAGGACCGAATGAAGCTCTATCAAGAACGCTTGTCCAAGAAAAATTGGCAAGAAAAATGGAAAAATCTCACTTTTTCAAAAAACTTAAGAAAAATTTAAGTTAGGGACGGTATACTAGGTTCATAAGTTAAGAGTAACTTAACTTAAACTCCTAAAACTTTTTCATAATAATCTCCCTATAAAATTAAGTCGCCCAATCAGGCGGCTTATTTTTTGTCTGTACGGAGAGCTAATAACTTAGCAATAGAAGAAAATAGGGAAATATGGTATAATGAAACGATAGATTTTTGAATAGGAATAAGAACATGTTTGGATTTTTTAAGAAAGATAAAGCTGTAGAAGTCGAGGTTCCAACACAGGTTCCTGCTCATATTGGCATCATCATGGATGGGAATGGCCGTTGGGCTAAAAAACGGATGCAACCACGGGTTTTTGGTCATAAGGCGGGAATGGAAGCCCTTCAAAAGGTAACCAAGGCAGCTAACAAGATGGGAGTCAAGGTCATCACGGTTTATGCCTTTTCAACGGAAAATTGGACGCGCCCAGATCAAGAAGTCAAGTTTATCATGAACTTGCCAGTCGAGTTTTATGATAACTATGTCCCTGAATTGCATGCAAATAACGTTAAGATTCAGATGATTGGGGAGACAGACCGTTTGCCTAAGCCGACTTTTGAAGCTTTGAAAAAAGCAGAGGAATTGACCAAGAACAATACGGGCTTGATTCTCAATTTTGCGCTTAACTATGGTGGCCGTGCTGAAATTACGCAGGCTCTTAAGGGCTTGGCTCAAGATGTTCTAGATGCTAAAATCAACCCTGGTGACATCACAGAAGATATGATTGGGGACTATCTTTTCACGCAGCACCTGCCAAAGGATTTGCGGGATCCTGATTTGATTATCCGTACGAGTGGTGAGTTGCGTTTAAGTAATTTCTTGCCATGGCAAGCAGCCTATAGTGAGCTTTACTTTACGGATACCTTGTGGCCTGATTTTGATGAAGCCGCCTTGCAGGAAGCTATTGCTGCTTTTAACCATCGCAATCGCCGTTTTGGAGGAGTTTAGGAGAAGATATGACCAAGGATTTACAAAAGAGAACATTGTTTGCGGTATTGGCCCTGGCGATTTTCCTTCCAGTCTTGTTTGCGGGAGGGCTCTTGTTGCAGGTAGGGATTGGCTTGTTAGCAATGCTAGGCGTCCATGAACTCTTGCACATGAAGGGGCTAAAGACTATGACCATTGAGGGTGCCTTGACTCTTTTTGCGACCTTCGCTCTCACAGTTCCTTTAGAAAATTACCTAACTTTTTTGCCTGTTGATGGGAATGTAGTTGCCTATAGTGTTCTGATTACCATAATGCTAGGGACAACCGTTTTCAGTAAAAGCTATACGATTGAAGATGCCGCTTTTCCAATTGCTGTGAGCTTTTATGTTGGTTTTGGCTTCAATGCCTTACTAGATGCTCGGGTGGCAGGTTTTGACAAGGTGCTTCTGGCTCTCTTTATCGTTTGGGCGACAGATAGCGCAGCCTACCTGACAGGGATGAATTTTGGTAAACATAAGTTGGCTCCGAGAGTTTCTCCTAATAAGAGTATTGAGGGATTTGTCGGGGGTATTCTAGGTGCGGTACTGATAACAGTGATTTTCATGTTAGTGGACAGCACAGTTGCTCTTCCTTATGGGATTTATAGAATGAGTCTCTTTGCTGCCTTCTTCAGTGTGGCAGGTCAGTTTGGTGACTTGATTGAGAGTGCCATGAAACGCCATTTCGGTGTCAAGGATTCTGGAAAATTTATCCCTGGACATGGCGGTGTGTTGGATCGCTTTGACAGCATGCTGATTGTGTTTCCAATGATGCACTTATTTGGCCTGTTTTAAAGAAAGGAATATTGAATGATTGGATTGCTAACCTTTATCCTCGTTTTTGGGATTATTGTGGTGGTGCATGAGTTTGGACATTTTTATTTTGCCAAGAAATCGGGCATTTTAGTTCGTGAATTTGCCATTGGTATGGGGCCCAAGATTTTTTCCCATATCGGTAAGGATGGCACTGCTTATACCATTCGAATCCTTCCTCTAGGAGGCTATGTTCGTATGGCAGGCTGGGGTGATGATGCGACAGAAATTAAGACAGGAACTCCGGTCAGTTTAACACTTGCTGATGATGGTAAGGTCAAACGGATCAACCTCTCAGGGAAGAAACTGGATCAAACGGCTCTTCCTATGCAGGTAACCCAGTTTGACTTTGAAGACAAGCTCTTTATCAAGGGGTTGGTCTTGGAAGAAGAAAAGATTTTTGCAGTAGATCACGATGCAACGGTTGTTGAAGAAGACGGAACCGAAGTGCGCATCGCTCCTTTGGATGTACAGTATCAAAATGCTTCTATCTGGGGCAAGCTCATCACCAACTTTGCAGGTCCTATGAATAACTTTATCTTAGGTGTTGTTGTTTTTTGGATCTTGATCTTTTTGCAGGGCGGTGTTAGAGATACTCAGACCAATCTCTTTCACGTCATGCCAGAGGGCGCTTTGGCTAAGGTGGGCGTAGCTGAGACAGCTCAAATCACCAAGGTCGGCTCGCATGAGGTTAAGAATTGGCAAGACTTGACCCAGGCTGTGGAAGCAGATACCAAGGACAAGACAGCCCCGACCTTAGATGTGACCATTTCCGAAAATGGTAGTGAAAAACAAGTCACGGTGACTCCAGAAGAGAATCAAGGACGTTATATTCTTGGGGTTCAACCGGGAGTCAAGTCAGACTTTCTATCCATGTTTGTTGGTGGATTTACAACTGCAGCTGACTCAGGACTTCGTATCCTTTCGGCTCTGAAAAACTTGATTTTCCATCCAGATTTGAACAAACTCGGTGGTCCCGTTGCTATTTTTAAGGCAAGTAGCGATGCTGCTAAAAATGGAATTGAGAATGTCCTCTATTTCCTAGCCGTGATTTCCATCAATATCGGGATTTTTAACTTGATTCCGATTCCGGCTTTGGATGGTGGAAAGATTGTGCTCAATATCCTAGAGGCTATCCGCCGGAAACCCCTTAAACAAGAAATTGAAACCTATGTCACCATGGCTGGTGTAGTTATCATGGTTGTCTTGATGCTAGCTGTAACCTGGAATGACATTATGCGACTCTTCTTTTAGATAATCGAGGAATATTATGAAACAAAGTAAAATGCTAATCCCAACGCTTCGCGAAATGCCAAGCGATGCTCAAGTTATCAGCCATGCCCTTATGTTGCGTGCTGGTTATGTTCGTCAAGTTTCTGCCGGTGTTTATTCTTACCTGCCACTCGCTAACCGTGTGATTGAAAAGGCTAAAAACATTATGCGCCAAGAGTTTGATAAGATTGGTGCGGTGGAAATGTTGGCTCCTGCCCTTCTCAGTGCCGATCTTTGGCGTGAATCAGGCCGTTACGAAACCTATGGTGAAGACCTTTATAAACTGAAAAATCGTGAAAAGTCAGACTTTATCCTAGGTCCGACACACGAAGAGACTTTTACAGCCATTGTCCGTGACTCTGTCAAGTCTTACAAGCAATTGCCACTCAACCTTTACCAAATCCAACCGAAATACCGTGATGAAAAACGCCCACGTAACGGACTTCTTCGTACACGTGAGTTCATCATGAAAGACGGTTACAGTTTCCATGCCAACTATGATAGCTTGGATGTGACCTATGATGAATACAAGGCAGCCTATGAGCGCATCTTCACTCGTAGTGGTTTGGATTTCAAGGCTATCATCGGTGACGGTGGTGCCATGGGTGGTAAGGACAGTCAAGAATTTATGGCGATTACACCTGCTCGTACAGACCTTGACCGCTGGGTTGTCTTAGACAAGTCAGTTGCCTCATTTGATGAGATTCCTACAGAAGTGCAAGAAGAAATCAAGGCAGAATTGCTCAAATGGATGGTTTCTGGTGAAGACACCATTGCCTACTCAAGTGAGTCTGGCTATGCGGCTAACTTGGAAATGGCAACAAATGAGTACAAACCAAGCAACCGTGTCGTTGCGGAAGAAGAAGTGACTCGAGTGGAAACTCTAGGTGTTAAATCCATCGATGAAGTCGCAGCCTTCCTAAACGTTCCGCAAGAACAAACCATCAAAACCCTCTTCTATATGGCAGATAGTGAGCTTGTTGCAGCCCTTCTAGTTGGAAATGACCAACTCAATGAAGTTAAGTTGAAAAACCACTTGGGAGCAGATTTCTTTGACGTTGCGAGCGAGGAAGAAGTAGCAAATGTTATCTCAGCTGGCTTTGGTTCGCTTGGCCCAGTTGCTTTGCCAGAAAATGTGAAAATCATTGCTGACCGCAAGGTGCAAGATGTTCGCAATGCTGTTGTAGGGGCTAACGAAGATGGCTACCATTTGACGGGTGTGAACCCAGGTCGCGACTTTACTGCAGAATATGTGGATATCCGTGAAGTTCGTGAGGGTGAAATTTCCCCAGACGGACAAGGTGTTCTTAACTTTGCGCGTGGTATCGAGATTGGTCACATCTTCAAATTGGGAACTCGCTACTCAGCAAGCATGGGTGCGGATGTTTTGGATGAAAATGGCCGTGCGATCCCAATCATCATGGGTTGTTACGGTATTGGTGTCAGCCGTCTCCTCTCAGCAGTTATGGAGCAACACGCTCGCCTCTTTGTCAATAAAACTCCAAAAGGTGAATACCGTTACGCTTGGGGAGTTAACTTCCCTAAAGAATTGGCGCCATTCGATGTGCATTTGATTACTGTCAATGTTAAAGATGAAGAAGCGCAAGTCTTGACAGAAAAATTGGAAGCCAACTTGATGGAAGCTGGTTACGAAGTCTTGACGGATGACCGTAACGAACGTGTCGGGGTTAAATTCAGCGATAGCGACTTGATTGGTCTTCCAATCCGTATCACTGTTGGGAAGAAGGCGGCTGATGGTATTGTCGAAGTTAAGATCAAGGCGACTGGTGACACCATTGAAGTTCACGCAGACAACTTGCTTGAAACTCTTGAAATCCTAAGCAAAAAATAAAAACTATAATCAGAAGAAAAACAAGGCAAAAATGTAACTAGTTTTTACCTTGTTTTTTCTATATAATAAGACTGAATAGACACATAAAATATCAACAAAAGAGGTATAAGTATGCTAAAATTTCCAAAGGATTTTGTCTGGGGTTCCTCGACTTCTGGCCCACAGACAGAAGGACGTGTAGCAGGTGATGGCAAGGGAGACAATCTCTGGGATTATTGGTTCAAAGTAGAACCAAATCGCTACTACAATGGAATTGGACCTGACAAAACATCGACTTTTTACGAAAACTGGGAAAAGGATATTGAGCTTCTAGTAGAAACAGGTCATACAGCCTTTCGCACTTCTATCCAGTGGTCACGTATTTTCCCGCAAGGTCGTGGAGAAGTCAATCCTCAAGGTGTGGCTTTCTACCGTCAGGTATTTGAAGCCATTAAGGCCAAGGGCATTCGTCTCTTAGTCAATCTCTATCACTTTGACCTGCCTTTTGCCCTACAAGAAGATGGGGATGGTTGGGAAAATAAGGCAACCATTAAGGCCTACGAAGACTATGCGCGTTTCTGTTTTGAGACCTACGGTGACTTGGTGGACCAATGGATCACCTTCAATGAACCTATCGTTCCTGTGGAGTTTGGTTATTTTTATGATGCCCATTATCCACACAAGGTGGATGCCAAGGCGGCGGTTCAGGTAGCTTATCATACGCAACTGGCTAGTAGTCTTGCGGTGAAGGCCTGTCATGAGATTTTGCCTGATTCCAAGATTGGGATTGTCCTCAACTTAACACCAGCTTATCCTCGTAGCCAACATCCTGCGGATGTCAAGGCTGCTCGCATTGCGGACCTCTTCCAAGCCCAGTCTTTCCTAGATCCATCTGTCTTGGGGACTTATCCAGAAGAGTTAGTGGAGATTTTAGCTGAGCATGATTTGCTGCCAGATTTTACAGCAGAAGAGTTAGACCTCATTCGCGAGAACACTGTTGATTTTCTAGGAGTGAACTACTATCAGCCTTTGCGTGTTATGGCCCCACGTTTTGCTAAGCATCCTGATAGCCCGCTTTTGCCAGAGCATTTCTATGAGCCTTATGTCATGCCAGGCCGTAAAATTAATCCACACCGTGGTTGGGAAATCTACGAGCAAGGGATTTACCATATCGCCCAAAACATCAAGGAAAACTATGGCAATATCGAGTGGATGCTGACAGAGAATGGCATGGGTGTTGAAGGTGAAGATAAATTCCGAGAGAATGGCATGATTCAGGACGACTATCGTATTGACTTTGTCAAAGGGCATCTTGCTGAGCTTCATCGCGCCATTGAAGACGGTGCTAACTGTAAAGGTTACTTAATCTGGACCTTTATCGACTGCTGGTCATGGCTCAATAGTTATAAAAACCGCTATGGTTTGGTTGAGCTTGACTTGGAAACGCAGGAACGTCGCCTGAAGAAATCAGGTCACTGGTTCAAAGAGCTCAGTGAAAATAATGGATTTTAAGAATAAAAAGTGAGGTGATCTTCATCTCACTTTTTTATTATAAGATCATCACCAAGGTCCCAAGCGTAATCAGGATACAGCCAATGATTGTTTTAAACGTCAGGATATCCTGTAGGAAGAAAAAGGCTAGAACAAGGGTGATGACGAGACGGAATTTATCGACAGCGGCTACCTCAGTCCCATTGCCCATCTGTAGTGCCTTGTAGTAGCAGAGCCAGGAGGTGCCAGTGGCCAAGCCAGATAAGATGAGAAAGAGCCAACTTTCTCTACTGATGTTGACAATTTCGGTCTGGCTATTGATCAAGAAAACCATGGCCCAGGCCATAAGAATGACGACGACCGTACGAATAGCAGTTGCTAGATTGGATGGAACTCCCTCAATCCCAATCTTGGCTAGAATTGACGTTAGGGCAGCAAAGATAGCAGATAAAAGTGCGAAGAAAAATCACATGGCAACCTCCTCCCTTACGACTATAAGTAAAGCATCTGCCTTGTCAGCTATTAGGTGAAATCTCAATTTCAGGAACTCTATAGAAGCTATACCAATTTTTATTCTTGACAAGTGAGAAAAACAAGTATATACTGTTTTTGCTGATTCCGTAAAGCGAGAATTAGACTATACCAATTTAAGGAGAAAGCACAGCTGGTCTGTGTCGTATATACTATGTGTGGAATTGTTGGTGTTGTTGGAAACACAAATGCAACTGATATTTTGATTCAAGGGCTTGAAAAGCTCGAATACCGTGGTTATGATTCTGCGGGGATTTTTGTCCTAGGTGGTGCTGAAAATCATCTAGTCAAGGCTGTCGGTCGTATCGCAGAATTGTCTGCTAAGACAGCCGGTGTTGAGGGAACGACTGGTATCGGACATACGCGTTGGGCGACTCACGGAAAACCAACTGAGGACAATGCTCACCCACACCGCTCTGAGGCAGGACGTTTTGTCTTGGTGCACAATGGAGTGATTGAAAACTACCTTGAAATCAAGGAAGAATACCTTGCAGGTCACCACTTTAAGGGGCAAACCGATACAGAAATTGCCGTTCACCTGATTGGAAAATTTGCAGAAGAAGATGGTCTTTCAGTTCTTGAAGCCTTCAAAAAAGCCCTTCACATCATCCGTGGTTCTTATGCCTTTGCCTTGATTGACTCTGAAAATCCAGATGTCATCTATGTCGCTAAGAACAAATCACCACTCTTGATTGGTCTTGGAGAAGGCTACAACATGGTCTGCTCAGATGCTATGGCTATGATTCGTGAAACCAACCAATACATGGAAATTCATGACCAAGAGTTGGTAATCGTCAAGGCTGATAGTGTCGAAGTTCAAGACTATGATGGCAATCGCCGTGAACGTGCCAGCTATACTGCGGAGCTCGACTTGTCAGATATCGGTAAGGGGACTTATCCTTACTACATGCTCAAGGAAATCGACGAGCAACCAACGGTTATGCGTAAACTCATCCAAGCCTACACAGATGAGGCTGGTCAAGTTGTCGTAGATCCAGCTATCATCAAGGCTGTTCAAGATGCAGACCGCATCTACATCCTTGCAGCTGGGACATCGTACCACGCAGGATTTGCTTCTAAGAAGATGCTGGAAGAATTGACGGATACGCCAGTTGAACTTGGAATCTCTTCTGAGTGGGGCTATGGTATGCCACTTCTCAGCAAAAAACCACTCTTCATCTTTATCAGCCAGTCTGGTGAAACAGCGGATAGCCGTCAGGTTTTGGTTAAGGCCAATGAAATGGGCATTCCAAGCTTGACAGTGACAAACGTGCCAGGTTCAACCCTATCACGTGAAGCCAACCATACCATGCTTCTTCACGCAGGTCCTGAAATTGCCGTGGCATCAACCAAGGCCTACACAGCACAAATCGCAGCCCTTGCCTTCCTTGCAAAAGCAGTCGGGGAAGCAAATGGCAATGCCAAAGCGCAAGCCTTTGACCTGGTTCATGAGTTGTCAATCGTAGCTCAGTCTATCGAATCAACCCTTTCAGAAAAAGAAACCATTGATGCAAAGGTTCGTGACCTTCTCGAAACCACTCGCAATGCCTTTTACATCGGACGTGGTCAAGACTACTATGTAGCCATGGAAGCCAGTCTTAAGCTAAAAGAGATTTCTTACATCCAATGTGAAGGCTTTGCGGCAGGAGAACTCAAGCACGGAACCATTGCCTTGATTGAAGAGGGGACACCTGTCTTGGCCCTCTTGTCAGATCCAGTCCTTGCTAACCACACTCGTGGAAATATCCAGGAGGTCGCAGCCCGTGGTGCTAAGGTACTTACAATCGCAGAAGAAAATGTTGCCAAAGAGACAGATGATATCGTTCTTACGACTGTCCACCCTTACCTCTCACCAATCTCAATGGTCGTACCAACGCAATTGGTCGCTTACTTTGCAACCCTCCACCGTGGACTCGATGTGGACAAACCACGTAACCTTGCTAAGTCAGTAACAGTAGAATAAACCAAGAAAGTCTAGTTCATCTAGGCTTTTTCTAATGAGCAAATCCATTGAAAGTAAAACTAATTAGTGATAAAATACTCTAAAAACTAAAAGAGATAGCGAGGAAACAGTATGGTAGAATTAGGAATTTCAACATTTGGTGAAACAACCGCTCTGGAAGCGACTGGGCAGATTTACAGTCATGATGAACGCATTCGTCAGTTGGTGGCAGAAATTGAGCTGGCTGATAAGGTTGGTTTGGATGTGTACGGGATTGGGGAGCATCATCGGGAGGACTTTGCGGTATCGGCGCCAGAGATTATTCTTGCAGCTGGGGCAGTCAATACCAAAAAGATTCGTTTGACTAGTTCGGTCAGCATTCTCTCGAGTATGGATCCGATTCGCTTGTTCCAACAATATGCTACCATCGATGCCTTGTCAAATGGACGGGCAGAGATTATGGCAGGTCGTGGTTCATTTACCGAATCCTTCCCTCTGTTTGGCTATGACTTGAAAGACTATGAAGCTCTTTTTGATGAAAAGTTAGACCTGCTTCAGCTGGCAAATGAAAGCACCAAAGTGAACTGGCAGGGACAATTGACTCAAAGCATCGCTGGAAAAGAAGTCTATCCTCGTCCTGTTCAGGACAAATTGCCATTGTGGGTGGCGACAGGAGGTCATGTAGAGTCAACAGTGAAGATTGCTCAGGCGGGGTTGCCGATTGTCTATGCCATTATCGGTGGCAATCCACGTTATTTTAAAAAGCTGATTCAAGCTTATCGTGAGATTGGTAGGGAAGCCGGTCATGCGGAGAAAGACCTGAAGGTGGGTGCTCATTCTTGGGGCTGGATTTCGGAAGATGGCGAGCAGGCTGTCAAAGATTATTTCCATCCGACCAAGCAAGTGGTGGATGCAATTTCCAAGGACCGTCCGCACTGGCAGGAGTTGACCTATGAGCAATATTTGGAGCAAGTTGGACCAAATGGTGCCATGTTTGTGGGCAATCCAGATCAGGTGGCAGAAAAATTGATTCGCATGATTGAGGATTTAGACTTGGACCGTTTCATGCTCCATCTACCGCTTGGTTCTATGCCACATGATCAAGTTTTGAGAGCTATTGAACTCTTCGGCACACAAGTGGCTCCAAAAGTACGAGCATACTTTGCCATGAAAGAGGGGTTATAAAAAAATTCAATCAGTTGAGTCGATTGGTGAGGAACACCCATGGATTCAGCAACAGGTGGAAGTGGTACAAGTGATAGAGCATACTATCTAGTGGAATATATACTAGTTTATACCAAGTACAAGATAAAATAGTAAAAAAGACGATTTCCGCTTGGAAATCGTCTTTTTTGATATTCTCGCAAATACGATATCTTGTGGTTGGTGTAAACTGGTAGATAGCTCTCTTATTTTATTTATCAAAACCTTGTAAGTTTTTTTGTCGCTCTTCAGTTTGACCCTTGGCATCCAATTTATTACCATTGTAAACAGTGCTTTCCCATGATCCGTACATTGGGTTAGGGAAAATGATGAATTTCTCACCAAACTCTTTTTGTAATTCCTCTAATTTTTGGTTGCGCTCAGTTTCAGAGGTCTTTGAAAACTCTGCAAAGTCCACAAGATTGTCTCCTAGTAGCATGACTAAGTTGGTTTTTTCTTGGACTGCTTGTCTACGACCTTCTTTAGATTTGACGCCTTTTTCTAAGAACATGAGATGATCGCGGCTTTGTACAGGAATTCCTTCGTTTTCTAGGTTTTTGATCGTATCATCTACCTGATCTATCGTGCGGTCAGATACATAGTAAATTTGGACACCGTTTTGGTCTGCAAATTGGAGAAAGTCTTTAGCACCTGGTACAGCCTTGGCTGCGGCTTTTTTTACCCAGACATCCCAGTTTTCTGGGGTAAATGCTGTTCCGTCTTTGACATTTTGAGCTTGATAAGGGCTATTGTCTAATACGGTTTCGTCTAAGTCCAAAACGATAGAGTAGGGTTTATCTGTCTGTGTTTTTAGTAGTTCTTTCAAACGATCAGTAGCGACATTGTAACCTTGTAGATAGAGTGCCTTGGTCTCAGCTGCTTTTTGATACCAAAGAGTTGACATAGTATTTTCTCTTGAACGCAACTGATCATAGGTCATGGTAACCTGATTATCAGATGTACTACTTTGTGTTGTCTGTGAATTTGCCGAATTTGTGCCACAGCCAGTCAGTAAAATGACGGAAGTAAGTGTAGAAGCAATTGTAATGGTAACTTTGGATATTTTCATAATCCCATCCTCCTAATAATAGTCTATTAATATTGTAGCGTTTTCACAGGATTTGTGCAAGGAAATATCGAGAGAAAAGAAATTTTTCAGTAGTAATTTGGTATTAGGATAAAATTATGTACTTAATTTGGGAATGAAGATGGATATAAAAAAATTCAATCGGCTTGATAGAAAATCTATATCAGTTCCTTTTTGAAAAATAGATGAAAATAAAGTGAATCTTTGAAAGGCTAGTAACATCAAGCTTTTCAGGGATTTTTTTCTTTATAGATATAAAAATTTTCAATCGAGTTGATAGTCAATATATATTGGGAAAAGGGGAAAAGGAGTGGTAAGATGGTTTCAATCCAAATGGAAGGAGAGAGGTATGGCAAGTAAAAGAGATCTAGTCTTTAGAGCGATTCGAGGCGATGAAGTGGAAAGAGTTCCTGTCGGATTTTGGTTTCATTTTGTAACACTCGAAGAAAAGGGGCAGGGATTAAATAATCCACGTATCTTTCAAAAAAGTGTTGATGGGCATCGCAACTATGTGGAAAGGATTCGTCCTGATTTTGTCAAAATTATGAGCGATGGTTTTTTCCTTTATCCAAGTAATGTCTATAATCCTAAGATTGCAAGCATTCAGGAGCTGACTTCTATTGAGTCAATTGGTGATGAACACCCATGGATTCAGCAACAGGTGGAAGTGGTACAAGCGATTCGAGAGACCTTTACAGAAGAGATTGCTTCTTTCTACAATATCTTTTCACCTATCTCCTACCTCAAGCGCTGGTTCCGTACAGAAACTTCTCGAGGAGATAGGGAAGTGGCTGACCTATTGCTTGAAAATCCTGAGCAATTCAGAGCAATTCTAGATGTGATTGCAGGAGACATTGCTTCCTTAACTCAGAAAATCATCCAGCAAGGTGGAGTTGATGGGATTTATCTCAGCACCCAGGAAATTCAAGATGAGCGCATCACACCAGCACTCTACCAAACCTATATCGAACCGAGCAATATAGCGATTTTGGAGGCTGCCAATCAGGTTGGTGGGACCAATATCCTCCATATCTGTGGTTTTGAAGGTGCGAGCAATGATGTGACGATATTTAAGGACTATCCGGCTCAAGTGGTCAACTGGGCGACCCACCATGAGGATGTTAGCTTGACACAGGGTCAAGAGTTGTTTACAGGCAAGGCCGTTTTAGGTGGATTTGAAAATGGCAAGAAAAGCTTGCTTTATCAAGGTTCCAAGGCGGAATTGCAAAATGAAACAAGACGGTTGCTGGCTGAAGCTGGTAGTAAAGGAGTTCTTCTGGGAGCTGACTGTACTGTTCCAGATGACTTTGACTTAGAGAGGTTGGACTGGATTCGGCAGGCAGCTGTTCTCTAAAAGGAGGAGCTATGAAAAGTAAAAGATGGTGCATCTTCATTGCAGTTGTCGGTTTGCTGGCTTTGGTTGCCATAAGTGTCGTAAAAAATGGGCATTGTAAAAATGGAGAGAGATGTCGTGGAGTTCAGGATTTTTCCAAGTTCAGTCTCCCCTTTCTACGCTCGAATGATATCGCAAGCAGTTTATTAGTTGAAAAAGTAAGAAATGGAGAATAAGAATGTCAGAAAAAAAAGAATGGGTTTTAAAAGCATTTAGAGGTGAAAAGGTTGATCGTGTGCCAGTTGGTTTTTGGCACCATTTCACATCCGAAGACGAATGGCTACACGGTTTCTCAAATCCAGCCATTATCGAGAAGAATATCGAGGGCCATAAGCGCTTTATCCGAGAAGTTCAGCCGGACTTTATCAAACTCATGAGTGATGGCTACTTTGCTTATCCAAATCCAGCGATTGCCAAAGGCAAATCACTTCAAGAATTGGCAACCATTCAACCACTCGGGCCAGATCATTCTTGGATAAAAGAGCAGGTGGATTTGGTTAAGAAAATCAAGCAAGAGTTTACAGAAGATATCGTTGCGATTTACAATATTTTTGCTCCTGTGACCTATCTCAAGTGGTTGCTTGGGGAAGTGTCTGGTGGCGATGACCTTATTGCGGACTTTCTGGTGGAAGATCCTGAAGCCCTTAAAAAGGTGTTGGATGTGATTGCAGAAGATATTGAGAGTCTCAGTCGAGCTGTCATCGAAGAGGCTGGTGCTGATGGAATCTACCTCAGCGTGCAGAGTATCCAAGATCAACGAGTGTCGGCAGCAGAGTATCAAGCTGTCATTGCACCTAGCGAGATAACGGTTCTGGAAGCAGCTAGTGCTGTTGGTGGTGTTACTGTTCTTCATATCTGTGGCTACGAGGGGGCGCGAAATGATATTCACCTTTTTGCAGACTATCCAGCCCAAGTCTTTAACTGGGCTGTAGGACCAGAGGGAGTCACTCTCAAGGAAGGTCGTGAGATTTTCAAGGGACGTACGGTTCTTGGAGGATTTGAAAATGGCAAGACAGGCTTACTGTATACTGGTAGCAAGGATGCCATTCAGGCTGAAGCAAAGAAACTAGTTGCAGAAGCTGGGGAACAGGGCTTGGTACTTGGGGCAGATTGTACCATTCCAAGTGATATCGCAGTTGAACGTATCCAGTGGGTGAGAGAAGCGCTTGAAAACTAAAGGAGAAAAAGATGAGTAAAAAAGCATGGATTATCGGTGGTGTAGCAGTGGTTGTAGTAATTGGGGCAACGATTATCGGGAGAAGTTTAGCTGGTGCTCCAGCCAAGGATGGAGAAACGGCTTCGTCTGCTGAAGTTATAACCTTGAAGGTTGCCCATACACAAAACTATGTACCTTATGACTTTGTCAATGAAAAAGGGGAATCAGATGGTTATGAGGTAGCTGTTTTGAAGGCTGTTGATGAGAAGTTGGCAAACTATCAATTTGAATATACGGGTACCAGTGATGATGACCTCTTGATTGGTCTGGAATCAGGTAAGTATGACATCGGAACCAAGGGAGCTTGGTACACAGATGAACGAGCTAAAAAGTTTGTCATTCCATCTGAACCAGTCGGAGCGAGCATCATCGGATTTACTGTCAGAAAAGAAGATGAACAGAAATACAAAACCATTGATGACTTTGCTAAGAATAAAGGGAAATTGGTTCCCATCTCTCCACAGAATGCTCAATGGAATGTTATCACCAGCTACAATGAAAAACATCAGGATGCACCGATTGAGCTAACAGCAGCTGAATCCTTTAAAGTGGCAGATGCCTATGCCTGGGTCTTAGAAGGACGTTATGACGCCTTCTTTGATATCAAACTGTCCTTTGAAAAAGCAGTTACCGCAGAAGATGGCCCTTACCACCAATATGCGGATAAACTCAGCTGGTTCCCATACAAGGGTATTCCAACTTATCCCTTGATTCACCGTGATGAAAAGGGTGAGAAATTCGCTAAAGAATATGAAAAAGCAATCAAAGAGTTGAAGGAAGATGGCACGCTTGCTAAGCTATCTCAGCAATACTTTAAAGAAGATGTCTTTAGTTACGTAGACAAAGACTAGACCAGAAATTCCAAGACTAGAAAGGGTTTTGCATGGTTTCTTATGATTTTTCCAAGGTCTTTCAGTTTTTGCCAACCTTATGGCAGGCACTTCCTATGACCTTGTCCATTCTCTTTTTTACCACTCTTCTTGGTTCCCTTTTTGGAGGTCTCTTGGCCTGGGCGCAAGTAGGAGAAGACAAGAGTTTTGCAGCGATTTCCAAAGGCTATATCTTTACCCTACGTTGTACACCGCCGATTGTCTTGCTTTTTCTAGTCTTTTATGGCTTGCCAGAATTTCTGAAATGGTGGCTTGGTTTGGACATCAACAACTGGTCTAAAACTATTTTTGTTCTCTTGACGATGATTCTCTTGTTTGCGGCTATTGTTGCCGAGGTTTTCAAGGCGGCCTATCAAGCTATTCCAAAGGGGCAGGCAGAGGCCGGGCTTAGTATTGGTTTGACTCCAAGTCAGACTTTTTGGAGAATCATTTTTCCCCAAGCTTTTCAAGTTGCTCTTCCCAATATAACGACTGCTGTTCTCAATCTCATGCGGGATGCTGCCTTGGCCTATACGATTGGTTTTGTTGATGTTATGGGGGCGGGGAATCTCTTGATCAGTCGCAATTTAGGGAACTACTCTCTGGAAACCTATACGGCAGTTGCGCTTCTTTACTGGGGGATTGCCTTGGTTATTTCTAGCTTGAGTCGTTTGCTTGAGAAGTCTTTGGAAACAAAAGGGAGGTAAGAAATGGATATAGACTATATTGTAAAGACCTTTCTGGAGACCTTGAAGGGTGTGCCAATCACCTTGATTATCATGATTGTGGCTATGGTCTTAAGCTTTTTACCGGCTCTATTTTTAGCCTTGGGGCAGATCTACAAGGTTCGAGGGGTGAGGAGTTTTTCTCTGGTCTATCTGGCTTTTATCCGAGCGACACCACCGATTTTATTGATTCTCTTCTTTTATAGTTTGTTTCCAAGCCTGCTGAATCAATTTCTCAAAAGCATAGGCAGTGACTTTGATATTTTCAAGCTTGATCCTCTCTACTATGCCTTTATCATTTATAGTTTGATGACAGTCGGGAGTTTATCGGAGATTTTGCGCTCAGCTATCTTGACGGTGGACAAGGGACAACTAGAGGCAGCGCATGCGATTGGCTTGACTACAACCCAGGCCTATCTAAGGATTGTTTTTCCTCAAGCCTTGCGCTCAGCCTTGCCTAACTTAGCCAATCTGGTGATCAATATCGTCAAAGGGACCTCTCTGGTCTTTGTTATGACCATCAAGGACATCACCGCTATTGCTCGTGTAGAAGCGTCCTACGGTTACCAGTATTTTGAGTCTTATTTTGTGATTTTTTTGCAGTATATTTTGATCTGTGGTTTGATTCAGTGGGGCTTCTCCCTACTGGAAAAAGGCTATGTGAAAAAAGAAAAGAGTGCAAAAGCATCTAGCGCGCGTTTTGTATAGGAGGACAGGATGTTACAAGTAGAACATATCGCAAAAACATTTGGTGAGAGGCAGGTGCTGGAGGATGTCAATCTCCAGGTCAACCAAGGGGATGTCGTCGTTATCTTAGGGCCATCAGGTTCGGGGAAAACGACCTTTCTCCGTTGTCTCAACCACTTAGAAAAAGCTGACAGTGGCCGTTTGACCTTGGCAGGAAAAACTTATGATTTGGCCAAATTAAGCAAGAAAGACATTCTAGAAATTCGCCAAAAAACAGCCTTTGTTTTTCAACACTACAATCTTTTTGCAAATAAAACTGCTCTGGAAAATATTCTAGAAGGTCTAATCGTAGCTCGTAAAGTTCCCAAGGAAGAAGCACTTAAACGTGCAGAATCTGCCTTGGAAAAAGTTGGTTTACTGGCCTACAAAGACTACTACCCTTCACAACTATCTGGAGGGCAACAACAACGAATAGGAATTGCGCGTGCCATTGCCGTCAAGCCCGAGGTCATTTTGCTAGATGAACCAACATCTGCACTAGACCCTGAGTTGGTTGGAGATGTTTTGGATGTTCTGAAACAGTTGGCGGGAGAAGGTGTGACCATGGTGGTCGTCACACATGAGATGGGATTTGCTAGAGATGTCGCTAACCACGTTGTTTTTATGGATGGAGGCCGTATCGTAGAGGAGAACAATCCCCACGATTTCTTTAGTCGTCCGCAGGAAGAACGAACCAAGCAGTTCCTGGCGCGTATCTTATCAGATGCTACCTATAGTGTAGAATATATGATTTGATGGATAAGTGTATCATAAAAAGAACACCCCATGACTAGAAGATTCTTCTAATCATGGGGTGTTTTTCTATAGGAGGGCTAGGTTATATTCTTTGAAAATCTCTTTAAATCAGGTCAGCTTTGCCTTATCAACAACCTCAAAGCTGTGCTTTGAGCAGCCTGCGGCTAGCTTCCTAGTTTACTCTTTGATTTTCATTGATTATCAGTTCTCTTTCTTGTTTTTCATCAACCATCCAAGTCCGAGAAGGGCAAGGATGCTGAATCCAGCAAGGGCAAGAAGTGATTTGCTCTCAGTTCCTGTGTTTGGAAGGAGGTTCTGAGAGCGAGCCTCTGTAGCAGTTTCTTGAGTTTCAGGATTGGCTGCTAGGTTTTGAGCTTGGCCTTGTTCTGGTTCAACTTCCAAGCTAGAAAGATCAAATTCTGGTTTTTCTTCCACAGCTGGGGCGACAATAGCACCACCTTGAGACAAGCGGAGAACAACGGCAGTGAGGGCGTTCAATTTCAAGCCTTTTTCAGTCCATTTAAGACCCTGAGGTTTAGCAATTCCTACTGGTCCTGCTTGGTTTTCATCTGCCAGGACTTCAGCTTTTCTCAAGTGAGCAAATGCAGTTCCTAGAGTAAATTCGCGAGACTTATCATCTGCATTGACAAAGACAGCGTAGATATCTCCATTTGGAGCGGTGATTTGGTAGCCGATGGCCACGTCTTCTTTTTCAACACCATTTTGGCCTGGGACAGTAATGAGTCGGACGCGCTCTTTGATATCTTGTAGACTCTTGAGTCGGAAGGCGTCTGTAGATTGACGAAGAGCGATCAATCCTTTCATGTAGTCACGGCTCTTGACATTTTCAGGATAAGCTTTGCCATCTGTTGCCTTGGTCCAATCAAACTTGTTGACAGCATCACTAGAGTCGTAAGAGTCATGGATAAAGTAAGGATAGACAAATGGCTTGCCGTCCTTGTCACGCAACAAGTGAGACTTGTTTGGAACCTTATCGTCTGGAACAGGGGTCTTATAGGCTGGATCAAGGAATTGTTTGGTACGTCCGTATTCCTGACCAGAGTGGATAAACGGGGTTCCTTGAGCAGTCAAGACCATGAGGTTTCCAAGTCGCAAACGACGATGGATCTCAGCGTAGTTTTCAGCCTTGCTTGGGTCTTTTTTGATAGACTGAGCAATAATGTCAAAGAGGGTCAAGTTATCATGGGCTGCGATATACTGGATAACATCTCCAGGATTGTCAGCCTCAAAGTTAGTTGGTTGGGCAATGAGATTTTTAAAGATGGTATTGATATCGCGTTTGCCACCTGTGATAAAGGCAGGTTGACCTTCGTTTGGATAGCCAGACTTGAGGTTGTTACGGATGTCGTCTGAAAAGACAGCGACAGTATCTGTTTTCTTCATCCAATCTTGGTCAGCAGGTTGTACAGGCGTATTTTCATCACCAGTATAGGTTCTCCAGCCTTCACCTAACATGATAAGATTTGGATTGAGGGCGCGTGCAGCCTTGTAAGCTTCTTCGATAGAAGCCGCATCGTGGTCACCCATCATATCAAAGCGGAAACCATCTACTTTGTAGGTTTCGACCAAATACTTGATAGAGTCTACCAAGACACGTTTAGACATGTAGTGGGTAGTTCCCAAACGTCCACCACCAAAGCTAGTACGTGGGGTTCCGTCTGCGTCCATAAAGTGATAGTAGTTTGGCTCAATATCCTCAAAAATATCAACGTTGGCAGTATGGTTGTAGACCACATCCAAGATAGCTCCCATGCCACGTTTGTGGATTTCGTTGATGAGGTTTTTGAATTCTGCGATTCGTTTTTCTGGATCCTTAGGATCGCTAGAGTACATACCAGTCAAGGAGAAGTAGTTTTGAGGGTCATATCCCCAGTTGTAATTACTGTTGCTTGAAGCGTAGGCAGACAAACGTTCTTGGTTCTTCAATTCATTGACAAAGTAGTAGGACAAGACTGGAAGGAGCTGGATGTGGGTCACACCCAAGTCTTTGAGATAGTCCAGTTTTTCGATAAAGGCTTCAAAGGTACCAAATGGCTTGGTCAAGTCTTTTGCGATGGCAGGATCTGAGGTGAAGTCACGAACATGGGCTTCATAGATGACAGCATCTTCGCGCGATTTGAAGTTGCGAATCTTCCCGTAGGTCAAGTCTTGTGGGCCTAGTTTGGCTGGGTCAACAAAGGCGGCTTTAGCGACTTTATGGGCAGCGTCTGTTTTTGCAAGGTCGCTGTTCCAGGCTGCTAGTGATTTGGCATAAGGATCAAGAACGAGGACAGTTTTATCTTGGCGCTCGATCTGGTAGTGGTAGTAGTAGCCAGTGTAGTTGCTGATACCGAGACCAGAGTTTGCATCCAGAGTTTGTTTCCAGGTTCCTTTTTCTCCTTTTTCAAGGGCGACAGTTCCAACTACCTTTTCAGGATCTTTCTTGTCATAGACAACAACGGAAACCTTATCAGCACTTGGAGACCAGAGGGTGAGGTCAACACGCTTGCCATCTTCTTTTAGGGTTGCACCGAGTGGACCGTCGTAACTGTAGGTCTCATCCTTGAGGCGCCAGCTTGAACGTGTCGTAAAGCGGTCTGAATCGTAGCTGACTGTGTAAGGGTGTTGGGTGTCAGAGAAGTCTCCGATGTAGGTCACTTTTTTACCTGCTTCATCAACCTTGATATCAGTAATGGTTACTTTGTTCCCTTGATGATCAGTGATATTAGAGCGTTTAAGGATATCGTCTTTCTTAGCTCCAACAAGGGTAGAAAAACTGCTTTCGATACGAGACTTAGCCACATGTTGGGCACCAGTCATGCGAATATCGTGTACATAGTAAGGGTTGGTGTAGATGGTTTCGTCATCATCTTTGAGGAAGATTTGACTGTGATTTTTTAGATCAGTGAATTTATAATCTTCTTTTCTGATTTTCACATCATCGCCTTTCTTGCTTTCGTCTAGTAATAAAAATCCGAATTCTCTTGCAGCTTCATTGAGTGGAATATCAATGTAGCGGCCATATTTTCCAGTTGCAGTAAAGTCTGTCCCGTCAGGCCATTCTCCGCTACTTGGATTCTTGACATCGCCCCAATACCAAAGAGATTTTTTGTCATAGTTGCCATCGGTGCGGTAGTAGTTGACACGGACAGTTCCTGCTGGTTGAGGTCGATAATTGTATACCTTGTAGTTTTCATCTAGCCAAGCCTCATTCATTTTTGGAGAGAGGCGCTCTACAGAACGGTCCCCTGTCAGGTTATCCCCCTTGGTATTGTTGATAAGGAAGCTGACTTTCTTGGCTTGCTCATTTTTGAGTTTGACATCTAGGTAATAGCCGTAGTCATCTTGCTTGGCATCCTTGAAGGACTTGGCTCCATTGGGCCAGTTTTCAGACGGCTTTTCAACATCATCCCAAGTCCAAAGACCTTGAGAATCTTTGTTTTCTTCAGGGAGTTTTTTTACATGGATGCGGAAGTGGTTGTCTGCGATTGGTTCTTCAAAAGATGTGTCTGCTTGTGGTTTTTGATCTGAAGTTGGTGTCGAAGTGCTGGCCTCTACTTTCTCTTCCTTGCTGTTAGTCTGGCTTGTAGTAGCATCTTCTGTTTTAGATGTTTCGGGTGCTGTAGTAGTTTCCACAGCCGTAGTAGTTTCCGCAGCTGTAGCTTCCTTTTTAGAATCAAGGGAAGCGTTTGCATTCTTTTGTTCAGAAATAGGCGTTTCCTTTTGAGTTTGACTCGTTTCAGTCTCAGTAGGGGCCTTGGTCACAGCGCTGGTATTTTCCTGAGTTTGAGGAAGGTTTTCGTTGGCCGAAATAGTTGGCATTGTAGCAGAAAGCAAGACAATGCTGGCACCAATAAGGACAGAACCAGTTCCGTTCTTCAAGGAACGGATACCATAAATCATTTTTTTCTCAGTTTGAGATGGGATCTTTTTCATCACAATTCTCCTTGTGTAGTTGTTCCTTATCAGTATAGCACGAGGTAAATATTAGTGCAAGCGTTTTCCTGATTTTTGAGAGAAAATATAATGCTTCATTCTCTTGAAATTTTAAAATAATATATAGGAAAAGATTGTTAAAAAAATAGTAAAAAAACCTTGAAAAATCTAGCTAAATAAGGTATAATATGAATAATCATTTGTCGTAGGTTTTGTCTGAAATATTGTCCAGACAAGGCTCACAGCAGTTAAATCTTCTGAAAAAGTCAGATTTAGCTGCTCTTTTTGTGCTTTTTTTCAGGTTTTTGAGTGCTTGTAACAAAAATTTAAAGATTCTGAAAATTCATCAAAGGGACACGGTGATAGGGGTTTTTAAAACCATATGACGATTAGAAAAGCCTGATTGACAAGGCTTGGAATTTATTTACAAAGGAGAATCATCTTGGCAGGACATGACGTTCAATACGGGAAACATCGTACCCGTCGTAGTTTTTCAAGAATCAAAGAAGTTCTTGACTTACCAAATTTGATTGAAATTCAAACGGATTCATTCAAAGATTTCCTAGATCACGGTCTTAAGGAAGTATTTGAAGATGTATTGCCAATTTCAAACTTCACAGACACAATGGAGTTGGAATTTGTTGGCTATGAAATCAAGGAACCAAAATACACGCTCGAAGAAGCACGTATCCACGATGCTAGCTACTCAGCACCAATTTTTGTAACCTTCCGCTTGATCAATAAAGAAACAGGCGAAATCAAGACCCAAGAAGTCTTCTTTGGTGATTTCCCAATCATGACCGAAATGGGTACTTTCATCATCAATGGTGGTGAACGTATTATCGTTTCTCAGTTGGTTCGCTCACCAGGTGTTTACTTTAATGACAAAGTAGACAAGAACGGTAAAGTGGGATACGGCTCAACTGTTATCCCTAACCGTGGAGCTTGGTTGGAACTTGAAAGCGACTCAAAAGATATCGCTTATACTCGTATCGATCGTACTCGTAAGATTCCATTTACGACCTTAGTTCGTGCGCTTGGTTTCTCAGGTGATGATGAAATCTTTGATATCTTCGGTGACAGCGAATTGGTTCGCAACACCGTTGAAAAAGATATCCACAAGAATCCAATGGACTCTCGTACAGACGAAGCTTTGAAAGAAATTTATGAACGCCTTCGTCCAGGTGAGCCTAAGACTGCTGAAAGCTCACGTAGCTTGCTTGTAGCGCGTTTCTTTGACCCACGTCGCTATGACTTGGCAGCCGTTGGTCGTTACAAGATCAATAAAAAACTCAACATCAAAACACGCTTGCTCAACCAAACCATTGCGGAGCCATTGGTAGACCCTGAAACTGGTGAAATCTTGGTAGAAGCTGGTACCGTTATGACTCGTAGCGTGATTGAAAGTATCGAGAGTCACTTGGATGGCGACTTGAACAAGATTGTTTATATTCCAAACGATGCAGCTGTTCTGACAGGACCGGTTGTCCTTCAAAAATTCAAGGTGGTTGCGCCAACGGATCCAGATCGTGTTGTAACCATCATTGGGAATGCCAATCCAGACGACAAGGTTCGTGTTGTAACTCCTGCGGATATCCTTGCAGAGATGAGCTACTTCCTCAACTTGGCGGAAGGTATCGGACGTGTGGATGATATCGACCACCTTGGGAACCGTCGTATCCGTGCAGTTGGTGAATTGCTTGCCAACCAAGTACGTCTTGGACTTTCTCGTATGGAACGTAATGTCCGTGAACGTATGTCTGTTCAAGACAATGAAGTTTTAACACCACAACAAATCATCAATATCCGTCCTGTAACAGCTGCGGTTAAAGAATTCTTTGGTTCATCACAGTTGTCACAGTTCATGGACCAACACAACCCGCTTTCTGAGTTGTCTCACAAACGCCGTTTGTCAGCCTTGGGGCCTGGTGGTTTGACTCGTGACCGTGCTGGATATGAAGTCCGTGACGTGCACTACACTCACTATGGTCGTATGTGTCCAATCGAGACACCTGAAGGACCTAACATCGGTTTGATCAATAACTTGTCATCTTACGGACACTTGAATAAGTATGGATTTGTTCAAACACCATACCGTAAGGTTGACCGTGAAACAGGTGTTGTGACCAACGAAATCGTTTGGTTGACAGCCGATGAAGAAGATGAATTTACTGTAGCACAGGCTAACTCTCGTCTTAACGAAGATGGAACCTTTGCTGAAAAAGTTGTCATGGGACGTCACCAAGGGGTCAACCAAGAGTATCCAGCAGAAGTGGTTGACTACATGGACGTGTCACCAAAACAGGTAGTTGCCGTTGCGACAGCATGTATTCCTTTCTTGGAAAACGATGACTCCAACCGTGCCCTCATGGGTGCCAACATGCAACGTCAGGCTGTGCCATTGATTGATCCAAAAGCACCTTACGTTGGTACTGGTATGGAATACCAAGCAGCTCATGACTCTGGTGCTGCTGTTATTGCTCAGTATGATGGTAAAGTTACATACGCAGATGCTGACAAGGTAGAAGTACGCCGCAAAGATGGTTCATTGGACGTTTACCACATCCAAAAATTCCGTCGTTCAAACTCAGGTACTGCCTACAACCAACGCACGCTTGTTAAAGTTGGCGATGTCGTTGAAAAAGGCGACTTTATCGCTGACGGACCTTCTATGGAAAAAGGGGAAATGGCGCTTGGACAAAACCCAATCGTTGCCTATATGACTTGGGAAGGTTACAACTTCGAGGATGCCGTTATCATGAGTGAACGCTTGGTCAAAGACGATGTCTACACATCTGTCCACCTCGAAGAATACGAATCAGAAACGCGCGATACAAAGCTTGGGCCTGAAGAAATTACTCGTGAAATTCCAAACGTTGGGGAAGATGCTCTTAAAGACCTTGACGAAATGGGTATTATCCGTATCGGTGCTGAGGTTAAAGAAGGGGATATCCTTGTAGGTAAAGTCACACCTAAGGGTGAAAAAGACCTTTCAGCTGAAGAACGTCTCTTGCACGCTATCTTCGGAGACAAGTCTCGTGAAGTTCGTGACACTTCTCTTCGTGTACCTCACGGTGCCGATGGTGTCGTTCGTGATGTTAAAATCTTTACACGTGCAAATGGTGATGAGTTGCAATCAGGTGTTAACATGCTGGTTCGCGTCTACATCGCTCAAAAACGTAAGATCAAGGTCGGAGATAAGATGGCCGGACGTCACGGAAACAAAGGGGTTGTCTCTCGTATCGTTCCTGTAGAAGACATGCCTTACCTTCCAGACGGAACTCCAGTCGATATCATGCTGAACCCACTTGGGGTGCCATCACGTATGAATATCGGTCAGGTTATGGAGCTCCACCTTGGTATGGCAGCCCGTACTCTTGGTATCCACATCGCAACACCAGTCTTTGACGGAGCAAGTTCGGAAGACCTTTGGGACACTGTTAAAGAAGCAGGTATGGACAGCGATGCTAAGACAATCCTTTACGATGGACGTACAGGTGAGCCGTTTGATAACCGTGTATCAGTTGGTGTCATGTACATGATCAAACTCCACCACATGGTTGATGATAAATTGCACGCGCGTTCAGTCGGACCATACTCAACCGTTACCCAACAACCACTCGGAGGTAAAGCTCAGTTTGGTGGACAACGTTTCGGTGAGATGGAAGTTTGGGCTCTTGAAGCCTACGGTGCGTCAAATGTTCTCCAAGAAATCTTGACATACAAGTCTGACGATATCAACGGACGTTTGAAAGCTTATGAAGCCATTACAAAAGGAAAACCAATTCCAAAACCAGGTGTTCCAGAATCCTTCCGAGTTCTTGTAAAAGAATTGCAATCTCTTGGTCTTGACATGCGTGTCCTTGACGAAGACGACCAAGAAGTGGAACTTCGTGACTTGGATGAAGGAATGGACGAAGATGTCATCCACGTAGATGACCTTGAAAAAGCCCGCGAAAAAGCGGCCCAAGAGGCTAAAGCAGCCTTTGAAGCTGAAGAAGCTGAGAAGGCAACAAAAGCGGAAGCAACAGAAGAAGCTGCTGAACAAGAATAAGCAGTTCACTTAGAATAGAAAGGGAAGAAATAGTGGTTGATGTAAATCGTTTTAAAAGTATGCAAATCACCCTAGCTTCTCCAAGCAAAGTCCGTTCATGGTCTTATGGAGAAGTCAAAAAACCTGAAACAATCAATTACCGTACCTTGAAACCAGAACGTGAAGGACTCTTTGACGAAGTCATCTTTGGTCCTACAAAAGACTGGGAATGTGCTTGTGGGAAGTACAAACGCATTCGTTACAGAGGGATTGTTTGTGACCGCTGTGGGGTTGAAGTAACGCGTACAAAAGTTCGTCGTGAGCGTATGGGGCACATCGAGTTGAAAGCTCCTGTATCTCACATCTGGTACTTCAAGGGGATTCCAAGCCGTATGGGCTTGACCCTTGATATGAGCCCTCGTGCCCTCGAGGAAGTTATCTACTTTGCGGCTTATGTGGTGATTGATCCGAAGGATACACCACTTGAGCACAAGTCAATCATGACAGAACGCGAATACCGTGAACGCTTGCGTGAGTATGGTTATGGATCATTCGTTGCCAAGATGGGTGCTGAAGCTATCCAAGACCTTTTGAAACAAGTAGATCTTGAAAAAGAAATTGCGGAACTCAAAGAAGAGTTGAAAACAGCTACTGGACAAAAACGTGTCAAAGCCATCCGTCGTTTGGATGTCTTGGATGCCTTTTACAAGTCTGGAAACAAACCTGAATGGATGATTCTCAACATCCTTCCGGTTATTCCACCAGATCTTCGTCCAATGTTGCAGTTGGATGGTGGCCGTTTTGCCTCATCTGACTTGAACGACCTTTATCGTCGTGTTATCAACCGTAACAACCGTTTGGCTCGTTTGCTTGAGTTGAATGCACCAGGTATCATCGTTCAAAATGAGAAGCGTATGCTTCAAGAAGCGGTTGACGCTTTGATTGACAATGGTCGTCGTGGTCGCCCGATCACAGGACCAGGTAGCCGTCCACTCAAATCATTGAGCCACATGCTTAAAGGGAAACAAGGACGCTTCCGTCAAAACTTGCTCGGTAAACGTGTTGACTTCTCAGGACGTTCCGTTATCGCCGTTGGTCCAACTCTTAAGATGTACCAATGTGGTGTGCCGCGTGAAATGGCGATCGAGCTCTTTAAACCATTTGTCATGCGTGAAATCGTTGCCCGTGATATCGTGCAAAACGTCAAAGCAGCGAAACGCTTGGTGGAACGTGGAGATGAACGCATCTGGGATATCCTCGAAGAAGTGATTAAAGAACACCCAGTGCTTTTGAACCGCGCACCGACCCTTCACCGTTTGGGTATCCAAGCCTTCGAGCCAGTCTTGATTGATGGTAAGGCCCTTCGCTTGCACCCACTTGTCTGTGAAGCCTACAATGCCGACTTTGACGGTGACCAAATGGCCATCCACGTACCGCTTTCAGAAGAAGCCCAAGCAGAAGCTCGTATCCTCATGCTTGCTGCTGAGCATATCTTGAACCCGAAAGATGGGAAGCCAGTTGTTACTCCATCTCAGGACATGGTTTTGGGTAACTACTATTTGACCATGGAAGAAGCTGGTCGTGAGGGTGAAGGAATGGTCTTCAAAGACCGTGACGAAGCTGTTATGGCTTACCGCAATGGTTATGTTCACCTCCACTCACGTGTTGGTATCGCAACAGACAGTCTTAACAAACCATGGACAGAAGAGCAAAAACACAAGGTCTTGCTGACAACTGTTGGTAAAATCCTCTTCAACGACATCATGCCAGAGGGTCTACCTTACTTGCAAGAACCAACAAATGCTAACTTAACAGAAGGTGTTCCAGCTAAGTACTTCTTGCCACTAGGTGGAGATATCAAGGAAGCAATTCGCAACCTTGAACTCAACCCTCCATTCAAGAAGAAAAACCTTGGAAATATCATCGCTGAAATCTTCAAACGTTTCCGTACGACAGAAACATCTGCCCTACTTGACCGTATGAAGAACCTCGGTTACCACCACTCAACTCTTGCAGGATTGACAGTGGGGATCGCCGACATTCCAGTCGTTGAAGACAAGGCTGAAATCATTGAGGAATCACACAAACGTGTAGAACAAATCACCAAACAATTCCGTCGTGGTATGATCACAGACGACGAGCGTTACAATGCCGTTACAGCTGAATGGCGTGCAGCTCGTGAAAAATTGGAGAAACGTTTGATTGCCAACCAAGATCCTAAGAACCCAATCGTTATGATGATGGACTCTGGAGCCCGTGGTAACATCTCAAACTTCTCACAGCTTGCCGGTATGCGTGGTCTGATGGCTGCTCCGAATGGACGTATCATGGAATTGCCAATCCTTTCAAACTTCCGCGAAGGTTTGTCAGTACTCGAAATGTTCTTCTCAACTCACGGTGCCCGTAAAGGTATGACCGATACGGCCCTTAAGACAGCCGACTCAGGTTACTTGACTCGTCGTTTGGTTGACGTTGCCCAAGACGTTATCATCCGTGAGGACGACTGTGGAACAGACCGTGGTCTCTTGATCCGTTCTATCGCAGAAGGAAAAGAGATGATCGAGTCTCTCGAAGAGCGTCTCAATGGTCGTTATACTAAGAAAACTGTTAAACACCCAGAAACTGGCGCAGTGATCATTGGTCCAAATGAGTTGATTACAGAAGACAAGGCGCGTGAAATTGTCAATGCTGGTGTGGAAGAAGTGACTATCCGTTCCGTATTTACATGTAACACTCGTCATGGTGTCTGCCGTCACTGTTACGGTATCAACTTGGCGACTGGTGATGCGGTTGAAGTTGGTGAAGCAGTTGGTACAATCGCTGCCCAATCTATCGGGGAACCTGGTACACAGCTTACAATGCGTACCTTCCACACGGGTGGGGTTGCCTCAAATACCGATATCACTCAGGGTCTTCCTCGTGTCCAAGAAATCTTTGAAGCCCGCAATCCTAAAGGGGAAGCGGTCATCACAGAGGTCAAAGGACAAGTTACAGCTATCGAAGAAGACGCGTCAACTCGTACCAAGAAAGTCTTCGTTAAGGGTGAAACTGGAGAAGGCGAATACGTGGTACCATTTACAGCCCGTATGCGCGTCGAAGTTGGAGACCAAGTCTCTCGCGGTGCGGCATTGACAGAAGGTTCTATCCAACCGAAACGTCTCCTCGCTGTTCGTGATGTCTTGTCAGTTGAAACCTACCTTCTCGGTGAAGTACAAAAAGTTTACCGTAGCCAAGGGGTAGAAATCGGTGACAAGCACATCGAGGTAATGGTTCGTCAAATGATCCGTAAAGTTCGTGTCATGGATCCAGGTGACACAGACCTTCTTATGGGTACTCTCATGGACATCAACGACTTTACAGATGCTAACAAGGATGTTCTTATCGCAGGTGGAGTTCCAGCGACTGGTCGCCCAGTTCTTATGGGAATCACCAAAGCCTCACTTGAAACAAATAGTTTCTTGTCAGCGGCTTCCTTCCAGGAAACAACTCGTGTCCTTACAGATGCGGCCATCCGTGGTAAGAAAGATCATCTCCTTGGACTCAAGGAAAATGTTATCATCGGTAAGATCATCCCAGCTGGTACTGGTATGGCTCGCTACCGTAACCTTGAACCACAAGCTATCAATGAAGCAGAATATCTGGCTCCAGAACAAGAAGAGGCAGAACTTGCTCCTGTAGAGGAAGTTGTGGAAATCCAAGTTGAAGAAACAGTAGAATAAAAGCAAACAAGAGAACCCAAAGGTTCTCTTTGTTTTGTTTCAGAAAATTTTCCCACTTTTTCATAAAGTGTGGTAGAATAGAAGAACTAAAATGCCAAGGAGGTGTCCGTATGGAACAAACATTCTTTATCATTAAGCCAGATGGTGTGAAAAGAGGGCTGGTTGGTCAGGTTCTGAAAAGAATTGAGGAGCGTGGTTTCAAAATCGAAAAATTAGAGTTACGTTCAGCAGTTTCAGAAGCTTTGATTGATCAACACTATCAAGACTTGGTTGAAAAAAGTTTTTATCCTCCTATCCGTCAGTTTATGACTTCAGGACCGGTAGTGGTGGGCATTCTATCAGGACCGAAAGTGATTGAAACTTGGCGGACCATGATGGGTGCTACTCGTCCAGAAGAAGCCTTGCCTGGAACTATCCGAGGAGATTTTGCTAAAGCAGCAGGAGACAATCAAGCTATTCAAAATGTAGTTCATGGCTCCGATTCGGAAGCTTCTGCAAAACGTGAAATTGCTCTCTGGTTTAAGGATTAGACTGGTAAAAGAACAGTTCTGTGCACAAGAGAGCTGTTTTTTGGTCAGTTGAGCACAAAAAAAGAACACTTGAGGCGGAAACAATCATTTCAAACTCCTCACAAGGTATAATCCCATATAGGGAGGGAAAAGAAATGGTAAAATCAATTCGCCTATTGTTACTGATTGCAGTCATCCAGATTAGTTTTAGTAGTTGCCTATTATGGAAAGAATCCTTTTTATCTTTAAAACAGACCAATGCTTACTTTTTGATTTTGATAGTAGGAATTTCTGTTTTGTGCGCTGGGATAAATTATTTCCATACAGCAGACCAGTCTAGACATAGTATTTTACATGTTCAAAAGAAAGTGAGCCTTGTTTATTGCCTCCTTTTAGTAGTCAATCTTCTGGCAACCTGTCTGGTTCTCTCAGAAAGCATCCAAACCACTAGCAAATTGCAGCAGGAACTGGTTGACCTCTTTTTACCCTCCTTCTTTTTCTTGCTAGGAGTAGATCTATTGATTTTCTTACCTTTTGATAAAATTTTTCGCGCTATAGAAAATCACCTAAATAAAAAGAAAACAGTCGTCATTTCCGTTCTAGCTACGATAGTTTTCTTGAGGAACCCCATAGTGATTTCCTCGATTCTTCTTTATATCAGTGTTGGTTTTCTATGCGCACGTTTCCTTTTTCCCAAATGTATTCAAAGGGAAATCTCCTTTTATGGGCACCTGATTCGGGATATCCTGTTTGTTTTTTCAATAGTTGTATTCTTTTAAGTGGAGGAGAATTTTTCAAAATTGTTATAGTAAGTCCATAAAGAAAATTCACACAAAAGAAAACTTTTTGGTATAATAGTAGCATGCACACAAAAAATGAAGAAGAGCTTCTAGCTCTCGGAGAAAGATTAGGTCATTTGCTTCAAAAAGACGATGTTCTGATCTTGACTGGAGAGTTGGGAGCGGGTAAAACAACCTTTACAAAAGGCCTTGCTAAGGGCTTGGATATCCGTCAAATGATTAAAAGTCCAACCTATACCATTGTCAGAGAGTACGAAGGACGTTTGCCACTTTACCACTTGGATGTCTACCGTATCGAAGGTGATGCTGATTCTATTGACTTGGATGAGTTTCTCTTCGGTGGTGGTGTGACTGTTATTGAGTGGGGGCATCTTTTGGGTGAAGATTTACCAGATTCTTACTTGGAGTTGGAAATTTTGAAAGAAGCTGAGGGGCGTTGTCTTCATTTTACGGCTCATGGCTCTCGGGCTGAACAACTCATCAAGGAGCTTCAAGATGGAGTATGAGTTGTGTATTCGTGAGGCAGAGATTTCAGATGCTACAGCCTTAATTGCATTTTTAGATTGTGTCGGTCAAGAGACAGATTTTACCAGCTTGGATGAAAATGGCATCATGATGACAGCTTCTGAAATGGCTCTTTTTATCGAAAAACAAGCTGCATCAGAGAATCAAATTACTCTCCTCGCCTTACTGAATGATGAGATTGCAGGAGTCTTAAATATCACAGCGGACCAACATTTAAGAGTTCGACATATCGGTGATGTTTTTCTAGCAGTTCGCAGGAAATTCTGGAACCAAGGCTTGGCGACTATACTTCTAGAAGAAGGCATCGAGTGGGCTAAAGTCAGTGGCGTCTTGCGCCGTTTGCAACTCAGTGTACAAAAACGAAACGAGGCTGCGATCCACCTCTACTCAAAAATGGGATTTATCACAGAAGGCTTACAAGAAAGAGGAGCCTATTTAGCAGAAGGGATATTTTTAGATGTTTGTCTTATGGGCAAGCTGATAAATGAATAACGAGATGATTAAAAAATTAATTGGAATGGTGCTAGGTTTCCTAGCAGTAACAGTTTTAGGTGTAGCGGTTTATGGTTACACCATTTTCCAACAAGGAACAGCAACCTTGAGTGAAAAGACTTATAAAAAAATTGGTGAAGAAACCAACGTTATCGAAGCGACGGAGCCTCTGACCATCCTCTTGATGGGGGTAGATACGGGAAATGTGGAACGTACAGACCCGTGGGCGGGAAATAGTGATTCCATGATTCTCCTGACGGTTAATCCCAAAACAAAGAAAACCACAATGATGAGTTTGGAACGGGATATTTTGACCAAGATTGAGACTGGAAACGGTCAAGTTCAGGAAGCCAAACTCAATGCGGCCTATGCTAATGGTGGTGCGGAACTTGCAATTTCTACTATTCAAAAGATGATGAATATCCACATTGACCGCTATGTGATGGTTAACATGCAGGGGCTTCAACAATTGGTGGATGCGGTTGGTGGAATTACCGTCAACAATACACTCGGTTTCCCAATTTCGATTGCTGACCAAGAGGAGTTTAATAAGATTTCTATCGGTGTTGGAGAACAAACCTTGAATGGGGAGGAAGCTCTGGTGTATTCACGGATGCGTTACCAAGACCCAGAGGGAGACTATGGTCGTCAAAAACGTCAACGTGAAGTTATTCAAAAGATCGTTGAGAAGGTTTTGAGCCTAAACAGTGTGAGTCATTATCAAGGTATCCTCAAAGCTTTGAGTGATAACATGCAGACCAATGTGGACTTGTCAGCTAAGAGCATTCCACAATTGCTCGGCTATCAAGATTCCTTCAAGAATATCGAAACGCATCAATTGCGTGGGGAAGATGCTGAGCTACAGGGAATTTCTTATCAGATTGTCACTTCAGAACATATGCTCGAAATGCAAAATCTCTTGCGTAGTTCGCTAGGTAAAGAGCCAGTGACAGAATTGGAAACCAATGCGGTACTGTACGAAACAGCCTTTGGTCGGACAGCACCTTCAACCAGTACGAACGCTTCAAACGAAGAAGCAGAATAAGAAAAGAATCAAATCGTGGGAAATTTCCTGCGATTTTTTCAAAAAAATTCGAATAGATAAGTAGGAGGAAACATGAAAGCAGAAATTATTGCTGTAGGAACAGAAATTTTAACAGGGCAGATTGTCAATACCAATGCTCAGTTTTTATCAGAGAAACTAGCCGAAATCGGGGTAGATGTCTACTTCCAAACAGCTGTTGGAGATAATGAAGCTCGTCTTTTGTCCTTGCTTGAGATTGCGAGTCAACGTAGTAATCTTGTGATTTTGACAGGGGGCTTGGGACCAACCGAGGATGATTTGACCAAACAAACCCTGGCAAAATTTTTGGGAAAAGATCTAGTGTTTGACCCTCAAGCGCAAGAGAAACTGGATATTTTCTTTGCTCATAGACCTGACTATGCTCGGACACCGAATAATGAGCGCCAAGCCCAAATTGTAGAAGGGGCGACTCCACTGCCAAATGAGACAGGTTTAGCAGTAGGAGGGGTGTCAGAAGTGGATGGCGTGACCTACGTGGTCCTCCCAGGACCACCTAGTGAATTGAAACCCATGGTCTTAAATCAACTCTTACCCAAGTTAATGACTGGTACCAAGTTATACTCACGAGTGCTCCGTTTCTTTGGAATTGGGGAGAGTCAGTTGGTGACCATTTTGGCGGATTTGATTGACCATCAAACCGATCCGACCTTGGCGCCGTATGCCAAGACGGGAGAAGTGACCTTGCGTTTGTCTACAAAAGCAGTTAGTCAAGAAAGGGCTGATCAAGCACTGGATATCTTAGAAAATCAAATCTTGAGTCGCCAAACTTTCGAGGGAATTTCTCTACGAGACATCTGTTATGGATATGGGGAAGAAACCAGTCTCGCAAGTGTCGTTGTAGAAGAGCTAAAGAAGAGACAGAAAAGCATTACTGCGGCAGAAAGCTTGACGGCAGGTCTCTTTCAAGCGACATTAGCAGACTTTTTGGGCGTCTCAGCAATCTTTAATGGCGGTTTTGTCACTTACAGCCTAGAAGAAAAGTCCAAGATGTTGGATATTTCCGAGCAAGAGCTAAAAGAACACGGGGTTGTTTCTGGGTTTACGGCTCGAAAAATGGCAGAGCAGGCACGGATCAAGACTCAGTCTGATTATGGAGTTAGTTTGACGGGTGTGGCAGGGCCAGATAGCCTAGAGGGGCATCCAGCTGGTACAGTTTTTATTGGATTGGCACATGCAAAAGGGACAGAGGTGATCAAGGCCAATATTGCAGGACGGAGTCGAGCAGATGTTCGACATATTGCGGTCATGCATGCCTTTAACCTAGTTCGCAAGGCTTTATTAAGTGACTAAATTTTGGTATAATGAAAGATAGGTCTAAGGACCAGTAGAATATAGGAGAACAAAATGGCGAAAAAACCAACAAAAAAATTAGATGAAATTGGGAAAAAATTTGGAGCAGACCGTGAAAAAGCATTGAACGATGCTCTTAAATTGATTGAGAAAGACTTTGGTAAAGGCTCAATCATGCGCTTGGGTGAGCGCGCGGAGCAAAAAGTTCAAGTGATGAGCTCAGGCTCATTGGCTCTGGACATTGCTCTTGGTTCAGGTGGTTATCCTAAAGGACGTATCATCGAAATCTATGGACCAGAATCATCTGGTAAGACAACGGTTGCCCTTCACGCTGTTGCGCAAGCACAGAAAGAAGGTGGTATTGCAGCCTTTATCGATGCGGAACATGCTCTTGACCCAGCCTATGCTGCAGCCCTTGGTGTGAACATTGACGAATTGCTCTTGTCACAACCAGACTCAGGAGAGCAAGGTCTTGAAATTGCTGGAAAATTGATTGACTCAGGTGCAGTTGACCTTGTCGTTATCGACTCGGTTGCGGCCCTTGTACCTCGTGCGGAAATTGATGGGGATATTGGAGATAGTCACGTTGGTTTGCAAGCTCGTATGATGAGCCAGGCCATGCGTAAACTTGGTGCTTCTATCAATAAAACCAAAACAATTGCCATCTTTATCAACCAATTGCGTGAAAAAGTTGGAGTCATGTTTGGAAATCCAGAAACAACACCTGGTGGACGTGCTTTGAAATTCTACGCTTCAGTCCGTTTGGATGTTCGTGGAAGCACACAAATCAAGGGAACTGGTGATCAAAAAGATACCAATGTCGGTAAGGAAACCAAGATCAAGGTCGTGAAAAACAAGGTAGCTCCACCATTTAAGGAAGCCTTTGTTGAAATCATGTACGGAGAAGGAATTTCTAAGACTGGTGAGCTCTTGAAGATTGCAAGTGATCTCGATATCATCCAAAAAGCGGGAGCATGGTACTCTTACAAGGGTGAAAAAATCGGACAAGGATCTGAAAATGCTAAGAAATACTTGGCGGATCACCCAGAAATCTTTGATGCCATTGACCACCAAGTCCGTGTTCAATATGGTTTGATTGAAGATGAAGAAAGAACAACTCCTACCTCTGTTGCAGAAGATTTAGCACCTAACCAAGAAGTAACACTTGACCTAGGCGACGGACTCGAAATCGAAATTGAAGATTAAAAATAAAAGCGGAGAAGTCTTTCTCTGCTTTTTATGTTTAAATATTAAGTCTCCATAAGCTTCAAAAGCGTAATAAAAGAGTATTTAATCAAAAAAATTAAATCATTCTATAAAAAGGAGACTACTATAATGGAAAAACGCCTTGTTCGAAACGTACAAGACAAAAAGATTGCTGGTGTTTGTGCTGGTATCGGTGACTACTTTAACATGGACCACACACTTGTTCGTGCACTTTGGATTATCTTCACCCTACTTGGTGGTTCTGGAATCTTAGCTTATGCTATTCTCTACTTCCTTCTTCCGGAAGGCAATGCAGAAGCTTAAGCCATAGAGAGAATAAAAGTTTATTCTGATCAGTTGAAAATAAAAAATGCATGTAATCGTAGATTACATGCATTTTTATATGTAGTTTCTATCGAAAAAGAGAGGTTCTTCACCGGATGGATAAGTCTTGTTTAATGGTCACTAAAACGACGATACTCTATATGAAAGTCAAAATAATGTTCATTTTGTAACTTTTGGAAGATGTCGCGATAGGCTTCTTCGTCAAAATAGTCGCCACGATAGAGGATTTCAAAACTCAAACCATCGTACTCAAGGAAAGCGTTGGCTGTTTTAAAGCCATTTTGTCGATAGAAGTCCATTCTAGCCTTCCTTTGCTCCAAGTTATCGCATTCTTCATCCAATCGCTCGACTTCGAGTAACATGGTTCGCTGGTAAAAATCAGTCAGCTTTTCGATGATTTCCTTTCCATACCCGTGGCTTCTCAGGTGGGGCATGATGGCAAAAAAACTGATATAGAAGGCCTTTGGATTGGAGATGGCAAAAGCAAAGCCGACAAACTCTTCTTGGTTATAAAAGGCAAAAAAGTGAGCGTCTTCTCGGTCCTGATAGCGCAAGAACTCAGACAGAGGGACTCGTTCTTCCTCGGGAAAAGCTTCTTTGTTTAGCTTTTCAACCTTATCCAGATCAGGAAATACATCGGTAATTAATTGACTGGTCAAACTCATAAATGAACTCCTTTTCTTGATTATAGCAAATTGTCTCTCTGTAAGCAATTGATTGCAAACTTAGTAACAGAGCCTTGTCGCTCCTTTAGAAAGCTGATATAATAGCTTTATGAATAAGAAACGATCCGTGGACTTGATACATGGTCCTATTCTTCCTGCGCTGTTAAGCTTTGCCTTTCCAATCTTGCTGTCAAATATTTTCCAACAGCTTTATAATACAGCTGATGTCTTGATTGTTGGGCGATTTCTTGGCCAAGAATCCTTGGCTGCAGTAGGAGCTACTACAGCCATTTTTGACTTGATTATAGGCTTTACGCTTGGTGTTGGAAATGGCATGGGGATCGTCATTGCCCGCTATTATGGGGCTCGTAATTTCACCAAAATCAAGGAAGCGGTTGCTACAACCTGGATTTTAGGAGGGTTTCTCAGTGTTTTTGTTATGTTGATGGGCTTTGTCGGCCTGTATCCACTCTTGCAATATTTAGATACCCCTGCAGAAATACTTCCCCAGTCCTATCAATATATTTCCATGATTGTGACTTGTGCCGGTGTCAGCTTTGCCTATAATCTCTTTGCAGGTTTGTTGCGGTCCATTGGAGACAGTCTAGCAGCTCTTGGATTTCTGATTTTTTCTGCCTTGGTCAATGTGGTTCTGGATCTCTATTTCATTACGCAACTGCATCTGGGAGTTCAATCTGCGGGCCTTGCTACCATTATCTCGCAAGGCTTGTCAGCGGTTCTTTGCTTTTTCTATATCCGTAAGAGTGTTCCAGAACTGCTCCCTCAACTCAAGCATTTTAAATGGAACAAGGCCTTGTACGCGGATCTTTTAGAACAAGGTTTGGCCATGGGTCTGATGAGTTCGATTGTGTCCATTGGTAGCGTGATTTTACAGTCTTCTGTTAATACTTTTGGAGCAGTGATTATTAGCGCCCAGACAGCGGCTAGACGCATTATGGCCTTTGCTCTCCTTCCAATGACGGCTATTTCTTCTGCCATGACGACCTTTGCTTCTCAGAATCTTGGGGCCAAGCGACCAGACCGCATTGTTCAAGGACTTGGTATTGGGAGTCGCCTGAGCATGTCCTGGGCAGGTTTTGTTTGTATCTTCCTCTTTTTTGCCAGTCCTAGTTTGGTTTCTTTCTTGGCCAGTTCGACAGATACTTACTTGGTAGAAAATGGTAGCCTCTACCTGCAAATCAGTTCAGTCTTTTATCCGATTTTGAGCCTCTTGCTGATTTATCGTAATTGCTTGCAGGGCTTGGGGCAGAAAGTCCTTCCTCTAGTTTCCAGCTTTATAGAACTCATCGGGAAAATCGTTTTTGTGGTTTTGATTATCCCTTGGGCAGGCTATAGGGGGGTTATCCTTTGTGAACCCCTTATCTGGGTTGCCATGACTACACAACTGTACTTTTCACTTTTCCGCCATCCCCTGATAAAAGAAGGCAAGGCAATCTTGGCAGCCAAAGGACAATACTAGCTGGGTTTGCTGAACAAAATCCATTTCCTCTAGTGAAAATCGAAAAAACTTGTGTTATAATAAGAAAGATTAAAATGTGAAAAAAGGAGATTCCTAATGGGACGTAAATGGGCCAATATCGTAGCCAAGAAAACGGCTAAAGATGGAGCTAACTCTAAAGTATATGCAAAATTTGGTGTAGAAATCTATGTGGCAGCTAAAAAAGGGGATCCAGACCCAGAATCAAACACTGCTTTGAAATTCGTTATCGACCGTGCGAAACAAGCCCAAGTGCCGAAACACGTTATCGATAAAGCGATTGATAAAGCAAAAGGAAACACAGACGAAACCTTTACAGAAGGACGTTACGAAGGTTTTGGACCAAATGGTTCTATGTTGATTGTGGATACCTTGACTTCAAACGTCAACCGTACCGCGGCTAATGTCCGTGCAGCTTTTGGTAAAAACGGCGGAAACATGGGTGCTTCAGGTTCAGTTTCATACCTCTTTGATAACAAGGGTGTGATCGTATTTGCAGGTGAGGACGCTGATGCGGTCTTTGAGCAATTGCTCGAAGCAGATGTGGATGTGGACGATGTAGAAGCAGAAGAAGGAACAATCACGGTTTACACAGCTCCAACAGACCTTCACAAGGCTATCGTTGCCCTTCGTGAGTCTGGGATTGAAGAATTCCAAGTGACTGAATTGGAAATGATTCCTCAGTCAGAAGTGGAATTGTCAGGCGAAGACCTTGAAACATTTGAAAAACTTTACAGCGTTCTTGAAGACGACGAAGACGTACAAAAGATCTACACAAACGTAGATGGATTCTAATAGAAAAACGAACAGTTTTACTAGCTGTTCGTTTTTTTTGATATTTGAACTTAAACTCTGGTTTCAGAATCGTTTTGTTTCTTGCTTTTTTCTAGACCTAGACCGACTGCATGTTTTTGGACGAGCAAGAGCTGTCCATTGTCCTGTTTTGCAAAAGTTAAGGTAACGGTCTTGATCTTGTCTCCAATGGAGATATAGGTGATTTTTCTCGTATTATAACCTCCGATAGTGGAGTCAAACTCGGAGTCTGGTAGTCCGTGTTTTTTGATAATATCCTTGTAGTTGGTACCACCTTTTCCTTTGTTGTCAAGGTCACCTTCGATTAAGGCGTCGAACTGTTCTTGGGTCCAAGTGAAGTTATCGTCTTCTTCCTCCTCTGGGATGGGATAGGCGCTATCATCTGTCAAGTCGCTTTCTTCTTCGCGTTCCATTGAGGAACTTGCCTCTCTATAGGAACGGTTAAACTCCCTGACAAACTCTTTGTAGACATTAGCGTACAGTACCTGAGTCGTAAAGAAAAGTACGACAGAGGCAACTGCGAGAGATGTTCCGATAATGGCCATGGTTTTTCGTTTTTTGAGGTTGACGATAAGGCCGATAATCCCCAAGATAAATGCGACGATGGCGATGAAAAATGATAGATAGTTAATAAATGGAATCCAGGACCCTAAAAGTGCGATGGCTCCAAAAATGGTTGCTAAGATTCCTAAAACTCGTTGTTCTTCTGGTTTCATTTGAACGTTTTCTCCCTTCATCGAGTGAATGGATTTCTATCCACAGTAGTTAGTGCTTATTATAGAAAAAATATTGCCTAATGTCAATTTAAACTAAAATAGTTCTCTTGGAAACTTTTTTCTTGACATCTTTTCTGAAAATGATAAAATAGTTCTCATGGGAACTTAAATAGTTCTTGTGAGAACTATATTTATCGTAAGAAAGGAGCAATCATGGACAAGCCGATGTTAATGTTCAAACGTTTTGGACACCAGCTTCATCTGATGGTACAGAAAGAAGCTAAGCGATGTGGCATTGAATTTATGGGTGGACCGCAAGGGCAGGTTCTGCGTTTTTTAGATCATTGTGAACAAAAAGAGGAATTGGTCTTGATTAAGGATATCGAGCAGGAACTCAATATTACCAAATCTGTGGCGAGTAATCTAGTCAAGCGTATGGTGCAAAATGGTTTGGTTGAGCTAGAGGCCAGCCCGAGCGATAAGCGGGCAAAATTTGTTCGCCTGACGGAGAAATCGCGTTCGCAGATGCAAAAAGTTAAGGCTTTTTTTGATCGGATCGATCAGAGTCTGCTAGAGGGGGTTTCAAAGTCAGACTTGGCAATCTTTGAAAAGGTTCTCGATCAGTTGCAAGAAAATGTTGAGAAGATAGGAGGAGAGAATGAAGAAACTCGCTAAACGTATTACAGGAAAAGAGTGGGGAATGATCATCCTTACGATTCTGTTCACTTGTTTCTCGGTCTATCTAGAGTTAGAGGTACCGACCTATATTTCACAAATTACAGAGTTACTCGGAACGTCTGGAACGCAGTTGGGTGAACTCTGGTCACCAGCTGCGAAGATGATTGGTTTGTCTTTATTGGCTTTCTTTTCATCTGTTATGGTGGGTTTCTTTGCTGCTCGTGTTGCAGCATCCTATACAACCCATCTACGTAGAGACGTATTTCATCGCGTTTTAGATTTTTCACAGACAGAGATCAAGCGCTTTTCAATCCCAAGTCTTTTGACTCGGACGACCAATGATATTACCCAGGTACAGATGCTCTTTACCATGGGCTTGCAAGTGGTTACTCGTGGGCCGATTATGGCTATCTGGGCCATTGGAAAAATCCTTGGGAAATCGGAATACTGGCTCTGGGCGGTCGTTGTGGCTGTTATTGTCAATGTCTTGATGACCACTGTTCTTATGACTCTGGCCTTTCCAAAACAATCTGTTATCCAAAAATTGACAGATAAACTCAATAGCATCACTCGTGAAAGCTTGACTGGGATTCGAGTTGTTCGCGCATACAATGCCGAAGATTACCAAGATGAAAAATTCGAAGCAGCCAACGATGAGGTAACACGTCTCAATCTCTTTGTCAATCGATTGATGGCCATTATGAACCCGATTATGATGGCGATTTCCAGTGGACTAAGTTTAGCTATTTACTGGATTGGTGCCTACATTATCAACGATGCAAGTTTGGCAGAACGTCTGCCACTCTTTAGTGATATGGTGGTCTTCATGTCCTATGCTATGCAGGTCGTGATGGGATTCCTTCTCATGGGAGCACTCTTTATTGTTCTTCCTCGTACCTTGGTTTCGGCAGGACGTATCAATCAAGTATTGGATCTGCATTCTTCTATTGAAAATCCTAGTCATACACAGACAGCGGATCCTTCAGTTCAAGGACAAGTGGAATTCCGCGATGTAACCTTCCGCTACTCTAAAAACTCAGAAGCAGTCGTGGAACATGTCACTTTCAAAGCAGAAGCGGGTCAAACCGTAGCCTTCATCGGATCGACTGGATCAGGTAAGTCTACGCTTGTCAACCTCTTGCCACGTTTTTACGACGTTTCAGATGGACAAATCCTAGTGGACGGAGTTAATGTGCAAGATTACGATTTGGAAGATTTGCGCAATAAGGTCGGCTATATCCCTCAAAAAGCAGTCCTCTTCTCAGGAGATGTCAAGGGGAACTTGGACTTTGGTAAGAGCAAAGAAACTCCTCTAAGCGAAGCTGCTATGTGGCAATCCTTGGAATTGGCCCAGTCTAAAAGCTTCATCGAAGACAAGGAAGCAGGTCTTGCATCAGAAGTGGCTCAAGGCGGAACCAACTTCTCAGGAGGTCAAAGACAGCGTTTAGCCATTGCGCGTGCCTTGGCTCGTAAACCAGAGATTCTCATCTTTGATGATTCCTTCTCAGCCTTGGACTACAAGACAGATCGTGTCCTTCGCCAAGAGCTAGCTGAGAAAACAAAATCCATGACCAAGCTCATCGTAGCGCAACGGATTTCTACCATTATGGACGCCGACCTGATCTTAGTTTTGGATCAAGGTAAAGTCGTGGGACAAGGCACCCACAAGGAACTTCTTGCAACCAACGAAGTCTACCAAGAAATTGCCTACTCACAACTATCGAAGGAGGAATTGGAACATGGAAAATAAAAAAGTTTCGGTCTGGAAACAGTGCAAACCTTATATGGCAGGCCTCCAACTTCCTCTCCTAATAGCAGTTGTGGCTGCAGTCATTTCAAGCATCATTACCGTTTATGGTCCAACTAAGATTAAAGAAATTACTAACTTGATTTCAGATGGCTTGGCTACAGAAATCGACTTGGTAGCTGTGTCAAACATTGCTGGATTTTTGGTTGTCCTATATGTGTTTGGAGCTATCCTTAATTATACACAGGCCTATATATTTTCAACGAGTATCCAACATTTTTCAAAACGCTTGCGGACGGCTATCGCTGAAAAAATCAATCGTTTGCCACTTGGCTATTTTGACCGTCATTCACAAGGAGACACCCTTTCGCGCGTGACCAATGATGTGGATACAGCAGCGCAATCTCTCAACCAAAGTCTAGGGACAGTTCTTTCAGCTAGTTTCTTGTTGATTGCTGTCTTGGTGACCATGTTTGGGATGAACTGGATTTTAGCTCTCGTAACAGTGGTCTCTACGCTTGTTGGTTTTGCGGCGGTTTCCGTAATCATGGCCAAGTCACAGGGTTATTTTAAAGCCCAACAAAATAATCTAGCAGCCGTCAATGGTTATGTGGAAGAGATGTACTCTGGCCATAATGTAGTGACCAGCTACAACGCAGTGGACACCTCCAAAGCGAGATTTGCAGGGTTAAACCAAGACTTGCATGACAGTATCTGGAAATCTCAGTTTATCTCTGGTATCATGATGCCAGCCATGTTCTTTGTTGGGAACTTTAGTTATGTCTTAGTCATCATCGTTGGTGCCGCGCTGGCGTTAGAAGGGCATATCACGATAGGGATTATCGTAGCCTTTATGGTTTACGTACGGACCTTCTCCCAACCTCTGTCACAGATTGCCCAAGGGATTACGAGCCTGCAACAAGCGAGTGCAGCCATGACTCGTGTATTAGAATTTCTAGCTGAAGCAGAGATGCAAGATGAATCTCGTAAGGAAAGACAATTGAGCAACATGAAAGGGGAAGTAGTCTTTGATCATGTGTCCTTTGGATATACACCAGAGCGCACCATTATCCATGACTTTTCTGCGACAGCTCATGCAGGTCAGAAGGTTGCTATTGTTGGACCGACTGGGGCTGGGAAGACAACCATTGTCAATCTTTTGATGAAGTTCTATGAGCTAGATAAGGGAAGTATCCGTATCGATGGTGTCGATACCAAGGACATGAAGCGTTCGGAAGTACACGATGCCTTTTCAATGGTCTTGCAGGATACTTGGCTCTTTGAAGGAACCATTCGAGAGAACCTGATCTATAATCAGACAGACATCAGTGATGAACGAATGATAGAAGCTAGCAAGGCAGTGGGAATCCACCACTTTATCATGACTTTGCCAGATGGCTACGATACTGTTTTGGATGACACCGTGACCTTGTCTGTTGGACAGAAACAGCTCTTGACCATTGCTCGTGCCCTTCTCAAAGATGCACCGCTCTTGATTTTGGATGAAGCGACATCTTCAGTCGACACACGTACAGAGGAGTTGATTCAAAAAGCTATGGACCGTTTGATGGAAGGACGCACATCCTTTGTCATCGCCCACCGCTTGTCAACTATTCGTAATGCCGATTTGATTCTTGTCATGAAAGATGGCAATATCATCGAGCAAGGCAACCATGAGGAATTGATGGGCAAAGCTGGCTTCTATGCGGATCTTTACAACAGCCAATTCACAGAAGACCAAGCAGAAGAATAAATCAAAAGAAGGCTTGACGGCCTTCTTTTTCTGCACTATACTAGAAGACAAGTGCCTCGCCTAGAGGCAAAAATAAAGTGTTAGTGAGAAGAATAGATGAAAAATTATCAAGAATGGTATAGAAACATTAGCTCCAAACTAACTAGCCATCCAACTCTTTTATTTCTATTGCTTAGTTTTAATCGTTTGATGACAGTAGCTATGCCCCTGGTCTATCTGACCTTACTAGTTACCGTTTACCTGCAGCTAGGACTTGGTCAGCAAGTCGGGGTCTATTTGCTTGTCCCTGCTACAGGCTTTGTAATTTTGTCCCTCTTTCGTAAGAAAATCAATCATCCACGCCCCTACGAAACTTGGGACATCGCCCCCTTACTTGACAAGGATAGTTCGGGACAGTCTATGCCCAGTCGCCATGTTTTTTCGGCAACTATCATCTCCATGGCCAGTCTGCATGCTAGTCTACCTGTTGGTTTAGTATGTTTGCTCTTTTCAGCTTTGCTGGGCTTGGTGAGGGTTTTAGGGGGTGTTCATTATCCCAAGGATGTGGTCGTTGGTTACGCTTGTGGTCTCATGTGGGGGGTTCTTTTCTTCCTTTTTTGACATGTAAGTCAAGCTAGTCTGACAACCACTTACTGCTTCAAATTGACCACTTGCTTTTTTGCCCTTGTTTTCCTAATCTAGCTTTGATATAGTAGAGTCAGAAAGGAGATGTGATGAAGTTACGAATTGAGATTGACGGCGATTTAGAAGAAACTGAAATTGTCATCAAGACCCCTGCTTTGACAGATGAAATTGCGGACTTGCAACGGCTCTTGCAGGAGTCGACAGCTCCGAGGTTGATTTTTTACAAGGGGACAGGCGAATATTATCTTGACCTATCAGAGATTCTCTTCTTTGAAACCGAAGGTAGCAAGATCTACGCCCATACCCATAAGGAAGCCTATGAGGTTCGGCTCAAACTCTATGAGTTGGAGACCATCTTGCCTCGCTATTTTAGCCGAGTGTCCAAGTCAACTATCGCAAACATCCGTCAGATTTACTCAGTGGACAAGTCCTTTTCAGGAACGGGCACTATTTCCTTTTATCAGACCCACAAGGAGGTTCATGTCTCACGGCATTACCAATCCCTCCTAAAAGAAAATCTAAGAAACATGAGGTAAAAAACATGAAAAAGAAAGCATTTGGTATTGTTTTATTGGTTTTAGCAGCTTGGATCTTGCTGCAAGGGAATTTTGGAATTCCTTCTTTGGATGGCAAGATATGGCCTTTACTAGGTATTGTTTTTTTTGCTTATAAGACCATTGAGTCTATCCTTAGACGCCACCTCACTTCGGCAGTTTTTACAGGTTTACTGGCGCTCATCATTGCAAATTACGCTTATGACTTTTTGCCAGTTACCAATCATTCTCTCATCTGGGCTAGCATCTTGGTGGTACTCGGTGTTGGTTATCTGACGCATTCAAGTAAGTTCTGGAATGAAAAAAAATGGTGGTACGATGGGAAAAAAACAGTCGTCACGGATAAGGAAGTCGCTTTTGGTAGCGGGACCTTCTATAAGCAAGATCAAGATCTCGTAGATGACCAAGTGGAAGTCGCTTTTGGGGATGCTAAAATCTACTATGATAATGCAGAGATGCTAGGTGATTTTGCAACTTTAAATATTGAAGTGGCCTTCGGGAATGCAACTGTCTATGTTCCACAACACTGGCGTGTTGATTTGAAAGTAGAAACCTCCTTTGGTGCAGCTAAGGCAGATGCTCCTGTAGCGCCAACAAACAAAACCTTGATTATCCGTGGGGAAGTCGCTTTTGGTAAACTTGGAGTTGTTTACGTTAAATAAAAAAAGTCTTCGAATTTCCTTGCCAAAATAGAGAAAGTGTGATAACATAGTACGGTATGTGGTGCTAGCACATCCGCTATATTAGATCTAATAGGAGGAAAACACAATGGCTAAAGTATGTTACTTTACAGGTCGTAAGACTGTATCAGGAAACAACCGTTCACACGCGATGAACCAAACAAAACGTGCCGTAAAACCAAACCTTCAAAAAGTTACTGTTCTTATCGATGGTAAACCTAAAAAAGTTTGGGCTTCAGCTCGTGCTTTGAAATCAGGTAAAGTTGAACGCGTTTAATAAAAATGAAAAGACCGCTTAGGTCTTTTTCTTTTGCTCTAAGGATAAAACCATTTGAAAAATAGAGTAAATATCCGCAGATACAGCATTCTGCTTTTACACTTGGGCTGAAATATGATAAAATAGAGTATCAACTAGTTGAGGTAAAAAAAATGACTGTAAAAATTAATACAAAAGATGGTCAAATCGAACTGACAGATGAAGTGATTGCAACCGTAGTAGGTGGTGCAGCAACTGAGATTTTTGGTGTGGTCGGTATGGCTAGTAAAAATGCCCTCAAAGATAATTTCCAAGCCCTTCTTGGTAAGGAAAATTATTCAAAAGGTGTAGTCGTTAAAGCAGCTGAAGACGGTAGCATTGCAGTTGATGTTTATACCGTGTTGAGCTACGGAACAAAGATTAGTGAAGTCTCAAAAAACATCCAAGAGCGTGTTCGTTTTAGTTTGGAAAACCAACTAGGAATTACTGCTCAGACTGTGAATGTCTACATTCAAAATATCAAAGTTGTAGGAGAATAATCGTGTCAAAAATTACTACCAGCTTATTTCAAGAGATGGTGCAGGCTGCATCAACTCGTTTGAATAAGCAAGCAGAATATGTCAATTCATTAAATGTCTTTCCAGTTCCAGATGGAGATACCGGGACAAACATGGGAATGACCATCGAAAATGGTGCCAAAGAAGTAGCAGACAAGCCGGCTTCTACAGTAGGAGAAGTGGCGAGCATTCTTGCTAAGGGGCTCTTGATGGGTGCGCGTGGGAACTCAGGGGTTATCACTTCTCAGCTCTTCCGTGGCTTCTCTCAGGCTATCAAGGAAAAAGATGAATTAACAGGTCAAGACTTGGCTCTTGCCTTTCAATCTGGTGTCGAAGTAGCTTATAAAGCGGTTATGAAACCAGTTGAAGGGACCATTTTGACTGTTTCTCGTGGTGCGGCCATTGGGGCTAAGAAAAAAGCCGAGGAGACAGATGATGCTGTTGAGGTCATGCGTGCAGCCTTGGAAGGCGCGAAAGCAGCTTTGGCTAAGACACCAGAAATGCTTCCAGTTTTGAAAGAAGTTGGTGTTGTGGACTCAGGTGGTCAAGGTTTGGTCTTCATCTACGAAGGATTCCTTTCAGCTCTTACTGGTGAATACAGTGCTTCTGAAGACTTTGTAGCGACTCCTGCTAACATGAGTGAAATGATCAATGCAGAGCACCACAAGTCTGTAGCAGGTCATGTGGCAACTGAGGATATTACCTTCGGTTACTGTACGGAGATCATGGTAGCCCTCAAACAAGGTCCAACTTATTCTAAGGACTTTGACTATGATGAATTCCGTAACTACTTGAATGACTTAGGCGACTCACTGCTTGTTGTCAACGATGATGAGATTGTCAAAGTTCACGTCCATACAGAAGATCCAGGTCTTGTCATGCAAGAAGGTCTCAAATATGGTAGCTTGATCAAGGTAAAAGTGGACAACATGCGTAACCAACACGAAGCGCAAGTTGAAAAAGAAGCAACTCAAGGCAACAAGCCTGCTGAAACAAAAGAGTATGCCCTTATCGCAGTAGTAGCTGGTCAAGGTTTAGCAGATATCTTCCGTGCTCAAGGTGTGGATTATGTTATCGAAGGTGGTCAGACGATGAACCCTTCAACAGAAGACTTTATCAAGGCTGTTGAACAGGTCAATGCTCGCAACATCATCTTCTTGCCAAACAACAAAAATATCTTTATGGCAGCTCAGTCTGCGGCTGAAGTGCTTGAACAACCTGCTGTTGTTGTAGAAGCACGTACAATTCCTCAAGGTTTGACCAGTCTTCTTGCCTTTGATCCAAGCAAATCAATCGAAGAAAACAAAGAACGCATGACTGCAGCCCTTGGTGATGTTATCAGCGGTAGTGTAACAACAGCCGTTCGTGATACAACTATCGATGGATTAGCAATTCATGAAAATGACAATCTGGGTATGGTAGATGGGAAAATCCTCGTGTCAAACCCTGACATGCACCAAACCTTGACTGAAACTTTGAAGCATATGTTGGACGAAGACAGTGAAATCGTGACTTTCTATGTCGGAGAAGACGGAAGCGAAGAACTTGCCAATGAAATTGCCCAAGAAATCGCAGAAGAATTTGAAGATGTTGAAGTAGAGATTCACCAAGGTCAACAACCCGTATATCCATATCTTTTCAGTGTGGAATAAAAATTTAATAGATAAAAAAGAAAGTTGATTTTACAGCTTTCTTTTTTTATGACATTTGTCATATTTCCTAGTGACAGAAGCATCTAGCTCCGCTAACTTCAAAAGACTATAATTGAAGTATGAAATGGAGGAAGAAGAAATGAAAAATAAAATGATTGTCGCAGTGAGTTTAGTAGCAGCAGGAGTTATGACCTATCTCATGTTTTCAGGATTGGACGAGGGTTTCTACCATTTTCCTTGGGAGCTCTTTGCTGGCTTTGGAATGATGTCTTGGCTTGTCAGAGAAGGTTTGAAATTGGTCAGAGATGTGAAAAAGGAGTTTGAGGAATGAAAAAAGCAATCATCTATTTCTTTATCAGCCTATCACTCTTGGTATGGTTAGTGGAAATGTTTACTGGTTGGTTTGACCAAACCGTGCTTCGCCAATTTATTCGTGGTGCTTGGGGTTTTGGGTTTATGATTTTCGTCGTTTTCCCTATGGGAATGAAGTGGTTGAAAGGAGAATCTCATGACTGTGATTAAAGTTGAGAAATTGAGTAAGAAAATAAAAGACAAGGAGATCTTGCGGAACATCTCCTTTGAAATCAACGATGGTGAATGTGTCGCCTTGATCGGACCTAACGGAGCAGGTAAGACGACCTTGATTGATTGCCTCTTGGGCGACAAGTTCGTGAGCTCAGGTCAGATAGCTATTCAAGGCTTTGCACCAACAGATCCTCGATTAAAGCAGCTTATTTCTATCTTACCTCAAGAAAATACGGTGGTTCAAGACTTGAAAGTGAAAGAACTCTTATCCTTCTTTCAATCAATCTATCCAAACAGTCTCTCCAATCAAGAAATTGATGATTTGCTGAGATTCTCGGACAAGCAGAAAAATCAGCTCGCGGGCAAGCTATCTGGTGGGCAAAAACGTTTGTTCTCTTTTGTGTTGGCACTAATAGGTCGTCCGAAAATTCTATTTTTAGACGAACCAACTGCTGCCATGGATACCTCGACACGTCAGCATTTTTGGGAAATTGTCAATCAGTTAAAGAAAAATGGTGCCACCATTGTCTACTCTTCTCACTATATCGAAGAGGTAGAACATACGGCTGACCGCATTTTGGTACTCCACAAGGGAGAATTGATTCGCGATACGACACCTTATGCCATGCGTGGTGAAGAACAAGAAAAACATTTTACGGTACCACTAACTTATCAGGAAGTTATCAGCACTTTGGACCAGATTCAAGAGCTTGAAATCAAGCAAAATGCTCTTTCCTTCACAACCAAAGAAGCCAGCCAGGTATGGAAAGTCTTGCAAGAAAAGGGCTGCACGATCGAAGAAATTGAAGTTCGCAATCGAACTCTCTTAGACAGTATCTTCGAAACGACTCAAGATTAAAGGAGATTGACGATGAAAAATATGACAAGTCTCATGAAAGTAGAAATCATTCTGATGAAACGGCAAGCCATCTACTACTTGCTATCCATCGGACTTCCAAGTGTGTTTTACCTTATCTTTTCTGGTATGATGTCAGGGTCAGATATTCCAGAAATTGCTCTTCAAGCCTATCTTTTTGCCATGACGCTCTTTAGTATCATGTCAAGTGCTTTTTTCAGTATCCCAAGCACACTCGAGTCTGATAAGACAAACAACTGGCAAAAATTGATTCAACATTCTCCCGTATCTATGGTAGAATATTATGTATCAAAACTGTTCAGCACTCTGCTAACTTTCTTGTTATCAGTTATAGTTGTCTTTTCGGTTGGTCATTTTGTCCGTGGAGTGACTCTGCCTTGGCTTGATTGGTTGGTAATCGGAGTTATGTTACTGGTTGGAAGCGTGGTCTTTATCAGTATGGGGGTCTTGGTGAGCTTGCTTCCTAGTGCTCAATTGATGACGGTTGTTGGAAATATTGCCTATATTGCTTTGGCTGTCCTAGGTGGACTGTGGTTCCCCTTGGATTCCTTCCCAGAATGGCTCCAATCTATTGGCAAACTGACCCCAACCTATCAACTGATGCAGGTTGTTTCTACTTATTTGGAGCATCACGAGTTTAACATTCTTGCTGCCTTGGTTGTGCTAGGCTATACAGTTTTCTTTGGTGTACTGGTCATTCAACTGAAAAAACGGATTGAGGTAAAATAAATCTATGTTGGAAAAATTTAAAAACATTCATTATATGTTTCATATTTCAATTGTGTTTATCATCTTTCCTATAGCGGGTGTCATCGTTGGAGATTACCCGCTTTTAACCTTGCTATGGACCCTACTATTTGTACTTGCCTTCTATTCGGTTTTAATCAGTCAGAATCGCACCGTGCAGTGGCTAGCATGGTGGTCCATGCTTGTCTACATTTTTTATACATCTGTTTGGCTAAGTTCAGGTTTCACATGGTTTATCTTTTATTTATCCAATCTCCTTATTTATGAGCTGGATGAGATTTCTTTTCACTCTTGGCGTTTTGTCAGTTTTATTGTCCTGCAACCATTTATTCTGACCGGAATCTATATGGTCAATCATGTTAGTCCCTGGCAGCTACTCTTTTTCTTGGTGACCTTTATCTTTTCCGATGCAATGACCTTTGGTCTTTATCGAATTCGATTGTCGGAGGACATAAAAGAAGAAAAGATGAAACAAAATGCCAAGCTCAATCTTTTCTTGGCTGAAAACGAACGCAGTCGTATCGGTCAGGATCTTCATGACAGTCTAGGCCATACCTTTGCCATGTTGAGTGTGAAGACGGACCTTGCCCTACAACTTCTTCAAATGCAGGCCTATCCACAGGTGGAAAAGGAATTAAGAGAAATACAGCAAATTAGCAAAGAATCAATGCGTGAAGTTCGTACAATTATCGAAAATCTTAAAACAAGAACCCTTGCTTCCGAGTTTGCGACTGTTAAAAAAATGCTGGAAATTGCAGGAATTGAAACGGAAATCAATCACCAACTAGATACAGCTAGCCTAACTCAGGAATTAGAATCAACGGCCTCCATGATTTTACTTGAGTTAGTGACCAATATCATCAAACATGCCAAAGCATCCAAAGCTTACTTGAAATTAGAACGAACAGAGAAAGAACTCATTCTAACAGTGAGAGATGATGGCTGTGGCTTTGCTTCTCTAAAAGGGGATGAACTCCATACTGCTCGAGACCGTGTCCTTCCTTTTTCAGGAGAAGTAAAAGTGATTAGTCAGAAACATCCAACTGAAGTGCAGGTTCGGCTACCTTATAAGGAGAGAAACTAAGATGAAATTACTTGTTGCAGAAGATCAAAGTATGTTGCGAGATGCTATGTGCCAGTTGCTTGCCTTTCAACCAGATGTAGATTCTGTCCTACAAGCCAAGGATGGCCAAGAAGCAATCCAACTTTTAGAAAAAGAGTCTGTCGATATCGCCATTCTTGACGTAGAAATGCCTGTTAAGACAGGCCTCGAAGTCTTGGAGTGGATACGAGCAGAAAAGCTAGAAACAAAGGTGGTTGTGGTGACAACCTTCAAGCGCCCTGGCTATTTTGAACGCGCGATTAAGGCTGGAGTGGATGCCTATGTCTTGAAAGAAAGAAGCATTGCAGACCTCATGCAAACCTTGCACACTGTTCTCGAAGGACGCAAGGAATATTCGCCTGAATTGATGGAAGTGGTGATGACGCACCCCAATCCGTTGACAGAACAAGAGATTGCTGTCTTAAAGGGAATCGCTCAGGGCTTATCCAACCAAGAAATTGCAGACCAACTCTATCTATCAAACGGAACCGTCCGAAACTATGTCACCAATATTTTTTCCAAGTTAGATGCAGGCAATCGAACAGAGGCAGCCAACATCGCAAAAGAATCTGGTTGGCTTTGATAAGAAGGGTTAAAAAATTCCGAAATGACAACTTGAATCAAAGGAAAACCATACTAGAAAGGAGGAGGCAAATTGTCTCCTTTTCTGGTTTAGAAAAGCGGTGAAAGCTAGTGTCAAAGAGTTAAAAGATCAGAATAAAAATGAAAAATATCTTGACAATGAAGGAAAAATTGTGTTACAATAATAGACGGTACTTTTTACTTTTGGTCTCTCAAAAGTGTACAGGGACGTGCTGACAAATGTTGCAAAAGTACACACAGATGGTAGCTGTCACCAAGTGTATCATCACCAAAAATAAAAAAACACAGGAGAATGTAGATGCCTACAATTAACCAATTGGTTCGCAAACCGCGTAAATCAAAAGTAGAAAAATCTAAATCACCAGCTTTGAACGTTGGTTACAACAGTCACAAAAAAGTTCAAACAAACGTTTCTTCACCACAAAAACGTGGTGTTGCAACTCGTGTGGGAACAATGACACCTAAAAAACCTAACTCTGCCCTTCGTAAATTCGCTCGTGTACGTTTGAGCAACCTTATCGAAGTTACTGCCTACATCCCAGGTATCGGACACAACTTGCAAGAGCACAGCGTGGTGCTTCTTCGTGGTGGACGTGTAAAAGACCTTCCAGGGGTACGTTACCATATCGTCCGTGGTGCACTTGATACTGCAGGTGTTAACGATCGTAAACAAGGCCGTTCTAAATACGGTACTAAACGTCCAAAAGCATAAGGAAAGGGGATAAAGAGAAATGAGTCGTAAAAATAGAGCTCCAAAGCGTGACGTATTGCCAGATCCGCTTTACAATTCACAACTAGTTACTCGTCTTATCAACCGCGTTATGCTTGATGGTAAACGTGGTACAGCTGCTTCAATCGTTTACGGTGCTTTTGAGCAAATCAAAGAAGCTACTGGAAACGATGCACTTGAAGTATTTGAAACAGCTATGGAAAACATCATGCCTGTACTTGAAGTACGTGCACGTCGTGTTGGTGGATCTAACTACCAAGTCCCAGTTGAAGTTCGTCCAGAACGTCGTACAACACTTGGACTTCGTTGGTTGGTAACAATCGCTCGCCTTCGTGGTGAACACACAATGCAAGACCGTCTTGCAAAAGAAATCTTGGATGCTGCTAACAACACTGGTGCAGCTGTTAAGAAACGTGAAGACACTCACCGTATGGCTGAAGCTAACCGTGCCTTCGCACACTTCCGTTGGTAAGAATAAGATACTAAGGGCGTTAAAAAAGCGACTGAAAATTAGGAAGCTTGACGCAGAATCAAAGATTCTAGGAAAGCTTATCTATTTTCCGAGCTTTTAGCCCGAGTTCAATTGAGTTCGAATCAGTTAACTTGAGCTTTTAGCCCGAGTTCAATTCAACTTGTCTACAAGTTGAAACCAACAAAAACAAGATAAACATTGAGAACGGGTAGGTCCTGCCTATCCGTTTTTATTAAAATCGTGTTATAATAGAATAGAAATTAAAATAAATAGGAGAAACAAACCTCATGGCACGCGAATTTTCACTTGAAAAAACTCGTAATATCGGTATCATGGCTCACGTCGATGCCGGTAAAACAACAACTACTGAGCGTATTCTTTACTACACTGGTAAAATCCACAAAATTGGTGAAACTCACGAAGGTGCGTCACAAATGGACTGGATGGAGCAAGAGCAAGAACGTGGTATCACTATCACATCTGCTGCGACAACAGCTCAATGGAACAACCACCGCGTAAACATCATTGACACACCAGGACACGTGGACTTCACTATCGAAGTACAACGTTCTCTTCGTGTATTGGACGGTGCGGTTACTGTTCTTGACTCACAATCAGGTGTTGAGCCTCAAACTGAAACAGTTTGGCGTCAAGCAACTGAGTACGGAGTTCCACGTATCGTATTTGCTAACAAAATGGATAAAATCGGTGCTGACTTCCTTTACTCAGTAAGCACACTTCACGACCGTCTTCAAGCAAACGCACACCCAATCCAATTGCCAATCGGTGCTGAAGATGACTTCCGTGGTATCATCGACTTGATCAAGATGAAAGCTGAAATCTATACTAACGACCTTGGTACAGATATCCTTGAAGAAGACATCCCAGCTGAATACCTTGACCAAGCTCAAGAATACCGTGAAAAATTGGTTGAAGCAGTTGCTGAAACTGATGAAGACTTGATGATGAAATACCTTGAAGGTGAAGAAATCACTAACGAAGAATTGAAAGCTGCTATCCGTAAAGCAACTATCAACGTTGAATTCTTCCCAGTATTGTGTGGTTCTGCCTTCAAGAACAAAGGTGTTCAATTGATGCTTGATGCGGTTATTGACTACCTTCCAAGCCCACTTGATATCCCAGCAATCAAAGGTATCAACCCAGATACAGATGAAGAAGAAACTCGTCCAGCATCTGACGAAGAGCCATTTGCAGCTCTTGCCTTCAAGATCATGACTGACCCATTCGTAGGTCGTTTGACATTCTTCCGTGTATACTCAGGTGTTCTCCAATCAGGTTCATACGTATTGAACACATCTAAAGGTAAACGTGAACGTATCGGACGTATCCTTCAAATGCACGCTAACAGCCGTCAAGAAATTGACACTGTTTACTCAGGTGATATCGCTGCTGCCGTTGGTTTGAAAGATACTACAACTGGTGACTCATTGACAGATGAAAAAGCTAAAATCATCCTTGAGTCAATCAACGTTCCAGAACCAGTTATCCAATTGATGGTTGAGCCAAAATCTAAAGCTGACCAAGACAAGATGGGTATCGCCCTTCAAAAATTGGCTGAAGAAGATCCAACATTCCGCGTTGAAACAAACGTTGAAACTGGTGAAACAGTTATCTCTGGTATGGGTGAGCTTCACCTTGATGTCCTTGTTGACCGTATGCGTCGTGAGTTCAAAGTGGAAGCGAACGTAGGTGCTCCTCAAGTATCTTACCGTGAAACATTCCGCGCTTCTACTCAAGCACGTGGATTCTTCAAACGTCAGTCTGGTGGTAAAGGTCAATTCGGTGATGTATGGATTGAATTTACTCCAAACGAAGAAGGTAAAGGATTCGAATTCGAAAACGCAATCGTCGGTGGTGTGGTTCCTCGTGAATTTATCCCAGCGGTTGAAAAAGGTTTGGTAGAATCTATGGCTAATGGTGTTCTTGCAGGTTACCCAATGGTTGACGTTAAAGCTAAGCTTTACGATGGTTCATACCACGATGTCGACTCATCTGAAACTGCCTTCAAGATCGCGGCTTCACTTGCCCTTAAAGAAGCTGCTAAATCAGCACAACCAGCTATCCTTGAACCAATGATGCTTGTAACCATCACTGTTCCAGAAGAAAACCTTGGTGATGTTATGGGTCACGTAACTGCTCGTCGTGGACGTGTAGATGGTATGGAAGCTCACGGTAACAGCCAAATCGTTCGTGCTTACGTTCCACTTGCTGAAATGTTCGGTTACGCAACAGTTCTTCGTTCTGCATCTCAAGGACGTGGTACATTCATGATGGTATTTGACCACTACGAAGATGTACCTAAGTCAGTACAAGAAGAAATCATTAAGAAAAACAAAGGTGAAGACTAATCAGTCCTCACTCTAGAAGGAAGTCACTTAGTGGCTTCCTTTTTTGTCTTTAACTATTCATTTTTGCTGAATATAGTATACGAATTTGATCGCTAATTGAGAAAAATACTAACTTTATCCAGAAAGAAAATATTCTAATTTGATAAATTAAAGTAAATAAAGGTTCCTAATTCCGTAGAAAAGTTAATAAAAATGAGGAAAAGATTCATAAATACACTTTTAGATAGAAAATTCAGAAAATTGACTCTTTTGCCTTGAAAATTTTTGAAAAAATGGTATGATAGTAACAAGCTATTTTTTTAAGAGAAGAGAAAGGGGAACAATGGAGAAAATCAGTTTAGAATCTCCTAAGACGGGGTCGGACCTAGTTTTGGAAACACTTCGGGACTTAGGGATTGATACCATTTTTGGTTATCCTGGTGGTGCAGTCTTACCTTTGTATGATGCGATATACAATTTTAAAGGTATTCGCCACATCTTAGGACGCCATGAGCAAGGTTGTTTGCACGAAGCTGAAGGATATGCCAAATCAACTGGAAAGTTGGGCGTTGCCGTCGTCACGAGTGGGCCGGGAGCAACAAATGCCATTACAGGGATTGCAGATGCCATGAGCGATAGCGTTCCCCTTTTGGTCTTTACAGGTCAGGTTGCGCGAGCTGGGATTGGGAAAGATGCCTTTCAAGAAGCAGACATCGTGGGGATTACCATGCCCATTACCAAGTACAATTACCAAGTCCGTGAGACAGCAGATATTCCCCGTATCATTACGGAAGCTGTCCATATCGCAACGACAGGTCGACCAGGTCCAGTTGTGATTGACTTACCAAAGGATGTATCAGCTCTAGAGACAGATTTCATCTATTCGCCAGAAGTTAATTTACCAAGTTACCAACCGACGCTTGATCCGAATGACATGCAAATCAAGAAAATCTTGAAGCAATTGTCAAAAGCCAAGAAACCTGTTTTGTTAGCAGGTGGTGGTATCAGCTATGCGGAAGCTTCTAAGGAACTCAATGAATTTGCTGAACGTTATCAAATTCCAGTAGTCACTAGTCTTTTGGGGCAAGGCACCATTGCAACGAGTCATCCGCTCTTCCTAGGAATGGGAGGCATGCACGGTTCTTTCGCGGCCAACATTGCAATGACGGAAGCGGACTTTATGATTAGTATTGGTTGCCGTTTCGATGACCGATTGACGGGGAATCCTAAGACCTTTGCGAAGAATGCTAAGGTTGCCCATATCGACATTGACCCAGCTGAGATTGGTAAGATTATCAGTGCAGATATTCCTGTAGTGGGGGATGCTAAGAAAGCCTTGCAGATGCTACTGGCAGAACCAACTGTTCATAACAATACTGAAAAGTGGATTGAAAAAGTCACCAAGGACAAGAATCGAGTTCGTTCTTATGATAAGAAAGAACGTGTGGTTCAGCCTCAGGCCGTTATTGAACGCATCGGTGAGTTGACGAATGGAGATGCCATTGTTGTCACAGACGTCGGACAACACCAAATGTGGACAGCTCAGTATTATCCTTACCAAAATGAGCGTCAGTTAGTCACTTCAGGTGGTTTGGGTACCATGGGGTTCGGAGTTCCTGCAGCTATCGGAGCCAAGATTGCCAATCCAGAAAAAGAAGTTATCCTTTTTGTCGGTGATGGTGGCTTCCAAATGACCAACCAAGAGCTAGCAATCTTAAACATCTACAAGGTGCCGATTAAGGTTGTCATGTTGAATAACCACTCACTAGGAATGGTTCGTCAGTGGCAGGAATCCTTCTATGAGGGAAGAACTTCCGAGTCAGTCTTTGATACACTTCCTGACTTCCAGCTGATGGCACAGGCTTACGGTATTAAAAATTATAAATTTGACAATCCAGAAACTATAGAAAAAGATCTAGAAGTCATTCTGGAGGATGTGCCCATGTTTATCGAGGTGGATATTTCTCGTAAGGAACAGGTCTTACCGATGGTACCAGCTGGTAAGAGCAATCATGAGATGTTGGGGGTGAAGTTCCATGCGTAGAATGTTAACAGCTAGATTGCAAAACCGTTCAGGAGTTTTGAATCGTTTTACAGGTGTCCTTTCTCGTCGTCAAGTCAATATTGAGAGTATCTCAGTTGGTGCGACAGAGAACCCCAATGTATCTCGCATCACCATCATTATTGATGTAGCATCTCATGATGAAGTAGAGCAAATCATTAAACAGCTCAATCGTCAGATTGATGTGATTCGCATTCGAGATATCACAGATAAACCACACTTGGAAAGAGAAGTTATCTTGGTAAAAGTATCTGCTCCTGCTGAGAAGCGTGCAGAAATCTTGGCCATTATCCAACCTTTCCGTGCAACGGTAGTAGATGTGGCTCCAAGCTCAATCACCATCCAGATGACGGGAAATGCTGAAAAGAGTGAAGCTTTATTACGAGTGATTCGACCATATGGTATTAAAAATATCGCTCGTACGGGTGCAACTGGATTTACCCGCGACTAATACTCTTTGATTTTCAATGAGTATAAAATCCAGCATAAATTTGTTTAACCAGCCTATAAGGCAATAAAAATAGAAAAGAGAGAAAAACTATGGCAGTTCAAATGGAATACGAAAAAGATGTTAAAGTAGCAGCGCTTGACGGTAAAAAAATCGCCGTAATCGGTTATGGTTCACAAGGACATGCGCATGCGCAAAACTTGCGTGATTCAGGTCGTGATGTCATCATCGGTGTGCGTCCAGGTAAATCTTTTGACAAAGCAAAAGAAGATGGATTTGACACTTACACAGTAGCAGAAGCAACTAAATTGGCTGACGTTATCATGATCTTGGCACCAGACGAAATCCAACAAGAATTGTACGAATCAGAAATCGCTCCAAACTTGGAAGCTGGAAATGCAGTTGGATTTGCTCATGGTTTCAATATCCACTTTGAATTTATCAAAGTTCCTGCAGATGTAGATGTCTTCATGTGTGCTCCTAAAGGACCAGGACACTTGGTACGTCGTACTTACGAAGAAGGATTTGGTGTGCCAGCTCTTTACGCAGTTTACCAAGATGCTACAGGAAATGCTAAAAACATTGCTATGGACTGGTGTAAAGGTGTTGGGGCTGCTCGTGTTGGGTTGCTTGAAACAACTTACAAAGAAGAAACTGAAGAAGATTTGTTTGGTGAACAAGCTGTACTTTGTGGTGGTTTGACTGCCCTTATCGAAGCAGGTTTTGAAGTTTTGACAGAAGCAGGCTATGCCCCAGAATTGGCTTACTTTGAAGTTCTTCATGAAATGAAATTGATCGTTGACTTGATTTATGAAGGTGGATTCAAGAAAATGCGTCAATCTATTTCAAACACTGCTGAATACGGTGACTATGTATCAGGTCCACGTGTGATTACTGAGCAAGTTAAAGAAAACATGAAAGCTGTTTTGGCAGATATCCAAAATGGTAAATTTGCAAATGACTTTGTAAATGACTACAAGGCTGGTCGTCCAAAATTAACTGCTTACCGTGAACAAGCAGCTAACCTTGAAATTGAAAAAGTTGGTGCAGAATTGCGTAAAGCAATGCCTTTCGTTGGTAAAAACGACGACGACGCATTCAAAATCTACAATTAATTCTTGTAAAGAGAGACAGAAGGCGAGTTGGGGGTACCTAACTCGTTTTTTATCTTGAACAGTATTTGAGGAGGAGACAATGCTAAGTGCAAAAGATGTGGTAAAAGCCCACAAAGTTTTGAGTGGTGTAGTAGTTGATACACCACTAGAATATGATCATTATTTATCAGAAAAATACCAAGCAAAGATTTATCTCAAAAAGGAGAATGCGCAACGAGTTCGCTCTTTTAAAATTCGTGGAGCCTATTATGCCATTTCTCAACTGTCAAAAGAAGAACGCGAGCGTGGTGTAGTCTGTGCCTCTGCGGGAAATCATGCCCAAGGTGTCGCCTATACTTGTAATGAGATGAAGATTCCTGCAACGATCTTTATGCCCATCACAACACCGCAACAAAAGATTGGGCAGGTTCGCTTTTTCGGTGGAGAGTTTGTGACGATCAAGTTGGTTGGGGATACCTTTGATGCTTCTGCTAAGGCAGCACAAGAATTTACATTGACAGAAAACCGCACCTTTATCGATCCTTTTGATGATGCGCATGTTCAAGCTGGTCAAGGGACTGTAGCCTATGAAATTCTTGAAGAAGCCCGTAAAGAGTCTATTGATTTTGATACAGTACTTGTACCAGTAGGTGGTGGCGGATTGATTGCCGGTGTTTCTACTTATATTAAGGAAACCAACCCGACTATTGAAGTGATCGGGGTAGAAGCTAATGGTGCTCGCTCTATGAAAGCTGCCTTTGAAGCTGGGGGACCAGTTAAGCTTAAAGAAATTGATAAGTTTGCTGATGGGATAGCCGTACAAAAGGTTGGACAATTAACCTATGAAGCGACCCGTAAGAATGTTGAAACGCTGATTGGGGTGGACGAGGGATTGATTTCCGAAACCTTGATTGATCTTTATTCCAAACAAGGTATTGTAGCAGAACCAGCCGGAGCTGCCAGCGTTGCAGCCTTGGAAGTTTTATCAGACTATATCAAAGGCAAGACGATTTGTTGTATTATTTCTGGAGGAAATAACGATATCAACCGCATGCCAGAGATGGAAGAACGTGCCTTGATTTACGATGGAATCAAGCATTACTTTGTAGTGAATTTCCCACAACGTCCAGGAGCTCTACGAGAGTTTGTAAATGACATTTTGGGGCCAAATGATGACATCACTCGTTTTGAATATATCAAACGAGCAAGCAAGGGGACAGGGCCTGTATTGATTGGGGTAGCTCTTGCCAATAAGCATGACTATGCTGGATTGATCCATCGAATGGAAAAGTTTGACCCATCTTATATTAATTTGAATGGGAACGAAACGTTGTATAATATGCTAGTTTAAGCTAAAATAAAATTATTATCATATTATTTGCGTAATGGTAATGATGGTGCTATAATGAGGGTGATGAAAGGGGGAGATTCCCATGGTTTTACAAATTTTACTTGTTTTATTGTTTTTAGTGGTGATTGCATCAGTGATTATGGTTAGTTCTGTGTATGTGGTTCGACAACAATCTGTCGCTATCATAGAACGCTTTGGTAAATACCAAAAGTTGAGCAATAGTGGTATTCATTTACGAGCTCCTTTTGGGATTGATAGGATTGCAGCAAGAGTTCAACTACGCTTGTTGCAAAGTGAGATTGTTGTAGAGACAAAGACGCAAGATAATGTATTTGTAACGATGAATGTGGCAACTCAGTATCGAGTAAATGAAAACAATGTCACAGATGCTTATTATAAATTGATGCGTCCAGAAGCCCAAATTAAATCCTATATTGAAGATGCTTTGCGTTCATCTGTACCAAAGCTAACCCTAGATGAGTTGTTTGAGAAGAAGGATGAAATCGCCTTAGAAGTTCAAAAACAAGTGGCTGAAGAAATGTCTACATATGGGTATATCATTGTCAAAACGCTGATTACTAAGGTTGAACCTGATGCTGAAGTAAAACAATCAATGAATGAAATTAACGCGGCTCAACGTAAGAGAGTTGCGGCGCAAGAGCTTGCTGAAGCGGATAAGATTAAAATCGTGACCGCAGCAGAAGCTGAAGCAGAAAAAGATCGCCTACATGGTGTAGGGATTGCAGAGCAGCGTAAAGCAATTGTTGACGGACTAGCTGATTCTATCCAAGAGTTAAAAGGAGCCAATGTTGAGCTAACTGAAGAACAAATCATGTCTATCCTATTAACGAACCAGTATTTAGATACGTTGAATAATTTTGCAGATAAAGAGGGTAATAATACAATCTTCCTACCAGCAAATCCTAATGGAGTCGAGGATATAAGAACTCATATATTATCGGCTTTAAAAGCCAAATAAAAATATGCGGAATAATATAGTTGCGACGAATATATGTTTTTTTATTGACAAACGAAATAAAAACGTATACAATTAAGTATTGTAAAGAATAATTTAGGAGAAGAACATGGCTAAGTCGAACTTTGAAAAAGTAGAAGCAGTTGTTGGCTGGGTTCGTGATAAGAAAATCACAGGCTACCGTATCTCTAAAGAAACGAACGCGCGTGAAATGTCTATCATTGCTCTAGCACAAGGACGCGCAAAAGTTAAAAATATTTCATTTGAAACAGCTCTTGGTTTAATCGATTTCTATGAAAAAAATCATGAAAAATTTGAAGATTAAACTGTGGTCACAGGCAGATTCCTGAGTCGAGTCTGCCTTTTCTTTACAATTACAAATTAAAAAGACTGCATTCTTTATGCAGTCTTTGTTTATTAGCTGAGATAACGTTGAAGAAATTCTTTTGTCCGTTCTTCTTTAGGGTTCGTGAAGAGGTCTTCTGGTTTACCTTCTTCAGCAATGACGCCCTTATCCATAAAGATGACACGGTGAGAGACATCGCGAGCGAATTCCATTTCGTGGGTTACGACGATCATGGTCAAGCCTTCTTGAGCCAAATCCTGCATAATTTTGAGGACTTCTCCGACCATTTCAGGGTCAAGGGCAGATGTTGGTTCGTCGAAGAGAATGGCATCAGGATTCATGGAGAGTGCGCGGGCGATAGCCACGCGTTGTTTTTGACCTCCTGAGAGTTGCTTCGGTTTGGCTTGCCAGTAGCGTTCTCCCATGCCAACTTTTTCGAGATTCTCTTTGGCAATTTTTTCAGCTTCAGAGTGATCACGTTTAAGGACAGTCGTCTGAGCAACGATCGTATTTTCAAGGACATTCAGATTTTCAAAGAGATTGAAAGATTGGAAAACCATACCGAGTTTTTCACGATAATGGGTGAGGTTATAGCCTTTTTCTAAGACATTTTCTCCTCGATAGAGAATCTCTCCCTCTGTAGGTGTCTCTAGTAAATTAATCGAACGAAGGAAGGTTGATTTTCCGCTTCCTGAGCTCCCGATGATGGAAATAACCTCTCCTTTATGGACGGCGAGAGAAATGTCTTTTAGCACTTCGTTTTGCCCATATGATTTTTTGAGGTGTTTGATTTCAAGGATTGGTTGTGTCATTTTTTCAAATCCTCCGTTTGCATTTGGTTAGCACCTGTAGTGTAAGTATCCATGTCCATACGACGCTCGATGAAGCGTAGGATACGGGTCACAGTAAAGGTGAGGACAAAGTAAATCACGGCGATGATGGTAAAGGTCTGGAAGTATTGATAGGTTTGTGTTGCTACAGTATTTCCTGAGAAATAAAGCTCAACAACTGAAATAACGTTCAATACAGAGGTATCTTTGATATTGATGACAAACTCATTACCAGTAGCAGGTAGAATATTACGGACAACCTGAGGCAGGACAATCTTACGCATGGTTTGATTGTGGGTCATACCAAGAGCAGTTGCAGCTTCAAACTGTCCTTTGTCAACTGCTAGAATACCACCACGAACGATCTCTGTCATGTAGGCACCCGTGTTGATTGAGACGATGAAGATAGCGGCTAGTGTGCGGTCAAGATTGATACCGAAAGCTTGGGCAGTTCCATAGTAGATAACCATAGATTGAACAATCATCGGTGTACCACGGAAGATCTCGATATAGACATTGAGAATCCAACCGACTAGTTTCTGTAGGGCGTACATTGCCTTGTTCTCAGATAGTGGAGCGGTACGGAAGACCCCGATCGCAAGTCCGATAAGGAGACCTGTGATGGTTCCGATAATGGAGATTAAGAGTGTGATACCAGCACCACGCAAGAGTTGTTGCCAGTTCTCAGAAAGAATCTTAGCGACTTGGCTAAAGAAACTACTTTCTTCCTCTGTTGTTGTAGACTCCACAGGTTGCTCTTTGATCATACGATCCATGAGGGCTACTTGTTCATCCTTAGAGATGTTTTCGATACTGGCATTGATTTGGCTGATGCGGCTGTCATCTTTACGAAGTCCAATGGCAATAGCTGTATCTTCTTCGCCAGTTTTGAAACCTGGTTGAGGTTGGATCATTTTGAACTTAGCGTTAGCAGACTCAGCGGTCATTGCTTCAGGTCGTTCAGAAACATAGGCATCAATAACACCAGCTTCCAGAGCTTGACGCATTTGGGCGAAGTCACCCATAGCTGTTTCTTTTTTGGCACCTGGAATTTGGGAAATCAGGTCATAAAGATAAACACCTTGTTGAGACGTGATTTTTGCTCCACTAAAGTCTTCCAAAGATTTGGCATTCGCATAGGCAGAGTCCTTTTTTACCAATAGAACCGGTTCGCTAGTATAGTAACTGCTTGAAAAAGCAATTTCTTGTTTGCGTTCAGCGGTTGGGCTCATACCGGCAATGATCATATCGATTTTGCCAGAAGTAAGTGCTGGAACAAGTCCTTCCCATTTGGTTTTCACGACCAAAGGTTCCTTGCCTAAGTCTTTGGCAATCTTTTTTGCGATTTGAACATCGTAGCCGTTGGCATATTGGTTGGTACCGTCGATTTTGACGGCGCCGTTACTATCGTCGTCTTGAGTCCAGTTGAAGGGAGCGTAAGCAGCCTCCATCCCGATGCGTAAATATTCGTCGGCTTGGACTTGGCTAACTAGTCCTAAGGTAAGGGCTAGGCTAGCAAGGATAGATAAGCATAATTTTTTCATGTTTTCTCCTATTTCTAGTCTAAAAATGACTCTCTCTATTGTATCTAAAAATAGTGAGATTTTCAATACAAGTAAGCCTTTACTTATAAAAAATGATATAATGGTAAAAAGATTGAAAGGGAACCGATCATGAAAAAAAGATGGCTGTTGGCTTTGGTATTTACTTATTTATTATTTATCCCGAGCTTGGTTTTTGCAGTAGACTTTGATATCTTATCCTATCAGGGGGATTTGAATATTCATGCAGATAATACTGCAATTTTTAAGGAAACAATTACCTACCGCTTTGGAGACGATTATAATGGTCAGTTGGTTGGACTAGGGAAAGCTGGGAAAATGCCGGAAGGATTTGACATTGATCCCGACCCGACTGTTCAGGTCTCTAAAAATGGAAGAATTGTTCAAAATGTTTCCTTCTATACTATGGAGGAAGAGGACGGCTACAAGGTAAAAATTTACAATGCTGGATATGCTGGAGATACTGTTCGTGTAACGGTTACCTGGAAACTAACAAACCTTCTCTTCTTATATAAGGATATCGCAGAGCTAAATTGGCAACCCTTGACAGATAGTACTGGAGACATCAAAGAGATTGAGTTCAAGGTCAGCTCAGATACTCCAGCAGAGAAACTCTATTTTCATGCAGGCCAACTCCTAAGGGACTCTAGTGTTGAAAAAGTAAATAATCTCTATCATGTCAAAATGAAAGACCTTCCGAGAAAGCGACAAATCGAATTACATGCTTACTGGCCGAGAAGTGCTTTTGCAGAAGCTCCAGATCAAGGATTAGAGGAAGAACGTTTAACCGATTTTAACCGGATTGAAAGCAATATAGCGACAGAAAAAGCGCAAAGTGAGATGTTGATGAAATGGGTATTTCCCGTCATTTTTATGAGTCTCTTACTTCTAGTTCCTCTCTTCTATAGGAAGTTTCGTCAGAGTACAAGCATTAAAAAGGTCTTTCCAAAAGATCATCGACTCTACGAACCACCGATGGATTTGCCTCCAATGGTTTTAGCAGAAGCAGTGTATTCAACCTCCTTAGAGGAAGTCAATCCCCTAAACAAATCAGGGTTTGGTAAATTTACTTTTGAACGTTTGATTCAGGCAACCTTGTTGGATTTAGTAGATCGAGGCCATTTATCTATTTTCCAAGGGGATGAGGAACCTTATGTGCGCATTATCAGTGAAAAGGGTTTGTCCAATTTTGAGAAGGAATGCCTGCGCATGACTTTGTCAAATAAGAAAGAATTGGCTATTTCAGAGCTCTTCCCTGATTACCAAGTTTCATCTTCCCTTTACCGTGGTGCCAAAGAGTCAGATGAAAAACATATCCGAGAAACAGGCTCGCGTCTTAAACGCTCCTTTGAAGGAAGACTTCAACGCATTCAGTCTTGTGTCAAGGATAAGGTCCATGTACTTCGTATCCCAAGCTACTATCGTTCCTTGACAAGCGAGGAACGCCGCCTTGCTCTCGGGATGCGAGTTTGTTCAGCCATAACAGCTCTAGGTGGACTGCTATTCTTTTACTATAGCTGGCAAACACATGGTTTCTTTTCGATCCCATTTCTACTCTTAGGATTGACAGGATTAGGGACTAGTTTCTGGGTTTATCTTGCCACGCGAGGAGCCTATCGCGATGGAGTTCTAACAGAGGAAGGAGCGGAAATCTTCTATCTCTGGACGAGTTTTGAAAATATGCTTCGGGACATCGCTCATCTGGATCAGGCCGAGCTAGAGAGCATCGTCCTTTGGAACCGTCTACTGGTCTATGCGACTCTCTTTGGTTATGCCAAGAAGGTGAGCAAGTTAATGAAAGTCCGTCATATTCAGCTTGAAAATCCAGATTTGAATCTTTATGTAGCCTATGGTTGGCACTCACAGTTCTACACCTCAACTGCACAAATCAAGCAATATACTGCTGTCGCAAATACAGCTAGCAATTACTCTGTATCTTCTGGAAGTGGTTCTTCAGGTGGAGGATTCTCAGGAGGAGGTGGCGGTGGAAGCATCGGCGCCTTCTAAAAAATCTATCGCAACATCCGAAATTATGCTATAATAGAGGACAGAAAAAGGAGTAATGTATGTATTTTATTGAAATTTTGAAGTCAATCTTTTTTGGGATTGTTGAAGGAATTACAGAATGGTTGCCGATTTCAAGTACTGGCCACTTGATCTTGGTTGAAGAATTTGTCCAATACAAGGACCAGAATGAAGCCTTCATGTCCATGTTTAATGTTGTCATCCAGCTTGGTGCCATTTTAGCAGTTATGGTCATTTACTTTAACAAGCTTAATCCTTTCAAACCTGGTAAAACTAAGGTAGAAGTTCGTAGAACTTGGCAGTTGTGGTCAAAAGTCTTTGTTGCGACCTTGCCTTTGCTATTGGTTTTTAAACTAGATGATTGGTTTGATGCCAACTTCCATAACATGGTTTCAGTTGCAATCATGTTGATTATCTATGGTGTTGCCTTTATCTACCTTGAAAAACGAAATAAGGCGCAAGCCATTGAACCAACAGTGACAGAGCTAGACAAGTTGCCCTATAAAACAGCCCTTTACATTGGGCTCTTCCAAGTCCTCGCCCTCTTTCCAGGAACGAGCCGTTCAGGTGCGACGATCGTTGGTGGTTTGTTAAATGGAACAAGCCGCTCAGTCGTAACAGAGTTCACCTTCTATCTCGGAATTCCTGTTATGTTCGGAGCCAGCGCTTTAAAGATTTTCAAATTTATTAAAGCAGGTCAACTCTTGAGTTTTGGACAACTGTTCTTGCTCTTGGTTGCCATGGGTGTTGCCTTTGCGGTCAGCATGGTTGCTATTCGTTTCTTGACCAGTTATGTGAAAAAACACGACTTTACACTCTTTGGTAAATACCGTATCGTACTCGGTAGTGTCTTGTTGCTCTATAGTTTTGTGCGTTTGTTTGTATAAGAAAAAAGCTTGAGGGAAGTTTCCTTCAAGCTTTTTAAAATCCTGTCACCGTAATTCCTAGTAAACGGATACCTTTTTCTTTTTCAGCTAGCTCTTCGTAGAGTTGAAGGGCGGTTTGAGAAATCTGACTAGCGTCCTGTGTAGCTTGTGGGAGGCTTTTTCGTCTAGTCAGAGTGGAGAAGTCAGCATATCGTATTTTTAGGATAATGATTTTTCCAGCTTTGTCCTGCTTGCTGAGATTGTGAGCTACCTTTTCGGAGAGAAGAGTCAGCTCTTTTTTGATATCTTCTTCATCCTGGAGAATCTTACTATAGGTTTTCTCCTTCCCGATTGATTTGCGGATGCGATTGGACTTGACTGGAGAATTGTGAATACCACGAGCCTTTCGATAAAGATCATAACCAAGTCTGCCAAAGCGATCGATTAAAGTAACTTCTGAGACATCCAATAAGTCTGCACCAGTATAAATGCCCATTTCATGAAGCTTTTCTACTGTCTTCTTTCCTACACCATGAAATTTAGCAATGTCCATTTGTTTGAGAAAGTCTTGGGCTTTGTCAGGTAGAATCACTGTCAAACCATGTGGCTTCTGATAATCACTGGCCATTTTAGCTAGAAATTTATTGTAGGAAACGCCTGCAGAAGCGGTCAGGTGTAGTTCCTGCCAGATATCCTCTTGGATGAGGCGGGCTATTTTGACGGCTGACTTGATACCGAGTTTATTTTCCGTCACATCTAAGTATGCCTCGTCGATACTCATAGGTTCAATCAAATCAGTGTAGCGTTTAAAAATAGCTCGAATCTCAAGTCCCACAGTCTTATACTTTTCATAATTTCCAGAGATAAAGACAGCTTGGGGACAGCGCTCATAAGCTTCTTTAGAACTCATGGCTGAATGAACACCAAAAACTCGTGCCTCGTAGCTACAGGTAGAAACGACACCTCGACCACCTGTTTGTCTGGGATCACTTCCGATGATAACAGGTTTGCCCTTTAACTTGGGATTATCTCTGATTTCCACCGCAGCAAAAAAGGCATCCATGTCGATATGGATGATTTTTCTGGACAGATCATTTATCAATGGAAATATGAGCATTCCAATCCCTTTCTAGTGTCATTTTCTATTTATTATACCCTTTTTTCTGAAAAAATGGGAAAGTTCAACCTGACTTTCAAAAATATAATACAGATAAGAACAAAAAAGAGACTGTATTATAAAAGAAAGCGTCTAAAATGCCGATTTTCTCTTGTTGAAATCGGTTACTGTATGGTATACTTGTCTCAAGAATGTAACAGATGACTGTTACTAGAAAAAAGAGGACATTAACATGGTTGTTAAGACAGTTGTTGAAGCACAAGACATTTTTGATAAAGCTTGGGAAGGCTTCAAAGGCGTAGATTGGAAAGAAAAAGCAAGTATTTCTCGCTTTGTTCAAGCTAACTACACACCTTATGATGGAGATGAAAGTTTCCTTGCTGGACCAACAGAACGTTCACTTCACATCAAAAAAATCGTAGAAGAAACAAAAGCACACTACGAAGAAACTCGTTTCCCAATGGACACTCGTCCAACATCTATTGCTGATATTCCTGCTGGATTTATCGACAAAGAAAATGAAGTTATCTTCGGTATCCAAAACGATGAACTCTTCAAATTGAACTTCATGCCAAAAGGTGGTATCCGTATGGCTGAAACTACTTTGAAGGAAAATGGATATGAACCAGATCCAGCTGTTCACGAAATCTTCACTAAATACGTAACAACAGTTAACGACGGTATCTTCCGTGCCTACACTTCAAACATTCGTCGCGCTCGTCACGCTCACACTGTAACTGGTCTTCCAGATGCCTACTCACGTGGACGTATCATCGGTGTTTACGCACGTCTTGCTCTTTACGGTGCAGACTACTTGATGCAAGAAAAAGTAAACGACTGGAATGCGATCAAAGAAATTGATGAAGAAACAATCCGTCTTCGTGAAGAAGTAAACCTTCAATACCAAGCATTGCAACAAGTTGTTCGCTTGGGTGACCTTTACGGAGTTGATGTCCGCAAACCAGCGATGAACACGAAAGAAGCAATCCAATGGGTTAACATCGCCTTCATGGCTGTCTGCCGTGTTATCAACGGTGCTGCAACATCTCTAGGACGTGTGCCAATCGTATTGGATATCTTTGCAGAACGTGACCTTGCTCGCGGTACATTTACTGAATCAGAAATCCAAGAGTTCGTTGATGATTTCGTTATGAAACTTCGTACAGTTAAATTTGCTCGTACAAAAGCTTATGACCAATTGTACTCAGGTGACCCAACCTTCATCACAACTTCTATGGCTGGTATGGGTAACGACGGTCGTCACCGTGTTACTAAGATGGACTACCGTTTCTTGAACACTCTTGACAACATCGGTAACTCACCAGAACCAAACTTGACAGTTCTTTGGACTGACAAATTGCCTTACAACTTCCGTCGCTACTGTATGCACATGAGCCACAAACACTCTTCTATCCAATACGAAGGTGTAACAACAATGGCTAAAGACGGATACGGAGAAATGAGCTGTATCTCATGCTGTGTGTCACCACTTGACCCAGAAAACGAAGATCAACGCCACAACATCCAGTACTTCGGTGCTCGTGTAAACGTTCTTAAAGCTCTTCTTACTGGTTTGAACGGTGGTTACGACGATGTTCACAAAGACTACAAAGTATTTGACATCGATCCTATCCGTGACGAAGTTCTTGAATTTGAATCAGTTAAAGCGAACTTTGAAAAATCTCTTGACTGGTTGACTGACACTTACGTAGACGCTTTGAACATCATCCACTACATGACTGACAAGTACAACTACGAAGCTGTTCAAATGGCCTTCTTGCCAACTAAACAACGTGCTAACATGGGATTCGGTATCTGTGGATTTGCTAACACTGTTGATACATTGTCAGCGATTAAATACGCTACTGTTAAACCAATCCGTGACGAAAATGGCTACATCTATGATTACGAAACAATCGGTGAATACCCACGTTGGGGTGAAGATGACCCACGTTCAAACGAATTGGCAGAATGGTTGATCGAAGCTTATACAACTCGTCTACGTAGCCACAAACTATACAAAGACGCAGAAGCTACTGTATCACTTTTGACAATCACATCTAACGTTGCTTACTCTAAACAAACTGGTAACTCACCAGTCCACAAAGGTGTATACCTCAACGAAGATGGTTCTGTGAACTTGTCTAAACTTGAATTCTTCTCACCAGGTGCGAACCCATCTAACAAAGCTAAAGGTGGATGGTTGCAAAACTTGAACTCACTTGCTAGCCTTGACTTTGGTTACGCAGCTGACGGTATCTCATTGACAACTCAAGTTTCTCCACGTGCTCTTGGTAAGACTCGTGACGAGCAAGTTGATAACTTGGTAACAATCCTTGATGGTTACTTCGAAAACGGTGGACAACACGTTAACTTGAACGTTATGGACTTGAACGATGTTTACGAAAAGATTATGTCAGGTGAAGACGTTATCGTACGTATCTCTGGATACTGTGTAAACACTAAATACCTCACTCCAGAACAAAAAACTGAATTGACACAACGTGTCTTCCACGAAGTTCTTTCAATGGATGACGCATTGAGCTAAGATTCAATTAGAATGAAAAGAAAGCCAGTCAAAATGACTGGCTTTTTACTATAATATCAAAGATTGGCCTAATTGTAGATATAATATATATTAAGCTATTTATATCAGTTTACCGATATAAATAGTTCAAAATTGAATGGCTAGGTTATAGAATGGTGCAAATACGTGTATTTTTAAGTTAATATACTTGAATAGATTGTATTGAAATGTTATAATATATCAGATAAACTCTAGTTAGTGATAGGGGTTGTCAAAATAGTATGATGTAATCTCTTAGGGAGATTAGAAATAAAAATTTCATATAGAAAAGAGGAGAAGAAATGTCGAAAAGCAAAGCGTTAAACATGCTTTCTAAATTTTCTGCGTTAACTTTTGCTATTTTAGCTCTAGCATCTGTTTTGGTAGGGATTGTTAAAGCAGATAATCCTGTTTCAAAAGAATTGACACAAGTAATTACAGGCATCGATCTATTAGATGCTTCAGACACTAAGCAAAATGTGAGTTCAGAAGGAGATTTCTCGCTTCGTACGAATTTAGCATATAAGCTTCGCGTGACCTTTGATCTCAAACAGTATAATGAACATCTGAATAATGGAGATTATTTTACCTTTGATATACCTGCTCCTATGGCAGTTTATGAAGGGAGTCAGGATTTAATTGATCCGACAACAAAAGTTACTATTGGAGAAGCAGAAGTGACTTCAAATGGTACTGATCAAGGTGGGAAAGCAAAAATCACCTTAAAAAACTTGGATAAATATCTAGAGAAAACTGGTGGAGATAAGGTAAAGGATGTGTCAGGGAATTTTTCTGTTACTTTTAGATTCTTAAAGGATCAGAATAAAACCCGTATTAACTTTAATTCATCCTCATTGAAGCAAGAAGTGACTCACATTTATTCCTCAAAAACAATCGATGGTCCCAAAGTTGGTACTGAAAATTATGCTAAAATTGGGGGTCGTGCTGCCCTTGAAAGTTGGAACTCTCCAAAACTGGCTGAGATTGGTTCGGTTAGCAAGGGAGATGCATGGTCTACCTGGCGTGTACGTGTAAATACAGAGAAACAAGACTTAGGACAAAATATTGTATTACATGATACTATACCAAATGATGATACTAGTTACACTCCTGCACAGTATATTCCTGAGACTCTAAAAGTGTATAAGGCAAATATCACTGTTGGGACTTCTGCTGTTCCAGATGATGCAGTTTTGTTAACTGAGGGACAAGACTATACCGTTTCGTGGAACGAAAACTATACTTCATTTGATATCATTTTTAAAGATGGAACGACCTCTTATATAGTCTCTTATAACACAACAACTCCTAATGATGGAAGTAAAGTAGGAAATAGGGTTGCTCTGTCATTGGCTGACGGGACTAAATTAGCACAGAATACAAGTCGTCCGGGAGCACTTGATATGACAGCTGAGGCGACGTCTTTGATTTCTGGAACGATTGTAGCATCTACTGCTTACCAAATTAAGATTCATAAGACTGATGCCTTCACTCTTGCTCCGGTTTCGGGTGCGGTATATACTGTGACAGCAGCAGATGATGCAAGTGAAACAACAGAAGTGACTACGAATGAAAAAGGAGTAGCGCTTACGAAAACTTATGATCAGAAATGGGAAGGTAAAACGTTTAAGATCAAAGAGAAGACTGCCCCAGCAGGTTATAAACTAGATGAAAAAGAGTATACAGTTAAACTCGGTGCTGCGGGTTCTACTATTCATCTTAAAGATGAACCTGTTCCAGCTGTATTCAATGTGACGGCTAAGAAAGTAGTAGAAGGACGTACAGATAAACTTCCAAAAGCGGATGAGTTTACCTTTAACCTATTTTCTGCAGAGAACTTGAAGGACCCTGTAGCCACAGCAAAATCAAAAGCTGATGGAACTATTACCTTTGAGAATCTCCAAGTAAAAGGTGCGGGAACTTATCACTACATCATCAAAGAGGACACTTCAACAGCAGTTGCAGGCGTTACATTTGATACAGAAGCCAAGGAAGTTACTGTAGCAGCAACTTTCCAAAGTGGAGTTTTAACAGCAACTGTCACATCTGCAGAACCAACTTTCACTAACACTTATAAAGTAACTCCAGCTAAAGAAACTATCACAGCTAAGAAAGTCTTGAACGGTAAAGAACTTGAAGCTGATAAATACGAATTCGAACTTAAAAAAGGTGAAGAAGTCGTTGCGACAGCTAAAAACGCTGCAGACGGCACCGTTACTTTCAAAGAAATTGAGTTCGAAACAGCAGGTGATTACACTTACACTATCACTGAAAAAGCAGGTAGTGAAAAAGGTGTGACATACGATACTGTTAAACACGAAGTTAAGGTAAAAGTTACAGATAACGGCCAAGGTCAACTTGTTGCAACTGTTACAGGTAACAACCCAACCTTCACCAACACCTATAAAGCAGCTAAAACAAGTGCAACGATCACAGCTACTAAAGTCTTGGATGGTAAAGCCCTCGAAGCTGATAAATACGAATTCGAGCTTAAAGAAGGTGACAAAGTCGTTGCGACAGCTAAAAACGCTGCAGACGGTACTGTTACTTTCAAAGAAATCGAATACAATGAAGCAGGCGACCACACTTACACTATCTCAGAAAAAGCAGGTAGTGAAAAAGGTGTGACATACGATACTGCTAAACACGAAGTTAAGGTAAACGTTACAGATAACGGTCAAGGACAACTTGAGGCAGCTGTTACAGGTAACAACCCAACCTTCACCAACACTTATAAAGCAGCTCCAGCAAAAATTGCTATTGAAGCTAAAAAAGTTTTGAATGGTAAAGAGCTGGAGATAGATGAGTTTGAGTTTGAACTGAAAGAGGGTGACAAGGTTGTTGCGACAGCAAAGAATGCTGCTGGCGGATTGATTCGTTTTTCTGAAATTAGCTATTCAACAGCAGGAGTATATAACTATACTATTACAGAAAAGGTTGGCAATAAACTTGGTGTAACTTATGATAAAACAGAACATCCAGTAACTGTAGAAGTGAAAGATAATGGCTCAGGTCAACTTGTCGCGACAGTTACAAGTGAAACACCGGTCTTCGTTAATGACTATAAAGCAGAACCTGCACAAGCTACAATCAAAGCTAAGAAAGTCTTGAAAGGTAAAGCGCTTGAAGCTGATGCTTACACATTTGAACTGAAAGAAGGTTCAGACCTTGTAGCTACGGCTAAGAATACTGCCTCAGGAGAAGTTGTCTTCAACGTCACTTTCTCAGCAGCAGGCGATTACGCTTACACTATTACTGAAAAAGCTGGTGACGATAAAACAATCACTTATGATCAAAATGCGTATGAAGTGTTCGTCACTGTTGCGGATGATGGTAAAGGCCAATTGGTTGCGACTGTAGAAGATGCGGATACAGAACGGGTCTTCACAAATACTTATACAGCACCAGTTCCACCGGCGCCAACAGCTACATCAGCAACACTTGAATTTACGAAAGAATTGACTGGTCGTACTTTGGTTGATGGTGAGTTCCAATTTGAATTGTACAAAGATGGACAAAAAATTGATACAAAAACAAACCAAGGTGGAAAAGTAACATTTAATGCAATCAACTATGATGCAGAAGGTGAGTATACTTATACTGTAAAAGAAGTGAATGCTGGAGCAACTGGTATTACTTATGATACAGAAAAGACTGCGGTGGTAAAAGTAACCAAAGATGCAGCAACCAACGCTTTGAAGGCAGCTGTTGAATATCCAGCAGGTAATGTCTTCAAGAATAGCTTCAAAGCACCAGTAGTAGAAGCTACGATTGAAGCAACTAAGAAACTTGAAGGTAAAGAACTTGCGACAGACGCTTATACTTTCGAATTGAAAGAGAAAGGTGCCGTTGTAGCTACAGCTAAGAATACTGCCGAAGGTAAAGTAGCCTTTGTTCGTTCATTCGAAGAAGCAGGTACTTACACTTATACCTTGGTTGAAAAAGTTGGTACTGAAGAGGGTATTGAATACGATAAGACTGAGCATACTGTAACAGTAACAGTAGTTGCGGATGGTCAAGGTCTCTTGACTGCGACTGTCTCATATGCAGATGGTAAAGCAGTTGTATTTACAAATAAATACACTGTTCCAACACCAACACCAGAACCAAATCCAGCACCAACACCAAATCCAGCTCCAAATAATCCAGGAACAACGCCAGATCCAGCACCAACGCCAGATCCAGCGCCAAATAATCCAGGAACAAATCCAACTCCAGGAACAGAACCGACTGATCCAGGACAAAAAGAGGATCCAAAACCAGCACCTCCAGCTACTGAGACTAAAGGTAAAGCTGAACTTCCAAACACAGGGGAAGCAACCTCTGTCCTTTCTGCGCTTGGATTTGTAGTCTTGGCATTGAGTGGATTGGTATTCTTCGTAAAACGCAAAGCTTAAGCTTTTGTAGAAGAAACATGAAACTTGGTAAGTGAGAATATTTCTTCTCTCTTAAACTTGATAGAGGAAGTCTCTAGAAAATTCGTTTTCTAGGGGCTTTTTTTGTACTTCAAAAAATTTTTTAAAAAAATAGTCAAATTTGGTCAAAAAGTTATTGACTTTTACTGACTAAAGTGGTATAGTAGAAACATAAGGAAAATGAATTCCTTAGAAAACTTCATTTTCAATGATCCTATTTCTTGAAAATGTATGATAGATACCCTAGAAAGGGGTGAGGCCTATGTTAAATCTAACAGATTTTGAAAAGAAGATGATAAAAGGCTTATTTAAGAAAGAAAAACCAGAAATTATACGTAGGGTAGCTAGTTAGCTAGTCTAAAATTTTTAAAACAAAGGTCAAAGATAGTCAATATCAGAGATCGCATATAATTAAGAATAAACGAGGTAAAGAATATGAACAACAACTTTAATAACTTTAACAACATGGATGATTTATTTAACCAATTGATGGGAGGTATGCGAGGATATAGTTCTGAAAATCGTCGCTACTTGATTAATGGACGTGAAGTGACACCTGAGGAATTTGCTCACTATCGTGCAACTGGTCAATTGCCAGGAAATGCAGAATCTGATGTGCAAATGCAACAACACGCTTCAGGTATGAAACAAGACGGTGTCCTTGCTAAACTAGGTCGTAACTTGACCGCAGAAGCTCGTGAGGGCAAGTTGGATCCTGTTATCGGACGAAACAAGGAAATTCAAGAAACATCTGAAATCCTCTCACGTCGTACGAAAAATAATCCTGTTCTGGTCGGAGATGCAGGTGTTGGTAAGACAGCCGTTGTAGAAGGTCTAGCACAAGCGATTGTGAATGGAGATGTTCCGGCTGCCATCAAGAACAAGGAAATTATTTCTATTGATATCTCAGGTCTTGAGGCTGGTACTCAATACCGTGGTAGCTTTGAAGAAAACGTTCAAAATCTAGTCAATGAAGTAAAAGAAGCAGGGAATATTATCCTCTTCTTTGATGAAATTCACCAAATCCTTGGCGCTGGCTCAATCGGAGGAGACAGTGGTTCTAAAGGGCTTGCGGACATTCTCAAGCCAGCTCTCTCTCGTGGTGAATTGACCGTTATTGGAGCGACAACTCAAGACGAATACCGTAACACCATCTTGAAAAATGCAGCTCTTGCTCGTCGTTTCAACGAAGTCAAGGTCAATGCTCCTTCAGCAGAGGATACCTTTAAAATCCTTCAAGGGATTCGTGACCTCTATCAACAACACCACAATGTCATCTTGCCAGACGAAGTCTTGAAAGCAGCAGTGGATTATTCTATCCAATACATTCCTCAACGTAGCTTGCCAGATAAGGCTATTGACCTTGTAGACGTAACGGCTGCTCACTTGGCAGCTCAACATCCTGTAACAGATGTGCATGCTGTTGAACGGGAAATTGAGGCAGAAAAAGACAAGCAAGAAAAAGCAGTTGAGGCAGAAGACTTTGAAGCAGCTCTCAATGCTAAAACTCGCATTGCAGAATTAGAGAAAAAAGTCGAAAACCACACAGAAGACATGAAAGTGACTGCCACTGTCAATGATGTGGCCGAGTCCGTAGAGCGTATGACTGGTATCCCAGTTTCTCAAATGGGGGCATCTGATATCGAACGCCTAAAAGATATGGCTCATCGTTTGGAACACAAGGTTATCGGCCAAGATAAGGCAGTAGAAGCAGTGGCTCGTGCTATTCGTCGTAACCGTGCTGGTTTTGATGAAGGCAATCGCCCAATCGGTAGCTTCCTCTTTGTAGGTCCAACTGGGGTTGGTAAGACCGAGCTCGCTAAGCAATTGGCACTGGATATGTTTGGAACTAAGGATGCTATCATTCGTTTGGATATGTCTGAATACAGTGACCGCACAGCTGTATCTAAGTTAATCGGTACAACAGCAGGTTATGTGGGTTATGATGACAATAGCAATACTTTGACAGAACGTGTTCGTCGTAATCCTTACTCTATCATTCTCTTGGACGAAATTGAAAAGGCGGATCCTCAAGTAATCACCCTTCTCCTTCAGGTCTTGGATGACGGTCGTTTGACTGATGGTCAAGGAAATACAGTGAACTTCAAGAACACGGTCATTATCGCGACATCAAATGCTGGATTTGGCTATGAAGCTAACTTGACAGAAGATGCAGATAAACCAGAATTAATGGATCGTTTGAAACCATACTTCCGTCCAGAATTCCTTAACCGCTTTAACGCAGTTATCGAGTTCTCACACTTGAATAAGGAAGACCTTTCTAAGATTGTGGACTTGATGTTGGCTGAAGTCAACCAAACCTTGGCTAAGAAAGACATTGATTTGGAAGTCAGCCAAGCAGCTAAGGACTTTATCACAGAAGAAGGCTATGACGAAGTTATGGGTGTTCGTCCTCTCCGTCGCGTGGTTGAACAACAAATTCGTGATAAGGTGACGGACTTCCACTTGGATCATCTAGATGCTAAACATTTGGAAGCAGATATGGAAGATGGCGTTTTGGTTATTCGTGAAAAAGCCTAACTCAAGATTTTGAGAATAAAAAAAGAAGGAACTAGCTAAAAGCTGGTTCCTTTTTGTGTTTAGATGACATGGCGCTCAAAGGCATCATCTGAGATTCCTTGTTCCAGGATGAGTTTTGCCCATTCTTTAGCAGAAAAGAGGCTGTGGTCCTTGTAGTTTCCGCAAGATTCGATGGTTGTTCCAGGGACATCTTCCCAAGTAGTGGTTTCAGCAATTTCCTTGAGCGAATCCTTGATAACAGCTGCAATTTCAGCACTGGTATGGCGACCCCACATAATCATGTGGAAGCCTGTGCGACAACCAAATGGTGAACAGTCAATCATGCCGTCAATTCGGGTACGGATGAGTTTGGCCAAGAGGTGTTCGATAGTGTGAAGCCCAGCAGTAGGGATAGAGTCTTCATTTGGCTGTACCAAGCGAATATCAAAGTTGGAGATGATGTCTCCCTTTGGCCCCGTTTCTTCCCCAATCAAGCGAACATAAGGTGCTTTAACAATGGTGTGGTCAAGTTCAAAACTTTCAACAATAACTTCTTTTGACATGGTAAATCCTTTCAGTTTTCTTCTTTCATTATAACATAAAGGGTGCTGTTGATGGAGTTTGATAAATGACTTTTTATAATAAAGTCTCTATACATAAACCTCAGAATTATAAAGAAAGAATGGAGAGAAGAATACCTTGTGAAAGAAAAGTTTAGTTTTTCTAGTGGAACTCAGGTGACTTTTGAAAAGTGGATCAACTTTTTCTGAAATTTCTGTTTAATCTCTGAACTAATTCTGAACTAGATTGGGTATACTGGAGAAAATAAAGATAAAGGAGTTCAGTATGGAACATATTGTAAAAATTGATCGTGTTTCTAAAAAATATGGAGACAAGCAAATTTTAAAGGATATTTCTTTTACAGCTAGGAGTGGTCGCATTACGGCTTTTCTAGGACATAATGGTGCAGGAAAAAGCTCGACCTTGAGGATTCTCTTGGGCTTAGATCGGGCGACAGCAGGAACTGCGACTTTTGATGGACAAACCTATCAGTCAATGATTTATCCTCTCAAAACAGTAGGTGCAGCTTTTGACGGTATTGGAGGTCTGCCAAATAGAAAGGTTTACGACCATCTGCATATTATTGCTGCAAGTAATGCTATTCCGAAGTTTCGGATTGATGAGGTATTGGATATGACTGGGATCGCTCATAAGAAAAAGGATTTCTTATCAAGCCTGTCTCTAGGAGAGGGGCAGCGCCTGGGGTTGGCAGTAGCTTTACTAGGTGATCCTCAGTTTCTTATATTAGATGAGCCGACTAATGGACTAGATCCAAGTGGGATTAAGTGGTTTAGAAGGTTCATTCGCCAGCAGGCTGATTTTGGGAAAACCGTCCTTCTATCCTCTCATATCCTGTCTGAGGTACAAATGGTAACAGATGATGTAGTCTTGATTCATCATGGGCAAATTATCGAACAGGGAACGCTAGAAGATGTATTACAAGGAACAGATAGTTTAGAAGAGCTCTTCTTCGACTTAACAGAGGAGGTTTAAGATGAAAGAGACGATGTCCTTATTGCATTCAGAATGGTTGAAAATCCGATCAATCAAGGCTTTCAAAGTGAGTGTGGCCTTCATGCTACTATTGGTGCCTGTCGTATCCTGGTTGGAGGGCCGACAATATCTGTCTATCGGCTTGGATGCTACACCTGAGACGGTTCCTAATCTGATAAACGCCATTGATCCGCTTGAATATCTAGGTCTTAATGGCGCTTCTATGGCGGTCATGGTTTTGGTCATTTTAGCTGGAATTTTGGGAGCTATGGAATTTCAGTCTCATAGCTTGCGAACCAGTCTATTGGCTTGTAATAACCGCTTGAAGCTACTTATGGGGAAAATATTGACCTTTGGTTTGTTTTCACTCATCATTAGCTTGTTATCCATTTATTTGAGCTATATGGTCATGCATCTGGCTTTAGGAAAGGAAGGGCTTGATCCGATTTTGCTCAATCAGGCAGCTTGGAGTTTGATTTTGTGGAAAACCTTATCTCTAACCCTCTTGGGGATCCTTTCATTTTTGTTAGGTTTATTGGCTCGGACCATGCTAGTTTCTCTGCTATTTCTCGTACCCCAGATCTATAATCTGGGAAACTACCTAGCTGCTCACACGAGTTGGGGAGCTTATCTGCCACAACCAGCAGGAGAGTTGTTTGCGGCAACGCCAACTTCCCAATATGCCAACAATCCCTTGCAAGGACTCTTGATACTAAGCGTATGGCTGCTAGTCATCGGCGGCATGGCTTCTCTGCGCTTTTTGAAGACGGATTTAGGAGGGCGATACTGATGATAAAAGCTCTGCTTAGAAGTGAATGGATTAAGTTCCGTTCTTACTATCTCGCTCTTGCTGCAGCCTTGGTGGTTCTGGTAGTCGTTCCTTTTTTCCTGATGAATCTTGACTATAGTCAGACAGCAGTTGGTCAGACGAAGGCTCTGAGCGAGGTTTTGCATGCCCTCTATCTGGCGCAGCCTGTCATCGTCATCTTCACTTCTCTCTATTTTGCCCAGGAGTTTGTCAAGTCTGGGATGCGAACGAATTTTCTAACCGTATCAAATAGAAAGGCTTGGTTGGCTGGGAAATTCCTTTTTCTGGCCGTTCTGCTCTTGGTTTTCTACAGTGTCATGATAGGCAGCTGTTTCTTTGTTATGCTGGCTCGATTTGACCTAGACTTTAGCTGGTCCTTACTGGGGAAATTCCTTTATTACAGCTCTTTTGGTCTTTTTAGCAATCTTTTTCTGGCTTTTTTAACTGCCGGCCTCGCTTTGCTCTTTCAATCTTGGGTTGTGCCGGTGTCGGTGCTATTTCCTCTCTTGATTGGTCTTAGCCGTTTATTGGCAACTTTTATCAAAGAAGCAAAGTACCTGCCCGATCTGGCTACGCTAAATCTTTTTGAGTTTGAAGGGCTTCAGCATTCAATAGATCTATCAGGGTTGGGAATACAGCTGTTCTGGCTAGCTTTGATTTGGAGCTCTGCTATATTCTTGACCTTGAAACGAGATGTTCGCTAGAGGTATGCTATAATGGAAATCATGAGACAGTATCGTATTTTGGTGGTTGATGACGACCGGAGCATTTTAAAGCTGGTGAAAAACGTCCTAGAGCTCGATGCTTATGACGTGACGACGCTTGATCGGATAGAAGAGCTAGAGCTGACGGATTTTGTAGGATATGATTTGATTCTGCTAGATGTGATGATGGCGCCTGTTAATGGTTTTGAGCTGTGTTCCTACATTCGTCCTCATCTTTCGTGTCCAATTATCTTTCTGACGGCTAAGGAGTTAGAGGCGGACAAGGTGGAAGGGCTCTTTCGCGGAGCAGATGACTATATTGTCAAACCTTTTGGGACCAAAGAATTGCTGGCGCGTGTCAGAGCTCATCTTCGGCGGGAGGAAAGACGGGAGGAGCGCTATTCCGAAATTGCTTCTTGTCAATTTTATCCAGAGCTCTATGAAGTTGCCTGTTTTGGTAAAGTCTTGAAATTTTCAGAGCGAGAGTTTAAGTTGCTACATTTACTAGCTAGCAATCCCAAGCAGACCTTTTCAGCTGAACGCCTGCATACCTTGCTTTACCCAGAAAGCTCAGAAACACAGCTTCGCTCTATCTCAGAATACGTATATCAGATTCGCCAAAAATGCAAACAAGAAGGTCTGCAAGCAATCGCAACAGTGAGAGGAGTAGGCTATAGATGGCAATTAGAACCCGAAATTTCAAAAGCCTAGTCTGGACAACTAGCTTGAAAATCGTCTTTTTTCATGTTTTGATTTTTGTGCTTATAGGCTATGAATTTACGCAAGGAAGTGATTACGTTCTTTTCACCTTGTTCTTCTGGGCAGGGAGCTTGCTGCTGATTACTTTTTATCATATTTTGAAATTGCTCCGAAAAATCGACAGGGAAATAAAAATGCTAAAGAGCGAGAAGCTTTTAGAAGAAAATCAAAGTCAGCTTTTTCGGATTGAGGAAATGCTAGAAGTTTATAGCGATTTACGGAGCAGCCACCAAGAAAATGCTCATCTTCTAGAAAGAGAGCAGCAGCATAATCAGGAGTTGATTTTACAGCTATCAGCGACATCGCACGATTTGAAGACGCCCCTAACTGTAATTAAGGGGAATGCTGAACTCTTGGAATTGGCGCAGTTAGGCCAGCCACAGGCAGACTATGCTTCTGAGATTTTGCAGGCCAGTCACAAGATGGAAGAGTATTGTGGCTCTTTGATTGATTACGCTAAGACTTTTCAGATTGATTCTAATCAGTTCATTCAGCTTTCCTTAGGGGATTTTTTGGCTTATCTACAGGATGATTGGGCACTGTTCAGCAAACAGGAAAGCTATCATTTTTATCTCCAAGAAGATTGTGATCTTAGCTTGAGATTGTCCATTCATTTGGACTATCTCAAGCGGGCTTTGCTCAATATCTTACTGAATGCGCTTGAACATGCTAATCAGGACCAAAAGGAAGTCAAGCTAACGGTATCAGTGCAGCAGGACCAGTTGGTTTTTGCTATCTGGAACAATGGCCCTGCATTTTCTGAGGAGATGCTGCTGGGAGCAGAACTGCTCTTTTACCAGAGTGACCAAAGCCGCAATTCAACTAATCCCCATCATGGTATCGGCTTAGCCTTTTCTAAGCAGGTAGCTCTCTTGCATGGTGGTCGTCTGACCCTGATCAATCTAGACCAAGGAGGAGCCTCTGTCGAGTTGACAATTTCATTGAAATAAATGAGAATGGAAAATCATAAAAACGCATAATACCAAGTGTCCAAAAGACTTGATATTATGCGTTTGATTTTTTTTATTATGTAAAGATTTACTGGATTTTTCTCTCAAATGGAGTTTTTGTCCAGCCTTGTTTATTTATTTGCGATACAAGCGATCGTATTGGTAGTAAGGGTCAAAGGTTACGTTGATACCTAGTTTGCGAAGGACATTCTTGTCTTCATCGGTCAAAATGATGGTTGAGTGGGCTTCGCTTCCTTTGAGATTCCCAAGTTCCTCCATGGCACGCGCAGCGTCAGGATTTTCCATAGCTGTGATTGCAAGTGCAATCAGGATTTCATTTGAGTGGAGGCGAGGATTGCGACTACCGAGATGATTGATTTTAAGACCTTGAATTGGTTTGACGACTTCAGGTTCGATTAATTTTACTTCCTTAGCGATGTTAGCTGATTTTTTGATGGCATTGATCAAGGCTGCAGCTGTAGGACCAAAGAGTTCAGAGTTCTTGCCAGTGACGATTTCCCCATTTGGCAATTCGAGAGCAAGGGCAGGCCCACCAGTTTCTTCTGCTTTTTGGCGTGCAGCGACAGCAACCTTACGGTCTGCAGGTGTGATACCGAGGTCGTTCATGAGAAGTTCAATTTTCTTGACAGCAGTTTCTCCGACTTTTTCAGCTTTAAAATCAAGAACAGTCTGGTAGTAGCGACGGATGATTTCTTGTTTAGAAGCTTCGATAGCAGATTCATTATCAGTAATAGCGAAGCCAACCATGTTGACACCCATGTCTGTTGGTGAAGCGTATGGAGATTCACCTAGGATACGTTCCAACATACGCTTGAGCACTGGGAAAATTTCGATATCACGGTTGTAATTGACAGTGGTTTCTCCGTAGGTTTGGAGATGGAAAGGGTCAATCATATTAACATCATCAAGGTCTGCGGTTGCAGCCTCGTAGGCCAAGTTGACTGGATGATGAAGGGGTAGGTTCCAAACTGGGAAGGTTTCAAACTTAGCGTAACCAGACTTGATGCCATTGAGTTGGTCATGGTACATATTGGACATACAAGTTGCCAATTTTCCAGAACCAGGTCCAGGAGCTGTCACGACGATCAAGTTACGACTGGTTTTGATGTAGTCGTTTTTCCCCATACCTTCAGGAGAAATGATGTGGTCCATATCGGTCGGATATCCTTTGATCGGATAATGAAGATAAGAATCAATCCCGTTTTTATCTAACTGGTTGCGGAAGGCATCTGCAGCGGGTTGTCCAGCGTATTGTGTGATGACAACCGAACCAACAAAAATTCCCAGCTCATTGAATTTGTCAATCAAACGAAGAACTTCTTGGTCATAAGAAATGCCTAGGTCACCACGCGCTTTAGAATGTTCGATATTGCTTGCGTTAATGGCGATCACAACTTCAACCTTCTCTTTCAATTCTTGCAAGAGCTTGATTTTATTGTCAGGCTCATAACCAGGAAGAACGCGAGCAGCGTGGAAATCTTCTAACATTTTGCCACCAAACTCCAAGTAGAGCTTGCCGTCAAATTGGTTAATGCGCTCCAAAATGTGGTCGCGCTGTAGATTCAAATATTGTTCAGAACTAAAAGCTTGTTTTTTCATTTTTTTACCTCTGACCTCTATTATAATAAAAAATTGGAAGATAGGAAACTACGGAGTCAAAAAAGAAATCAAAAAGATTAGGCAAACGCTTGCACTAAGTTTGAAAAAGCGCTATCATAGACTATAGATTATTAAAATAATGAGGTAAGAAGATGCAAGAAAAATGGTGGCACAATGCCGTAGTCTATCAAGTCTATCCCAAGAGTTTTATGGACAGCAACGGAGATGGAATTGGCGATTTGCCAGGAATTACTAGTAAGTTAGACTATCTAGCTAAGTTAGGAATCACAGCGATTTGGCTTTCTCCTGTTTATGATAGTCCTATGGATGATAATGGTTATGATATTGCTGATTATCAAGCGATTGCAGCTATTTTCGGAACCATGGAGGATATGGACCAATTCATCGCAGAAGCTAAGAAGCGTGATATTCGAATTATCATGGACTTGGTAGTCAATCATACCTCAGATGAACACGCATGGTTTGTCAAGGCTTGTGAGAATCCTGATAGCCCTGAGCGTGACTACTATATCTGGCGAGATGAGCCCAATGATTTGGAGTCTATCTTTAGTGGGTCTGCTTGGGAATACGATGAAAAGTCGGGTCAATACTATCTCCACTTTTTCAGTAAGAAACAGCCGGATCTCAACTGGGAGAATGAAAAACTTCGTCAGAAAATCTATGAGATGATGAACTTCTGGATTGATAAAGGTATTGGTGGTTTCCGTATGGATGTCATTGACATGATTGGGAAAATTCCTGATGAGAAGGTAGTGAATAATGGTCCTATGCTCCATCCCTATCTCAAGGAAATGAATCAGGCGACCTTTGGCGACAAAGATCTTTTGACAGTAGGGGAAACATGGGGGGCAACGCCAGAGATTGCCAAATTCTACTCTGATCCAAAGGGACAAGAATTGTCTATGGTCTTCCAGTTTGAACACATCTGTCTTCAATATCAAGAAGGGCAACCTAAGTGGCACTACCAAAAAGAGTTAAATGTAGGGAAGTTGAAAGAAATCTTCAACAAATGGCAGACAGAGTTAGGAGTTGAAGACGGCTGGAATTCCCTCTTCTGGAACAATCATGACCTTCCTCGCATCGTCTCTATCTGGGGAAATGAGCAAGAATACCGTGAAAAATCTGCTAAAGCCTTTGCGATTTTGCTTCATCTCATGAGAGGGACGCCTTATATCTATCAGGGTGAAGAGATTGGAATGACCAACTATCCTTTTGAAACACTGGACCAAGTAGAAGATATTGAATCCCTCAACTATGCGCGTGAAGCTCTTGAAAAAGGTGTTCCGCTCGAGGAAATTATGGACAGTATCCGTGTCATCGGACGTGATAATGCCCGTACCCCGATGCAATGGGACGAGAGCAACAACGCTGGCTTCTCAACAGGTCAACCTTGGTTGGCAGTTAATCCAAACTATCAAGAAATCAACGTTCAAGAAGCACTAGCAAACCCAGATTCGATTTTCTATACTTATCAAAAACTCGTGCAAATCCGTAAGGAGAACAGCTGGCTGATTCGAGCTGACTTTGAATTGCTTGATACAGCTGACAAGATCTTTGCTTATATCCGTAAGGACGGTGACCGTCGTTTCCTAGTTGTGGCTAACTTGTCCAATGAAAAACAAAACTTTTCAGTAGAAGGAAGAGTTAAGTCAATCTTGATTGAAAACACTACTGCTAAAGAAGCAGTTGAAAAACAAACCTTGGCTCCATGGGATGCCTTCTGTGTGGAACTAACGGATTAAAATAAGTGAACCTCAAGCCTTTGATGCTTGGGGTTCTTTTACTAAAAAATATATAGAAAAGCCTCTAAAAAATATTTGTTAGAATTTTCTAAAAAATCTGGCTAAAGTCCTTGCTTTTATGAAAAAATAGGGTATAATGGTGAAAACACTATCTTTAAGGAGATTACTTATGAAATCGAAAAAGTGGCTCTTAGGAGCAGGTGCTGTTTTGAGTGCAGCCATACTGTTAACTGCTTGTGGGCAAAGTGAAAAGAAAGCGGATGCTCCCAAGACTTTCTCTTATGTCTACGCTATGGATCCATCTTCTTTGGATTATAGTGTGACGAGCAAGAGCTCAACCTCTGACGTTATAGCAAACGTTGTTGATGGTCTTTTGGAAAATGATAAGTATGGGAACTTAATTCCATCACTTGCAGAAGACTGGTCTGTTTCAAAGGATGGTTTGACTTACACCTACAAACTTCGTAAGGGTGTAAAATGGTATACTTCTGATGGAGAAGAATACGCTGAAGTTAAGGCCAAAGACTTTGTTACTGGGCTTAAACATGCTGCTGACGGAAAATCAGATGGTCTTTCTTTGATTCAGGATTCTATCAAAGGTTTGGCAGAGTATGTTAGTGGTGAGAGCAATGATTTCTCTACCGTAGGAGTTAAGGCTGTTGATGATTACACGGTAGAATACACGCTCAACAAACCAGAAAGTTTCTGGAACTCTAAGGTCACAACTGCAACCATGCTGCCAGTTAATGAAGAATTTTTGAATTCTAAAGGGAGCGACTACGGTGCACCAACCCCATCAGGTATCCTATATAATGGTCCTTATTTCTTGAAATCATTGACTTCAAAATCAGTCATCGAATATGAAAAGAATCCAAACTACTGGGATAAGGACAATGTCAAGATTGACAATATTAAACTAACTTTCTACGATGGATCAGACCAAGAATCTTTGATTCGTAGCTTTACACAAGGTGCCTATACAACAGCTCGTCTCTTCCCAACAAGTTCAAATTTTGAGTCAACTAAACAAGAGTACGGCGATAAGATTGTTTATAGTCCACAAGAAGCGACAAGCTACTACCTCACTGTTAACGTAAACCGCCAATCTTATAATAAAACAGCCAAAACAGACGAGGCTCAAAAAACTTCAACGAAAGAAGCTCTTCTCAACAAGAACTTCCGTCAGGCGCTGAACTTTGCTCTTGACCGTCATTCTTATACTGCTCAGTTGAATGGTGAAGAAGGTGCGAACAAGATTATCCGTAACAGCCTAGTGCCTCATGACTACGTTCAAGTGGGTGAAAAAACCTTTGGAGAGTTGGCACAGGCAGAGCTCGTTTCATATGGAGACCAGTGGAAAGATGTAGCCCTTACAGATGGCAAGGATACGATTTACAGTCCTGAAAAAGCTAAGGCAGCCTTTGCTAAAGCCAAGGAAGAATTGCAAGCCAAGGGTGTTACCTTCCCAATCCATTTGGATATCCCCGTTGAACAAACAGATGTAATCGCGGTTCAACAAACCAACTCACTCAAGCAGTCTATCGAATCATCACTTGGTACTGAAAATGTCATTGTCGATGTCCTTCAAATGACCGATAATGAGAAATTGAGCATTACATCTCAAGCCAAGGTTCCATCCCAAAAAGACTATGACTTGAACGGAACTGGTTGGGGGCCAGACTATCAAGACCCAGCTACCTACCTCAACATCCTTGATGCTAAGAAGGGTTCTGCCCTTAAACACTTGGGGATTAAGCGCGGAAATGATCCAGAAGTGATGGCTCAAGTTGGATTGGACGAATACAAGAAACTCTTGGATGACGCTGCAGCTGAAACAAGCGACCTTAACAAGCGTTATGAAAAATATGCTAAAGCTCAAGCTTGGGTATCGGATAGTTCACTTTTAATCCCAGTTGCTTCTTCAGGTGGTTCTCCAACGGTTAGCCGTACTGTACCATTTACAAAAGCTTACTCTCAAGTCGGGATCAAGGGAGACCCATTTGTGTTCAAAGGTTTGGAGTTGCAAAATGACGTTGTGACTGCAAAAGAATACGAAGAAGCCTTCAAGAAATGGCAACAAGAAAAAATCGAGACAAATGCCAAATACCAAAAAGAACTTGAAAAACACGTCAAGTAATCTATAAATAGACAAGGAAGTTGCAGGAAACTGTGCTTCCTTTTTGTTTTGAGACACCAGTTGTCATAAAAGCAGCAACTTTACATTTTTGAATAAATTTGATAAAATATGGTTATGTTATAAAAAGTGACATAAAGGAGTGAATGATGATCAAAATGAAAAAAAGACTAATCGGGACAGGTCTTGTCTTAGCGACAGGTATTTTGCTCTCGTCATGTGGACAGTCCAATACAGATACTAGCACTTATTCATCAACATTTAGTGCAAATCCGACAACTTTTAACTATCTTCTAGATTATTATGCGGATAACACTGCCGTTATTACCAATCTCGTAGATGGTTTGTTAGAAAATGACAGCTATGGGAACCTCGTACCTGCTCTTGCGGAGGATTGGTCTGTTTCATCAGATGGTTTGACCTATACCTACAAGCTTAGAAAAGATGCCAAGTGGTATACAGCTGATGGTGAGGAATATGCTTCAGTTAAAGCTCAGGATTTTGTCACTGGGATCAAATATGCCGCGGACAACAAGGGACAAGCTATGGATCTGATCCAAAATTCAATCAAGGGATTGAATGACTATGTGACGGGTGTGACCAATGATTTTTCAACTGTTGGTGTCAAAGCCTTGGATGATTACACAGTCGAGTACACCTTGACTCGACCAGAACCTTATTGGAACTCTAAGACAACCAATAGTATTCTTTTCCCAGTCAACGAAGAGTTTTTGAAATCAAAAGATAAAGACTTTGGTACCTTGACACCAGACAGTATCCTTTATAACGGTCCCTATCTGTTAAAAGATTTCACATCAAAATCTTCGATCGAATATGTGAAGAATCCACACTATTATGATCATGATAAAGTAACCATTGAAAAAGTTAAGTTAGCTTACTTTGATGGGTCAGATCAGGAGATGACCATTCGAAACTTTGAAAGTGGTGCTTACTCGATTGCAGGAGTCTATCCAAATAGTTCGAACTATGCTAAGACAAAAGAAAAATACCAAGACAATATCGTCTATAGCTTACAAGACAAGACATCTTGGTACTTTAACTTTAACGTCAACCGCAAAACCTATAATCATACCGCTAAAACAACGGACGAACAAAAGAAATCAGCTCAAACAGCTATCTTAAATAAAAATTTCCGTCAGGCTATCAACTTTGGAATTGATCGAACAGCCTACTCTGCTCAATCTAACGGTGAAGAAGCAGCGAGCAAAACCCTTCGTAATACTCTGGTTCCCCCAACATTTGTCCAGGTGGGAGATAAGACCTTTGGAGAAGTAACAGCTTCTAAGCTTGTGAACTACGGAACTGAGTGGTCAGGTATCAATTTGGCAGATGCTCAAGATGCCTACTTTAACAAGGAAAAGGCCCAAGCAAAATTTGCGGAAGCTAAAAAGGAATTGGAAGCCCAAGGTGTGACTTTCCCAATCCATTTGGATGTCCCTGTTGATCAGACAAACAAAAATGCGGTTTCTGGTATGAACTCGGTTAAACAAACCCTTGAAACAGTACTAGGTTCTGACAATATCGTCATTGATGTTCAACAGCTTTCTACAGATGACTTTGGAAATGTTGCTTTCTTAGCACCAAATCCAGCAGCTCGTGACTACGACCTAAACTTTGATGGTTGGGTTGGTGATTACCAGGATCCATCGACTTATCTAGACCCCTTCAATGCTGAAACTGGCTTCTATCTCAAGATTTTTGGTCTTGATGCCAAGGAAGACCAAGAGCTCATTAAGAGTTTGGGGCTCGATACCTATACACAACTCCTGAAAGAAGCAGATGCTGAGAATAAAGATGTCGCTAAGCGTTATGAAAAATACGCTGAAGCTCAAGCTTGGATGATTGACAATTCTCTAGTTATGTCTGCTATGTCAAATGGTGGTACAGCCTCTGTAACCAAAGTAACTCCGTTTACACGTGCCTACTCCCTAGTGGGAATCAAGGGTGACGGAAATAATTATAAGTACATGAGATTACAAAAAGACCCTGTTACCAAGAAACAATTTGATGAAGCCAAGGCTAAGTGGGAAGAAGAAAGTAAAAAGGCTATCGAAAAGAGCCAAAAAGAGTTTGAAAACCACGTAAAATAAGATTACAGACAAGGTTGCCCCTGAGCGCCTTGTCTTTTTGTGTAGAATGGTATTCGGAACTTTGCCCATATTTTAGAGCAACTTAAGAGAACAAAAACGAATGAAAACGCTGAAAATAGCAAGGATGGATGGAATTTCCATCATGATTGTGATATAATATTTATAACTATTAACGTGTATAGGGGATTATCATGAGTAGACGTTCAAAGAGAGCTCGTTTAGGGAATGTGAAACGAAATATTAATATAGTTTTAGCAACCATTTATTTATTATTGAGTGGTTTTTTGCTGTTCTTGATTTTTAGACACAACATTTTAGCCTTTAGATACTTGAATATTATTTCTGCAGTTCTCATTTTATTAGCTGCTTTAGTAGGACTACTGCTGATTGTTTATAAAAAAGCTGAGAAGTTTACGGTCTTCTTTTTGACGCTTGCCATCTTAGTTAGTTCAGTTTCTCTCTATGCTTTGCAACAGTTTGTCGGTTTTACCAATCATATCAATTCGACGTCAAATTACTCAGAGTATTCAATCAGTGTGGTCGTTTTGAAAGATAGTGAGATCAATAATGTGACTCAACTGGATACGGTTACGGGGCCAACAGAGACAGACAATGACAATATTCAAAAGTTGTTAGCAGATATTAAGACCAGCCAGAGTAAGGACTTGACAGTTGAGAAAGCGACTTCTTACCTAGCAGCTTATAAGAGTCTGCTTTCTGGTGAAACGAAAGCAATTGTCTTAAATAGTGTCTTTGAAAATATCATTGAAGTAGAGTATCCAGATTATGCTTCAAAAATCAAAAAAATCTATACAAAACAATTAACTAAGGATGTTGCGGCACCAAAGGTATCGAAGAATAAAGCTTTCAATATTTATGTGAGTGGTATTGATACCTATGGTCCGATTAGTTCAGTTTCGCGTTCAGATGTAAATATTTTGATGACAGTGAACCGTGATACCAAAAAAATCCTTCTCACTACAACTCCTCGTGATTCCTATGTTCCGATTGCGGATGGAGGAAACAATCAAAAGGACAAATTGACCCATGCAGGGATTTATGGAGTAGACTCGTCGATTCATACCCTGGAAAACCTATATGGTGTGGATATCAATTACTACGTCCGTTTGAACTTCACTTCTTTCTTGAAGTTGATTGACCTTTTAGGTGGCGTAGATGTTTATAATGACCAAGATTTCACATCTTTACACGGGAAGTTCCATTTCCCAGTTGGGAATGTTCATCTAGACTCTGAGCAGGCTCTTGGTTTTGTCCGTGAGCGCTACTCTCTAGCAGATGGAGATCGTGACCGTGGTCGAAACCAACAAAAGGTTATTGTAGCTATTATTCAGAAGTTGACGTCAACTGAGGCTTTAAAAAACTACGATAACATCATCAAGGGATTGCAAGATTCTCTTCAGACCAATATGCCTTTGGAAACCATGATGGATCTGGTTAATACTCAATTGGAGAGTGGTGGGAACTACAAAGTCAACTCTCAAGACTTGAAAGGAACTGGACGCACGGATCTTCCTTCATACGCTATGCCAGATAGTAACCTCTACATGATGGAAATTGATGAAAGTAGCTTGGCCGCTGCGAAAGCTGCTATCAATGATGTGATGGAGGGCAAGTAGCATGATCGATATTCATTCGCACATCGTTTTTGATGTGGACGATGGTCCAAAGTCGATAGAGGAAAGTAAAAAACTTCTTAGAGAGGCCTACAGTCAAGGAGTGAGGACAATCGTTTCCACTTCGCATAGACGAAAAGGGATGTTCGAAACTCCTGAAGAAAAAATCGCGACTAACTTTCTAAAGGTGCGAGAAATGGCTAAGGAAGTTGCGGATAACTTAATCATTGCCTATGGGGCAGAAATCTACTATACGCCAGATGTTGTTGAGAAGTTAGAAAAGAAATTAATCCCGACCCTCAACGATAGTCGCTATGCTTTGATTGAGTTTAGTATGAATACACCCTATCGGGATATGCATAAGGGGCTGAGTAATATTCTAATGTTAGGCATTACACCCATCATTGCCCACATTGAACGTTACGATGCTTTAGAAAACAATGAGCAGCGCGTGCGAGAGCTGATTGATATGGGATGTTATACTCAAGTCAATAGTTCTCATGTCTTGAAACCTAAACTCTTCGGAGAAACTTATAAATTCATGAAAAAGAGAGCTCAGTATTTCTTGGAACGAGATCTGGTTCACGTGATCGCAAGTGATATGCACAACTTGGATCACAGACCTCCTCATATGGAGGAAGCCTATGATATCATTGCCAAAAAATACAGTGAAGATAAGGCTAAGGAACTTTTTAAGGATAATCCCCGAAAAATAATAATGGATCAATTGATTTAGGAGAAAAAATGAAAGAACAAAATATGATGGAAATCGATGTATTTCACTTACTTAAAATCCTTTGGAAACGAAAATTTTTAATTGCTTTGGTAGCATTCGTGACAGGGACAGTAGCATTTGCCTACAGTAGTTTTATTGTGAAGCCGGAGTTTACGAGTACGACCCGAATTTATGTGGTCAACCGTAATCAGGGAGATAAGCCAGGTTTGACCAACCAAGACTTGCAAGCTGGATCTTACCTGGTAAAAGACTATCGTGAAATCATTCTCTCGCAAGACGTTTTAGAAAAAGTTGCGACTGATTTGAAACTAGATCTCCCTCCAAAAGGTCTAGCTAGTAAAATTAAGGTAACAGTTCCAGTGGATACGCGTATTGTTTCTATCTCTGTGACAGATCGTTTGCCTGAAGAAGCGAGCCGCATCGCTAACTCTTTGAGAGAGGTTGCTGCCCAAAAAATCATCAGTGTCACGCGAGTTTCAGATGTGACAACGCTTGAAGAAGCTCGTCCTGCAACATCCCCATCGTCTCCAAATATCCGTCGCAATACCATGGTTGGATTTCTTGCTGGCGCAGTTGTAATGGTTGTTACGGTTCTCCTAGTTGAGCTCTTAGATACACGAGTGAAACGTCCAGAAGATATTGAGGACGTGATGCAAATTGCACTATTGGGAGTAGTTCCAAATTTGGATAAATTGAAATAGGAGAGAAAAATGCCAACGTTAGAAATTGCACAAAAAAAATTAGATTTGGCAAGAAAAGCAGAAGAATACTACAATGCCCTTCGCACCAATATTCAATTGAGTGGGAATAACTTGAAAGTGATTTCCATTACCTCTGTCAAACCAGGAGAAGGAAAATCAACAACTTCTACCAATATTGCTTGGGCTTTCGCTCGTGCGGGCTATAAGACGCTGTTGATTGATGCGGATATCCGTAATTCAGTCATGTCAGGTGTCTTTAAATCACGGGAAAAAATTACAGGTCTAACAGAGTTTTTGTCAGGTACAACAGACCTATCACAAGGTTTATGTGAAACCAATGTTGAAAATTTGTTTGTCATTCAAGCGGGCTCTGTATCACCAAACCCAACAGCTTTGTTACAAAGTGAAAATTTTGCGACCATGATTGACACCTTACGCAAGTACTTTGACTACATCGTTGTAGATACTGCTCCGATTGGAGTTGTTATCGATGCAGCGATTATCACGCAGAAGTGTGACGCTTCTGTTTTAGTAACTGCTGCTGGTGAAACAAATCGTCGTGATGTCCAAAAAGCTAAAGAACAACTCGAACAAACAGGCAAACCATTCTTAGGAGTTGTGCTTAATAAACTCAATACTTCAGTTGAAAAATATGGCTCCTATGGAGCATATGGAAACTATGGGAATTATGGCAAAAAATAATAAATAGTTTAGGGAAGATATTATGGAAGAAAAGGGATTGAAGATTACTTTGGCGACAATCCAGAGTTTTCTTGTCATTTTATTAGCTTATTTACTTAGTTTTGTTAAGGAAACAGAGATTGTAAATACTTCTGTTATTATCTTGTTCATTCTTCATTTTTTTATTTTTTATATCAGTGATTATGGGCATGATTTTTTTAAAAGGGGTTATTTAGCAGAGTTTATCAACACGACAAAGTATATCGTGTTCTTTGCTTTAGCTATCAGTATTTCGAATTTTTTCTTAGAAGATCGTTTTAGTATCTCTAGACGAGGAATGATTTATTTTTTGACAATACACTCTATTCTGTTGTATTTGTTGAATCTATGCATTAAACGCTATAGAAAAAGCATCTTTCCAAATCTCAAGGGGAGTAAGAAGATATTCTTGATAACAGCGACCTCTAGGGTTGAAAAAGTCATCGATAGGCTGATAGAGTCGGGAGAAATTTTTTGGAATTTGGTGGCGGTCAGTGTTTTAGACCAGCCTGATTTTCGGCATCAAACCTTAACCGTTGTACCTGCTGAGAATATCTTAGACTTTGCTACTCATGAAGTTGTCGATGAGGTCTTTATCAATCTACCAAGTGAAGAGTACGACATCGGGGAGTTTATCTCACTTTTTGAGACAATGGGAATTGATGTTACAGTTAATCTGAATGCTTTTAATAACTATCTAGGTAGTGATAAAAAGATTCGTGGGATGGCAGGGCTGAATGTTATCACGTTTTCTACAAAATTTTATAAGACCAGTCATGTCATTGCCAAACGTTTCATTGATATTGTCGGTTCGATTGTCGGCTTGATTATTTGTGGTTTGGTGAGCATTGTTTTGGTTCCGATGATTCGACAAGATGGTGGGCCAGCGATTTTTTCTCAAACGCGTATTGGGAAAAATGGTCGACATTTCACTTTCTATAAATTTAGATCTATGTGCGTGAATGCTGAGCAGCGGAAACAAGAACTTTTGGCGCAAAATACTATGCAGGGGGGCATGTTTAAGGTCGATGATGATCCTCGTATCACTCCAATTGGTCGCTTTATTCGTAAGACCAGCCTAGATGAGTTACCGCAGTTTTGGAATGTTTTAATGGGAGATATGAGTCTGGTCGGAACCCGTCCCCCAACAGTGGATGAGTATGAGAAATATACTCCTGAGCAAAAACGTCGATTGAGTTTTAAACCTGGGATAACAGGCTTGTGGCAAGTCAGCGGGCGAAGTGAGATCAAGGATTTCAATGAAGTTGTTAAATTAGATGTGGCCTATATTGATGATTGGACTATTTGGAAAGATATTGAAATATTGTTAAAGACCGTTAAAGTTGTATTTATGAGAGATGGGGCAAAGTAATTTCTGCCCTTCAGTCCTGTTAGGAGAGAGATGAAAAAGTCAGTTTATATCATTGGTTCAAAGGGGATTCCTGCCAAGTATGGAGGATTTGAAACCTTTGTTGAAAAATTAACCGAATATCAAAAAGACAGCAACATACAATACTATGTTGCTTGTATGCGTGAAAATTCTGCCAAGTCTGGTATTAAGGAAGACCAGTTTGAGCACAATGGAGCCATTTGCTTCAACATCAATGTACCCAATATCGGACCGGCCCGCGCCATCGCTTACGATATTGCAGCGGTCAACAAGGCTATTGAATTGGCTAAGGAAAACAAGGACGAGGCTCCCATTTTTTACATTCTAGCTTGTCGCATCGGTCCTTTTATTTCTGGACTTAAGAAAAAAATTCGTGCCATTGGTGGCTCTTTGCTGGTAAATCCTGATGGTCATGAATGGTTGCGAGCAAAATGGAGTTTACCAGTTCGTAAGTATTGGAAATTTTCAGAGCAGCTCATGGTCAAACATGCAGATTTACTGGTCTGTGACAGTAAGAATATTGAACAATATATCCAAGAGGACTATAAACAGTATCAGCCAAAGACCACCTATATTGCCTATGGGACAGATACTACCCCTTCAATCCTGAAAGCAGAAGATGCCAAAGTTCGGGATTGGTATAAGGAAAAAGGAGTCAGCGAAAATGGCTATTATCTAGTGGTGGGGAGATTCGTTCCTGAAAATAACTACGAAGCTATGATTCGTGAATTTATCAAGTCCAAGTCCAAAAAGGACTTTGTTCTCATCACAAATGTGGAGCAGAATAAATTTTACGACCAGTTGTTACGGGATACTGGTTTTGACAAAGATCCTAGGGTTAAATTTGTCGGTACGGTCTATGACCAAGAGTTGCTCAAATACATTCGTGAAAATGCCTTTGCCTATTTCCATGGGCATGAGGTTGGAGGAACCAACCCTTCTCTATTGGAAGCTTTAGCATCCACAAAACTAAATTTGTTGCTAGATGTTGGCTTTAACCGTGAGGTTGGTGAAGACGGGGCCATTTATTGGAAAAAAGATGAGTTGGCACGTGTCATTGAGGAAGTAGAAGGATTTGATCAGGCAGCAATAACTGACTTGGATTTCAAGTCAAGTCAAAGAATCCTCTCGGCTTTCACATGGGAAAAGATTGTGTCAGATTATGAAGAAGTGTTTAAAGGATAGGGAATGAAACGGATTTTATACTTGCATGCTGGTGCAGAAATGTATGGAGCAGATAAGGTTTTATTGGAATTGATTAAAGGGTTGGATTCCAAAGAATTTGAAGCTCACGTCATCCTGCCAAATGATGGTGTTTTAGTCGAGGCTTTGCGCCAAGTTGGAGCTAAGGTCAGCGTGTTGGATTATCCGATTTTACGTAGAAAATACTTTAATCCTAAAGGCATTGCCGACTATATTCGCTCTTATAATTTCTATGCTAAGCAAATCGCCCTCTATGCTCGAGAACACAGTATAGATATGGTTCACAATAATACAGCGGCTGTTTTGGAGGGCATCTATTTGAAACGCAAGCTCAAGCTGCCTTTGATTTGGCATGTTCATGAGATTATCGTCAAACCCAAAGCTATTTCTGACTTTATCAATATGCTCATGGGACGATATGCAGACAAGATTGTGACGGTGTCCCAAGCGGTCGCTAATCATATCAAGCAGTCTCCCTTTATCAAAGATAGCCAAGTGGAAGTGATTTATAACGGTGTCGATAATGCTGTCTATTATCCAATGGATGCGTCTTCTATTCGTGAAAAATTTGACATTGCGCAAGATGCACTTGTGATTGGCATGATTGGTCGGGTCAATGCTATTAAAGGACAAAATGATTTCATAGAAGCAGTCGAGCCACTTTTGGAAAAGAATGAGCAAGCGGTGGCTTTCCTGGCTGGAGGTGTTTTTCCTGGTGAAGAATGGCGCTTAGAAGAACTAGATAAGAGAATAGCTTCTTCATCTGTTGTGTCACAAATTCATCGTATTGATTACTACGATAAGACTTCTGAACTTTATAATATGTTTGATATCTTTGTCTTACCAAGTATAAAACCTGATTCCCTACCTACAGTAGTCCTAGAAGCCATGGCTTGTTCAAAACCAGTTGTTGGTTATAACAATGGGGGAATAGCTGAAATGGTAGTAGATGACAAAAGTGGTTGCTTAGTCAAACCAAATCGTCCTCAAGAACTTTCTAATGCCATTTCTCTCTTACTAGATAGTTCTGAAAAAAGAGAAAAATTTGGGCGAGTAGGATATCAGAGACAAAAAGAGCTGTTTTCTTTGGAGAGTTACATCAAGAACTTTTCGGAGTTGTATAAAACAGATAGAAAAGATTAGTTATGAATAAAATAGATTTTGTTGTGACTTGGGTTGATGGGAATGATCCTGTGTGGCAAGAAAAAAAATCAAGCTATGATGGATCGGTTAATACTTCTAAACAGAGTATGAATTCAGTCAAGGCTTACCGAGAATGGGGGACCTTTAAATATTGGTTTAGAGGAGTTGAAAGATTTGCTCCTTGGGTCAATAAGATCTACCTCGTGACCGACCAGCAAAAGCCAAGCTGGTTAGATATAAACAGTGAAAAATTGGTCTTGGTAGATCATACAGAGATTATCTGTAAGGATTACCTACCAGTTTTTTCTGCCAATCCGATCGAAAGTAATATCCATCGCATTCCTGGTCTCTCTGAGCACTTTGTCTTTTTTAATGACGATATGTATTTGACGGCTCCAGTTGAACCGACAGATTTTTTCTCAGGGGATGGTTTACCCAAATATAATACGGCTCTTTCTCCGATTATTCCTGAAAGATATGGGACGGGGAATTTTCAGATAAATGACATGGAGATTGTCACTAGCTATTTCAGTCGAAATGAAATTTTGAAGAATGGACAATTCTTTGATCCTAAGCAGGGATTAAAGAGTATTGTTAAGTCGCTAGTATACAGAAATAGTCAGTTTATCTGTGGTTTCTGGGAGAGTCACCTGCCCTATCCCCTACTAAAATCAACAATGGACTTGGTATGGGAAAAGGAAAAAGCAGTTTTGGAGACAACCTCAGCGAGTCGCTTCAGAAGTCCCTCTGATACCAATGTTTGGCTCTTTAAATATTGGCAGATCGCTAGTGGTCAATACGCTATCGGAAATCCTAAGTTAGGGGGACTCTTTTCTTTGGATAATGCCGGACCAGATTTTTGGAAGCTACTGAATTCTGGTAAATACCAAATTATGTGTATCAATGACGGACACAACATTCAAGATGAGGAACAGGTGATGACAGACTTCGTCAAGGCTATGGACCAACTGCTTCCAGATAAAAGCTCATTTGAGATTTAAACTGAAAAAATAAGTAAGAGAAAGAAAAAATAGATGATTTCGGTAATTGTACCTGTTTACAATGTGGAGGACTACCTTCATTATGCTATGGAGAGTTTGGAACATCAGACATACAAGGATATGGAGGTCCTCTTGATTGATGACGGATCGAGTGATGGCTCAGGACTCTTGTGTGACCAGTATGCCCAGCAGTATGATTGGGTGACGAGCTACCACAAGGTCAACGGTGGTTTATCTGATGCTCGCAACTATGGGGTCTTGAAAGCCAAGGGTGACTGGATCACCTTCCTAGATCCGGATGACTATTTGGAACCTTGCGCCTTGGAACTGCTAGCAGAGCTACAAGGTCGTACCCAAGCAGATATGGTTAGTGGTAAAGTAGAGCCGACAGCTCACTATCATCGTTATCAGAACTTCCACTTGGATCAGCTTGATCTAGATCAAGTTAAGGTTTATGACAAGGCAAAGGCTCTGACTGAGATGCTCTACGGAAACCTTGTAACGGTCTCTGCTTGTGGGAAACTCTATCGGAAAGAACTTCTTGAGAAAGCTCCCTTCCCCAAGGGGCGCATCTACGAAGACCTCTATGTCATCAGTGAGCATCTCAATCAAGCCCAATCCGTGGCTTTGTACCATCTTCCGATTTACCATTATTACCATAGACCTGGTAGCATTACTGCCTCGGCTTTCACACCAAAACAATACGAGTTTTACGAAGCAATTGATCATTTAAAAGAGGTTGTGAATGCAACCTATTCTGAGAGTTCAGAACTCCAAGAAGCCATTATTTCTCGCTTCTTTACAGGAAGTCTTCTTATCTTTACGATGATTAAGGATGGGGATTCGGTAGAATTCAAGAGACTTCAGGAGAAAACCAGGCCTTATTTGCCTCTTGTCTTGAAGAATGCTAGAGTTAGCAAGAAACGTAGGATCCTCTATGTTTTAATTACTAAGTATCCGCGGCTCTATTATCAATTTAAAAAGTTAAAAAAATCCTAAGTAAGAGTTAGGGATGAAAGAAGAAAAGGAAAAAGAAAATGTTAAAGTTAGAACGTGATAAATTGCTAATTGCAGCAGTTTTAATAGTGGTTGTCTCCATAGATATGATCAATACGTCTATGTTAGCTCCTGTTTTACCTAATATTCCTAATGTAGTTCCTTTTTTTGCAGTCCTGTTACTTGCTATGCGATTTGCTTATATTCATCACTACTCTATAAGCTATCTCATCTTTGCACCAATTCTTCTTTTTGCTGGGGGCATGGTTTACTATAAGACTGGGAACCTTAATGCATTGATGTATATGTTTCTGCTTGTCTTTCTTTACAAGGCTGAGATGGAAAGTGTACTTAAAATATACTCTGTTGTAGCCTTGTTTTTTATTGTATTGATAGTGCTCTTGGCCGTGATTGGTGCTATTCCAAACTTGCAATTTGTCCAATCACGATCTGCGGGAGTCGTTGTTCGAAATTCATTTGGCTTTATTTATCCAACTGATTTTGCTTCTCACTGTTTTTATCTATATACAGCTATATCGTATATCTTTAGAAAGAAATTCATTATTTTACGGACTGCCTTAGGATTTGGTCTGGCTTATTTCATTATTCGATATTGCGATGCGAGGCTTAATGCCGCTTCTATTACTGTAATGGCGCTCATTTTTCTGTACTTTTATTTCCGAAATGATAGACAGCGACGGCTTTTTGCTTTACTTCCTTTATCGGCTGGTATAGCGTCTTCAGTAATGATTTATCTCTCTTCTAAATTTACCTGGTCTCATCCAATGTATGTGGCTTTAAACAATTTTTTTAGTATGAGATTACACCTAGGACATGAGGCACTAAAAAAATATGCAGTGCAGTGGTTTGGGATTCGGGGCATATCATTTGTCGGTTATGGGGGGCGTACAGAATCCGTTTTGAGCTACGACTATGTAGACTCTTCCTACGTTCAGATGCTCTTTACCTATGGGATGATTCCAGTTCTCTTATTGGTCGTGTTATACATAGTTAGGTCTTGGTCACTTTATCGCAAAAAGAATTATTTGCTATTGACGGCCTTATCCTTAATAGCAGTCAACTGTATGTTTGAGGCCTTCTGGGTTCGTCCATCATACAATATCTTTATGTTCCTTCTCTTTGCTACTATTCCAGTGATGGAATTTAAAGAGGAAAAATCTGAGATGAGGGAAGCTGTGTGAGAGTTTTAAAAAATTATTTGTACAATCTGTCCTATCAGTTACTTGTCATCGTCTTACCTGTGATTACAACTCCCTATATCACCCGGGTTTTCTCTTCGGATGATTTGGGTTCCTATGGATACTATAACTCCATCGTGACTTATTTTATCCTACTAGCGACGCTGGGAGTAGCGAATTATGGGACCAAGGAAATTTCTGGCCATCGTAAGGAAGTCGAAAAGACCTTCTGGGGCATTTACAGTTTACAAGTCCTTTCAACCTGTTTAGCGGTTACGCTTTATATCATTGTCTGCTTGCTTGTGCCGTCGATGAACAATCCAATTGCCTATATACTTGGCTTTAGTTTGCTGTCTCGCGGTTTTGATATTTCTTGGCTTTTTCAAGGGTTAGAAGATTTCAAAAAAATCACAACTCGTAACACAATGGTCAAACTTCTAGGTGTTGTTTCGATATTCCTATTTGTTAAGAAACCATCCGACTTGTACTTGTATATCATCCTCTTGGTTGCCTATGATCTACTAGGTCAGTTGAGTATGTGGCTTCCTGCTCGGGAACACATTCGCAAGCCGCATCTGGATATAGCCTATGCCAAAGAGCATATCAAACCAGTTATTCTCTTGTTTCTGCCACAGATTGCCATTTCGCTCTACATCACGCTAGATCGCACCATGTTGGGTGCCTTGTCTTCGACAAAGGATGTTGGAATCTATGATCAAGCCTTGAAATTATTGAATATTTTGTTAACCTTGGTAACGTCCCTAGGTAGTGTCATGTTGCCTCGGGTCTCTAATCTTCTCTCATCAGGCAATCAAAAGGTGGTTAACAAGCTACATGAAATGTCTTTCTTAGTGTATAACTTGGTCATCTTTCCGATGATTGCGGGGATTTTGATTGTTAACAAAGATTTTGTTAATTTTTTCCTAGGGCAAGACTTCCAAGATGCTCGCTATGCGATTGCCATCATGGTCTTTAGAATGTTCTTTATTGGCTGGACCAATATAATGGGAATTCAAATCTTGATTCCTCATAATAAGAATCGTGAATTTATGCTGTCAACAACTATTCCAGCTATTTTCAGTGTAGGCTTGAATCTCCTTTTAATCCCGCCTCTGGGCTATATTGGGGCGTCGATCGTATCTGTTGCGACAGAAGGTTTAGTTTGGCTGATCCAACTCTACTTTACACGTTCGTATCTAAAAGAGGTCAAGATCCTTCCATCTATGCTAAAAATATTTTTAGCTGCTCTCTTGATGTACGGCGCTTTGTATTCTGTACAAGCTTTCATGCACTTCTCGTCTGTTGTGAATGTCTTGATCTATTCTCTGCTTGGCTTCCTAGTCTATGGCGGCTTGGTTTTGCTCTTACGTGTCTTGGATTTTCAAGAACTAAAAAGTGTTTTAAAGAAATAAGGAGATTTTATGTACGATTATTTGATTGTCGGTGCTGGCTTGTCAGGTGCAATCTTTGCCTACGAAGCTAACAAACGTGGCAAGAAGGTGAAGGTGATTGATAAACGAGAACATATTGGTGGGAATATCTATTGCCAATCTGTTGAAGGAATCAATGTCCACAAGTATGGGGCTCATATCTTCCATACATCTAATAAAAAGGTATGGGAATATGTCAATCAGTTTGCGGAGTTTAACAATTATATCAATTCTCCTATTGCCAACTATCAAGGACATCTTTACAATCTGCCTTTCAATATGAACACTTTCTATGCTTTGTGGGGGACAAAGACACCCCAAGAAGTCAAGGACAAGATTGCTGAGCAGACGACACACATGCAAGATGTTGAGCCTAAAAACTTAGAGGAACAAGCCATTAAGTTGATTGGTATGGATGTCTATGAAAAGCTAATCAAGGGCTACACCGAAAAGCAATGGGGGCGTTCTGCTACTGAACTACCACCCTTTATCATCAAGCGTTTACCTGTTCGATTGACCTATGATAACAATTATTTCAATGACCGTTACCAAGGAATTCCGATTGGTGGTTACAATGTCATCATCGAAAAGTTGTTGGAAGGAATCGAAGTAGAGCTTAATACAGATTTCTTTACTGATCGGGAGAACTTGGAGGCTTCAGCAACTAAGATTGTCTTCACAGGGATGATTGATCAGTTCTTTGACTACAAGTTTGGTGAACTAGAGTATCGTAGTCTCCGTTTTGAGCATGAGATTTTGGATCAAGAAAATTATCAAGGAAATGCTGTAGTCAACTATACTGAACGTGATATTCCCTATACGCGAATCATCGAACACAAACATTTTGAGTTTGGGACTCAAGCCAAGACCGTTATTACTCGTGAATATCCAGCAGATTGGAAAAGAGGAGATGAACCTTACTATCCAATCAATGATGCCAAAAACAATGCTATTTATGAGCAGTATCTAGCAGAAGCTGAGAAAAATGGCCACGTTATCTTCTGTGGTCGCTTGGCAGATTATAAATACTATGATATGCATGTGACTGTTGAACGTGCATTGAATGTGGTAGAAGAAGAACTAGGGAGCATCTAAGAACATCACAGATAAAGGGGAGAAAAGGTGAAATATTATCTGAAGGATTCATTTCTGCATAATGCACATGAAAAGAATGCAGGGAGTAAGGCGCGAAATGACGTGGAAGCTATTCTAATCTCAGAGGGTTATGAGGGGTTGGAGCTCAAGGTTGAGAATTGGTATAAGATGAATTTCTTTAAAGCTCAACAACACAAATATCGTGCGACCAAGTCTGTGTTTGATCAGTTGGGAGCCGGAGATGAATTGGTGATTCAGTTCCCTATTATCCACCATACATTTTTCATCTCACAACTCATTAAGCAGGCGCAAAAGAGAGGAGCAAAATTCTATCTTTTGATCCATGATATTGAAACCTTGCGTCATGCAGCAGGTTCGGAAGTGAAATTCCGTCATAAAGTGCGCAATTACTTCCAGGAAAAGAAAGCTTTGATGTCAGTGGATGGCATTATCGTTCATAACGATATCATGAAGAAAGTTCTGGTAGGTCAAGGAGTGCCAGCAGATAAAATGGTTAGCTTGGAAATTTTTGACTACCTGATTCCAAACTTTGCTGAAAAACCAAATCTCCAAAAAGACCAGCCTATTATCGTAGCTGGAAATTTGAACCCTGCAAAGTCAGGTTATCTTTATAACTTGCCAGACCAGCCAGCCTATAACTTGTATGGGGTGGGCTATGATGAAAGTCGTGCATTGAAAAACACCACCTACTTTGGTTCCTTTATGCCGGATGACCTCCCAGCTGCTCTTGAAGGTAGTTTTGGTTTGGTCTGGGACGGAGACAGCTCAGAAACCTGCCAAGGTTCTTACGGAAACTATCTACGCTTTAACAACTCGCACAAGGCCTCTCTTTATTTGGCTTCGGGCTTTCCTCTAGTGGTTTGGAAAGAGTCGGCTCTCGCACATTTTGTTCTGGATAAACAGTGTGGTCTAGCAGTTGATTCTCTACACGACCTTCAAAAAGTACTAGATGATTTGACACTTCAAGACTACAAGGAACTTTCAGAACAGGCTAGGAAAGTTGGAGCTGCTCTTCGAGACGGAGCCTATTTAAAAGCTGCCTTATCCAAATTGAAGTAAATTCCTTAGGGAATTTGGGAAAAAATGAAATAGAATATAGGATAGGTAATTAGCTAGAAAGGAAGCCTATTATGAAAGGTATTATTCTTGCGGGTGGTTCGGGAACGCGCCTGTACCCACTTACTCGAGCTGCGTCAAAACAGCTGATGCCGGTTTATGATAAACCCATGATTTACTATCCTTTGTCAACCTTGATGTTGGCTGGGATTAAGGACATTTTGATCATCTCAACACCACAGGATTTGCCCCGTTTTAAGGACCTGCTCTTGGATGGTTCCGAATTTGGGATCAAGCTTTCCTATGCGGAACAGCCAAGTCCCGACGGACTTGCTCAGGCTTTTCTTATCGGTGAAGAATTTATCGGTGATGATAGTGTTGCTTTGATCTTGGGGGATAATATCTATCATGGGCCTGGTTTGAGCAAAATGCTTCAAAAGGCAGCCAAGAAAGAGAAGGGGGCGACTGTTTTTGGCTACCAAGTGAAGGATCCAGAGCGTTTTGGTGTGGTCGAGTTTGATACAGATATGAATGCTATTTCCATAGAAGAAAAACCGGAGAATCCTCGCTCTAACTATGCAGTGACAGGTCTTTATTTCTATGACAATGACGTTGTGGAGATTGCCAAACAGATAAAACCGAGTGCTCGTGGAGAGTTGGAAATCACAGATGTTAACAATGCTTATTTGAAGCGTGGGGATTTGTCAGTTGAAGTTATGGGACGTGGTTTTGCCTGGCTGGATACAGGGACGCATGAGAGCCTGTTAGAGGCCTCCCAATATATCGAAACGGTTCAAAGGATGCAAAATGTTCAGGTTGCCAATCTGGAAGAAATTGCCTACCGAATGGGTTATATCAGCCGCGAAGATGTGCTGAAGTTGGCGCAACCTCTCAAGAAGAATGAATACGGGCAATACTTGCTTCGTTTGATTGGAGAAATCTAGATGACAGATAATTTTTTCGGCAAAACACTTGCAGTGCACAAGATTGATGCCATTCCAGGTTTGTTAGAGTTTGACATTCCGGTTCATGGTGACAATCGTGGCTGGTTTAAGGAAAATTTTCAGAAAGAAAAGATGCTACCACTTGGTTTTCCTGAAAGCTTCTTTGCTGAAGGAAAACTGCAAAACAACGTCAGCTTTTCTCGCAAAAATGTTCTCCGAGGCCTCCATGCTGAACCTTGGG